>NZ_JCALEF010000019.1:0-482 GCF_059813245.1 Mycobacterium sp. NGS15 | reverse complement strand
TTGGTCAGGTTATCGGCCTGCTCGGGCGACAGAGTGCTGAACAACGGCTCATACCCATTGAGCAGCGTGGTCACATCAAACGACGGATCGGTGCGCTCCAACGGAATCGTCGACCCCGCCGCAAGCACATTCGTATCACCGCTCTTACCCAGCGACAGACCCAGATACCGCTGACCCACAATGTTCTGATACGTCACCGACGCCAGCGTGTTCCCATACAACCTCTGATCGTTCTGGACCACGAAATCGACCCTGGCCTGGTTGTTGTTGACCAGCTCGATCTTCTCCACACGCCCCACACGCACACCGGCCATACGCACGTCATCACCATCACGCAACCCGTACACATCAGTGAAAACCGCCGAATACGCCGTGGTCCCACCCGCCACATCACGGCGCAACGTGGCATACACCAACCACGTCAACACCATCGCGACCGCCATAAACACCACCAGCGCGATCAACGGACCACGGAACTTCAT
>NZ_JCALEF010000018.1:0-507 GCF_059813245.1 Mycobacterium sp. NGS15 | reverse complement strand
CTCGATGGAACTCGAATTCGAGAACGGGCCCTCGGGGCGAACCAGCCCCCGGGTCGGTGATATCTGGATCATCCCCGCCAACCACCGCTATTGCGCACTCGCACACGGCAGCACGGTGAAGTACTGCCAAATCACACTTCATCCCGACCTACTGAGCACCAACGACCTCAAACCCGCGATCCGACAGCGTGATCCACTCACCCATCAGATAATCGAGCAGATTGGCGCGGTGGCCGATCGCGACGATGTCTTCGCCCGGCTAGCTACCGAATGGCTCACCCAGACCCTGTTGCTGCATCTATCCGACAAGCTGCCAGGGGGCCCGCAATACCGACCCAGCGTGCACCGCACCCTCGACGAGACCGCCCGTGCCGGCCTGATCGAATACTTGGACGACGCCCCCGATCCGATGATCGGATTGCCCACCCTTGCGAACCAGGCCGGCATGACGGTGCGTGAGCTCATCAAAGCGTTTGTGGCGGCATTTCACACCACGCCGCACCAGCT
>NZ_JCALEF010000017.1:0-955 GCF_059813245.1 Mycobacterium sp. NGS15 | reverse complement strand
AACGCTTTGGAATCCCGGAGGCTCTTGACCTTGGAAACGAGGATGCAGGTATGCCGAAGGAACAGTCGCCGGGGAGCCCGACGACACCTCGATACAGTGCCGAGGAGAAGGCCGCCGCGGTGCGGATGTTCCGATCATTGCGCACTGGGTTGGGCACCGACCAGGGCGCGATGCAGCGAGTAGCTCGTCAGCTGGGCTACGGTGTGGAATCGGTGCGCACCTGGGTGCGATGGGCAACATCGACGAAGGCTTAGCGCCCGGGTAACGACCTCGGAGTCAAAGAAGGTTAAGGAACTCGGACAAGAGATCCGAGAACTCAAGCGCGCCAAAGAAATTCTTAAGCGAGCAGCAAGTTCCTTCGGGGCGGAGCTCGACCGCCAACACAAGAAATAGTCGACTCCATCGACACCAACCGCGAGGAATTCGGGGTCGAGCCCATCTGCACCGTCCTGCGCAGCGCAGGCCTGCAGGCGGCCCCAGAGCACCTACTACGACGCCAAGACGCACCCGCTGTCGGCACGGGCCCCAAGCTCTGGAAAACCGCCCGGCGCAATGGCCATGACACCGGCCGCGACCACGTGGCCCGTCTGATTCACGCCGCTGGCATCGAGGAATTCCGGCGCGGTAAACGGGTCCGCACCAACACGCCCGGTGCGGCGCCGCATCCAGACCTGGTGAATCGCAAGTTCACCGCGACCGCGCCAAACCAGCTCTGGGTCACGGATCTGACGTTCGTGCTCACTTGGGCCGGAGTGGCGTACGTATGTTTCATCATGCGATGCGATGCGCATTCGCGTATGACCGTGGGGTGGCGGGTGACCAGCCATATGCGGACCGCAATGGTGCTCGATGCGTTTGGAAATGGTGCGGTTTTCACGCAGAAATATGTTGCTCAGCTTGATATATCGCTCCGGTGCCGGGTCGCAGTTCGCGTTCATCCACCACGGAGAGCGGC
>NZ_JCALEF010000016.1:0-1050 GCF_059813245.1 Mycobacterium sp. NGS15 | reverse complement strand
TTGACGGATCGGGTTCGGTTGATCCTTGACACTCGGTGTTGTGTTTTAGGCCTGTTCGCTGGTGCGGAAGGCCCGTTTGTTTCTTACCTCGCCGGTGCTGTTGCGCGCGGCGGTTTTGACCAACTCGTCGCCGACGTAGAACCGCAGCAGGTCACTGTCGACGTGCACATCGCAACGCGACCCCGCGTAGTGGCGGCCCAGGCTGACCTGCTGCCAGGACACGCACACCACTCCGTTGGTGGTGACTCGTCGGCTGACCCAGTCCGAGCCGGAGCGCTCGTCATGGCCCAACGGTGCGAGTGCGGCGATCGGTGTGGTCGACGGCCTGCCCGCGAACCGCTGCGCGGGGGTGGCCATCTGCAGCCCCTGATGTGGCCGGGCCGTGTTGTAGAAGTCCACCCACTCATCCAATTCCTGCTGGGCCACCTTGAGATTGGTGAACGCTGCTCGGCTGCTGAGGAATTCAGCCCGCAGACTGCGATGGAAACGCTCGATCTTGCCCGTGGCGGTCGGTGACCGCGGCGCAGTCAACAGATGCTCGATCCCGTTCTCGCGGCAGATCGCATCAAAGAGCACCTCCACCGGCGGATGATTGAACCGGCCGGTGAACACCTTGCCATTGTCGGTCAGGATCTGTTCTGGGACACCGTAAGTGGCCAACGCCGCCCGCAACCCGTCGCAGACCGCACGGGTGCGCTCCCGGGTCATCAACCGCGCAGACACGCACATCCGGGAATGATCATCAATGCCCGTGAGCGCCTTAGCGCTGGTGCCATCGGCCAACGGGAATCCACCCACGACGTCCATCTGCCACAACTCCATCGGCACCGCGCGTTCCCAGCGTTTCCACTTCCGGGAACGCCGATCCCGCAGGTTCGGGTCGATCATCTGCGCCCGGACCAACGCTCGATAGGCTGCCGAGGCCGACGGCAACGGAGACACGTTGCGTTTGGCCAGCTCGAACACCAGCCGCTTGGGACCCCAGTACGGGCGCGAACGTCGCAGCTCCAACAACGCCGCCTCCACCGCCGCGGGCATCTGATGCGGACA
>NZ_JCALEF010000015.1:0-1140 GCF_059813245.1 Mycobacterium sp. NGS15 | reverse complement strand
CACGGTGCCGATTGAGGGCACGGCGCCGATCTAGTTGTTGTGGGTCATGACGTTGTAGGTGCTGGGGGTGTGAGGGGGACGGGTTCTTCGGCGGCAGGATGAGAAATCGCCAAACCCCTCGTCCGAGCAGCTGAAGGAACCCGTCCTATGTCTCACCGTAATGCCCCGTTGTCTGTTGAAGGCCGTCGTCGGCTGGTCGCTCGTTGTGCCCATCGTCCGATTGCGCATGTGGCTGCCGAGATGGGTATCTCGCGGGCCTGTGCTTCCAAGTGGGTCGGCCGGTATCGCTGTTTTGGTGAGCTGGGCCTGCTGGATCGGTCATCGACACCGCATCGCCAGCCGACGGGCACACCCGCGCAGGTGATCTCTCGCATCGAGACGATGCGCCGCACCCACAAGTGGTCAGCGGCCCGGATTACGTTCGAACTCAACACCTCTGGCGTAGTGATCAGTCGCCGGACAGTGAGTCGCCAACTGGTCACTTTGGGGCTCAACCGGCGCCGATTCATCGATCCCGCCGGCCAGTTGAATCGCACCCCGGGCCAGATCATCGCGCAACGGCCCGGTCACATCGTGCATGTCGATGTCAAAAAGCCGGCACCATCCCCGCCGGTGGCGGTTGGCGTGTTCATGGCCGTGGCAGCGACCGCGCCAAGGCAGCGGCCCGCGGTCCGCGTCTGGGCTACACCTATCTTCACAGCGCGGTCGATGGCTATTCGCGGCTGGCCTACACCGAAGCTCTCAGCGATGAAAAGGCAAGCACAGCAACCGGTTTCTACCGTCGAGCCAAAGCCTGGTTCGCCGCCCACGGCATCAACCGGATCGAGAAAGTCATCACCGACAACGGCTCGTGCTACCGCGCCGCGACCTTCACCCGCGTCCTGGGCCGCTCCCGGCATCAACGCACCCGGCCCTACACGTAACGCCACAACGGGAAAGTGGAGCGCTACAACCGAATCTTGGCCGAAGAGTTCCTCTACGCCCGGACATGGACCTCAGAAACCCAACGAACGAACGCGTTGAAGATCTGGAACATCCATTTCAACTACCATCGACCACATTCTGCCGCCGCAGGCCAACCACCAGCATCACTACTGGCCACCGGAGTCACGAACGTCATGGCCTCATACAACTAGACGA
>NZ_JCALEF010000014.1:0-6561 GCF_059813245.1 Mycobacterium sp. NGS15 | reverse complement strand
AGCGTTGGTCATCGCCTACGTCGCCGAACGGGTGTCCCCAACCAAAAGATCCGGTAGGTCGAATTCTTTGACCTCGTGCCGAATTCGGCCGTGGGCAAGATCCTCCGCAAGGATCTCCGCGTCCGAGAATCGCAGAGCACCGCTTAGTGGGTCCCGGTAGTACCGGCCGAAAATCAAGAAGTTTGAGCTCGGCCCGTATGTAGGCGCTTCTGTGACGCTATGCCCTCCACGGCATCCCTTCACACCCCAAAGTTCATCCCGCGGCGTGTGCGGCGCGGCGCCGGTTTAATCGGCTTCGCGGTGATGGGGCGGCGGGCTAGGTAGTAGACCACGTCAATGTGCGACTTGATCTTTCAGGAGTTTAGTAACCGGACCACGGCCACCGTGCGCGACCATCCGACGGTTGTGTCCTACGTGGCCCCTCCTCTGCCCCCATGCGGACGAGGAGGGGAACACCCTCGTGGACGGGACTGTTCAAATCGCCACCCAACGGATCAACGGTCGGGTAAAGCGCGGCCTCGTGCGTGCTCGACCTCGACAAGGAGCGGGTGGCGCTAAGCGTTATCACTGTTCCCTTGTCGACAATCATGTTCCGCATATCGATCGAGCAACTACTCGGCCGATCGCTCCTCTACGCGGGTGTACTTTAGCAGTGGAATTCCCCTTCCACCTTCTTGTTTCGGATAGGCATCGCCCGCGGCACGGATCGAATCCCACTCACATCCTCGCGTACCGAATGCGTCAGCGATTCTCGTAGCCGAGGTGATGTCGTGGATGTACACGCTTCCGGTGTCGCCTGAGCACAATCCTTGCACTTTCTGGGCTAGAGCACCGAACAAAGTTGTGCACCTGTGTCATTCGTTCTGACCAGGCCCGAATCGGCCAGAACCTGCCCGGCTAGGCGGGATAGGCGCTTACCTCCGGTGAACAACGCAGCCCCGGCCAGGACGGCGACGAACATCTGGCCCGCCTGACGCCGGTGACGCAGCGAAAGAACCCCCACGCCAGCCAGAACCATCTCATGAAGCCATGCACACACTTGATGGATTTCTGGTTATTCGCCGTGAACGGGAGTAGGCCATGGCTCGAGCCGACCAGCAGCGCTGGGCGCCGTGCCGGCGCCAGGAATCCCCGCAAGTGCGGAAACAACGCGAAGAACGCGTCAAAGAGGCATCGTGACCTGCCCTACCTGGAAGGTCTACCCGGTGATCGACCGCCTGGTCGACGCCGGGGTTCCGGTTGACCGCTGCTGCCGGGCGTTGGGCGTTTCGCGGCAGAAGTACTACCAGGCCAAGCCCGCCCCCACCTGCGCTCGGCAGCTGCGGCGTCAGTGGCTCACCGGCCTGATCCGGGAGATCCATGCCGCCTCACGCGGCACCTACGGCTACCGCCGCGTGCATGCTGAGCTGACAGTGGCGATGGGCATCACGGTGTGCGAACGCACCGTGTCGGTGCTAATGATCCAGGCGGGCCTGTATGGGCTCCCTGGACCGGTGCGCGTCAAGCGACTGCGCGGAGTTGTCACCGCCGACGACTTAGTGAACCGCAAGTTCCACAGTCTGCTGACCATATGAGTTGTGGGTCAACGACATTACTCAACACCGTACTAGGAAGGATGGCTGTACTGCGCTGCGGTTCTAGACGCGTTCAGCCGCCGGATCGTAGGTTGGTCGATCGATTCGCGGGCTGATTCCACGCTCGTGGTCAACGCCCTCGATATGGCCATCCGCAACCGGCGCCCCGACCCCGGCGCGATTGTGCACGCCGACCATGGAACGCAATTCACCTCTTGGGTCTTCGGGGAGAAAATTCGTTCGGCCGGGCTGCTGCCATCCTTCGGCAGCGTCGGCCTGGACAACGCGATGATGGAATCCTTTTGGTCCTCAATGCAAATCGAACTACTCAACCGCAAAAAGTGGAAGACCAGAGTCGAACTCGCGAACGCGATTTTCGAGTACATCGAGATGTTCCACAACCGCCAGCGCCGCCACTCCGCGCTGGGCTACCGCACACCCATCGAGTACGAGCTACTCTGCGATAAGATACCCGTCCCCGCCTGAAAGTTAGCGACCCAGAATGGAATCCAAACAGTAGGCAGGTCATCGAGGATACGTAGTGGTCGTCGGGTCGGCTTTCCAGGCGTCGTAGCGACGAATTCGAGTCAGACGAGGTTGTTTCGAAGACCATGATGGGTTCGTCGGCGCCGATATCACCGGTGAGGCGCCCGCGAATTACGCCATATTGGTCGACGTCGAGGATGATTTCTGCTCCCGCGTGCGTCGTCATAGGCGGCGTCCAGGTTGGCGGAGTTTTGTCGCGAACCCCTTCCAGCCTGCGCCACATCAAGTTTGCTTGACATTAGCCTCCGTGTTCGGACGTCATCGCGAAGCGGTGCCGCGCTACTCGGCTGGCGGTATCACAGGCTTGAGGCGTCCGTCGACTACGTTGTCGAACCCAAGATCGTTTCGGCTCTCGGTCATTGTCCCGCTGGCGCCGGGGCGACATGATCTTTGAAGGCCAATCGCATCTGATCCAGCTGGTGTGTGACCAGTGAGCAAGAAGGGTTACCGAGATCATTGGCCACCGAGAAGTGGTCATAGCCTTCTGGGACAACCAGTTCCACTGGGTATCCGAGATTGGACCACAGTTCTTTCATAGCTCCTGATTGCCTGTGATACTCGGTGGATTCGTCCACCGCGACGATCAAGGAGAGGGGTGCCCCTGCCAGGTAGGTCTGATGGATTGGACTGTTGCGAGCCGCCTGCTCGGGATCCATGTGCAGGGTCTTGTTGAGGTATGCGAGCTGGATCGGTTCGAGATCGAAGATCCCTCCGATAGCACACACCCCCTTGACCAGATCCTGTGGCAGATCTACGCCAATGGTTGCCCAGTCGGTCGCGAGGAGCATGGTCGCAAGGTGGCCGCCAGCCGAGTGCCCGGTCACGTAGATGCGGTCGGGATCAGCGCCGATCGCCTCGGCATTGCGATAGAGCCACGCCAGGGCGGACCGAATGTGTCCGACGATGGTGTCCATGTTGTAGTCCGGCGCCAAGCCATAGTTCAGCACGGCGGTGGTGATACCGTTGGGCCGCATGGCATCTGCGACATAGCTGTAATTGTCCTTGTCAAGGGAGTACCAGTAGCCGCCATGGATGAAGACATACAGTGGCGTGCCGGTTTCCTCCGATGGAAAGACGTCAAGACGTTCGCTTGGGTCCTCGCCGTAGGCGATGTCAAGGGTGTTGGGCAGGGACTCTCTAGTTTTTTCGCTCAGCTCGGACCACTTAGCGAAGTGGTCCGAGAAAGCAGGCCAGCGCTTTCGGTTGTTGTACTCGTCATCGAGTCCTGCTTGGTCGTACTGGCGGTATACTTTCGTGGATGTCACTAAAATGTCCTCTCGGAGAAGGAATTCGAGCAACAAGTCGTTGACCGCTCTGGGTTGCTCGAAGGTAGGCCAGTGGCCACACTGGGGAAGGATCGCAAAGGTGGAGTCCGAGATCGCCTCAGCTAGTAACCGTGCTGAACTCGGTGGTGCAGTCTTGTCCTCGTCACCGGTCAACACCATGGTGGGGCATGTGATCTGGTCGGGCGGGGCGGCCACTGCCGCAGCAGCCGACTCGCAGATCTGTGCATAGCCCTCCGGATCCTGCCGCATCACTGATTCCCGAACAAATGCGATCGTCTGCGGCTGAGTGATTTTCGTAGCCGCCGACGTTCCCATTTGTGAAAGGCCGTCGGCGATGTCAACCAATCCGCCGGCGCGCGCGTTCGCTGCCCGAGCGTGAAGTGCCTCCCGGGCGGCAGGAGTCGGCTCGTCGATCGGCCCGAGCAGCACAAGGCTGCCGACACGGCCCGGGTGTAGCGTAGCTAAGTGCTGGGCGATGATCGAACCATAGGACCAACCCACCACGTGGGCCTTGTGGATGCCGTTCTCATCGAGCAGAGCGATCATGTCTGAAACGTGAGTCGCTACAGAAATCTCCCCCGCGGTGACGCTTCTGCCCGCGCCACGCAGATCGGGTCGAATGACCGTGAAGCTCCGGCTGAGGATGCCGACTTGCGGACCCCACGAGTTCGACGTGGCACCGAGGCCGTGAATCATGAGTATCGCAGGGCCACTCCCGGCTTTCTCTACCGCAATACCATCAAGCATAGGAGCCTGCTCCTGAGGCCACGACGTTGGGGGCGGTGATCAGTGACGCTGCCTCTTGGACGCGAAGTGGGAATGCACCGAGGTTCGGACCACTGGCTGTGATTGATTGGGCGCCCCGATCGGCGACCTCTGGGTTGAAATAGTGCATGTCCAGTTTGAAGATGTCGCCGCCCTTGACGACTAGGACGATGTTGTCCTGATCTTGCAGGATCCGGATGTCTTCGAGGGGATCGCCGTCAATCAGGATGACGTCCGCGAGCCAACCTTCACGGAGCAGGCCGAGCTGGTCGATGGCCATCAGTTCGCCACCCCATTTCGTCACCGTCATCAAGACCTCGGCTGGGCTCATGCCCAGCATCTCGACAAAGTGCTGGAGGTCGCGGGCGTTGTTGCCGATGGGGTTCCAGGCGAAACCGTAGTCGCCGCCGGGCATGAAGCGAATGCCGCGCTTTCGGATTTCTCCGTAGACCTCGGGAAAGTTGTCCAACATCTCGAACTGGTGCATGGCAGTAGCCATTTGCTGGTCGATACCCCAGGGGGCTGCTTCGTATGCGGTGGCGTAAGTGACTCCAATGGCTGGAGCGAGGAAGATGCGGTCCTTCTGTTCCTCGAGGAGGTCGAAGGTTTCACCCTCGACGTAATCGCAGTGGTAGATCGAGCGGAAGCCGTGGCGCAGGGCCAGCCTGACCGAGTCGTCGGATCGCGCGTGACAAGCCATGAAGACTCCATGATCGTGGGCGATTCTGGCGCCGGCAGCAATCTCGTGGTCGTCGTACATCGTCATCTTGCCCTCGCCGAGCTTTTGGAAGTCGTCGCCAGAAAGGTTCATCTTGATGGTGTCGACACCTTCACGAATCGCAGTTCGTACCGCTGCCAGCACAGCATCTGCACCGTCGGCGATCGTGTTCAGTAGATCGCCATCCTTGTGCATCTTTCGGACGTCACCGAGCCCACCCGTCGTCGTGATCTCAGGACACGCGCTCCGCATACGCGGACCCGCAAACCGTCGTGAATCGATCGCCGCTTTGACCACAACTTCTGTTCGCATCCGCGCCGATCCGGCCGAATACAACGAGGTGAAGCCTGAATCGAGCATCAACTGTGTGTTCTTCAACGTCAGCAACAGAGTCTCTTCTGGCGGAAGGTCGCCTTGCTCCGCAACAGTGGCGAGGTTGTTGTACGTCATGTGCGCGTGAGGTTCGACGAGACCGGGCATCAGGAGCCCTCCACGACCGTCGATGACTTGGGTACCTGCGTCGGGAATGATCGACCCCCGGCCTCTTTCAAGACGCGCAATACGGTCTCCCTCGATGAGGATTTCACCGGGAAATGCCGGTGAACCCGTGCCGTCGAAGATATTGACGTTGGTGAACAGGGTGCGTTGCATTGCTGTTACCTCTCACTTACACGTTCGCTGATTACATCTTGATTCGAGCGCTGCGTCGGGGGTCATCGCCGGCGCCAGGTGCGCGGGTACGTCTCACTCAGATGGGCCCGTTGGTGACTTCTCGGAGCCGAGTGCCACTCCCGCAGCGCGGCGGCGTCTTCAGGACTCACGCGGGCGAATCAGACCCGGGTCATCCCGACGCAATCTAGCGTCACCACATCGCCACCAGCAACCGGGCCGAGTTGCTTGAACAGGTCCAGGCAGGTGACGTAGAGAACGCAACTGGAATCGGTTTTGGCGCAAAGCCTTCTCGATTCCGTCGCATACCCCCGGTCCTCTTTGGGTATCGCGCGGGCACGTTGTACAGACCAACATCGCCATCGGGAACCCTTTCCAGTGTGGTCGGCGTCGGATCAGAGCCTTCTGTGATTGATAACACATGGCGAGACGGCGAAACGCAATAGCGAAATGCGAATGGCAGTCATCCGAACTTCGTATTGGCCGTCGCGCAATTCCTCAGGGGTGTCTGTCAGGCAATTCCCCACGGTCAGGTGCTGCTGTGGTGAGGGGTAACGAAGCTCGGGGTGGGCGGCAGCGCCGAGTCGTTTCCGGGGTCGGTGGAACGGTCCGTTTGGAGAGTCCCCGATACTGAGTCCACCCGGAGTTAGAGCCAGGTTGTCGTTGTTCGGATTCAGTTGATCTCGCGGGCCATGGCGTAGTGATCGTGGCTGCGGGCCGCAGTGAAACGCCCTGAAAATCCCGGAGGGCTCAGGTTTATAGGATGCCGATCAGGGGTTGTTCGGCCCGTTGTGCATCCTAGAACGCGGCTTCGAATTCGGTGGGTGGATGTCGCCGAGGTAGCTGCGTAGGCGGCTGGTGTTGTGCCAGCAGATCAGCCCCGGGTGTCCAGTTCGACGTCTTCGACGGTTTTCCACGGCCCGGTGCGGGCGGGGCCATAGATCAGCTCGGCCTTGTAGTAGCCGTTGACCGTCTCGGCGAGAGCGTTGTCGAAACTGCCACC
>NZ_JCALEF010000013.1:0-6574 GCF_059813245.1 Mycobacterium sp. NGS15 | reverse complement strand
CTCTCAAACTCAGAGGAGTTCTCATGATTCGACAGGAATGTTCTGCCAATCGCTCGCGGGCAAGGCGAACTACCGAGCATGGGGTGTTCGATCCCGCTGGCATTGATCTCGTGGTTGCGAATGGTGCCGGTGGTCAAATCGGAGATAGTCGACGGGGCGAGGTCGAAGCGCTCGGCAGTCCGATGATCGTCGCCGGCGCAGTTGCAGCGCAGCTTTTCCACGACGTCACCGAGCACCTGATAGCGCGAGGACTAGCACCCGTCGGCACCGGTCTCGAATTGACTCCGCTGGCGGGTGGCGTCTCCAACGATGTCATCGCAGTCTCCGGGCCAGGTGTCGATGTCGTGGTGAAGCGCGCACTGTCGACATTGCGCGTCGAGGAGTTGTGGAACGCCGACGAGAAGAGACTGCAGGCCGAAGGTCGCGCTCTGCAACTGGTCGGGGCCATGTTGCCGGCAGTAACTCCTCAGGTTTTAGATCTCGACGAGAGATTTTTGGTCATCGAACGCTCGCCTCATCATTGGCATGAATGGCGTACCGAGTTGATGTCCGGAGTCGCAGACGCCCGGGTCGCCCGGGAACTGGGTCGCAGCCTTGGAATTTGGCAGGTCAACACCGCTGCCACACCGTCCCTCGTCCAACCTTTCCTGGACCGCGAATCTTTTCACCAGCTTCGCGTGGAACCGTTTTACGAGACAGTCTTGGCCCGCAACGCTGACCTTTCAGAATCGATTCAGCGCACCATTTGCGTCATGCTCTCCCGTCAAACATGTTTGGTGCATGGAGATTTCACGCCGAAGAACATTTTGGTTGAACCCTCGGAGGTTTCGGTGTGCGAGCGCCGGTTATGGGTGCTGGATTGGGAAGTGGCGCACGTCGGTGACGAGGACTTCGATCCTGCGTCGTTGTTGGCGCACCTGCTGATCAAGTCGGTTCATCAGCCGGAAATGAGCTCGGCGCTGCTCGATTGTGCGTGTGCTTTCGTAGAGAGCTGGCGATCCCACATCGAGTTCTCCAACGATCAGAGTCACCTCGTGCGTCAGATTGGCTGCATGTTACTCGCTCGAGTTGACGGAAAGAGCCCCGTCGGCTACCTCGACCGAAACGGTCGGCACAAGATCCGAAACATCGGTCGGCTCCTGCACCAGAAACCAGGGTCGACGATTGCTCAAATATGGGAGATGACCAAGTGACCGTACCGAAGATCGAATCCGTTCTGGCCTGGGAAGCGCTCGACTCGAGAGGAACTCCCACCGTTGCCTGTGAAGTGACTCTGAGTGATGGCTCTCGCGGAGAAGCGACCGTACCCGCGGGAGCGTCTACAGGGCGTCACGAGGCAAAGGAATTGCGCGACGGAGGCAACCGTTACGGAGGCCGAGGCGTCAGCAAGGCTGTCGCAAACGCCAACACAGTGCTGTCTGAGGTGGTCCGAGGATTGCCGGCCGCCGATCAACACACGGTCGACTCCACGATGCGTGCCGTAGATGGCACATCGGAGCTGTCGAACGTCGGCGCGAATGCGGTTCTCGCGATATCCGTAGCTACGGCACTCGCGTCAGCAAGCTCGAGAGACCTTCCGCTGTATCGATCAGTGGCAGTCGGGGACCCCCTCCTGCCGCTTCCGATGGTCAACATCATCTCCGGCGGAGCGCACGCCGGGCGCTCGATCGACGTGCAAGACTTTCTGGCCGTACCTGTCGGCGCTCGACGTTTCTCCGAGGCCGTCGAATGGACAGCACGGGTGCGTGCTGGTACGGCCGAGGAACTGTCCAGGCAAGGATGGCCAAATTCTCTGGTGGCAGATGAAGGTGGTCTATCTGCGGCGCTGCCATCAAACCGCGCCGCACTCGATATCCTTGTCAAGGGTATCGAACGCGCGGGTCTGCGTCCGGGCAGTGATGTCGGCATCGCTATCGACATTGCCGCCACTCAGTTGTTAGCCGATGACGGTAGGTATCACCTAGCGGCCGAACAACGTCATCTCGGGCCTGAAGGTCTTATTGAGGAGCTCCATAGTTGGTGCAGCACATACCCGATTGTTTCCTTGGAAGACGCATTAGGAGAGGATGACTGGGATGGCTGGGTCAAAGCCACCGCGCGGCTCTGCGACGTGCAGATTCTCGGCGACGATCTCTTCACAACTAGTACCGAACGTCTACAACGGGGTATCGACAACAATGTTGCCAACGCGGTCCTCGTCAAACCCAATCAGATCGGAACCCTCACCGACGCCTTCAATGTCGTGACGCTTGCTCAGCAAGCGGGATATGCCACCGTTTTGTCCGCACGATCCGGTGAGACGGAGGACAATTGGCTGGCCGACTTTGCTGTCGGATGGCGCACCGGTCAGATCAAGGTCGGTTCTACGATGCGTTCCGAACGCACGGCCAAATGGAACCGTTTGCTGCGGCTCGAGGCGGAACTCGGGGCCGACAGTGTCGAGTATGCCGGAGCAGCCGCGATTACCCCGCGCGTCCACGTGGTGGAACCTATTTGACCGTTCTTCACCTTGCCGGAGCTGTCAATCGTGAGTCGGCGCATCACGATCCCTTCTCACCTTGAATTCGGTCGGTGCTAGGTTGATCGAGAACGTGTGAGGATACGGGTGACGAAGGAACCGCGTGCAATTGGACTGGCTGGAAACATTTGTAGCGGTGGCCGAGCGCGGCGGTTTCGGAGCCGCTGCCCAGGCGCTCTTCCGATCGCAATCACGGGTCAGCGCTCATGTCGCAGGCTTGGAGAGCGAACTTGGCACCATACTTTTCGATCGAAGCCAGCGGCCGGTGGCTTTGACGGTTACGGGTGAAAAGCTCTTTCTGCGCGCGCGCACAATTCTCGACGAGATCACTGCTGCCCGAGCCGATGTCGTCGATCTCGCTGGACGAGTCGAAGGCAAAGTTGTCTTGGGAACCTATGCAAGCGCAGGCGCGAACTTCGTACCCGAGGTATTGCGTGCGTTCTGTATCTCTTTTCCTCACGTGGAGGTTCAACTCGCCGAACAGGCCGTTTTGGGTATCGACAGTGCCTTGTCCGACGGGGCAGTAGACCTGGCTATTCGGCCGTCAGAACCGAAACCGGCCATCCCCGGCATCCACCACATGCCGCTCTGGCGCGAAAGGATGAAGGTCGTCGTCGCCCCAGACCACCCGTTGGCTAGCGAGCTTAGCCCGCTGCCAGTGAGCACCTTGGGTCGCTACTCATTGATCTTGTCCGGAGCTGGAACGGGTGGAGAAGCGCAACAACTACTGACAACTCGCGGTGTCGACTTTTCGGTCGCGTTCTGGTCAGATCAGCCGACGACAGTGGTGTCGCTCGCACGCGCAGGACTGGGCGTGGGGTTCGTCAACGCCCTGGCACTCGTCGCTCCGGACACGGAGGGCGTGTGCATTATCGACGTCGCAGACGAGGGGCTCGTACGGGACGTCGGCGTTTACTGGACCGATCGGATGTACACATCGCCAGCCGTACTTGCGATGCACTCGATGGTCATCAACTCGCCAAGGCCAGAAGGCACCTCAGCAATCGATGGCTTAGAGCCAAAGCGCTAGCGGCGCGGGATGAGCACGCTACCCGGGCATTAGTAGAGTCGGCGCTGGGCTGGTGCTGATGCCAGTGGGTATCGCAGACCGTGTAGCAGCCTGGTCCTGACAGCACACAGCAAAGAACACTAGAGGTGCCCAATTTATTGGAGGGCGCGTGTTGTGTGGAGAAGGGCCGTGCGGTGCGGATGGCCCGTGTGCTGCGGGCAGGGTTGGGACCGAGCACGGGGCGGTGTCTCGGGCTGTGTCGCAACGGGGTTTGGGCTCGAGTCCGTGTGGGCGTGGATGAATCGCTCCGGCGTGTCCGGAGACTTTGATATGACCCGGGTTCACCGGAGTGAGTTTGCGTGAATCTTGGTCACGGCATCCCTGAAGGAGCCGTGGCCGTGCCCAAGCGTTACCCCCAAGGATTCCGCCGCAAGGTGCTCGGCCTGGTGGCTGCTGGCCGCTCCATCGTCCAGATCGCTGCCGATTGTCGTCTGCCAGGAGGATGGTCCAGGGTGACTTGATTTGCCAGGGCGATGAGACCACCGTCGCGTCGCGTCGGTGGTCTCTTCATCTGTTCGTTTGATCGCCGTGACGGGCCAAGTCACGGAGGCGGCGGGCATGGCTTTCGGGAGGTCGGTGTGAGACGAGGTCGGGGAAGGGCTGCGGGTGTGGCTGGGGTCGCCAGGCTGGCCGGCACCGGGCTACCGCACGATCGCTGTGAAGGGGACCCATTTGGTGGTTCAGTCGCTAAGCGGCTACGGGCTGGTGGAACGTGGTCCACTTGTAAGGCGAACTCGGCTGGGGTGAGTTCGCCGTGGGCGGAGTGGGGTCGGTTAGCGTTGTAGTCGATCCTACAGTCCTCGATGATCACTCGGGCCTCTCGTAGCGAGTCGAGAACCGCCAGGAGCTGAGCAGCTCGTCGCGCAGGCGGCCATTGACCGACTCGACCCAGGCGTTCTGCCATGGGGATCCAGGATCGATGAACAACGAGCCGGTGCTGTTGAACCGACACCAGTCGTTGACCGCGTGAGCGATGAACTCGGGTCCGTTCCGGACGGTGCACGGCGGTGGCGATTGCGAAGAAAACCGTCGATCAGAGCGTGAATAGTGGCGCTCAGATCTGCGGTAGAGCGGTCCGGGCGAACGTCCCCGCGCAGTTGCCCCGCCTGCAGAATTGCTTGGGGACGAGCAGCGTCGGTCAACAACCTCGCCGCGACCTGGTTCAGAGCGCATTGCAGTTCGGTGTGGTGGCAGCACCGTTGAACCGGTCGGTGATCCAGGCCATGCTGCGCTCACCATCGACGAAAGCCGGCAACAACGCATTGACGTTGAGCTTGTTGAAAAGCGGCGGCGCCTCATTGGTCCAAAGCTGCACATCGGCACCCTTGGTGCACCAGTCTCGTACAGTCTCGACTGTAGACTGATACGGGCCGAAGGGATCCCACTGGTTCTGGGAGATATAGACAGGCCCTGTCGGTCTCATATTGCCAAGGCGTTGCATACCTAGAATGCTCTTGAATGGATCGTTTAGCACCACTTGATCGAGATCATCCTTGAACCAAGGTTGCAGGTGTCGAAAGGCGTAGTCGATACCGGTCTGCAGCATGCATTGCCGGCCCGTGTTGGCCAGCATTTCGACGCCGCGTGGGGTCAGCGCGTCCCAAATCGGTTGCTCGGTTGCGGGATAGGACGCCTGAATGCCCCGCAGTACCCATCCCATCGCCCCGGCGAGGAAGTTGCCGTCGACGCTTGGTACCGTGGCGGCCAAATCGGTCGGGGCAGCGTTCGCGTACGTTCCGACGACGTGCAGTTCGGGTGCATACGTCGAGGCGAGCTCGGCGGCCGACAAGGCTGCGTGTCCGCCGGCGAGCCAGCCCCAGAATGCCACCGGACCAGTGGGACTCAGTGAGGTGGCGGGAACATGCCTGGCCGCACGGGCTGCATCGAGGAGGGCGGATGCCCCAGCTACCCGGTTGAGGAACTGAGGTGACATGGGTCCGTGCACACCCATACCGATGCCGTCGGTGATGACGATGGCAAATCCGCGAGCCAGCAGCGTCGCGATGAAACCTTCTTCGAGGTTGAACATCACATCGAATCCAGTGTCCAGCGAGGCGTGAATGCCTTGGTTGAACAGACGCGACGGCGCGCATTGTTCTCCCATGCCATAAGGTGCAGTGACGTAAGCCAGGAGGGGTCGCGGCCCGCTCCCCGGCCATGGGATGTCTGGCTCGATGTAGGTACCGGTCACCGCGACCGGATTTCCGGTAGCGTCGGTACTGCGGTACATGATCCGCGTTCCGGTGCCCACGTAGGACCCCAACTGCCCGGAAGGCTCTAAGACCAAGCGTGACGGCTCCGACCGGATCAGGTCACCAGGCCTACCCGGCGGAAGCGGATCGGGAGGTGTGTAGAACGTCTCGTACTGGCTTTCATCGGCGTGCGCCACCACAGGCGCCCCGAAGCCGAGGATAAGCATCACGGTGAGGATTAACCGGCCGATGATGGCAGACAGGGACGGGTAGCATCGGTTGGTGGATTGGTGCGCATTGACTGCTGTAAACGCGCAGGGTTCGGTGAGCATGATTGTCGTCCTTGACATCGCTGAGTGTGACCGAATCGGTCATGGATTTTGCCCGGTGTGCCGATCCGCCGGACAGCCTGAGTAGGCGCTACTACGAACCAACAGCTGCGCGAAGGCACAGCGGAGCACGCCCGGGGAAACTTAAACTTCTGTACGACTGGCTGTTTGGCGTGTGTCGTTCACACCAGTCGACATACATCGGCGCTGAGGTCAGGGCGGAGAATTCGTCGCCGTCTTGCAGCAGACTCGATGGCGAAAAGTGCGCGTTGCATTTGTGCTTTCCTTTGTGAGAGTCGTGATTCAGGTATTGAGTCGTGTCCTTCGCTTGGGAGTCACGGCGGTGATCGCCGGTACCAGGCTCGCCGGGACCGCCCATTCGGAAGGGTGGCCGGTTGCTGAGCGTTCGTAACTTGTATGGGCTTCTCTGAGTGTTGCAGCGTCTTCGGGGGTCACGCCGGAGAAG
>NZ_JCALEF010000012.1:0-11556 GCF_059813245.1 Mycobacterium sp. NGS15 | reverse complement strand
ACTACCGGTCACCGTCGTGGTCACCACCACCTTGCGCGAGTTAGAACACACCGCAGGCATCGCGATCACCGGCGCCGGCACCCGGCTACCGATGCGCGACCTGATCCGCATGGCCACCCACGCCCACCACTACCTCACCATCTTCAACGACGACGGCCGACCGCTATACCTGGGACGTTCTAAACGCATCGCCACCACCGATCAGCGCATCGTGCTGCACGCCAGGGACCGCGGCTGCACCCACCCCGGCTGCACCGTGCCCGGATACCTCTGCCAAGCCCACCACATCACCGAATGGGCCGATGGCGGCAACACCGACATCGACAACCTCACCTACGCCTGCGGCCCACACCACCGCCTCCTCAACCACGGCTGGACCACCCGAAAACACACCAACGGCACCACCGAATGGATACCCCCACCACAACTGAACTTCGCTGGTGCGTCAGAGCTTTCGGGTCAGGCTAGGCATGATGACATCGTCCACCAGGGTCCGGACGGTGTTGGCCGTCGGTGACCGAACTGGCAATAACGAGCGGAACACTAGATACCCCGGCAGCAGATCCCAGAGTTCCTCGTTGACGGCAGAAACGTCGATCTCCCCTCGTTTGACGGCGGCAGCAAGAACGTCGTCAATCAACGACTTGCGTTCGTCAACAAACTTTGTCCGAAATGCCTTGGTCAAGGCGGGACTTCGTTCTATCTCGTTTAGCAGACCGCGCATGATGGGCGCGTTGCGCCGGACATCGGCGAGAGCATTGGTCCCGATCTGCAGCAGATCCTCGCGTAGTGAGCCGGTGTTAGGCCGGACGAGCTGGGCGCGCATCCCCTCGATGAAAGCCGCCAACACCAGTTCCGCCTTCGACGGCCAACGCCGATAGATCGTGGCCTTGCTCGCCTTCGACTCGGCGGCGACTTCGTCGACCGATAAGCGGTCGTATCCGTGCTGCTGCAGCAGACGCAGGGTGACCGCCAGCAGCTCCGACTCCCGCTCGGTCCACCGCGAGCCCGATCGCCCCTTCGCCGCCTTAGTCAACTCCGTTGACATATCGCTAGCCATGGAAGTACGGTACCGTACCGTTCCACAAGGTCGGTCAGCGACTATCGAGAGGGCGTGGGCGCTGGTGCAAGGCTGGATTTGGACTCTGCTCAAACGATGGTGGACGGTACTCGTTGCGGCCGCAGTGGTGGCGGTGGTGGCCTTCGGTGTTACTCGACTACACGGCGTATTCGGCTCGAACGTCGAGCTGTCCCGCCCCGGCAACCAGGCCATGGAGAACACCAACTACAACCCCAAGCGCGTCCTGCTTGAGGTCTTTGGTTCTGCCGGGAGTACCGCGACCGTCAACTTTCTCGATGAAATGGCGCAACCGCACCGCGTCGACAACGCGCCGCTGCCGTGGTCGCACGAGCTCGTTACCAACGACCCCACCCTGTTCGCCGATCTGCGCGCGCAGGGCAACGGTGACGTAACCGGCTGCCGCATCACCGTGGACGGCATCGTCAAGGACGAAAGGACCGTCACCATCGTGAACGGCTACACCACCTGCCTGGACAAGTCCGCATGAGCGCCGATCACGCCGGAGAGTCGCGGGCAGCGAGGATCATCCGCGGGCTCGCGGTGCCGATTGTGTTGTTCTGGCTGGCAATCGCGGCAGTAACCAACGCCACCGTGCCGCAACTGGAAGCGGTTGGCGAAGAACGGTCCGCACCCCTGAACGCCGCCGATGCACCGTCCACCATGGCGATGCGACATATCGGCAAGGTCTTCAACGAGTTCGACTCGGACAGCTCCGCCATGGTCGTGCTCGAAGGGGATAAACCTCTGGGCGCCGAAGCACATCAGTTCTACGACACGCTGGTGCAGCGGCTGACGGACGACCGTGAACATGTTCAGCACGTCGCCGACTACTGGGGCGATCCGATCACCGCGGGCGGTTCGCAGAGCAAGGATGGTCAGGCCGCGTACGTGCAGGTCTACGTCGCAGGCAACCAGGGCGAGGCGCTCTCCAATGAATCCGTCGACGCCGTACGTCGCATCGTCGCGGACACGCCCGCCCCGGACGGGGTCAAGGCCTACATAACCGGCGAGGCCCCAACCATCACCGATCAGTTCGAGGTAGGCAACGCGGGCTCTGCCCAAGTCACCGTCATCACCTTCGCGGTCATCGCCATCATGCTGCTGATCGTTTACCGCTCGCTGACGACCACAGCACTGGTTCTGGTGACGGTCCTTGTGGAACTATCGGCAGCGCGTGGAATCGTTGCGGCACTGGCGCATACGGGCGTCATCGGCTTATCGACCTATGCCACGAATCTGCTGACCATGCTCGCCATCGCCGCCGGTACCGACTACGCGATATTTTTCGTCGGCCGCTATCAGGAAGCCCGCTCGGCCGGTGAAGATCGTCTGGCCGCCTATCAGACGATGTTCAAGTCCACCGCGCACGTCATCATCGGATCGGGTCTGACCGTCGCGGGCGCGTTGCTCTGCCTGTCGTTCACGCGGCTGCCCTACTTTCAGACCCTGGGTGTGCCCGCGGCGCTCGGAGTGCTGGTGACACTGGCCGCGGCGCTGACCATGGCGCCGGCGGTGCTGGTGCTTGCCAGCCGCTTTGGACTGATGGAGCCCAAACGTGCGATGCGGACCCGCGGTTGGCGCCGCGTCGGCACCGCAATCGTGCGCTGGCCCGGACCGATTCTCGTGGTCTCGTGCGTGGTGACGCTCGTTGGGCTGCTCGCGCTGCCCGGGTACAAGACCACCTACGACGGCCGCATCTATATGCCGAGCTCGGTTCCATCCAACGTGGGATACGCCGCAGCAGAGCGGCACTTCTCCGTCGCACGGCTCAACCCCGAGCTTCTCATGATCGAAACCGATTTCGATATGCGTAACCCGGCAGGAATGGTTCTGCTGGAACGCGTCGGCAAGTCCGTTCTCCACGCCCGCGGCGTGGCTCTGGTCCAATCGATCACCCGCCCCCTCGGTACGCCAATCACTCACTCCTCCATTCCCTTTCAGATCAGTGCATCAAGTGCCAGTCAGCTGATGAATCTCTCCCAGCAGCAGAATCAGGCCCTGTATCTGTCCCAACAGGCCGACCAGATGACGCAAACCATCGCAGTGCTGAAAAACCAACTGGCACTTCAGAAACAGAGCGCCGCGATCACGCACGAACAAACCCAGGGGTTTCAGCAGACCGTCGCGGTCGCCCAGGACCTGCGGGACAAGATCGCCAACTTCGACGACCAGTTCCGCCCCATACGCAACTACTTCTACTGGGAACCGCACTGCTTCGACATCCCCTTCTGCGCGGCTCTGCGATCCGTCTTCGATGCCCTTGATGGCATCGATGAACTGGTCGACGCGCTGCAGACGGTCACCGGGAGTCTCAACAAACTCGACGCACTGCAGCCCAAACTCGTCGATCTCATACCGCCCCAGATCGCGATACAGGAGAAGAACCGCGACCTGACTCAATCCAACTACGCCATCAACAACGGCACCAATACACAGAACGAGGAATCCACCCGCACCGCAACTGAGTTGGGCAAGGCCTTCGACGACGCGAAGAACGATGATTCCTTCTATCTGCCACCGGAGGCGTTCGACAATCCCGCGTTCAAGCGCGGCATGAAGCTGTTCATGTCCCCGGACGGCAAAGCTGCGCGCATGATCATCACCCACCAAGGAGACCCGCAGACCTCCGAGGGCATCGAGCACATCGACGCGATCAAGGAAGCGGCCTTCGATGCCATCAAGGCCACCCCATTGGCCGACGCCAAGATCTACGTGGCCGGAACCGCCTCGGCGTACAAGGACATCGCCGAAGGCCAGAAATACGATCTGCTGATGGCCGCGTTGGCCTCGCTTGGCCTCATCCTGCTCATCATGATGTTCCTGACGCGCAGCCTCGTAGCGGCCATGGTCATCGTGGGGACGGTGGCACTATCGCTGGCGGCATCCTTCGGGATGTCGGTGGTGGTGTGGCAGTACATCTTCGGAATTCCGCTGTACTGGGTCATCTTCCCGCTGGCGGTCATCATCTTGCTGGCGGTCGGGGCAGACTACAACCTGCTGCTGATCTCCCGATTCAAAGAAGAAACCGGTGCGGGGTTGAAGACGGGCATCATCCGCGCCATCGCCGGCACCGGTGGGGTCGTCACCGCCGCCGGCCTGGTCTTCGCGGTGACGATGTCATCCTTCATCTTCAGCGATCTGCGCGTTCTCGGCCAGATCGGTACCACCATCGGCCTCGGGCTGCTCTTCGACACCCTGGTGGTGCGGTCGTTCTTGACGCCGGCGATAGCCACCATGCTGGGCCGCTGGTTCTGGTGGCCCCTCAATGTGCGCTCTCGCCCCGTGCCGAAACCTTTTGGGCCGAAACCTTTTGGGCCGAAACCCGTCGGCACCGATGACGCCACCGGACCCATCTCGGCGGGCGGGTAACGCCTACTCGGGCTGCGCCCAGGGCTCGGTCGGCAGTGGCGCGCCGGTCTCCAAGAAGGACTTGAGGTTTGACAAAACAGCCGCCCATCCACCGCTGGCCTGTGCATACTCCGCCGGGTCCGCGAGGTCGGCGTGTGTAACGGTTAGCCGCACAATGTCTTGGTATGGCTGAATCAGGAAGGTGACGGTGGACTCAGCGCCGCCCGCCGGGTCGGCCCAGGTGGTCACCAGTTTGCGTGGCGGATCTGCCTCCACCACCGTGCCCACCACATCGGCGATACCGGAGCCATCCAACCGCTGATGTTCCCAGCGCGAACCCTGTTGCCAGTCAGACACGTTCGCGTGTCCCCAATACTGGCCGCTGAGCTCGGGATCGGTGATGGCCTGCCACACCTTCTCGGGCGTGCTGTTGATGTAGGTGGTGTATACGAAAGTTGGTTGAGACATGTTTGACTCCTCAGCTCGTCGCTTGATGGCGCTCAGCGCCCGCAGCCGCGGGCGCTCGAACTTGTCGATCCACCGTTCTTGAATCTCATGCAACGGAACCGGGTTGAGATAGTGCAGCTTCTCCCGGCCGTGTCGAGCCGTGCTGATCAGGTTGGCGGATTCGAGTACGCCCAGATGTTGAGTCACCGATTGGCGCGCCATTCCAACGCCGTCGCAGAGCTGACTCAGAGTCTGGCCGTTGTGTTCGTGCAGCCGATCCAGCAGCGCCCGCCGAGTCGAGTCGGCGAGAGCCTTGAAGACCATGTCCCCATGAAAATGGCCGGGCGCTGACTGCACCCGGCCATTATGCAGGTATTTACCTGCCTATTGCAACGGGTGCCTCGTGAGTGGCCTTGCCCCGGCCGGATGTCGCCGACCCTGCGGCTCCGCGGCCAGATGTCGCCGACTCTGCGGCTCCGCGGCTGAATCGGACGCCCTTGTCGGCGACCTTCCCGTACTTGAGCACGGGCAGTTCACGGAAGTAGTTCTGATACGAACGCCACGGGGCCGTCGGCACCTGATGCGGCACAGCATCGGCCGCACGCGAGATGTAACCGGAGTCCAAGTCCACGAACGGCAGCCGCTCGGACGTTTCAGGCTCGAGCGGCCACACGACCGCCTGCCCCGTCTTGTCCATGTAATTGAGCAGCCTGCAGGTGTACTGCGACACCAGATCGGCGCGCAGTGTCCATGAGGCGTTGGTGTATCCGAACGTGAAGATGAAGTTCGGTATGCCCGTCAGCATCAGACCCTTGTAGGTGATGCACTTCGATGGATCCACCTCGACGCCGTCGACGACCGGCTTGAGGCCGGCCGCCAGCTGGACGTTCAGACCCGTGGCGGTGACCACGATGTCGGCCTCGAGCTCCTCACCCGACTCAAGCAGGATGCCTTTGGGGGTGAAGCGTGCGATCCGGTCGGTGACCACCGATGCGGTGCCCTTGCGCAGTGCGCGGAACAGATCCGAATCCGGCACCACACACAGCCGCTGGTCCCACGGGTTGTACTTCGGGGTGAAGTGCTTGTCCAGATCGAAATCGGGCAGCTGGCGCTTCAGCAGCGCGCGCAGAATCCCCTTCATCCGCTCTGGGTCGCGGCGGCTCGTCTGGTAGCTGATGAAGCTGACCATCTGGTTCTTCCACTTCACGATCGGGTACGCGATCGAGGCAGGCACCTTGCCCTGCAGCGCCACCGCAAGCGCATCCGTGGACGGCAGCGACACCACATAGGTGGGCGAACGCTGCAGCATGGTCACATGGGCAGCCGCCCCGGCCGTCGATGAGCCGCTTGCGCGAAGACCATTAGCCAAGGCAGGGACCAGGGTCATGGCGGTGGCCCCACTGCCGATGACGACGACCTTCTTACCCGCGTAGTCCAGGTCTTCGGGCCAATGCTGCGGGTGGATCACCTGACCGGTGAAGTCGTCGATACCGTCGAACTCGGGGGTGAAGCCCTTGTCGTAGTTGTAGTACCCGGTGCAGCCCAGGAAGAACTCGGTGGTGAACTCCACGATCTCACCGTTGTGCTCGGCGCGCACCGTCCAGAGCCCGCGCTCAGAGGACCACTCGGCGCTCACGACCTTGTGGCCGAAACGGATCTTCTGGTCCACACCGAATTCACGCGCCGTGGCGGTGACGTACTCGCGGATCGAGGCTCCGTCGGCGATGCCCTTGGTACTCGTCCAGGGCCGGAAGTTGTAGCCGAGGGTGAACATGTCGGAGTCGGAACGGATACCCGGGTAACGGAAGAGGTCCCAGGTGCCACCGATGCGCTCGCGCGCCTCCAGCACCACGAACTTCTTGCCCGGCACGTCGCGGGTGATGTGGCATGCCATGCCAATACCCGAGATCCCGGCGCCCACGATGACGATGTCGACATGTTCGGTCATGAGAGCTAGGCTATCGACGCAGTGTCGAGAAAGTCAACAGTATGTCGAGAAATTTATAGAATGCGCAGGTAGACGTGGCTAAACCGGCTACAAGAGGCCGTAAAACGACGCGCCCGTCCGGGGACGAGCGGATACAGGCCATCCTGGCGACCGCCGAGGAGCTACTCGGCCACCGCCCCCTTGCTGACGTCTCCGTCGATGATCTGGCACGCGGCGCGGGAATCTCCCGGCCGACGTTCTACTTCTACTTCCCCTCCAAGGAAGCTGTCCTCCTTACGCTCGCCGAGCGAATCATCGAGGAAGCCGATGCCAATGTCGCGAGCATCGACCCGGCCGCCATGACGAGCCCCGCGCAATACTGGCGCGCCGTGATCAAGGCCTACTTCGACGCGTTCGGCTCCCACCGGGCCCTCACAGTCGCGTTGTCCAGCATGCAAGGAACAAGCCCCGAACTGGATCAACGCTGGTCCGAGGTGACGGAAAACTGGGTCGCCAACACGGCGGTGGGCATCGAGGCCGAACGCGTACGCGGGGCGGCGCCCGCGACCATCCCCGCGCGCGATATCGCCATCGCACTCAACCTCATCAACCAGTCGATGATGCGGGCAACCTTCACCGGTCAGCAACCCGCCGTCGCCGACGACGACGTTGTCGATACGCTGCTCCACGTCTGGCTCAATGCGATTTACGGAGGGGTCTGTGCCTGAGAGTCTTCGCGCGAGCGGCTCATCCATGCGAATTCGTAGTGCGGTGCTGCACGCGGCACCGATCGAAAGACCATACCGCGACACACACCCGCTGAAAATCGTTGAACTGGAACTCGACCCACCGGGCCCCGGTGAGGTACTGGTCCGCATCGAAGCCGCGGGGCTGTGTCACTCGGATCTGTCGGTCGTCGACGGCAACCGGATACGTCCGGTGCCCATGGCGCTCGGGCACGAGGCTGCCGGCGTCATCGCCGAAGTCGGCCCCGGTGTTCGCGACGTCTCCCCCGGCGACCATGTGGTGCTGGTGTACGTGCCAAGCTGCGGCGCCTGCAGGTACTGCTCGTCGGGCCGCCCCGCGTTGTGCCCGGACGCCGCGGCCGCTAACGGCCGCGGTGACCTCATCCGCGGCGGCACCAGACTGCACAGCCTCGACGGCACCGAGGTGCGTCACCACCTCGGCGTCTCGGGTTTCGCCGACCACGCTGTGGTGGACCGCAATTCGGTAGTCGTCATCGACAAGAACGTTCCCTTGGACACGGCCGCACTCTTCGGCTGCGCCATGCTGACCGGCTTCGGAGCCGTCACCCACACCGCCTCGGTGCGCCCCGGTGATTCGGTCGCGGTGCTCGGACTGGGTGGTGTCGGGCTGGCCGTCGTGATGTCCGCGGCCGCCGCGGGCGCCGGCGAGGTGCTGGCCATCGACCCGGTACCCGCCAAACGTGAACTGGCCCTTGAACTCGGGGCCACCAGCGCGTGCGCACCGGACGACGCGCCCGGCGGTCACGACTGGGTGTTCGAGGTGGTCGGATCGGCAGCAGTGCTGGAACAGGCGTACGCACTCACCGGCCGCGGCGGCGGCACCGTGTCGGTCGGTCTGCCGCACCCCGATGCACGAATCACCCTGCCCGCATTGAGCATTGTCGCCGAGGGCCGCAGCATCCTGGGTTCGTACATGGGATCGGCACAGCCGCAACAGGACATCCCGGCGATGCTCGCGCTGTGGCGGGCCGGACGACTGCCGGTGGAGAAACTCAAGTCCGATGACCTGCCGTTGACCGATATCAACATCGCGCTCGACGCCCTCGCCGACGGCCAGGCCGTTCGACAGATCCTGCGCCCAGGCACGGTGACGGCATGACCAAGCCAGAGCTGCCTACCAAAGCAGACTTCCCGGTGCATCGCCTGCACCAAACCCGTTGGGCCGATAACGATGTGTACGGGCACGTCAACAACGTTGTCTATTACGCATGGTTCGATACCGCCGTCAACGGCTGGCTGATGGACGCCGCAGGATGCGATATCCGCGACCTGCCCGCCATCGGCGTCGTCGCCGAAACCTCATGCAAGTATCTGGCCGAGGTGTCCTTCCCCGACGAGCTGTCCATCGGTCTGGCTCTGGAACACCGAGGCCGCAGCAGCGTCATCTACAAGCTCGCGGTCTTCACGGTCGTCGACGGCGTCGTCGAAGACACTCCCCGCGCCCTGGGCCGGTTCGTCCATGTCTATGTGGACTCCGATGCCCGCACGCCTGTGCCCATCCCCGAGCAAGTAGCGACAGCTCTCGAACAGTTGAGGTAACCACACATGCCAGCACTGCAGCGCTCCGAAAGTATCTACACCCTTGAGCTCGGCACCGACGAGAACCGTTTCACAACAGCCAATATCGAGCAGATCAATGCGCTGCTCGACGAGGTGCTCGCCGACGACGCCCCCTCCGCGCTGGTCGTCACCGGCAGTGGCAAGTTCTTCTCCAATGGGCTGGACGTCGACTTCCTGGGCGCCAACCCCGACAAGCTCGGCTGGTACATCACCGAGGTTCAGAAAATCCTGGCGCGCTTTCTGGTGTTCCCCACACCGACCGTCGCCGCCGTCAACGGTCACGCTTTTGGCGCCGGAGCCATGGTCGCGCTGGCATGCGATTACCGGGTGATGCGCACCGATCGCGGTTTCTTCTGTCTTCCCGAGGTCGACCTCGGGATGCCGTTCACCCCCGGCATGTCGGCGCTGTGTCAGGGGAAGATGACACCACAGGCCGCATCGGCCACCATGCCCAGCGGCCGGCGCCTCGGCGGCTCCGAATCCCTGAACTACCAGATCGTCGACGCGGCCGTGGCTGAGGAGCAAGTGCTTTCTATCGCAACGAGTTTCGTGACACCGCTGGTGGGCAAGAACCGGGATACGCTCGGTACCGTCAAGTACGGGATGTACGGCTCAATCGTGCCACTGCTGCTCGCCGGCCTGGGGTCGTGACAGCAGGGCGACGATGGCCAACGCGACCGCGATAGCCGACGCCGCGATCGCGACCCAGAACCCATAGCCCGTGACGATCGGGGCCTTGATATTGGTGCGGTAATACAACAGTTCCAGCCCTAGTAGCCCGAGCGCCAGTACACCTGCGGCGATCGGGGCGATGCGGTGCAGAATGTGCTGACCCACCATGCATCCGGCCACTACGAGCAGCGCCGAAACCAGCAAGATCATCTGGCCCGCACCGAATCCCGGCGGTAGCACCACCGATCCGGTGGCCCCGCCGATGGCGTTGGCCCTGCCGCCGCCGCTGGCCGAGGTCCGCAACCACGGAAGCCAGACGCTGAACCCGATCACCAGACCGGTGAATGCGATCAGCCACCCGGCACGTCTCATGGCAGTTGACTCGGAACGCATTTGGCCAGCATGGCCTTTAACGCGCGGCGCTCGTCGGCGGTCAGCTTCTCCATGACCTCGTCCTCAGCTGCGGTCACCGCCTCGACCGCCTTATCCAGCTGGGTGCTGCCGCGACGGGTCAGGCGAGCGGGCAGCGACCGGCCGTGGTCGGCATTCTCCGGACGGCTGATGAGGCCCTCCTGCTCCAACCGGTGCAACACCGCGTTCATGGCCTGCCGGGTAACCATCGCCTGCCGAGCCAGTTCGGAATTGGACATGCCGGGGTAGCTGCGCAGGATCTGCATGCAGATGTACTCCGGCAGGCTAAGGCCCATGGGCTCCAACCGGGCCGCCACCTTGCCGCGCAGTGATGTCGCGGTGCGGGTCAGCAAGTACCCCAGGGTCGCGGTTCCGTCGATTTCCATGTCAATGATGTTGACTTATGTCAGTGCCCCTTACAAGCAGGTCCCCGCGCCATGTCGGGCGCGGGGACCTTCGAGCTTGCTACCGGGTACTAGTCCGACGACGCCTTGTGCGAGTCGCTGTGCGTGGAACCGGTCGAGGCGCTTGAGTGCGAGTCGCTGGATGAGGAGCTCGAAGCGGACTCCGACTTACCGGCGGACGACGCGGCGCTCTCGGGCTTCTTCGCAGTTGAAGAGTCATTTTCAGACTTCTTCGGCGCGGCCCCCTTGTCGGACTTGGCGCCGTTAGAATCGGCCTTCTCGCTCTTGCCCGCCGTGGCCGAGTCGTCGGTCTTCGGCGCAACACCGCCGCTGACCGCTCCGACCTTGGTGACCGGGGTCGGCAGTTTGACCTTCGGCACGTTGACCTTCGACTCCGCAGGCTTGGCGGCATCCGCAGGAGTCGCAGGCTTAACAGCCTCCGCCGGGGTGGCTGGCTCGGCAGGCGTGGCCGCTTCCACGGACTTGACCGGCTCCGCCGGAGTCGTCACCTTGACCGGTTCCGCCGGGATGGCGGGTTTTGCGGGCTCGGCCGGAGTCGTCGCCTTGACGGGTTCCGCCGGAATCGTGACCTTGACGGGCTCCGCCGGGGTGGCCGCTTCCACGGACTTGACCGGCTCCGCCGGAGTCGTCACCTTGACGGGCTCCACCGAGATGGCGGGCTTCGTCGATTCCTCGACAGCTCCGGGCTTGGCAACGTCAGACTTGACCACTTCCGTCTTGGTGACATCGGATTGAGTCGCTGCAGCGCTGGTGATCAGCTTCGACGAGGGGGTGACCAAGGAGGTGACGCCCGGAATGGTGGGGATTGTCGGCAGCGTTTGCTTCGTGATCCCTTGCAGATACGACAACACCGCAGCCGGAACACCCGGCAACTGACCAATAGCCGTCACAAAATCATTGATCACCTTCTGATTCGCT
>NZ_JCALEF010000011.1:0-15087 GCF_059813245.1 Mycobacterium sp. NGS15 | reverse complement strand
CGCTTCTACTGATATGCAACCGCCGCGACAAAACGTCCGCATGCGAGGTGCCACCCAACTCCACCGGCGAGGCCTGAGACGTCACCTTCGGAACCAGCCCCAACCCGCTATAAGACAGCCGGCGCTGCACCACCTCCAAACGTGCCAGCACCGTCAACGCCTCAGCGGCGGTCAACCCATCGAACGTGTCGGCGCAGAAGGCATCAACCGCCGCCTCCAACACCCCGATCGAACACATGTTCGAATACTAACCACACTCACCGACAAAGAGACCGCCGATGTGAAACCAGAAACCGTTGTGGCCAAAGAGATTTATGTGGCGAACGTTGAGTGTTGTTCGCGCCGGAATCCTGTGGGGCGCCTACCTGTAGGTTGAAGCTGTGGATGCGACGATTTACCACAACCCTCGGTGCACGAAGTCTCGTCAGGCGCTGACCCGGCTCGAGGAGGCGGGCGTCACCGTTACCGTCGTGAAGTATCTCGACGATGTGCCCACCAAGGCGCAGCTGGAAAAGCTGATTCGTGACGCCGGGCTGACCGTGCGGGACGCGGTGCGCACCGGTGAGGCCGAGTACGGGAATCTAGGCCTCGCAGACGCGTCCGATAACGCTTTGCTTGACGCGATGGTGGCCCATCCGCGATTGATTCAGCGGCCATTCGTGGTGACCCCCAAGGGAACTCGCATGGCCCGGCCTACTGAGGCGGTCGACGAGATTCTCTAGGCCGGTCCCTTCAGGATCGACTGTGCGATCTTGCGGAAAGCCGCGACCAGGCGGCCCCGATCATCGGCGCGGGTGGCCAGGACGACGTGACTCGGTTCCACTCCGGTGAGCGGAATTGCAACGACATCTGACCGATACGCGTTGCCGTGTAAGCCCGCCGACAGGGAGATGGCCTGGCCGGAGGCGATGACCTCGAACTTGTCCTCCAGGGCGTCGATCAAGGGTCCGTCGGGGGCGAGGGTCCCGTCGGGCCGTGGTTCCACGCGCCAGTACGCACTCCATGACGGGTCGGCATTGCGTATCCGTGGCATCGGCTCGTTGGCTATGTCGGTAAGGGTCAACGAATCACGTTGTGCCAGTGGGTGATGAGTCGGCAGAAGCACCACCCGCGGCTCGTCGTACAGGATCGTGACATGCAGTCGGTCGGTGGGGAACGGTAGGCGCGCCACCACCGCGTCTACCCGGTGATCGAGTAGTGCGGCCCGCGCCTCGTCCCACTTCAGGTGCGTCGCCTGCACGTCGGCCTCCGGATGCTTCTCGCGCATCCGCAATACGGCGGGAGTCACGATGAGCCCCATCGAGTATCCGACGGTGAGATGGCTCGGCTGTGCGGCCGCCCGCGCCTGCGCCGCGGCCTGGTCGGCCGACCGCAGCAACGTTTTGGCCTTGGCGAGGAAGACCTCTCCGGCATCGGTCAGCTTGGAGCCTTGCGGCGTGCGGTCGAGCAGCCGTGCGCCAAGCTGCTGTTCCAGCCGACTGATCTGGCGGCTCAAGGACGGCTGCGCCACCCGAAGCTCGGCGGCGGCCCTGCCGAAATGACGGTGCTCGGCCACCACCGTGAAGTACCGGACCAAGCGCAGATCCAGGTCCAACGGTGCCGAGTCGGTCATACTCAAATGGTATCCCGGGATGCCACCCGCGGCGTCTTGAAAGTCGGTAGGAACTGCTGTGATGCCTGATCGGTATTGACTCATGTGCGATAGGCCTTGGACACATGGCGAGGGCCGGGCGCAGGCTGGTCCCATCGATTTCACCACAATTTCTAGGAGCGCATCATGCGTGTTTTCGTCACCGGGGCCAGCGGCTTCGTGGGCTCGGCCGTCGTCCGCGAGCTCATCGACTCGGGGCACTCGGTTACCGGCCTGGCTCGCTCCGAATCGTCTGCGGCCAAGCTCGCCGCCGCGGGGGCCGCCGTGCATCGCGGTTCACTCGACGATCTCGATAGCCTGCGGGCCGGCGCTCTCGCCGCGGACGCGGTTGCCCATCTGGCATTCGTGCACGACTTTGAGAACTACGGCGAGGCCGCCGACATCGACACGCGTGCCATCGCCGCGATCGGCGAGGCGCTCGCCGGGACGGGGCAGCCATTCGTCGTCACCTCCGGCTTGGCGGGGTTTGGGCTCGGACGCCCATTGACGGAGGAAGACGCTGAGGCGCCGGAGTCCCCGCGCCATTCCGAGGACGCGCTGACCCTCGCTGACCGTGGTGTGCGGGTCTCGGCGGTGCGGCTGGCGCCCTCGGTTCATGGGGAGGGGGATCACGGGTTCGTGCCTCGTCTCATCGAAATTGCCCGCACCGCTGGGGTTTCGGCATACCCCGGGGACGGGTCCAATCGATGGCCCGCCGTGCATAGATTGGACGCCGCTCGGTTGTTCCGGCTCGCGCTGGAGGGTGCGGCGGCGGGTACACGCGTGCACGCGGTTGCCGAGGAAGGGGTGCCCGTACGCGCCATCGCTGAAGTTGTAGGTCGTCACCTGGACCTGCCGGTCAAGTCGGTCCCGGTTGAACAGGCATACGACCATTTCGGTTGGCTCGGTGCGTTTTTCGCCTTGGACCTGCCCGCGTCGAGCGTGCTTACCCAAGAGCGATTGTGCTGGCATCCGGTGCAGCCCGGACTCATCGCTGACCTCGAGAAGGGACACTACTTCGATGAGTGACATCGTCGCGTCGGCACGCCGCGCGCTAGGACCCGTCGGCGCATTTCTGCCCATGCCTTTCACCAGCATGCCCTCGGTAGGTGAGCAGCGTGCGGCGGTGGTGCGCCTGGAAGCGGCCGGCTACCGTGCGACATGGCTGAACGAACCAGTCGGCGGCAAGGACGCTTTGGTGCAGGCGGGCATTCTGCTCGCCGCCACCGAGAGCATGACGTTCGCGACGGGGATCGCGAATGTCTGGGCACGCCCAGCGGTGACCGCACACGGTGCTGCCGCGATGCTCGCCCAGGCTTACCCCGAGCGGTTCGTGCTTGGGCTTGGCTCGGGCTATCCCGTGCAAGCGGAAATGGTTGGACGCGAGTTCGGCAGCGCGATTGGTGCGATGCGGGACTATCTCGCGCGTATGGACCAGCCGACGCCCCTACCGGCCGTTGGCGCGAGCTATCCGAGGATTGTCGCGGCCAACGGCCCGAAGTTGTTGGCACTGGCCCGCGAGGCCGCCGATGGGGCGATGCCCGCGGGACGACCCCCTGCGTTCACCGCGGAGGTGCGGCGGCTGCTGGGCCCCGACAAGCTGGTGGTGGTCGGCATGGACGTGATTGCAGCCGATGACGGTTGTGACACCAAAGCCCTTGCCCGCAAGACGGTATCGATGCGAATGGAGCTACTTGGGGTTCGCGATGGATTGAAACGCTCGGGATATGCCGATGAGGACATCTCGGGTATTAGCGATCGCCTCGTCAGTGACCTGGTCGCTCACGGTAGCCCCGCGGATATCGCGGCGCTGGTGGACAGACACCTTCAGGCGGGAGCCGATCATGTGGTGTTGATGCCGGCTGATACCGAGATGGAAGCGGGTGTCCGGTTTCTCGAGCGGCTTGTTCCCGCGTTGGGTCCCTGAACCCGAACGCATGTGACCACGTGGCGCCCTGCCTGCCCACCAGCGCGGCGGTGGCGACTCCGGCTGCGGGCAATAGGCAGCACCGATCGCTAGTGGTAGAACGAGTTATGCAGTTCCGTCAGCTTGAGTATTTCGTAGCATTGGCACGGGAACGACACTTCGCTCGGGCGGCATCGGCGTGCTACGTGTCCCAGCCGGCGCTTTCGGAGGCGATCCGCAAGCTCGAACACGAGCTGGGAGTTCCGTTGGTACTGCGCGGATCGAACTTTGAGGGCCTGACCCCGGAGGGGGAGCGCCTGGTCCTTTGGGCACGAAGGATTCTCGCGGATCGTGACGCACTGGAGCACGAGGTGACGGCGCTGCGCAGCGGACTCACCGGTGAACTGCGGTTGGGGGTGGTACCCGGTGCGGCCACCCGTGTTGCGCTGTTGGCCGATGCGTTCTGCGCCGAACACCCGCTGGTGCGGGTACGGATCGAGTCCAGCCTGCGATCCGCGGAGATCCTGGACCGGATCCGCCGATTCGAACTGGATGCGGGTGTGGTCTACGACGACGGACTGCAGACCGAAGGACTCGAGCTGACCCGACTGTACGAGGAGCGTTACGTGCTGGTGGCGGGCGACGCGTTGTTGCGTGATGCTCTGGATCCGATCGACTGGTCGGAGGCGCTGAGTCTGCCGATGTGCTTGCTGCACAAGGGTATGCGCGACCGCGATCGGATCGACGAGGCGGCTGCCGAGCGCGGGCTGACGGTGTCGCCTCGCCTGGAGGCCGACTCCGTTGCGACACTGCTGGCCCTCGTCGGCACCGGCCGCTGGGCGACGATCGTCGCGCGAACCTGGTTCGCCACCGTGCCTGCGCCGACAGGCACGCGAATCGTGGAGCTGCAGGCGCCGACCTTAGGCTCGCCGGTGGCCCTGGTGCGCACCGCGGGTGAGCCCGCATCGCTCTTGGCGCGTGCGCTGGCGAAGACGGCAGCACCGCTCGACCAGGTCTGATCGGCTCCGCCTATCGAGTGGTCGGAACTTCGTCTTGGACACCCCGCTGCCTCGCGCCGGACACTGAGAGTGCGTCGATAGGGACGCATCGGATCGCTGAAAAGCAGTCTGCATCAACGGAACTGGCGGCCACTTGACCGCCGCAGAGGAGTGGTCATGGCGAAGATCTTGTGTGTGCTCTACCCCGACCCGGTGACGGGCTATCCACCCGTATACGCCCGGGACTCGATCCCGGTGATCGGCGACTACCCCGACGGGCAGAGCCTGCCGACCCCGTCGGCCATCGATTTCACCCCGGGTGAACTGCTCGGGTGTGTATCGGGGGAGCTTGGCCTGCGCCGCTACCTGGAGGGACAGGGGCACGAGCTGGTGGTCACCTCCGACAAGGACGGGCCGGACTCGGTATTCGAGAAGGAGCTGCTGGACGCCGATGTGGTTATCTCCCAGCCCTTCTGGCCCGCATATCTCAGCGCGGAGCGGATCGCCAAGGCCCCCAAGCTGAAGCTGGCATTGACGGCCGGCATCGGCTCCGATCATGTGGATCTGGATGCAGCCATCAAGGCGGGTATCACCGTTGCCGAGGTGACGTACTGCAACAGCATCAGCGTCGCCGAGCACGCCGTCATGCAGATCCTGGCGTTGGTGCGCAACTACCTGCCGTCGCATCAGTGGGTCGTCGACGGAGGCTGGAACATCGCCGACAGTGTTGAGCGGGCCTACGACCTCGAGGGGTTCGATGTCGGCATCATCGCGGCCGGGCGCATCGGGCAGGCGGTCATGCGTCGGCTCAAGCCATTTGGTGTGCGGCTACATTACTTTGACACTCGTCGGCTGCCCGCCGAGGTGGAGCAGGAGCTGGGGCTCACCTACTACCCGGATGTGCAGTCTCTGGCCGGCTCCGTGGATGTCGTTGACATCCACGCCCCGCTGCACCCGCAGACCTATCACCTGTTCGATGCGAACCTGATCAACTCCATGCGCCGCGGCTCGTACATCGTGAACACCGCGCGTGCCGAGATCATGGTGCGCGATGCGGTGGTCGACGCGCTGCGCAGCGGGCAGCTTGCCGGTTACGCCGGTGATGTCTGGTACCCACAGCCGCCGGCCCCCGATCACCCGTGGCGCACCATGCCCCACGAGGCGATGACCCCGCATGTCTCCGGTACCACGCTGTCGGCGCAGGCCAGGTATGCGGCCGGTACCCGGGAAATCCTCGAAGACTTCTTCGATCGGCGGCCGATCCGTGACGAGTACCTGATCGTCGAGGGAGGCCAGCTGGCCGGTACCGGAGCCAAGTCCTACACCGCGGATGGCTCGGCCAGCCCCGGTGCGGGCACCTAAACCCAGAGGAAGCCGGGAGGCCGCTGTCGGGGACTGATCCCTGACAGCGGCCTGGCTCCGACGCGCATCAGCGTCAGTTGGCATGGATCCGGCGGGATCTGGCACCGATTGGCAGTGTCAGGACCGCCTCATCCTGGCAACATCGTCCTCATGAGTCACAACACAACACTGCGCAAAGTGGCAGCCGGGTTTTACGCGGGAATCGGCATCTTCGCCCTTGTGAAGCCGTCATCGGTGCCCCAGATGTTCGGCGGCGACGCACCGACTAGCGAGTCCCGCACCGAGATTCGCGCCGTGTACGGAGGCATCCCCTTGGCCTTCGCGCTGGCCCTGGCGCAGGCCGGTGACGACACGCCGCGTTCGTCGGGTCTGCGCGCCGCGGTCCGCTATGCCAGTTACGGCATGGGTGTGACACGGTTGCTGTCGGGCGGTTTCGAACGGCGGGTCCGGCCGTGGCCCACGGGTGTCTTCGCGGCGCTGGAGTTGGCGGCGGGTGCGGCTCTTTTCGAGCGATCGAATGTCTGACGATATGAGTCTCAATGGAGCATTGCGGGGAATTGCGCTTGGACGCGTCGCTTCGGGAATTGTCGGTTTAGCGGTCCCACAACTGATGGCCCGATGGAGCCGGGTGCCGGCCACCCCTGAATTATCCTATGTGACAAGGGTTTTTGGCGCACGCGCGATAGCCCTGGGTGTGGGTTACCTGACGTGTCCCGAGTCGGAGCGGCCGCGGTGGCAGCGACTGGCCCTGATGGTGGACACCCTTGACACCACACACGGTGTCGCTCACGTGGTGCGCGGGGATCTACCGCGACCGGCGGCGGTCTTCTGGGCGACCTTCACCGGCAGCTTCATGGCGCTGGGTGCGTCCAAGCTCGCAAGGGATCTGGCTTTCTGACTGGTTCGATCAATGCCTGATTTACGAACCTCATACCCGCGTAAACAGGCAACTGACTCGCGAGTAGGCTCGCCGCCATGACTGCTCCTGCCAAGCGTCGCGCCGTCATCGTCGCGGGCGCGCGTACTCCGTTCGTCCGGGCCTTCGGCGAGTTCACCCGCATCGACACCATTGCACTGGCCGACGAGGCGGTGCGTGGTCTGCTCGATAACACCAAGATCTCCTCCAGCGAGATCGAGGCCATTGTGTGGGGTGGCGTCATCTTGCCGGCGGGTGCGCCAAACATCGCTCGTGAGATCGCGCTCGATCTGAAGCTCGGGCACGGCGTCGAGGGACACACCGTCACCCGCGCGTGTGCGTCCGGTCTGCAGGCCATCACCACCGCGGCCGCCGCGATCGAGCGCGGCGAGTACGACGTCATGATCGCCGGTGGTTCCGATTCCACCTCCAATGCCGGAGTCAACCTGCCGCAGAAGCTCATTCACGCCGCGGCCCCGCTCGCCCTGGGCAAGCCCAAGCCGAAGGACTACCTCGACGCCGCACTGAGCCTGGCGCCCTTCACCGGACTGCTGCCGCGCCGGCCCAAGATCGAAGAGCGGACCACCGGTGAGGTGATGGGGGAGTCGGCCGACAAGATGGCCAGGATCCACGGCATCACCCGTGAGGCACAGGACGAGTTCGCGGTGCGCTCGCACCGTCGCGCGGCCGCCGCTATCAAGTCGGGACGCTTCGATCGTGAGGTGGTGCCCGTCAACGGCGTCACCCGCGATGGGCTGGTCCGCGAGAACACCAGTGTGGAGAAGCTCGCGACGCTGAAGCCGGTCTTCAACCGCGACGGCACGGTGACCGCCGGTAACGCCAGTCCGCTGACCGATGGTGCTGCCGCGGTGCTGCTGATGAGCGAGGAGAAGGCGCGTGCTCTCGGTCTGCAGCCGTTGGCCGCGTTCCGGTCCTGGAGCTACGTCAGCGTCGATCCCGCCGACGAGGTGCTCATCGGACCGGCCATCTCGATGCCGCGGGCGCTGGAAAAGGCGGGACTAACCCTCGCCGACGTCGACTACATCGACATCCACGAGGCCTTTGCGGCGCAGACCCTTTCGGTGCTGGAGGCCCTCGGCTCCAAGAAGTGGGCGGCCGAGCGGCTGGGGCGCTCGGAGGCCGTAGGCACGCCCGATATGGACAAGGTCAATGTGCACGGCGGCTCGGTGTCGATCGGTCACCCGTTCGGCGCCACCGGCGCCCGCATGGTCACCACCATGGCCAATGAGCTGGCGCTCACCGGGAAAAGCACTGCGCTGTTGGGCATCTGCGCGGCCGGTGGGCACGGCGCCAGCGCGGTGCTTGAACGCGTGGAGTAACCCTCCAGAAGCGGAAAATGCCCGCCTACAAGCGTTGTCGCTCGTAGGCGGGCGTTACCCATTGCGTTCTAGCCTCCGTACCCGGGCTTCAGGATCGGGGCGATGGCGCCAATCGGGATATGCGCTTCCACGGTTCCGCCGTCCATCGAGTACACCCGCTGGCCCAGGGAGTAATCGATCGGATAGTCATGCGCCACGGGGTAATCCGGCATGTAGATGATCAGCTCGTCCGGTGTCAGCGCCCACGCCTTGTACGCACCGGAGTACACCTTGTCCGGGGTCCAGCGGTCAGGTGTGAACGGGTAGGTCTGCGGGGTGTGCCCCGGCGCCGACCGGTCCAGGGCTTCGATGATGAACGGCTCGGCGATCGGCGGGATGGCATTCAAATCGCCGCCCTTGAGAATGTCGGCGAGCACCAGGCGCTTACCGCCGTCGTAGTTGAAGGTCCGGTACGCGTTGTTCACCTGCGGGCCATTGGCGTGGTAATCCTCGTGAAACACGATCGATGTGGTGCTGCCGTGGTTGAAGATCTGGAAGTTCTCCTCGCCATAGCTGTCCTGAATCATGTCAGCGCCCTTGGCTTTCCAGTTGTTGTACAGATTGCGCAGGTACTCACGGATGGCGGGGTTGCTGTCTACCAACTCGGGGATGGCGACCTTGATATCGCGATCTGCCTTACGCGGCGAGCTCACCACCGTGTGGCAGTACAGCCCGTCGAAGTTACCGCCGAGCTCGCCGCAGAAGGACTGCGCCGACGCAGACGCCAATGGCGCGCTGCTGAGCGCCGCGCTGATGACCAGCGCAGCGGCGGCCCCTCCCGTAACCCCTCGGGCTACCCGCCCGGTGAAGAGCTTAGAAATCCGCATGATGACCTTTCCGGCGGTTTACAGGTACTCCAGCTTGCTCGCTAGCCAACGGCCATCGATCTTTTCCATGGTGATCTTCATCCGGCTACGGTCGATCCGCGGATCGGGCCGCTGGGTGTTGGTGATGCTCTGATCGACCATCATCAGCAGCACGACCTTCTCCGGAGACTTGTACTGAATCGCCGAGTTCACGACCTTGCCGTGTGCGGCGGCCTTGTTGTCGACCAGCAGCTGACGCAGCTGCACGCTGGCCTTGGTGAACTCGTTCTTGAGATCACCGGTTGATCCGTTGAGGATCTGCCGGAAGTTCTCGTCCACGCTGCTGGTGTCGATGCTGGTCAAGATTTCCGTGTAGGGGACGGCGATCGCCTGGGCCTGCTCGCCGGCCGCGTCGATCCGGTGCTGCTGCCAGACCTTCCAGCCCACGACACCCGAGAACACCAGAGCGCCTACCAGGATTGCCGCGACGGCCCCGATGACGGCATAGCGCACCCATGCCACCGGTCCGGACGAGCCTTCCTCGTCGTCACGGCTAGGGGTCTCCGAATCAGAGACAGCTGTCGATTCGGCATCGTCGGTGTCGGTCGAGTCGGTCTCCGCAGCGGTGTTTGCGGCTTCCTTCTCGTCGACCTTGTCCGTGTCGGCGTCGCTTGTGGAGTCGACGTCTTCTTTGGTCATGGTGACCACGGTAGTAGCTCCTTGAATCTGATTCGCAGGTCAGGCGTCAACGCGGGGGTTCGATCGGCAGTGTCGGTCCACCATAGGGGGTCGGTACCTGGAACCGGCCCTTCGGTGTCGGATCGGACTTCTTACCCATGTCGGCGCCCATGGGTGGTCCGGCAGTGTCATCTCCAGCTGGCCGTGGCGCATTCTTGGCACCACGGATCAGGACCGCCGGATCCTCGTCCGCGCAGTAGTTGGCGTAGAGGAACGGTTCGGGATAGTCCGCGGCCGATAGCGGCAGCCGTGGTGTCGGGTAGTCGCACACGTAGCGCGGGTACAGATCGGCGGTGGCCCAGATGCCGCCGTCATGCATGATGCTCATCAGCGCGTCGAATACCGAGGCCCGGTAGTTGGGGAACAGGGCGTTGAGGGCGGGAACACGCAGGTAAAGCAACTTGGAGGCGGTTGCGAGGTTGCCCAGCAGGGTCACCATGGTGTCCGAGTTGTCGGCGAACAGGTTGTCGACCGCGCCCAAGGTCTTCGGGGTCTGATCCACCAGGGTTCGGTAGCCGTTCTGCATCTTCTCGATACCGCGCAGGGTGCGCCCCAGTTCGTTCGCGGTGGCCTTGATGCCGGAGTTCTTATCCGTGGCCAGTGTCAGGACCACCCGGCTGGTCTTGAGGACGCTGGTGGTCTCCGGCAGCACCGAATCGAGGGTGTTCAGCAGGAAGGTGCCGCCGTCGATGATCTCGGTGAGCTTGCGCGGCCCCTCCTTGCTCAGGCTCAGTTCCTTCTTGATGAGCTCAAGTTTCTTGGGGTCCACCTGCGCGAGCAGGCCGTCCGCGTCGGCCAGCAGCTTGGCCAATGTCACGGGCACTTGGGCGCCCTCGGAGATCACAGCGCCGTCCTTGAGGAACGGGCCCTGATCCGAGACACCCTCGAAGTTGATGTACTGCTCGCCGGCGGGCGAGAGACCGGTGACCCGTACCTTCGCGGAGGCGGGGATCTTGTACTTCGATTGGATCTCGGCGACCGCGTCGACACCCTGCTGGGTGATCGCCAACGACTGCACCGTCCCGATCTTCACGCCGCGCAGTGCGACATCCTGGTTGGGCAGCAGACCGCCCGATTCCGGGAGCTGCACCTTGACGCGATACGTGCCCGAGAACGGGCTGATGCGCAAGGCGCCCACGGTGAGATACGCGATCGCGATCAGCAGTACAGATGCCAGTGCGATGCCCGAGAGCACCATCTTCTTCCGGTGTCCGGCACGAACGGTGCCGACGAGGCCGTTGGCGAGAGCGTTGATCACTGGCCCATCCCCTCCGGCCCGGGAGTGGGGCCCGGAGCGGGTGCGGGGCCCGGAGCGGGTCCGGGTATGGCGCCAGGAATCGGAGCCGACGCGGGATCAGCCTGTCCGGGAGGCGGCGGTACCGGAGCACCCGGGTCGGATGTCGCCGGCGGGGCGGCCCCAGGCGGCGGGCCCGGCACGCGTTCGATTACACCCGGTTCGGTCGGGCTCGGCCGCATCGGGACGTCATCGCCGTACACGCCCTTGCCCACGACGCGTTCCTGCAGGCGCCACAGCGTGTATTTGAAGGAACCGACCAGCTGAGCCCAGTTGTAGCGCTTGGGTCCGTGCGAGCCGACATCGCCCTTGAACCCGGCATCCGGTATCGAGCCCAAGACCAAGCGGTCGATGCTCACACGCACCGAAATCGCATTGCTGGGCGTGGATTTGATGAGAGTGGTGATTTGCCGGTTGAGATTGTTGATATCGACCGTCGGATCCTGCGCGATGTCATTCCACGCCTTGGCGACCGTGTTCGCATCCTTGATGAGGCTGTGTCCGCTGGCGTCGGTACCCGCGATCGACGGGAACTTCTGCAGCTGTTTGGTGGTAGCGCCGATCTGGAGAATCAGCTGCGAGAGCTGAGCGGTATTGGCGGCGAGCGCCTCGGTGGCCGGATCGGCCTCTTTCACGATATCGGTGAGAGTCTGGTTCTTGGTGTCGAGCTGATCGGCCAGCTGCGCAGTCTGAGTGAGAGCCTCCGAGATCTGCCCGGATCGTGTATTTAATGTTCCCAGTAGGCGATTGGAGTCCTTGATCAGATCACCAAACGCCTGGCCCTGGTCGCCGGTGGCCTTACCGAAACCGTTGATGACATTGGTTAGATTGCGTACCGCTCCTCCGTTGGAGACAAGCGCCGCCGAACTGAGCACGGATTCCACCGTCGCTGCGGCCATTGTCGAATCGAGGCCGATCGTGTCGCCCTCTGTGAGGACGGGCGAGTCCGATGTCGCGTCGGCCGGGGGGCGAATCGAGACGAAGACGTCGCCGAGCGGTGTCGCGGAACGCAACTCGGCGGTGCTGCCCTTGGGTAGCCGGACTCCGTGGATGATGCGCAACGTGGTGATGGCGGTGTAGTTACTCACCCGCATGTCGTCGACCTGGCCGACGTCCGCACCCGCCAGCTTCACCTTGGCGTTATTCGGGAGGTTCAGGATGTTCGAGAACAGCGCCGTCAGATGGTAGCCGCCCGATCCGACGCCGGGGGCGGGCAACGGCAGGTCGCCCAGGCCGTTGGTTCCGCATCCCGATAGGACGGTGGCGGCCAGCATCGTGGCCGTGCCCGCGGCTGCCAGTCGCTTGCGTGTCGCCATCACTTTTGCCCCATCGCCGCGAGCCCGTCGAGCACATAGGAGAGGCCGAAATCGGGCCCGTAGTCCTGCAATGTTCCTGTGCTGCAGCCTAGTTGGCGCAGGCCCATCATGTTGCAGATCTCCTTGGCGGTCTGACTCTCGAACAGCAGCTTGTCCGTGAGGAACCGTGCACGCAGCGAGCCGTTGTCCTGGTCGATGATGTTGTACAGGTTCTCCACGGCGAGCGGCGCGATGTCGATGGTTTCGGAGAGTTCGCGCTGGTTATCCGAGACCGTCTTCAGAGCCGTATTGCCATTGAGGATCGCAGCCTTGATGTGGTCGCGGTTGGCCTCCAGGAGGTCGCCGGCCTGCTTGACCAGATTATTGAGCTTGCGGCCGGTGTTACCGGTCCCGAGAGCCTCGTCGTCGATGACGCTGCTGAGTTGGTGGATGGTGGTGGAGAACTCGCGCAGCTTCCCGTCGTTGGTGGCCGCAGCGTCGAACAGTGAGCTGACGTTCTTGATGATGGTGGTCATCTGCTCACGGGTGGTTACGCCGCCTTCTGCGCTGAGCCGCAGTGCTTTCGACAGCTCGTCAAGACCTGACTTGATCTTGTCGCCATTGCCGTCCGCGACTCCGGCGGCCGCATTGATGATGTCGCCCACCGGGCCCTGGCCATTGCCATCGCCCTTGAGTGATACCGACAACTTGTCGAGCACGCCCAGCACACGGTCGAATTCCACCGGTGTCTTCGTCTTGTCCAGCCCGATGGTGTCGCCGTCGTTGAGCGTCGGCCCGCCGCGGTACGGCGGGGACAGCTCGACCTGGCGGTCGGTCAGGATCGACGTGGAGAGAGTGACCGCCTGTACGTCGGCGGGTACCTTGACGTCCTTGTCGACGGTGAACTCCACGTCGACATACCCCGAGCGGGGCGTGATCTTTGTGATCGTTCCGACCGGCATGCCTAGCACTGCAACAACATTCGACTCGTAAAGGCCGGAGGCGTTATCGAATTGGGCGGTCAGCGTGATGTGATCCAGCTGGGACTTCACGTAGTACGCACCTGCGCCGACGATTGCCGCCGCCACTACCGCGATCGCCGCGATGACGGCGATGGCTTTGCCTTTTCCGGCACCCTTGCTGTTCATCACTTGCAGTCCTTGAAGTACTGGATCATGCCGAATTGCTTGGCCCGACCGCTGATTGCACACATCCAGGAGTCGACGGCCAGACCGTTGGGTGCGTTGAACTCGATGGCGTTGCCGGTGCCGGTGGCATTGGTAACGCCACGGAGCGCGACGGGTGCGACCTGGAGAATGTTGCGCAGCAGGTCGTCATGCTGGCCGAGCATGTCGGTGAGCTGATGCAGCGTCTTGAGCATCTCGTCGAGCTGCGGCCGGTTCTTGATGACAATCTTGCTGAGCTGCTCGATCAAGTTGGTGAGCGACTGCATCATCGCGTGGAATGTGCCGCGGCGCACCACGAATTCGCCGATCAGGCTCTGTCCCTGGTTGATCAGGGTGCCGATGCCCTGCTGCTGACGATGCAGCGTGTTGGTGACTTTCTCGGTGCTCTTGAGCAGCGTGCCAAGTTGGTCGCGTCGTTCCGCGATGATCCCCGACAGCGTCTGGATGTTCTGCATGGCCTGGGGGACCACCTCGGGTAACCCGTCGAGCTGCTTACCCAGAATGCTCAACGACTGCGCCACCTTGTCGAAATCGACCTGGTCAAAGGTGTTCGTCACATCCTTCAGAGTCGCCTGCAAGTCGTAGGGGACCTCCGTGTGGGCGAGGTCGATTGTCTTGTTGGGCAACGATCCCGGCCCTTCGGGGCGCAGGTCCAGGTAACGGGAGCCGAGGATGGTGGTCACCCGGATCGCTGCCCTGGTGTCCTTGCCGAGCTTCACGTCGTCACTGAGCGAGAGCTTGGCCTCGACATGATCTCCGACCAGCTTCATGCCGGTGATCGTTCCCAGCGGGATGCCCGCCACGGTGACCGGCTGACCCTTTCGCAACGACGCTGCCTGCGCGAATTCAGCGGTGTACGTGCTGTAGCCGAAGCCGATGGCCTTGACCAACAGCATCCCGCCGACCAGCGCGCCGATCACGGCGATAGCGATGAACCCGAGCCATGTCTTGTTGTAGGTCTCGACCGGCCGGCTCTTGATCTTCTGCCATCTCGTTTGCTCAGCCATCGGCGAGGTTCCTGCATCGCGGGGTGTGCTGGGTGACGTTGCCTGGGGTTGCCGCGTTGACGATGATCGGCACCACGTCGTTCAGGCCGGGGAAGAAGCCGGTGATGTTCAGATCGCAGATGTAGGCGTTGCCGTAGGCGCCGTCACCGGTGATGCGGGCCAGGCCTTTGAGCAGCAGCGGCAGGTTACCGCCGAGGAAGGCCAGTTTCGGCTCGATTTCGACCATGTGTCTGGCGAAGCCGGGTTGGCGAGTGATGAGCTCGTCGAGCGACGGATAGACCTCGTCGGTGATCGTGGACACCCGTCGCAGGGTCTGTGCCAGCGAGCCCACCGAGTCGACCAGCTCGGGGCGGCGAGAGTCGAAGTCGGCCACCACTTTCCGGGTATTGGTGATGGCCTTGTCGAGACTGTCGTTCTGCTGCGCCAAGTTACCCGTCACGGTACTCAAACTGGTGATCACATTGCCCAGGACCTGATCACGGCCCGCGAATGTCTTTGTCAACGTGGAAGTTTGATCCACCAGCGCGGTGATCGAGGCCTGATCGCCCTGCAGAGACTGGATCACACCT
>NZ_JCALEF010000010.1:0-16092 GCF_059813245.1 Mycobacterium sp. NGS15 | reverse complement strand
TGATCAACCGACGTTGAACAAGGGCACTTAACTCATGTATTGCGTCGGGTGATGCGTGACATTTCGTCTCCGGTTGATTTTCTAGCGGCAGCTCGCGGGACCTCCGTCGAGCCGGAACGCCCCGCGAGCAACAGAATCGCGTCCAGCCCCGTGGGCATATATCGCCTGACAGCGTGATCACCTATCTACCAGGCGATAGGACCGATCTTTCATCCTCAGCTGTCACCGCAGTCCCACTATTACCGTGTCGGCAATACTCAGTGCCATATCTGGAACATTCAGCGACCCCCTTTGCCACATAATTAGCCCGTGCCCAGCAACCGAAGACTCAGGCCGCGTCGCAGGCGGACCCCCGAACAGGAGTACCGGTTCGTCACGGGCGCACTCGGCCCCCGGAACTTGAGGCATTTGAAAGTCACCATTGGATTGCTGTGCATGTCCATCCTCCCGTTGGGAACCATCGTCAACATGCATCCGCTGGGACCGCAGGGCGCCGGACGAACGATCCACCAATCGCTCATCGCTGTCTCGTTTCTCGTAGGTGTGTGCTGGGTGGTCTGCCCGTGGCCAAGCAGACGCTGGGCAATCACTTTTGTGATGTGGGCAGACTTGTCATTCGCGGTCTCCGCCTGGATGTACGCCGGGCCGACGATGCGACTTGCGCCGGTCCTGTACATGAGCACAGTCGGCGTGTTCGCCGCGTTTCTGCTGGGCTGGCGAGTGCTGGCCACGCACTGCGTTTTCGCTTCCGCCGCGCTCGGCTCGATCACACTGTGGAACATCCACACCGGCGCGGCAACCTTCCTGGACCAGTTCCTCTACAACGCACCGGCATTGACCACCGTGGTCCTCCTGCCGATCCTCATCCAGGCGGTGATCGAAGGCGGTAGACGCTCGATTCGAGCGGCCGTTGCGGCCGCGAACCGAGACCCGCTGACAAGGCTGCTCAACCGTCGAGGGGTGCAGTCCACGTTTGAGTTCGAGCTGCGCAAGCGGCCGGATCCAACGACGGTTCTCGTGATGGTGGCCGATGTCGATAGATTCAAGGAGCTCAACGACACCTACGGCCATGAGGCCGGCGACAGAACATTGCAGGCCATAGCGGACGCATTGTTCGCAAATATCCGAGACGGCGATATCGCCGCCCGCATAGGCGGCGATGAGTTCATGGTCGTCGCGTTTGTGGACAACACCGACGATATCGCAGCGATCAGCACGCGAATCCGCAACGCACCGATAGACAACGACGGTCCCGAGACGTCCATGAGCATAGGCATCGCCTGGTCATCCACGGATGCAGAGGACTTCAGCTTCGAATCCCTCACCCGGGAAGCAGATTTCCGGCTCTACGAAGCCAAACGCGATCGTGCGCCGCGCGGATCCGCAGCCTGATCTAGCAAGGCAGCGAAACGTCAGTACGCACCCTCACTACGCACCACCGCGCCGACGGTCCGGGAAATGATGCGGATATCGAGCCCCATCGACCAGTTGTCCACGTACGAGATGTCGTGGCGAATGGACTCGTCGACCGAAAGGTCATTGCGGCCGCTGACCTGCCATTGGCCGGTGACGCCCGGCTTCACCAGGAGCCGCCTGCGCATGGTGTCGTCGTAGGCGTCGACCTCCCGCTGTACCTGCGGCCGCGGTCCGACGACACTCATGTCACCGAATAACACATTGAAGAACTGCGGTAACTCGTCGAGGCTGTATTTGCGAATGAACGCCCCGACCGGGGTGACCCTCGGGTCTTCCTTCGCCTTGAAGAAGACGGGCGTGCTCCCGGCCGAATCGATCATCGCCGCGGTATCACGGTCAGCTCCTGTGTACATGCTCCGGAACTTGATCATCCGAAAAGGCACACCGTCCAACCCGATTCGTTCGGACACATAGAACACCGGGCCCGCGCTGGTGAGCTTGATGGCGGCGGCAATCGCGAGCATCACCGGCGCGGTTGCCAGGATGGCGGCGGTGGCGAACGCCATGTCGAATGCTTCCTTGGACATGGACCGCGCGCGCCGATAACCCGGCGCCAGCATTTCCAGCATGTGAACCCGTTCAAGTCCCCGATCGGCGGTTGTCACGACGGTCTCATCGACATCGCCCGGTGAGACCGCGAGCTCAATCCCCATGTCTCCGAGGTCGGAGGCCAGGCCCGGAAGCTCTTTACGCCCAAGACCATCGGTCATCGCAACGGCGACGATCTGAGCCGAAGTCCGCTGCGCAGCCTCGAGCACATGGCGGTCGTCGCCGACGACGGGCACTCGGCGATCACCTACTTCGATGGCCTGTTCACCGAGCCATCGATCAGCTCCTGGGGTGCAGGCGCCGACGACCTCGAAGCCGCTGTCCCGGTGACGGTTGAACGCAGTGACCATCTCCCGAACAGCGTCGTGGTCACCCGCCAACAGCACGGAAGTCTGGCTGTCCGCGCCCCACCAACGCCGCAGCACATACCGGGCAACGAATATGCCGAGCAATCCCAGCGGTATCTCGATGACGAGGTGCCGAATATCGAGCAGCTCGATGCGTGAAATCAGGTAGGTGAGCAGCACGATGGTGAACAGCTGAAACGTGACGCTGACGACTGTCTGCCATTGATGGAGCACCGCTCGCAGCGCCTTGCCGGGGCCCACCGTGTGCAGGGAGAGCGCAGCAAACCAAATGACAGCGATCAGGATGTCCGTGGCCACATACCAGCCGCCCAGGTCCTGTCTGCCGGACAGGAGATGATGCGCAAGCTGGTACGACACCAGGGAGGTGAGCGCGATGGCCACCAAGTCAGCCGCCGGCGCCCAGCGCCGATGCAGGTAGAACAGCCCTCCCGGCCGTGCTTCTACCCTCCGTTGAATTCCGTCGCTAACGACGCTCTTCACAACCATAAGTGCACTTGACCCGTTCGTTCATATCGGTTGATTCGTATGGACGACTTCGGCAATTGAGCCCGACCTATTTACGTGTTGAGGTTTCCATAACGAACAAAAACACGCCACGTGATGGCAGTCACGCTACTTCACACCCGGCAAGGCCACAAATGAAAGTTCTATTGCCGGAAAATAAGAATCATCTAATAAACATCTCGGACCGGCACTTGTTGCTAATCTTCACGCCAATCACATAATACTCACCGGCAAATAACATTTCGGTAACATACGCAGTTCATGGCGGGATCGGCAACACAAGACGCGTCGATAGCCGCCAGTCACAGCGTTACCTCATACACCAGCCCCACGTAGTTGCGGGCAAAAGTAGACAAGGCCAGATTCAACTCTCGCAGGGCAGAACCCTCCCTCTCAGGTTGCGGAGGCCGCATGATGTGTTGCAGGCTGGAGATGGGTCGGTCATCTGGCGATGGATCGGGCGCATCGAACGTTGATGTGCCCGATAATTTCGGATCTAAATGGCGCTGCGCTACTCGCAAATGCTATTTGGCCTACTCAGGCATTATGAGTATCAATGAATAATGAACCTACCGCCGATCACGTGCATGTGTGCGGTGTGGGTTGAATATTGAACAAGTATGAGACGCGGGGCCCGGCCCCCGAGCGAGAACGCGCACGGCGGCGTGGGCGGCGGTGGTTGACGCGTGACGTCGCCCTGGTGTCGCACCGGCCGTCGATAACAAAGATTGTCAATAGCGGAGGCGAGGTCTGACATGCCGCCCATCAGAGTGCACATGACCGGATCCGAGTGGTTCTCGTCGCTGCCCGGCGGGCTGAATCGGTACTTCACAGATCTGTTCACGGCTCTGCGCCACCGCGACAACATCGAACTGTCGGCCGCCGCATTCGGAGAGCCGTCTGACGGCGGACGGTCCTGGGGCCCCACCGGTGGGCCTACCCGGTCGCGGGTCCTCACTGCGTTCAATGACCGATCCGGGCTGCGGCGACCCGGCATTCTCGATCGCCACTTCTGTCTCTACGGACCATCGGCAGCCGGATGGCGCACCCGCAGCCGACTTGTTGTGCACTTTCATGGACCGTGGGCTGCCGAAAGCAGATTCGCGGGAGCCGGCGCCCTCCGGTCACATGCCAAGTACGTCGTCGAACGTCTCCGGTACATCGGAGCCGAGCGGTTGATCGTGCTGTCGGATCGATTCCGCGACGTCCTGATCGAGGACTATCGGATACCCGTGGACCGGATCGAGGTCATCCCGCCCGGCGTCGACCTCGACCGGTTCGGCCTACTCCCACGGTTGGATGCACCCACCGGCCGACGGACGGTGCTGTGCGTACGCAGGCTCGAACACCGCATGGGAATACACCGTCTCATCGAATCGTGGCAGGCGGTCGTATCCGCGCATCCGGATGCCTGCCTGATGATCGTGGGCACGGGCACCGCCGAGAACGATCTGCGGGCACAGGTCACTGCCACGGGTTTGGACGACAGCATCCAGTTCACCGGCCGTGTCGACGACCTGACCCTGACGCAGCTTTACGCGCTCGCCGACTTCACCGTCGTGCCATCCGTGGCTCTCGAGGGGTTCGGACTGATCGCACTCGAATCCCTGGCCACCGGCCGACCGGCCGTAGTCACCGACTGCGGTGGGCTCCCCGACGCGGTACGCGGCCTGGATCCCTCGTTGATCGTGCCCTCCGATAATGCCGAAGCGCTTGCGGCACGTCTTATCTCGGGACTCGATGGTGTACTGCCCACCCCGCAGCAATGCCGCCAACATGCGGAGACATTCTCTTGGTCTGCTGCCGCGCAGCGTCACGACGCCGTGTACTCGGAGCTGAGCGCATGATCCGGGCGATATTCGTCGCCCATACCGCAGCCCCTTCCGGCGCGGAGCTGGCAACCTCGCGATTGCTGTCGGCACTACGCAACGTGCCCACTGGGTACATGATCGAGCCGTCGGTGATCTATACCGAAGACGGTCCGATGGTAGGTGTGATGACGGCGCAAGGCGTCCCTACTTCGGTGTTGGCCAACACTTTCGACAGCCGAAGCGTCACAATCCGCGGTTCCGGATGGTTTCGCCGGCTGGTCGGGGCAGCGGCATTGATTCGCCTCGGGTGGGATCTGGGTGCCGTTGTGCGAGAGCGCGGAGCCGACATGCTGGTCGCGGGGAGCACGAAGGCGCTCATCATGTCCGCCGTCGCCGCCAAACGAGCACGAATCCCCTTGATATGGCACGTACACGACCGGATATCGGCCGAGTATTTCGGCGCCACGATGGCGTTCCTTATCCGAACACTCGGCAAGATCGTCGCCGACGGGTATATCGCCAACAGCCGGTCCACCGAGGATTCACTGCGGTCGCGGCGCCGTCCGGGTGTCGTGTCATACCCGGGACTGGACTTTCTGCGAACCCCCGAGACCGAACACGTGCCACAGCGGCCTGCTTCCGAAACTGTCATCGCCGTCGTCGGCAGGCTGACGCCATGGAAGGGACAAGACGTCTTCCTGCGGGCACTCGCCAACACCAAGGTGCGGCCCTATCGCGCATATCTCGTCGGTGGCACGTTTTTCGGTGAGGAACCCTTTCGAACCGAGTTGGAAGACCTGGCAAGCGAATTGCAGCTGCCCGTGACATTCACCGGCCATCTCGACGACCCCACCGATATCTTGTCCATCGCAGACATTCTGGTGCACTGCTCGGTCATCACCGAGCCGTTCGGGCAGGTCGTCGTCGAAGGCCTGCGGGCGGGCTGCGCGGTCATCGCCACCCGGCCCGGCGGACCCGCGGAGGCGATCGAATCGGGAGTTCACGGGCTACTGGTCGACGCCGGCGACACCGATCAACTGACTGATGCCCTCGATCGTCTCATCGAAGACCGTGACCTTCGAATCCGATTGGCGCACGCCGGACAGTCCCGGGCCAGAAGGTTCGATATCGCCGATTCGGCACAAACCGTCGCATCATTCCTCTCGGAGGTATTCAACCGCCGCGCGGCAACATCGATGGAAGAACGCCGTGTCTAAGGGACCTCGAAGTAGCACAACGCTCCCCCGGACCTTGAGACTAGCCAGGGATTTCGGGGCCGTAGTCTTCGGTAAGTACGGGCAATATGTGGTGACATTCGCGACGGTGCCACTGCTTGCCCGAATCCTGGGCCCGGCGGGAATGGGTTTGTTGGCGGTGGGGATGGCCGCATACTTCTTCGGCTCCATTCTCGTGGACTTGGGCATGACGCCCTTTCTCGCCGCGCGACTGCCTGCACTGCGCAACACTCCTGCCGAACTGCAACAGGTCCGTACCGATTATCTGGCCTTGAGGCTGATGATCCTGGCCATACTCGGGGCCGCATTCGGCGTCGGGTCGATCGCCGGAGTGCCTCCCTATGTCCACATGATTCTGTTGGGGCTCTTCGCCGGTGGGCTCTGGGCCACCTCCGACGACTGGCTTCTCATCGGGCAGGGACGATTTGTCGCGTCGGCGATCTATCAGGGCTCGGGGCGCATCGCCTATCTCGTACTCCTCATCGTGCTGCTCCCGCACTCCCCCCATGCCTCCACCGCGATCCTGTGCCTGCTGGGCTCCTCGATCTTGACCGTCGCGGGCACCTGGTGGGATAGCCTGCGGACCTTCGGGGCTCTATGCCGCCCGTACACACCTGGCCAGATTCTGCGCTCCAGCTGGCCGATCGTGACCTCGCGACTTCTCACCACCGGGTACGGACAAGGGGCGCCGGCCATTTACTCCGCCGTACTGGACGCCGTGTCACTGGGCCTGTTCTCGGCGAGTGATCGTCTTGTCAGGGCCATGCAATCACTTCTGGACATGATCGGATTGGTCCTGTTACCCCGGATGGCACGGCGCAGCACACACGAACACTTCTGGCGCAGCGGCTTTCAGGGATTGCGCGGTGCCGTCGCGGTGGCCGTACTCGCCTCTGCCGTGCTCTGGCTGCTGGCCGCACCGATTGTTCACCTCATCTTCGGAAGCGAATTCCTCGGGGCTGTCGTCCTCTTACGCGCCGAACTTCTCATTCTTCCGGCAAGCACGATCAGTTCGTACATCAGCACCGCGCTGCTACCGGTGCGTCAGGACACGCATGGAGTTCTCGTCGCGTCGGTGGTGGGGACGGCCGCCTCGGTCGCGGGGCTGGTGGCCGCGTCCTGGAGCCACTCCGTGTGGGCATTGACCGGCGGCGTCATTGGCGCCGAATTCTGTGTTGCCATCTGGTATCTGGCTCGCATCAGACATCTGGCAGGACGCGAACGGGGCCTGGACGTCGAGGCCGACCTGACGCAGGAAGGTGTTCCGCGATGAAGATCCTCTTTATCGGAGATGACTGGGTGGGCAGCAATGCCCGGTCGATGGCAGACGGATTCCGTCAGGCCGGACATGAGGTAGTGGTCGTCGACACCACACGAATCACCCTGCCCCCCAGACTGTCACCGGCCTGGGTGTACGCAAAGGGAATGCGTCGGCGCGCACCCTGGCTGCAGAAGTCTGTACATGACCACATCGACCGCATCGCACACGATTTCGCCCCCGACATGCTGTTCGGATTCAAATCGATTCACCTGGACCAGGCACGCCTCCTCCAAGTGCCGGCGGCTGTTCGCGTGCATTACAGCCCGGATGATGTAGGGAACCCCTACAACACGACGACCGATTACCTGACGCACGAAAACGGATGGGACCTGGTGGTCACCACCAAGCGCCACAACATGCCCGAGTTGCGGGCGCGCGGTGCGCGCCGCGTGAAGTTCGTACGCAGCGCCTATGACCCCGCGTGGCACCGCCCCTGTGCCAAACGTGTAGCGCAGCAATACCTTGTGGGATTCATCGGCGCCAGACGTCCGGACCGATCCGGGCTGATCGCTCGACTCGGCAGCGAGCACGGGAAAGATCTGCTGGTTCGCGGTCCGGGCTGGCGGCGCATGCCCTCGTTACAGACCACCGGAGCCACGATTGGTGGTGCCGTCTACGGCGATCACTTCGCAACCACGGTGGCATCCGTGACCGCAAACCTGGTGTTACTAAACTCCGACAACCGTGATACTCACACCTGCCGAACCTTCGAAATACCGGCTTGCGGGGGTCTGTTCGTCGGGGAACGTACCGACGAACACAGCGAGCTGCTCAACGAGGGAACCGAATGTCTGCTGTTCTCCGACGAAGCCGAGCTTCGCGAGATTCTGCACTGGTGTGCGTATCACCCCGCCCAAGCCGTCAAAATCGCTGAGGCGGGCCACCTTCGGGTTACGCAGGAATCGCACCGATACGTCGACCGCGCCAGGGAGATCATCGATGAGCTCCAGTGACGCGAAGGAGGCACCGATCGATAAGCCTTCAACACCCGCTCTGGCCCACAGGCCGTGGTGGCGCAGGCGGGTCCTCGTGGCCTGCATCACGATCACGGTGCTCATCGCGGGGTTCGTGGCGGCCGGTTGGCGGGTGTACATGAACCCGCAGACTGATCCGCTACGGCCGGCTGACGCCATCGTCGTATTGGGCGGCACCCCTTACGAGCGCTTCGACGTCGGGCTGGACCTCGCGAAGCGTGGCTACGCACCGTACCTGTTGATCGCACAGTCGACCGGGGCAAATGACCGCAACATGGACAAGTACTGCAAGGGGCATTTCACGTTCACGGTCAGCTGCTTCATCCCCGACCCGTGGACAACCGAGGGCGAGGCGCAGGAAATACGCGCCAAGGCACAGGAATTCGGCTGGCGTCACATCATCGTCATCACCTTCACTCCGCATGTCTCGCGTGCGCGCTACATCGTCGGAAAGTGCTTCGATGGGGAGCTCACCATGGTCGCCAGTCCCGCACCCTCCGGAGTTGCCTTCTGGTCGTGGATGTTCGTCCGCCAGTCGGGCAGTTACGTGAAGGCCTTTTTGACCCCCGGATGTTGAGGAGTCGCACATGAGCTCATCGCGTATCGCGATTGTCCACGAACGCTTCACCGAGTTCGGCGGCTCGGAACTGGTAGTCGCCGAGTTCATGAAGACCTGGCCGCAGGCCAAGGTCTTCGCACCCATCACCGAACCCCAGTGCCGCCGACAGGTGATGGAGGCGGCGGGCCGGCTGGATGGCGCACCGCACGAACCGATTTCCGGGACCTGGCTGGACGACGCGTATGCCCTCACCGGCCGCAGGTCGCATGCACCACTGCTCCCCCTGGCGCCCGGCGCCCTGAGGAGACTGCCGCTCGGCGGCGATATCGATGCGGTCCTGATCAGCCATCACTCGTTCGCCACCCAGGCGGCATTCGCCACCGAGGCCCCCGTTGTCGCGTATGTGCACAGTCCCGCCCGCTGGGCATGGGATCGCACATTTCGCGATCACGAGATGGCGAGCCGTTCCGGCCGAATCGCCCTGTCCGCGCTAGGAAAGCTCGCACGCCGGGGAGAACTGCGCGCAGCACCTCGCCTGTCGCACGTCATCGCCAATTCACATGCCGTGGCCGAGAGGATTCGCGATTGGTGGGGCCTGCCATCTACCGTGATCAGCCCACCCGTGCGCATCGACCGATTCTCTCCCGATGCGTCTATACCCCGGGAGGACTTCTACCTGTGCGCGGGGAGGCTGGTCCCATACAAGCGCGCCGACTTGGCCATCCAAGCCGCCCAACGGGCCAACTGCCGCCTGGTGGTGTTGGGCGAGGGACGATTCCGCGATCACCTTGAGGCCATAGCCGGACCCGAAACCACCTTCCTCGGTGCCGCGTCCGACGAGGTGCTCCTCGACATGTACCGGCGATGCCGCGCTCTGCTGATGCCCGGCGTGGAGGACTTCGGGATCGTCCCGGTCGAGGCAATGGCTTGCGGGACACCGGTGCTGGCGCTGGGCGCGGGCGGAGCCCTGGACACGGTGGATCCGGGTGTTACCGGCGAGCACGTGCAGGCCGGCCCGGACGACGCCGTGGTCGCACAGCTGGCCGCGCTGATGCGGGACTTCAACCCGGCCGACTACAACGCCGATGCCATCCGGGCGCAAGCGTGCGGATTCGCACCCGAGGCGTTCCGTTCCCGAATCGCCGACACCGTGCTGGGAGCCGCGCGCGTCTAGTCGCCCGCGGCGTGCTTTCCTCCGCTCGCACCAGACCCGCCATGAGAACCCGAACCGTCCGAGCCGCCACCGGCGTTGGATCCATGGGAGCCACCATCGGCTGCGCGGTGCTTTCCACCCGAGTCGCTGGGAGCCGTGACCTTGACCTTGTTCGAGGTACCCGAGGAATCCTCATGATGTTTTCCGCTGTCGGAGTCGTTCTTGGCCACGGACGACTTGCCTGAATCCTTGCTCGCCTCGGCGGCCTTGGATTCGGTCTGTCCGGATGTCACCGATTCGACCGTGTTGGTGACAGTAGACGTGACCGCACCCCTGGTCTGCTTGATAGTGCCGGTCGCCGAATCCTTGAGCGCACTATTCGCCTTGTCGACCTTGTCCTGCAGCTTCTCCTTGACCACCGGTTTGGCGGGCTTGGGGGCTTCCTTAGGGGCTTCCTTTGCGATGTCCTTCGCAGGATCGGTAGCGAGTTGAGCAGCGGGCTCACCGACCGGGGAAGCACTTAACTCCGAAGCGCTCGGCGCAGGCGCGGACAGTGGTGCGGACGTGGCCTTCTCGATGACCTCCTCCTTGGCCTTCTCCTTGGCCTTCTCCTTGGGGGCAGCGACGAGGTTCGATGTGAGATCCAGTTTCGGAGCGTCGAGCTGCTTGACGTCGGGGGCCGTTGGGGTACCCGGCCCCAAGGCCGACGGCGCCGACAGCGCCGACGGGGCAGATGCGGATGCGGGCGCCTCAATGTGTTTGGCCTCCAGCGCGGGCGCATCCGCGGCCGCCAGGGCCTTCGGTGCGGGAGGCGAGAGCGGCGCCGGGGGCGCGCCGATCAGGCTGCCGAGCTGCGTCATCACGTCCTTGTAGAACTTGGAGGCCTGCAAGGTATTCGAGGCCGCCCCGTTGAACAGGTTCCCGTACTGCGCAGTGAGCAGGTCCGAGATGGGCGTCATGACAGGCGTGGCCAACCCCTTGTACAGCGGGGTGAGTGCTTTCGCGAGTTCGACAGTCGGGTCGGGGATTCCAAGCGCCGTGCTGATCAAGCCGGAGACGGTGATGAGCTGGGTCGGCACAATGCCACCCGCCGGAATCAGGTTGGGCGGGATGATTCCGAGTGGCGTGTTGGCCCCGGGAGCCGTTCCGAGCTGGAAAGTCGGCATGAGACCAACGCCGAAGAGCGATGGCAGGGTGAAACCCATCCCCTCGGTTCCCATGTTGAACCCACCCAAGGAATAGACCAGCGGTATCGGCAGCGCCCCGGAGAACGGTGTCTGCAACACCATGACGTTCTGCCCATTATTGATGTTGAATCCGTTGGTGCCGATGTAATTTCCGGTCGTCACATTCAGATTCGTCATGCCGAGACCGAGCATCGGGATGGAGAAGTTTGACAGCGTCGTACCAATTGGTGAGTAGATGCCGTTCTGCGTCGGAATGAGAACGTGCGCATTGAACTGACCGGCTTGCCCCAGCCCAAGCGGTGCCTTGATGCCATTGGCCCACATCGGGATCGATAGCACTGTCTGCGGAACGTTCACTGCCCCGCCATCGACAACCAGAGTCGGCGCGGTGGCCCACCATCCCGTCTCCATTCCCAGCGGGAACGTGTAGTTGCCCGCGCCCATCGGGACCCAGGCCGTCACGTTGGGCAAGGTGCCATCGGGCAAGATTCGGACCGAGTCAGGCAAGATGCCCAAGGGATCCAGCGAGGCGGGGATCTTGATATTGAGCCCGCTCGGCGTCTGCACAAAGGTGTTCGTGATGGTCGTCAAACCACTGGCCTGTAACAGCGGCCAGTTGTACCCCGCCGTGAACTTGTCCTGCTCGGCAATCAGCCCGTCGACGATGTCACTCAAGGGCGGAAGCTGAGTGACGATGGGCCCGATGATCGGGTTGTTGAACGTGGTGTCCAGCGCGTTGGCCAGACCATTGAGCAGGCTAGCGCCCGGGATGGTTGTCGGCAGCGGGAGGTCGACGAAGCCCTGTCCGGGAATTTTGATGGACGGAATGACCCCCGGAACCGCCGTGGGGAGCGGGGTGCTCGCAAGGTTCCGCAGGACATCGGGGAGATCGGCAATCTTGGTCAGGTTCGAGTGCGTGAGGCTCGTCCCGAACGTCGGGAGCAGCCCGCCGGATCCCTGGGCGATCGGATTCCACACACCTCCGGCGGCGGATCCGACCGCATTAGTCCCCGATAAGTAGTTATTGAGCGCGTTCTTATAGTCGGTGACCGCACCTTGGTAGTCCGGCGCCGCCGCAGCAGCCTGCGCGGTCGGCCCGGCGAAAGCCAAGCTGGCAGTGGCGGCGACCGCCCCCGCCGCGGTCACGGTGCGTTGGACGACGACCTTTTTAGATGACTTCCGATGTCGCTTAGACAAGACCGCAACCCTCTCCTTTGAGGAAACCCGAAACGTGAGGAGCACTGTAAACGTGTGATCCACCTCATAGCCGGCATTTGAAAATCGCGTCTACCTGCGATTTGTCTGGTAACACTCCGTGCCCAGACTTGCCTCGGTCGCTGCGCTCGGCGCGAGCAGGGGCCGTACTCACGCAAAGTGATTGAAGAAAGTTTGCTAGACGCGTCAACAAGCGTTTACGCCGAGCAACTACACGCCCAAAGCAAACACGAGAACCGGCAGTCCATCGGGGTACTACAAGCCCAGTAGACGACCGTCAATTTACGTTCACGCGTGAATCCATTTTCGCGATTCGTATGCATCCAGGAACCGGATAGCCCATGATGGCCGAGACGTACTCGTAGATTGCTGGGATTTGTGTTCCAGGTCACACAGGGAGCTGTATTGATCGCCGTAGCCGCAACCACTCTGAGCTGTGTCTGTGTGGGCCGCCTGCGATGACCACGCAGGACGAGCGCCACGCCACCACTGATGGCGTCGCGGCCATCCAGGATTGGACCACCGGATACGTCAAGCGTCACCCTCTTGAATCACTCAAGACCGTCGGTGAGCAGTTCATGCTCGGTGTGCGCACGATTCAGTGGTTCTTCATCGACCTGTTCACCGGTCAGTTCCAGTGGCAGGAGTTCGTCAGGCAGGGCGCCTTTCAGGCCGGCACCGCCGTCGTCCCCGTCATCCTGGTGACCCTGCCCATCGGTGTCACACTCTCGATCCAATTCGCGCTGCTGGCCGGTCAGGTTGGTGCGACCTCACTGGCAGGCGCGGCCAGCGGCATCGCGATCATCCGGCAGGCCGCCTCGCTGGTGGCCGCGCTCTTGATGTCCGCCGCCGTCGGCTCGGCCATCACCGCCGACCTGGGCTCACGCACCATGCGCGAGGAGACCGACGCCATGGAGGTCATGGGCGTCTCGGTGATCCGGCGACTGGTCGTCCCCCGCTTCGCGGCCGCCATCATGATCGGTATCGCGCTCACCGGCGTCGTCTGCTTCGTCGGCTTCCTGGGCGCTTACCTCTTCAACGTCTATTGGCAGAACGGCGCCCCCGGCAGCTTCGTCACGACTTTTTCTGCCTTCGCGACACCCGGCGACATGATTCTGGCCCTCATCAAGGCCGTCATCTACGGCGCGATCGTGGCGGTGGTGGCCTGCCAGAAGGGTCTGTCCACCAAGGGCGGCCCGATCGGTGTGGCCAACTCCGTGAACGCGGCGGTCGTGGAGTCCATCCTGCTGCTGATGACGGTGAACCTCGCCATCAGCCAGCTCTACATCATGATGTTCCCGCGGACGGGGCTCTGATATGACCGCGTCAACCTATGTACCCCCGATTGCCCGGCCCTTCGTCGGCATCTACAACAAGGCGCAAAAGCCGATCACCCGGCTGGGCCACATGGTCGCGTTCTTCTTCCGTGCCATCGCCGGCGTCCCCGTCGTGTTCCGGCACTACTGGAAAGAATTCCTGCGGCACCTGTCCGATATCGCCTGGGGCAACGGCTCCCTCGTGGTCGGTGGCGGTACCGCCGGCGTCATGATCGTCCTCGGCGTCATCGCCGGTGGACTGGTCGCCATCGAGGGCTACAACTTCCTGGACCTACTGGGCCTGGGACCGGCCACCGGCATCATCTCGTCGTTGGTGAACACCCGCGAACTCGCCCCGATCATGGCCGCGATCGCCTTCGCCACCCAGGCCGGCTGCCGCTTCACCGCACAACTCGGCGCCATGCGCATCTCCGAAGAGATCGACGCCATGGACTCCATCGCGATCCGCCCCATCCCCTACCTGGTCACCACCCGGCTGATGGCGGCCACCGTGGTCACCATTCCGCTGTACGTCGCATGCCTGGCCGTCAGCTACCTGTCCTGCCAGATCATGGTGGGCATCATGAGCGGCGGATCCATCGGCTCGTATCTGCACTACTTCGGCATCGGCGTGAGCGGTATCGACATCTTCTATTCGGTCATCAAGGCCATCATCTTCGTGTGGCTGGCCTCCACCATCCAGTGCTACTACGGCTTCTACGCCAGTGGCGGCCCCGAGGGAGTGGGCGTAGCTGCCGGGCACGCCATGCGTGCCGCGATCACCATCGTGATCATCGTCAACATGTTGCTCACCATGGCGCTCTGGAGCGTCGATGCCGGTGCGAGGTTGGGTGGCTAGATGGCGGCCAATTCCTTTGAGACGGATGGCCGTGGACCATCCGAGAAGCTCCTGCTGGGTACCGGCGTCGCCATGATCGTGGTGGCCGCTCTGGTCACCGGTCTCATGATGTTGAAGTCCACGGGACGCCTCAACGATTTCATCCGCGTGGTTGCCGACCTCAACAATGTCGGCGACGGCCTGCCGCAGAAATCCGATGTGAAGTACCACGGTGTTCTGGTAGGGGAAGTGGACGGCGTCACGCCCGCCGCCAACGGCCAGCCCAACTTCGTGTACATCAACCTCAAGCCGCAGTACGCCAAGTCCATCCCCGGGACAGCCACCGCCCGCGTGGTTCCCAGCAACGTGTTCGCGGTCTCGTCGGTGCAGCTGGTGGATCGGGGCCCCGGTGCTCCGATTCGCGGCGGCGCACACATCGCCGAGGACACTCAGCTTCCGACCGTGCTGTTCCAGACGACGGTGAGCAAGCTGCGCGATGTCCTCACCGCGACCGGGCGTGGCCGCGACGACCACTCGACCGGCATCCTGGCCGCCCTGGGAGCCGCGACCGACAACCGCCGCGTCAAGCTGCTTACCGGCGGCGCGCAGCTGAACCGCCTCATCGCTCAGCTCAACGAGATCGTGGTGACCGACACCGGTCCGTCCACTGTCAAGGCCCTGCTCGATGCCACCGAGGGTCTCAAGCAGACCGCACCCGAGCTGCTGGACTCGCTGCATCAGGCCGTTAAGCCGATGCAGACCTTTGTCGAGAAGCGCGAGCAGCTGACCAGCCTGATCAACGGCGGCCTGACCACGGTGGGCACCACCCGGCAGGCCTTCGACAACCACACCGATCAGCTGATCGGCATCACCACCGAGATCACGCCCGTCATAGGCACTTTCGCGAATAATGCGAGCAAGTTTCAGATGATCTTCCAGAAGATCACGCAGATGAGCCAGCGGTGGTTCGAGCATCCGTGGAAGTCCGATGTGGACACCGGCAACATGCGGGTGAACCTTTCCCTGACCCCCGGATACAGCTACACGCGGGCGGACTGCCCACGGTATGGCGAACTCAAGGGTCCGAGCTGCTTCACCGCACCCGAGCTCGTGGTGCGCCCTGACCTGCCTGAGGAACTGCTGCCACAGAACTACAAGGTGCCCCCGGACCTGCAGCCTCCACGCGGAACCGTGGTGGGTCCCAACGGAAACCTGATAGCGGTCGGCCCGCCGTATGTCGTGCCGCCCGGCGGTCCAAACCTGACGGACCCGAATCCGCCGCTGCCGCCATGGCAGCCCGTACCGGTGCCACGCGTCCCCGGAACCGCGGATCCCGACAACGTGGAACCGCCGCCACCACCGCCTCCCCCGCTCCCCGCCGCACCGGTGGCCCCGGGCGCACATGACGGCGGCGGCGCACCGATTGCGCCGGCATCGTTCGGCGGAACCGTGGGACCGGTGGGCAGCAAGGTCGAACGCGCTCAGCTCAGTGTCATTACCGACAAGCCCGCCAGCTCCTCTACGCAGCTGCTGCTCGGCCCGGTCGTGCGGGGCACCACGGTCTCGCTCGCGAAGGAAGGATCTAA
>NZ_JCALEF010000001.1:0-916438 GCF_059813245.1 Mycobacterium sp. NGS15 | reverse complement strand
AGCTCACCTTGATGGTGAACGGCTTGGTGATCATCCCGGCCATCGGGTTCTTCACATCGGCACCGGAGGCCTCGCCGGTAATGGTGTACGTCTTCCCATCGACCTTGACATCGGCCGAGCCGACGCCGGCCCCCATGCCGCTGCTGACCGCGAGCGCGGCGCCGTCGTACACCAATCCGAGCGACTGCACCTTGGGGGGCGTCTCGTCGGTCATGACGACACCCAGGCCCTGCTGGCCGTTGACGGCGCCGCTTGCCACATTGATATTGCCGCCCTGCTTGACGCAGGTCACGGACTTGAGGTCGAGGCCGGCCAGATCCTTGCCGTCCACCTTGACCTCGGCATTACTGCCAGAGCTCACCTGCGATCCGCCCGGCTTGTCGGTCGAGCAGCCAACCACCACCGCTCCGGCAGCGAGAAGTCCCATGGCGCCCACGATTACTCGATTCATCATCTGTCCCTTCGTCGTCCGTCGCCCCGATGGCTCCGTCATGGCTCAAGTGAAGGCGCCCCGCCGCGCTACCGATCCCAAGAAATCCCGATTACCGCAGGCAGCGGCCGTCCAGGCACCATGGAGACGTGGCCTCCTCTCCCACCCCCCGCCCTGGGCCCTCTCCCACCCCCCGCCCACAGGGGACCATCACCCGTGGCACCACGGGCATCAATCGGCTGCGTCGCAGCGACCGCTGGCTGGTCCATCACCCCGATGTCCAGGCCGTACTGGCCGATGCCGCCCATCCCCTGGTGGTGGATCTGGGATACGGCGCCATGCCCACCACCACGTTGGAGCTGGCCTCGCGGCTGCGAACAGTTCGGTCCGACGTGCGGATAGTGGGGCTGGAGATCGATCCGGAACGGGTTGTTCCACCACGCGACGGAGTCCATTTCGGTCTCGGTGGGTTCGAGTTAGCAGGCCACACACCGGTTCTGGTGCGTGCCTTCAATGTGTTGCGCCAGTACCCGGAATCAGAGGTGGCGCAGGCCTGGGCCGCGATGACGGCCCGGCTCGCGCCCGGCGGGCTCATCATCGAGGGCACCTGCGACGAGCTCGGGCGCCGCTGCGCATGGTTACTCCTCGACGCGACGGGACCGCAAACCCTCACCCTGGCCTGCGACCCCTTCGATATCGACAAGCCATCCGACCTGGCCGAGCGCCTACCCAAAGCCCTTATCCACCAAAATGTTCCGGGCCAACCCATCCACGATCTGCTCACCGCCGCCGACCGCCACTGGGCAGCGGCGGCCCCACACGGCGTGTTCGGCCCCCGAGTGCGCTGGCGTACGATGCTGAAATCACTGCGCGACAGTGGATTTCCCGTCGAACAGCAAAGACGGCAGGTCCGTGACTGCATCTTGACGACACAGTGGGCAGCCGTCGCGCCGCTGGCCTAGGCTGGAACACATGCGGATAGTGTTGGCGCAGATCACCAGCAGTGCCGATCCCACCGAGAACCTGGCCACAGTCGCGGCCACGGTGCGCGATGCCGCTGCACAGGGCGCCACCCTGGTCGTCTTCCCGGAAGCCACCATGTGCCGGTTCGGCGTGCCCTTGCGCCCTATCGCCCAGCCCGTAAGCGGTCCGTGGGCCGATGGGGTCCGCGCGATCGCACACGAAGCCGGCCTGACCGTCGTGGTCGGCATGTTCACCCCCTCAACCGACGGCCGCGTCCACAACACGCTGCTGGCCACCGGCCCCGGCGTGGAGACGCACTACAACAAGATCCATCTCTACGACGCGTTCGGCTTCCGCGAATCGGCCACCGTCGCCCCCGGGGACAGGCCGGTGCTCATCACGGTCGACGGCGTGACCGTCGGGCTGACCACGTGTTACGACATCCGCTTCCCCGCCCTGTACACCGACCTGGCGCATCGCGGCGCGCAGGTGATCACCGTCAGCGCCTCCTGGGCCGCCGGGACCGGTAAATGGGATCAGTGGACGCTGCTGGCGCGGGCCCGGGCCGCCGACTCGACATGCTTCATCGCCGCCTCCGACCAGGCCCTGCCCGCGTTGGAGGCGTCCACAGGCGGTTCTCCGACGGGGATCGGCGGCAGCCTGCTGGCCTCGCCGACCGGCGAACTCATTGCCCAGGCCGGTCCGGAGCCGGAGCTCATCGTGGCGGACCTGAACCTGGACGCGGTCGCCGAGACCCGCAAGATCTTGCCCGTCCTTAACTCGTCCTCAGCCCAGTAAGGCACAATCGCGCGGGTGACGACACCGCCTCAGCCGCCGCTCGGCCCACCCGGATCGACACCTCCCGAGCCCTCGCCGTGGCAACCGCCGTCCCAGCAGGTGCCGCCCCCGCGCCAAGAGCAGGTGCCGCCCCCGCCGCACGAGCAGCCGCCGACCCTGCAGAGCCCGGTGGCTCCACCGCCGGTCGACTCCCCACCAGCAGAGGTGCCGGCGCAGCCTGCCGAGCCCAAGAAGGGCCGCGACTACAGGTCGCTGGTCCTCATCGCCGTCATCGTGGTCGCCGTGTTCGTAGCCGCCGTTCTCGGCATCGAGCTCTATGCACGCCAGCGGACCAGCAGCGAGGTGAACGCCGCCACGTCCTGTCTGGTGCAGGACGGCGCGACCGCATCCTTCGGCCCGATGCCACTCGTCGTGCAATACCTCGGTGATCACATCGACAAGCTCACGATCAGGACCGCCGGCAATCAGATCGCGCAGGCCAAGAAGATGTCCGTCGCCATCACGGTGCGCGACGTCTCGCTGAAGAAGACGGCCGACTCACTCGGCACCATCGGGCGCCTCGACGTCGAGGTGTCCTGGCCGACCTCCGGCATCACCGAGAGCGCCAGGGCCCTCGTGCCGGGCATGCTCGGCTCGATGGTCGGCGATGCCACCACCAATGAGTCCACCGGCGAGGTGACGCTGAGCGCTGCCGGCGGGCTGGCACAGATCACCACCAAGCCCGTCATCAAGGACGGCATGGTGACGCTGCAATCCGAGAACGTGTCCGCGTTCATCGGCCTGCCCCGCGAGATCATCCAACCGGCTCTCGATACCTTCTCCAGGGGGCTCGTCGGCGGCGAGTACCCGATGGGTCTCAAGGCCCAAGAGGTCAAGGTCACCAACGACGGCATCACGGTGAAGCTGTCGAGCACCAATCAGCCGATGAAGCCGGTGGAGAATCCCTGCCTGCAGAGCCTCTCGTTCTAGTGCAGGAACCCATCCAGGACCGCCCGACTGCTCGAGAGGCCTAGCCGGGTCGCGCCGGCATCGAGCATGGCCGCGGCATCCTGCGCGGTCCGGATTCCGCCGCTGGCCTTGACCTGCAGCCGATCACCGACCGTCTCGGCCATGATGTGCACAGCCTCCACCGTCGCCCCTCCCGACGGGTGAAACCCGGTGGAAGTCTTCACAAAATCAGCCCCGGCGGCTTCGCTCACCCGACAGGCCTCACGGATCGCTCCGGCACCGGAGTGCTCCTGCAGCGCCGCAGACTCGATGATGACCTTGAGAGTCGCCGCCGGGACAGCACGCCGCACCGCCTCGATATCGGCCCGCACCGACGCGAAATCGCCTGCCACCGCGGCGCCCACGTCGATCACCATGTCGATCTCAGTCGCGCCCGCGGCCACCGCGAGGGCGGCCTCATGCGCCTTGACGGACGAAAGATGTTTCCCTGAGGGGAATCCCACCACGGCCGCAACAATCAGCCCAGGAGCCTCGATCGGCAGCATCGAGGGCGAAACACACACGGCCAGCACTCCGAGGTCGACGGCCTCCGCGATGAGGGCTTGCACATCCCCGAGCGTCGCTTCGGGCTTCAGCAGGGTGTGGTCGATACGTGCGGCCACCTCCCGGCGAGTAGGCCAAACCGTCGGTGTGCCTGCCGAATCCGTGATGGGCTCAGTCATAGGGCTAGCGTCGCATACATGACCTCCCAGCATGAGCGTGCGGTCGCGTTCGCGGCCCTTCATCAGTCCGGGACGTTCGTGGTCCCCAACCCGTGGGACGCCGGTTCGGCCCGCATCCTCACCGGCTGCGGCTTCCCCGCGCTGGCCACCACCAGCGCCGGATTGGCGTTCGCGCTCGGACGGCATGACGGCGCCAATCTGGTCAGCCAGGCCGAGACGCTGGCCAATGCTTCGCAGATCGCGGCCGCCACCCATCTGCCGGTCTCGGCCGACCTGGAGAACGGCGGCCCCACCATCGGGGACATCGCCATGACCATCCGCGAGGCAGCGGCCTCGGGGCTGGTGGGCGGATCGATCGAGGATGCCACCGGGATTCCCAGCGCACCGATCTTCTCGCTCGCCGAAGCGGTGGACCGCATTACGGCGGCGGTGCATACGGTGCGCGATCTGCCGTTCCCCTTCACGCTGACGGCGCGGGCCGAGAACTTCCTCTACGGCAGGCCGGACCTGTCTGACACCATCACCCGGCTGACCGCATACGCCGAGGCCGGCGCCGATGTGGTGTACGCACCGGGCCTGCCCGATGCCGACGCTGTCCGCGCCGTCTGCGCGGCAGTCGATCGCCCGGTCAATGTGCTCGCCACGGGGTTCGTGCTGAATCACTCGGTGGAGGAGATCGCCCAATGGGGTGTGCGCCGGATCAGCCTCGGATCCGCGATGGCGCGCGCCGCGCTAGGGGCGTTCGTCGACGGGGCCCGGGAGATCGCACAGCAGGGCACCTTCGGATTCGCGACCCGCGCCATCCCCTATGCAGAGGCCAATGCCCTGTTTCCGTGAATCTTTCGGCGCGTCCTTTCTTGTCCGGGTCGTGCCAGGATTCACAGTTGGATAGCCTATCCTTATCTTTATGGAACGCCCCTGGCCAGTGCTCTACCGCCACGTCGCCCCCGACCCCTCGGTACCCGCACCTCCGGAACCGAAGCTCGTCAGCCCATTCGGTGTGCGGCTTGTGGACCCGGACAGCGATGACACTGCGCTGATTGCCCGCTGGATGCGCCAGCCGGCGCTGGTCAACGGCTGGGAGCAAGACTGGCCGGATGAACGCTGGTACGACCAGCTCAAGGCCCAGGTCGAGAGCACCTATTCGCACCCCTACCTTGTGCTGTTCCGGGACGAGCCCGTGGGCTACCTGGAGTTTTATCGGGCAGCTCAGGATTCCATCGGCGAAAAGTACGCCGCCGACCCCTACGACCTGGGAATACACGGCGCCATCGCCAACCAGGCCATGGCCAGCAAGGGCTTCATGGTCATGATCCTGCCCAAGCTCATCAAGAGCTTCTTCGAGCTGGAGCCGCAATGTAAGCGGGTCATGTTCGACCCCGAATACCAGAACTTCGAGACGCGCAGGGTCTTTGAGCACATCGGCTGCACCTTCCTGGGCGAGCATCAGATGCCCAACCGCCGAATGGCGCTGTACACCACGCCGCGCACCCCGGCGGATGTCCCCGGCCCGATGGCCTAGACGCCCAAGGAACGGTAGCCGTCGATATCGGATTTCATAGTGGCGGCGACGAACTCCCAGAGAGTCTCGTCGGTACCACCGCCCACCCGGGCCAGCTTCATATCGCGCCACCAGCGGCCGACCGGAGTCTCGTCGGTCAGGTATCCCGAACCGCCGAAGATGTGCAGGCACTCGGAGAGCACCTCTTCGCCGAGCCGAGCGGCCGTGACCTTCGCCGCCGCCGCGGTACGCAGGTTCATCTCCCCCGTCGCGGCGATGCCCTCAAGCGAATAGCGCATCATGTCGACCCGGCACTGCAGGTCCGCGATACGTAAGCGCAACGCCTGGTGCCCCAGCAGAGTGCTACCGAACTGCACCCGGTCCATCATGCGGGCAATAGTGATCCCAAGAGCCTTCTCGCAGAGAGCCACCACCTGAGCCGCGATGCCGAGCCGCTCATGGGACAGACCCCAGCTGATCGCGGCAAGCCCCGCACCGGGGCGGGCGATCAGTGCGTCGGCAGGAACCCACGTATCAATATCGACCGGAGCAGTATCGAGCGGACCCGCACTGAGCTTGCGGTATCGCTCATGCACCACCACCTGGGCGGTCGGCACCAGCAGCAACATGACATTGCCGGACTTGCTGGCGGCATCGTCGTCGGCGCCGCGAGCGACGACGACGATGTGATCCGAGATCGGGCCGAGTGAGACGAATTTCTTGCTGCCCCGCACGTGGTAGCCGCCGTCAACGCTGCGGGCCACGGTCTCAGAAATCTGGAGATCGGAGCCACCGGCCTCTTCGGAAGCGCCGATACACAGCACCGTCTCACCGCGGATCGCCTGCTCGGTGATCTCACGCAGGTAATCGGTCCTACCGAACCGGCGCAAGATGGAAATCGCGGAGTCGTGCAAGCTCGCGCCGATGCTGATTCCGATCGAACCGAGGCCGCCCAGCGCAAAGCCCAGCGAGACCAGCTTCGCCACATCGGGCAGCGCCCCGGACGCCCATTTGTCGGCCAGCACACCGGTACTGCCGAAGCGCTCGATGAGCGCACGGGGGAATCGCTCGGTCTTCTCGGCCTCGTCCACCCATGACGTCACCTCGTCATCGATGACTGAGCTCAGCAGCGCGCGAAAACCTTCGGTAGACAGCGGGGCGGCAGTCTGGTTCTCCGGATCGGCCAGGGTCATCGCAGACCTCCACCGGTCTCGATAAGACGCTTGACCTCGAGACGCCGCAGCTTGCCCGACGTCGTGATCGGCAGGTCACCCGGGGGGACGAACACGACTTCTGAGGGCACGACCCCGCAGTCTGCGGTAACGCGCTGCACTACCTGCCTGCGCGCCGTCTCGAAGTCGGTGCCTTTGTACTCGACGGCCAGCGCGAGCCTCGGGCGGACACCACCTTCGTCGAGGCCCACGGCCGCGACTCTGCCTGCCCGTACCCCTTCGACCGACGCGGCCGCGCGCTCCACGTCGATGGGATACACATTGCGCCCGGCAAGGACGATGAGCTCCTTGAAGCGGCCGACGATGACCAAGTCACCATCATGGAAATAGCCGAGGTCGCCCGTGTTGAACCACTCGTTCCTGTCGATGGCCAGGCTGCCCAGATATCCGTTCATCATGCAGGCGCCCTTGATTTCGACCTGCCCGACTTCCCTACCGCTGATCGCCGGCACCTCGCGCGCGGCGGGCACCACCCGGACCTCCATCCCGTCGAACGCCGAGCCGACCAGTGCGTATCTGCGGGGAGCCTGGCCGCCATCGGGGGTAGCGACGAGCACGTCGTCGGATCTCGCTCCCACACCGGGCCGGGTCATGGTCACTACACACGTCCCTTCCGCCAGGCCCCAGGCCGCCACCGCCGCACCCGGGGAGAAACCATGGGGAGTCGCCGCGGTGAGGAAGCGCTCGAAACCGTCGCAGTTGATCAACTCGGCCGCACTGACCGCCGCGCGGAGCTTGCCGAGGTCGACTCCGCGGTCGATCTTGTCGACGTACCGGCCAATAATGTCGTACGCGAAGTTCGGCGCCATCAGATATGTCGCGCCACTTTCGGTGAGCCAGTCCAGCCACCTGATCGGCGAGGCCGCAAAGGCGCTATTGGGTGCCAGCCACAGCGGCATGCCCGTCCAGAACGAAGCCAGCAGCGTGATCAGGCCCATATCGTGGTACAGCGGCAACCAGCTGCAGGTCAAGTCTTCGCCGGTCAACTCAGCGCGGCGCACCATCGCACTGACGTTGCTCATGACAGCTCCCCGGGACAGGACGGCGGTCTTGGGCGTGCCGGTGGAGCCGGAAGAGTTCTGGAGGACCGCGGGCGTGGTCTCGTCTCCGGTCTGCACGGGCGTGAACGCCTGCGGCCGGGGACGCGCGCCGATCTGCGCCACATCCTCGATCCGAATGCTGGACCCCACCGCACGCAGCTGCTCCAGCTCCCGACCATTGCTGTAGATCGTGCACACACCGATCGCCGCACAGCGCTCCAAGGTCGTATGCGCCCAGCGGTCCAGATCGGCTCCGCGCACCAGGCCGGGGAAGAACGACACGCTCGTGCCTGCCAGCCAGGCGCCCTGGACGCTGGCCACCAAGTCGACGGTGGGAGTGCCGATCAGTCCCAGCGCACCCACGGGACCATTCGCGTTATCGAGCAGGTCGACGGCGACGGTCTCCGCTCGTGCATGCACCTCGGCCCAGGGGAACCGATGCCATTCGCGCGTCGCGCCGTCCATGACCACCAAATCGGCGGACGAGGTCAGCATCGCCTCGGAAACTTTCTCCGCCAATGCATTTCCCTGCACTGCGGGCACGTTCGCTGTGGAACTAGTCATGACTCTCTCGCCTTTCTCGTTCTGTGAACGTCTACTCGGCGACCGCACTGGTGGCTTCGGGTGAGGCCGTGGCCTGCCCTGACGAAACGATGTCGACAAGGTCGCCGAAGGAATCACACACGAGCAGCTGATCTTCGGTAAGGGTGACGCCGAACTGCTCCTCGATGAGGACGAGACCCAGCGCGAATCCCACCGAGTCGAGCCCGAGGTCATCGATCAACAACTTGTCACGGGTAATCTCATTCGCGCTGACCGCGAGCTCTCCGCGCAGAATCTTCTCGAGTTTCTCGGCGACTTCAGTCGACATGTTGACTGCTCTCCTTGTGGCTCAATACAGGTGGGCGCGAGGGCTCCAGCGCTCTGCGGCACCGAATATATAACTGACATTAGGTAAGCCAAACCTACTATCTAGAGGGTCGGCCCGGGGCCCTACCTTTTGTCGCGTGCACACTCGTCGCGCACCTACCGACGCACGACACGGCCACACCGTGCCGACACACCTCATCGCGGAAGAGCCTCGCCGCGGCGCCGCTTCCGGCTAGCCGGCGGGGGGAATCAGCCCTACTACCCCGCTGCACATCTGACGGAAGTTGACGATCCCGAAAATGCTGCCTCCGGGGACGAATTGACATCCCGATCGCCCGCCGGTCATCGGGCCGGTGCCACCACCGCCACATTCCGGCCACGCACCAAGGCCTTGCGTCTGCATAACACTCTCTGCGACGGCAATCTGCTGTTCGCGGGATGCATCCGCAGGATTCCCCACACCACCGTGAGACGCCCAGGTGGAAGGCTTGAATTGCAGGCCCCCATAGAAACCGTTTCCGGTATTTGCGGACCAGTTTCCGCCGGATTCGCATTCGGCAATCGCGTCCCAATTCACAGAATCGGCTGACGCGACGCTCGCGGTCATGGACAACGACATCACGAACAGCACATTGACGATCAGACACACCGCACGCCTGTCGCGCACCCATCGCGCCCGGTCCATGACGACCTTCATGTCACTGCACCCCGATCCTCTGTCACCGGCCAGAGCACGTGATGCGTGAGGTACCACCTGCCAGTCCGGTCGTGATCAGATTGTGATCACTGTTGCAATCGTTACTCACGAGGTGTGCGTTACGCAAGCGGAGAATGGTAAGAAAAGTTGCCACTGGGCTGTCTGGGGCTTTAGTGATTTCTTACTTCCACCAATAACGTCGAGATAAACCAGTGGTCTCGGAGGAATTACATAATTGTAATTCATTCGCGGAATTGATTCATGTCACAGTGCAATTTGCCCGACTATGCGGGGCATGCTGGCGACCCACCACCCGGTCCCCGGATTTTCTCGCTGAGAGCCGGGCGGATCGGCGCCTAAATCTCAGGTGCACCCGGGTTGCACCGAGACACCGCCATCAATGCCGCGTCCACCGGTGGCCGCCACGGCTCCAGGTTCCAGCTCGGCTTGTTCGGGATGAACGCTCGCCCAGACCAATGACAGTCGAACTGCATCCGCATACCCGCCGACTGCGCATCGGGGGCCAGCACGAGGACCTCGGCCCACGCGATGTCGGCGCCGTCGGGTGCCTCATATGTACGCCCCAGGGGAGACGGATAGATACGCAGCGTGCGGCCCAAAGATGTTGTACCCCAAGATACGTGGTCAATCAGTGCGGGCTCTATGGCAGCCGCGGGCACCGCATTCACCGTCAGCAGAGCGGCGGTCAACGCGACCAGCGCCGCAACCGCGCGCATTACCGCGACTTGCCCTGCACCTCAAGCACACGGGGACGGACGTCGACGAAATACACCCCAGCCGCCACGGCGGCGATTCCGGCGGTCAACAGCTCCAACCCTGGAATCAGGGTCAGCACGGCCGCTCCGGCGAGGATGACTATCCAGGTGGTCTTGGTCTGCTTTTCCGCCGCCACGAACGCGTCTGCGGGCTGAATCGCGGCATGGACCAACCCGACGATCGCCGCCACAAGGGCGACGAGCGAGATCAGCGCGAAGACATGAAAAGTGAAAGCCACCCGATCAGCCTACGTGGCTGATCGGGTGGCTGCCGGAGCTGGAACTGCCTACTTCTGGGTGACGGTGCGGGTTGCCGTCTTCTTGGCCGGGGCCTTCTTGGCAGGCGCGGCCTTCTTGGCTGCGGCCTTGGCCGGGGCGGCCTTCTTGGCGGGGGCAGCCTTCTTGGCCGGCGCGGCCTTCTTGGCGGGAGCCTTCGTCGCCGGAGCGGCCTTGCTCGACAGGTCTATGCCGACCAGCTTGGCGGCACGCTCGCCGACGGCGCGAGTCTGGCTGGCAACAGTGCCCAGCGCCTGCTCGGTCAGCTCGGCGTAGTTGCCCACCAGACCCTCAGCGCGGGTCACGTTCTCCTCGATGCCCGGGGTGCTGCGGAGACGCTCAATAGCATCTTCGCCACGCTCGGCCAGGTTGTTGTAGATATCGGTCGCCACCTGCAGGTAAGCCTCGGCAACCTTGCGCAGCTCCTCGGGCGTGAACCGGTCGCGCAGCTCGTTGACATCGGTGGGCAGCTCGGACGACAGCTCGCGCAGCCGGTCACGCGTCTCGTCCACGCGGGCACCGGCCTCAGAGGCGGCTTCCTCGGCGCGCTCGCGCAGCTTCACAACGACATCGGCGACCGCAGCCAGTGCCAGGTCACCGGCGCCGACGGCTACGTAGAACGGGGTCTTCAGATCGTCGAACGAGTTGTTCTTCTTGGTCATGCCAGATTCCTTTCGGGATGGGGAAAGTTATTCAGTTGTCGCCAGGGGACTCGGGATCGGGTTGAGCCAGTTCGGAATTCGCTTCGGTGTTTTGCTGAACGAATGAGCCGTAGACGTCCAACAACACCTGCTTCTGCCGCTCGGTGATGACGGTATCGGCAATGATGGCGTCCCGTACCGGGCTGGCATCACTACGATCCAAAATGCCCGCACGCACGTACAACACCTCCGCCGAAACCCTTAGCGCCTTTGCGATTTGATTGAGCACCTCCGCCGACGGACGGCGCAGTCCGCGTTCGATCTGACTGAGGTACGGGTTGCTCACGCCGGCCTTCTCGGCCAGCTGACGCACGGAGACCTGCGCGGCCTCACGCTGTGCCCGGATAAAGCCTCCGATATCGGAGGCGGCGTTGCTCACAGCGGCAGCGAGGTCTGATTCCTGCGACATAAGAACCACCGTAAGCTGCAGTGCTAGCTATTGCAAGCACTACTGTTAGCAATGTGGGCCAAGTCACTCCAGCGCGGGAATAGCCGGGTCAGGGCCTTTTTAGAAGAGCACCTGCGCCACGGTGTAGATCACCAAACCTGCCAGCGAACCCACCACCGTGCCGTTGATACGAATGAACTGCAGGTCACGCCCGACATGCAATTCGATCCGGCGACTTGCCTCTTCAGCATCCCAACGCTCGATCGTCTCGGTGATGACGGCCGTGATCTCCGCTCCGTACTGATCCACCACATGCCGGGCCGCACGTTCCACCCAACCGTCGACCTTGTCGCGCACGGACTGGTCGTCACGCAGCGTCTCCCCGATTCGCACCACGGTGTCGGCAATCCGGGTGCGTAGCTCGCTGGACGGATCGTCCACGGACTCGGTGATCATCTTCTTGGCGGCGGACCACGCAGTGGCGGCGGCATTCTGAACTTCCGCGCGCGCCATCAACCGAGCCTTGATGGCCTCGGCCTTGGCGATGGTCAGGTCGTCGTGCTGCAGATCGTCGGCGAACTCGTACAACAACCTGTTCACGGATTGACGCAGGTCGTGATCAGGATTGCGGCGCACCTTGTCCGTGAAATCGACCAACTCGCGATAGATACGGTCGCCCACGAAATGGTCGACGAACTTGGGTGTCCAGCTGGGCGAGTCACGCACCACCACGCGATCGATCGTGTCGCTGGCGCCCAGCGCCCATTCAAAGGCGCGGTCGCACAGCAGCTGGATCACCGGCGCGTGTCGGTCCTCCTTGAGCACTGTCGAGAGCACCCGCCCCACCGGCGGCCCCCACGTCGGTTCGGCGATCCTGCGGACGATCACGCTGTCTATGGCCTGCTGTACGTCCTCGTCACGCAGCATCTGCGCGCCGACCCGGAGCACCGTGGAAGCCTCGGCCGCGACCCGCTCGGCGTGCGACCGGTCACTCATCCACTTACCCAGCCGGCCCGCGATCTGCGCATCCCGCACCTTGGCGGTGATGACGGCCGGTGACATGAAGTTCTCCCGGACGAAGTTCCCGAGCCCCTCCCCCAGCTGATCCTTCTTGCGCTTGATGATCGCTGTGTGCGGGATTTTTAGCCCAAGCGGATGCCGGAATAGGGCGGTTACAGCAAACCAGTCTGCAAGCGCACCGACCATGCCGGCCTCTGCGGCCGCTCCGACATAACCCACCCAGCCCGGCGCTCCGGCGGACTGCCACCAACGGCAAGCCAGAAACAACACGGTGGCCCCGATCAGGAACCCCGTAGCCACGGCTTTCATTCGGCGAAGCTGCTTTTGGCGCTCCTCGTCGACGGCCGAATTACCCATCGCGAAGACGCCACCGGACACATTCCGCGTGCGGGGCTGATCGCTGTGCTTGCCTGCCACCCCTCCATCATCCGGTATCGAGCGCGTCATGCATCGTCAAGGGCCCCGTGAAGTAGTATCGGTTACAGATAACTAAGGGAATGTGGCGATAACCGTGGCAAGTAAAACGCAGCCTGCGGCTATCAAGACTGATGGTCGCAAGCGCCGCTGGCATAAGCACAAGGTCGAACGACGCACCGAACTCGTCGACGGCACCCTCGAGGCCATCAGGCACCGTGGGCGCGATATCAGCATGGATGAGATCGCCTCCGACATCGGCGTTTCCAAGACGGTGCTCTACCGATACTTCGTCGACAAGAACGATCTGACGACTGCAGTCATGACACGGTTCGCACAGACCACCCTGATCCCGAAAATGGCCACAGCCCTGTCGGCCCGGCTCGACGGCTACGACCTCACCCGCACCGCGATCAAGGTGTATGTCGAGACCGTCGCCGCCGAGCCCGAGATTTATCCGTTCGTCATGGCCAACAGCTCCACCAGCCGCAGCAAGGCCATCGCAGATTCCGAACGCATCATCGCCCGCATGCTCGCGCTGTCGCTGCGCCGCCAGATGTCCGAAGCGTCCATGGACACCCACGGTGTGGAGCCGTGGGCGTACATGATCGTGGGCGGCGTCCAGCTCGCCACCCACTCGTGGATGTCGCACCCGCGGATGAGCTCCGACGAACTCATCGACTACCTGACGATGATCTCCTGGAACGCGGTGCTGGGCATCGTGGGCGTGGGTGGATCCCGGGAGAAGTTCGTCGACATGCCACACCCGTCACCGGTTCCGCCGCCACCGCAAGCGCGTCAAACCCACTCGGCGTAAGCCGACCTCGCTAGGGTCACACGGCATGACCCCCAGGATCGACACGTCCGCGCTGCGCTACCGACCCGGCCTATCGTTCGCCGATATCGATACCCGTTCCACACCCGGGTTCGACGGGTCGCGAGAGGACGGCGAAGCCCTGCAGGCCGAACTGTCCGAACGCCTCGGGGTGCTGCAAGAGATGCTGTACGCCAACGGGCGCAGCGGCGACCACCGCTCGGTGCTGCTGGTCTTACAGGGGATGGACACCTCCGGCAAGGGGGGAATCGTTAAACATGTTGTGGGACAAGTAGATCCGCAAGGCATTGAACATGCCAGCTTCGGGGTTCCCACCGAAGACGAGCGCAAGCACCATTACCTGTGGCGCATTCGCAACGCACTGCCGGCGGGCGGTCAGCTCGGCGTCTTCGACCGTTCGCACTACGAGGACATTCTGGTGGTGCGGGTGCACAGCCTGGTTCCGCCGGAGGTCTGGGGCGCCCGCTACGACGAGATCAACGCCTTCGAGAAGGAGCTGACCGAGGCAGGAACGACAATCCTCAAGGTCGCCCTCGTGGTATCGCTCGACAAGCAGAAGGAGCGCCTTGCCGAGCGGCTGGACCGTCCGGACAAGTACTGGAAGTTCAATCCCAACGACATCGACGAACGTGCGTTCTGGCCCGCCTACCAGGACGCCTACCAAGCAGTGCTGGAGAAGACGAGCACGGAATACGCGCCCTGGCACGTCATCCCCTGCGACCGCAAGTGGTACAGCAGGCTCGCGGTTACCGCACTTCTCGACGAAACACTGGACGGCCTAAATCTCTCGTGGCCACCCGCCGATTTCGATATCGAGGAACAGAAACGCCGCCTCGCGCAAGCGTGAGACGGCGTTTACCTGTTAAGTATCGCTATTTGACCAATGTGAACTGACCGACGTTGGTGATACCGCGGCGGAAGAAGTCCGCGCAGCCCGTCAGGTACTTCATGAAGCGGTCGTAAACCTCTTCAGACTGAATCCTGATGGCTTCGTCGCGGCGCTGTTCAAGATTCTGGGCCCAGATATCCAGGGTCTTCGCGTAGTGCGGCTGCAGCAAATGCGTACGCTCAAGCGTGAACCCGGATTCAGCAGCTAGTTTCTCGATATCTTCGACCGCCGGCAACTGGCCACCGGGGAAGATCTCCTCGCCGATGAACTTCATGAATTTCAGATCACTGATGGTGAGTGGAATTCCGTTTTCCCGGAAGAATTTCTGGGTGTGAGCCAGAATGGTGTGCAGGAGCATTTTTCCATCTGCCGGAAGAATGTCATATGCACGTTCAAAAAAGATCGGATAACGCTCGGACTTGAATGCCTCGAATGCGCCAATCGTGACAATTCGATCGACTTTATCGTTGAATTCTTCCCAGCCCTGCATACGAATATCTGCGGTACGGCCGGTCTCCTCGGCCACCCTCGCCAGCCGCGTGCGGCTGTACTCGCTCTGATTCTTACTCAGGGTGATACCGACGACGTTCACGTCGAACTTCCGCATGGCGCGCTCCAGGCAGGCGCCCCAACCACAGCCGATGTCCAGCAGCGTCATCCCAGGCTCGAGGCCAAGCTTGCCGAGCGCGAGGTCGAACTTCGCCAGCTGCGCCTCGGCAAGGGTCAGGTCGTCACGCTCGAAGTACGCGCAGGTGTAGCCCATGGTTTCTTCATCAAGGAAAAGGCCATAAAATTCGTCCGAAATGTCGTATATGGACTGAGATTCCTCGTAGTACGGCTTCAGATCGGACATTTACTGCAGCACCTAATTCCCATCACATTTTGGCTATTTTGTACTGGACGGCACCCTAGCATGGTCAACTGTGCCTACCTCTTAGGAACGGCCACCGGCCAGCCCAGCTGTCCCAACAGCGCTCTAGCCGCCCCCTCGACCTCTTCAGCATCCCCCGTGACCCCCAAAACACGCAAGGTTGCGTCGGCCAATGCCTCCGGAGCGATCGAGTCTCCGTCGGCCCGGAGCATGATCACCGACTCGACGAGCCGGAAGGGCAAGCGCTCGACCCCGTCGCGGATCATATCCGCGCGGCATGCGGATGCGGCCAGATCCTGATAATGCGTGCGGAGCCGGTCCCGCTTGCGCCGGAACGCCACGAATCGATCGGCGCGCAGATCGGGTAATAGATAGAGAGCCCCGAGATTCCACCGGCTCGCCGCCAGCTGGGAGGCGTCGGCAAGCGCGAGGGCATACAGCCGCACGACTGGGGGCTCCGGGCGCTCCGCGATGAGCGCCGCGTAGTGCAGCGGCTGGTCGATCGTCATCGCCAGCAGCGCATCGAGGATGTCGTCCTTGGTCTTGAAGTGGTAATACAACGAGGCCTGCTGCACGCCCACTGATTCGGCGATGCGTCGGGTGGTGGTTGCCGCGAACCCGTCGGTGGTGAACAACTCGGCCGAGGCATCGAGGATTTCGTCGCGAGTCGTGTTGCCCTCGCGAATGGGACTGATACGCCGCGGTCGCCCTGACATTGTGCCGACCCTTCCATGTACCCCTCGGCAACGCCCCCATTCCATGACTTGGTGAGCGTTTCGTCATTGCTCCGACATCTGCGCAACGACAATGTTACACCGCGCCCACGTTCCGAAACGGCACTGTCACCCATGCGTACCGCCAGCCGGTCAGACTTACTTACCTATCGCATGACAGATATTTCTTCCCACATAGACGTGGGTTTTGCCAACCAAACAGGGCGCAAAACATGTTGCCCGAGGACCGACTTGGGAGTGCCCATGAACGCCCCGACGGCCACCGAATCCGCGGCCCGGTCCGCGGCCAGCATCGCCGGCAGAACAAACACAGACTCTGATGACCTTGCCGCGTTCGGCTACAAACCTCAGTTGCACCGGAGCCTTGGCAAATTCGCATCCTTCGCCGCAGGATTCTCATTCGTCTCGATCCTGACGACAATCTTTCAGCTGTTCGCCTTCGGGTTCAGCTTCGGCGGCCCGGCCTTCTTCTGGACCTGGCCGATCGTCTTCGCCGGGCAGTACATGGTGGCTCTGAACTTCGCCGAGCTGGCCGCGCGTTATCCGATCTCCGGCGCCATCTACCAGTGGGCCCGTCGACTCGGCGGAGCCGTGGTGGGTTGGTTCGCCGGCTGGTTCATGATCATCGCCCAGATCGTCACCGCGTCCGCAGCGGCGATCGCCCTCCAGGTGGTGCTGCCCACAATCTGGAGCGGATTTCAGCTCGTCGGCACGGATCCCTCGTTGACGAGTGTCAGCGGTGCGTCGAACGCCGTGCTGCTGGGTTCACTGCTACTGGTTGCGACGACCGCCATCAATGCCGTCGGCGTCAACTGGATGTCCCGGATCAACTCCATCGGTGTCACGTGCGAGATCGTCGGCGTCATCGCCGTGGTCGGCATGCTCTTCGCCAACGCGGAGCGCGGCCCGAGCGTGGTGCTGCACACCGGCATCCCGGAAGGATCAGCCGGCAGCGGATATCCGTGGGCGTTCCTGGCGGCCGGGCTCATGGCGGCTTACGTACTCGTCGGGTTCGGCTCGGCCAGTGAGCTCGCCGAGGAGACCCGTAACCCGCGCCGCGTTGCGCCGCGCACCATCCTGTCCGCGATCGTGGTTTCGGCGATCGGCGGCGCGCTGATGATTCTGGGCGCGTTGATGGCCGCCCCCAGCCTCACCGACGGTCAGCTCGCCACCGGTGGCCTTCCTTATGTATTGGATAGCAAGTTGGCCTCCCCATTCGGCACCCTGCTGCTCATCGACGTTGCGATCGCGGTGTTCGTCTGCACCCTCGCCATCCAGACAGCGGCCTCCCGATTGATGTTCTCGATGGCCCGCGACGGCAAGCTCCCGTTCTCCAATGTGCTCTCACACGTGAACCCGCGCACCGGCACACCGATCGCTCCAGCCGTGGTGGTCGGGGTCTGCTGTGTACTGATCCTGGTGGTCAACTTCGGCAACGCCGCGCTGTTTACCAGCCTATGTAGCGTCTGCATCGCCCTGATCTACCTGGCCTATTTGATGGTCACCACACCATTGTTGTTGCGCCGCTTAGGGATCGGCGGAAGTAAGTGGGACGCAAACGTAGGCCAGACCGACGCCGACGGACGTAAGCTCTTCTCGCTCGGACGATTCGGACTCCCGATCAACATCCTCGCCGTCGGCTATGGCGCCTTCATGGTCCTCAACCTGTCCTGGCCACGCTCGGCCGTGTTCGACCCGACGGGAGCACACCCCTATCTGGTGTGGATAGCTCCCATCTGCATCGCCGCGGTGCTCATCGCCGGGATCTTGGCCTATCCCCGGCGCACCGGTTCCACCACCGAGGAGGTCTCCTGATGACAACCGCGACCACCAAGGGAGCCCGGGACCACGCCCGCTCGCAAGCCGGCCAGATCACCGATGCGATGCCGGTGCTGCCCGCGTCCAACTGGCCCTGGGCCCCCGATGATGTCGATCCACTGACGCTCACCTGGGCCGAGACCATCCCCGGAGGCCGGTACGCCGGCAAGGTGCTCGGTCGCGGCACCCGGCTGCGACTCACCGACGTCACCGGCTCCGCGTGTGTGAGCATGGTGCTGCTGCGTGCCGACGCCCCATGGGAGCGGCTCAATGTCGCCGACACCGTCAAGGTTCCCTGGCAGGCATATCTCGGCACCGGACATCCGCTGCTCTCAGATCAGGGCCGGGTGCTGGCCACCATCGTCGCCGATAGTTCCGGACATCACGACACCTTCTGCGGAACGAGCACGTTGGCCGCGAACACCGCCAAATACGGTGCGGGTGAACTCTATTCATCGAGCCCCGCCGGGCGCGAGTTGTTCACGCTGGCCGCCGCCAAGCACGGGCTCACTCCACGCGATATCGGTCCGTCGGTGTCGCTCTTTCATGGCATACGCGCCGACTCCGACGGGGCGCTGCGCAGCGCCGGCACCGCGGGCCCAGGAGCCGCAGTGGATTTGCTGATCCACTTGCCGGTGATCGCTCTGCTGGTGAACACCGCACACCCCCTCGATCCGTCGGACACCTTCGACACCGGGCCCGTCCAGGTGCTGGCCTGGCCCGCACTCGACGAGCTGGTCGACCTACCCAACACAGACCCGGAATATCAACGCGCCGTCCTCAACACCGAAGACGCCTGGGCGGCGGCACAGAATGGAGATTCACTGTGACAAGCACGGTTCTCGATGAGGTGGTACCCGCACGGGCACCGTGGAGCGCCGTCGTCGCTGCGGGCGATGTGTTGACCATCATCGACCTGAAAGGCAACCAGGCCGTCGACACCTTGTTGTACTCGGCGGCCGATACCGCGGTGCGCTACTCGGCGCAGGCAACCATCGCGACGCAAGGAAACCTTTTTCTGCGCACCGGAACCGTACTGCGCGCCGAGGACGCCAGCCCGCTGATGACGATCGTCGAGGATGAGGTGGGCGGCCACGACACCATCGGCGGCGCCTGCTCCCAAGAATCGAACACCCTGCGCTACGGACACCACACCAAGCACCAACACGCCTGCGTGGAGAACTTCCTGCTCGAAGGTGCCAAATGGGGCCTGGGCAAGCGAGACCTGGTGTCCAACATCAACTTCTATATGAATGTCCCGGTGGACGAGGACGGGACCCTCGGCATCGTCGACGGCCTCTCCGCACCGGGCAAGAAGATCAGGCTCCGGGCCGAGATCGACACCCTGGTCCTGGTATCGAACTGCCCGCAGATCAACAATCCGTGCAACGGGTTCGATCCCACTCCGGTGCGGATGATGGTGGAGAGCGCATGAACACCGTCTCAGTCACGGCGCCCGGCATGCAGACCACGGTGCAAGACTGGCCGGGGCGCACCGGATACTGGCAGGTGGGCGTGCCGCCGTCCGGCCCGATGGACGACCTGTCGTTCCGGCTGGGCAATCGGGCCGTCGGCAACCCCGAGGGTGCACCGGGGCTGGAGGCAACACTCGCCGGTCCCACACTGCATTTCACCGCAGCGACCCTCGTCTGCGTGACCGGCGCACCCGCACTGGTCACCGTCAACGGGCGGCCGGTCCCCCAGTGGCGTGCCGTCACCGTTCCCGCTGATGGCACGCTCGCCGTGGGCGCCGCCGCAGACACCGGAATGCGGATCTATGTGCTGATCGCCGGCGGCATCGAAGTTCCCCAATTCCTTGGCAGTGCAGCCACCTTCACCCTCGGCGGGTTTGGTGGCCCGGCAGGACGCGCCTTGGCCGCCGGAGACGCCCTCGCGCTGAGTAGCTCCAATAGCTCAGAACTGCAATGCATTCCGGGCGCGGCACAGCCGGCGATCGGGCACCATTGGGAGCTCGCGGTCACCGAAGGGCCGCATGGCGCGCCCGAGTTCTTCACCCGCAGCGATATCGACGAGCTTTTGTCCACGGACTACGAGGTTCATTTCAACTCCGATCGCACCGGAGTGCGTCTTATCGGACCCAAACCGCAGTGGGCACGCACCGACGGCGGCGAGGCGGGGCTACATCCGTCGAACATCCACGACAACGCGTATTCGATTGGCGCTCTGGACTTCACCGGCGACACGCCGATCTTGCTGGGCCCCGATGGACCCAGCCTGGGCGGGTTCGTCTGCCCGGTTACGGTGGTCTCGGCCGACCGGTGGAAGCTGGGGCAGCTGCGCGCGGGCGACACGCTGCGGTTCATCCGAATCGAAGCCTCTCGCAGCGCCTCGCTGCGCTCGATCGGAATCGATCGCCGCGGGCACTGGCCCTCGGTGTTCTCCACCCACGGCGACGGCGACGACGGCGTGCTGGCATATCGGCCGGCCCGCGACGACGCGCCCACTATGACTTACCGCCGCAGCGGCGACGACAACATTCTGGTTGAATACGGCGACCTCACACTGGATTTAGCGCTCCGTGCGCGCGTCCACGCGTTACACCAACGGCTCGAGGACACCCATACCTCCGGGATCGTCGATCTGACGCCGGGTATCCGGTCGCTACAGGTGCACTTCGATCCCGACAGGCTCCCCATGGGCAAGGTGCTGGGACTACTGGACGATATCGACGAGCACCTGCCCGCTTCCAGTGAGCTGGTCGTGCCCAGCCGCCGGGTGGCCATGCCCCTTTCCTGGGACGATCCATCCGCCCGCGAAGCCATGGAACGGTATCGCCTCGGTGTGCGCGCAGACGCCCCCTGGATGCCATGGAACATCGAATTCATCAGGCGCATCAATGGTTTGGACACCGTTGATGAGGTGTATCGCACGGTGCACGATGCCTCATATCTGGTTCTCGGCCTGGGCGATGTGTATCTGGGCGCGCCCGTGGCAACTCCGGTTGATCCCCGGCATCGGCTCGTCACCACCAAGTACAACCCCGCGCGTACCTGGACACCGGAGAACGCCGTCGGCATCGGCGGGGCGTACCTGTGCATCTACGGCATGGAGGGCCCTGGCGGATATCAATTGGTCGGACGGACCGTACAGGTCTGGAACCATCGGCATCCTGACAATGCAGGCGCTTTCGAACCCGGAACACCCTGGCTGCTGCGATTCTTTGACCAGATCAGCTGGTACCCGGTGAGCGCCGAGGAGCTTCTCGAGCTGCGTGACGAACTTGCCACCGGACGCGGGAACGGCGGTGTCACGATCACCGAGGGTGAGTTCTCCATGGCGGAGTATTCAACGTTCCTTGCCCACAATGCGCCGTCAATAGACGAGTTCCGTGGCCGCCAGCGCACGGCATACGCCCTCGAGCGCGAAGCGTGGAGTACGGCGGGCGAATTCGCCCGGGTCTAGCAAGTGAACGCCCCGAACCCCTCGCTCGCGAATACCGGGGCGTGCCACTTTGCTGTCTGAATTAACCACCCCTGGCGATCTTGGTCAAGAGAAATGGGCACACTGACATTTCCTGCGGCCATGCGCCGACCTATCGCCGAACGCGCCGAGGGCACGTCGTACGCACACAATCGAGCTGAGATTTGTGCATATGGCGTGCCCTCCCGCAGTGCAGTGGCTTACTTGGCCTTGTACTCGTAGAACCCGATACCGCTCTTCTTACCGAGGCGCCCGGCCTCGACCATCCGGAGCAACAGCGGCGGGGCCGCATACAACGGCTCTTTGTACTCGTCGTACATCGAGTCTGCGATGAGCTTCAAGGTGTCGAGACCGACGAGGTCCGACAACCGCAGCGGGCCCATCGGATGCGAAAGTCCCGCCACGACGGCCTTGTCGATGTCTTCGACTGTGGCAAAACCGGATTCGGCCATCCGGATGGCTGCTAGCAGGTACGGAACCAGCAAGAAGTTGACCACGAAGCCCGATCGGTCGGCGGCACGCACGACCTGCTTGCCCAGTACCCCACTGGCGAAGGCCTCCGTGCGCGCGGTGGCCTCGGGCGTGGTCACCAGCGTCGAAATCAGCTCGACGAGCGGCAGCACGGGTACTGGGTTGAAGAAGTGCAGTCCGAGCACGCGGCCCGGATTTTTGGTTGCCGCAGCAATTTTCATGATCGGGATGCTGGAGGTGTTCGACGCGAGAACCGCATCGGGATCGGTGATCACCTCGTCGAGCTTGGCGAAGATCGAGGCCTTGATGGACTCGTCCTCGACGACGGCCTCGATGACGAGCTGGCGATCGGAGAAGTCGGTCAGGTCGGTGGTGAACTTCAGGTTGGCGACGGCGGCATCGCGCTCACGCTCGGTGATCTTCCCGGCGGAGACGCCGCGGTCCAGCGACTTACGGATCCGGCCTTCGCCAGCCTGTGCCAGCTCGGAGGTGGTCTCGAAGACCAGCACGTCGACACCGGCACGTGCCGACACCTCGGCGATACCCGCGCCCATCTGTCCAGCGCCGATAACTCCTACGCGCGTGATTCCATCCGTCATCTTCGTACTACTCCTGAACATCGTTGTTAGTTTTGACTTTCCAGCACACAGGCCCCGCCCAACGGGATACGTGGGCGGGGCCTGTGCTGTCAACTCAGTGGGTCACACCGAGAGTCTTGACGTGGGCGCATTGCCCGGCTAGAGCAGGCTTGGTGGCTCAGGTTGAACTTCTCCACGTCGCCTACCGGCTCAGTGGAACTGACCCTCTTCGGTCGAGCCCTTCAGCGCCGCGGTCGAGGTGTTCGGGTCCACGGTGGTGGCGATCCGGTCGAAGTAGCCGGCGCCGACCTCACGCTGGTGCTTGGTGGCAGTGTAGCCACGAGCCTCAGCCGCGAACTCGCGCTCCTGCAGGTCGACGTAGGCCGTCATGCCCTCGCGGGCGTAGCCGTAGGCCAGGTCGAACATCGAGTAGTTCAGGGCGTGGAAGCCGGCCAGGGTGATGAACTGGAACGTGAAGCCCATGGCACCCAGTTCCTTCTGGAACTTGGCGATGGTCGAGTCGTCCAGGGCCTGCTTCCAGTTGAAGGACGGGCTGCAGTTGTAGGACAGCAGCTGGTCCGGGAAGTCAGCCTTGACGGCCTCGGCGAACTTACGGGCGACCTCGAGGTCCGGCACACCGGTCTCCATCCAGATCATGTCGGCGTACGGGGCGTAGGCCTTGGCACGCGCGATACAGGGCTCGATGCCCTTCTGGATGTTGTAGAAGCCCTCGGTGGTGCGCTCACCGGTGACGAACGGCTTGTCGCGGTCGTCCACGTCCGAGGTGATCAGGGTGGCGGCCTCGGCGTCGGTACGAGCGATGACGACGGTCGGGGTGCCCGCGACATCAGCTGCAAGGCGAGCCGAGGTCAGGGTGCGGATGTGCTGCTGGGTGGGGATCAGCACCTTGCCACCGAGGTGGCCGCACTTCTTCTCCGAGGCCAGCTGGTCTTCCCAGTGGGTACCGGCGGCACCCGCGGCGATCATGGCCTTCTGCAGCTCGTAGACGTTCAGCGCGCCACCGAAGCCGGCCTCGCCGTCAGCGACGATCGGCACAAGCCAGTTGTCGACGCTGGTGTCACCCTCGACGCGGGCAATCTCATCGGCACGCAGCAGGGCGTTGTTGATGCGGCGAACAACGGCCGGCACCGAGTTGGCCGGGTACAGGCTCTGGTCCGGGTAGGTGTGACCGGAGAGGTTCGCGTCGCCGGCGACCTGCCAACCGGACAGGTAGATGGCCTTGAGGCCGGCACGGACCTGCTGCACGGCCATGTTGCCGGTCAGCGCGCCCAGCGCGTTGATGTACGAGTCGTCACCCTTGGTGACGCCTTCCCACAGGATTTCCGCGCCACGGCGGGCCAGGGTGTTCTCCTCGACGACGCTGCCCTGCAGCTCCTCGACCTGGGCGGCGGTGTAGTCGCGGGTGATGCCCTTCCAGCGAGGGTTGGTGTCCCAGTCCTGCTGGATTTCGGCCGCGGTGCGCGGCTTGCCGACATTCGACATTGGTGCTCCTCTGTTACTTGCCTGACGTTTGGCTGTCGCAGACAGATTGTTAACGCTCAGGCACGTTCACTGCGTTGACTGTTACGACGATGTCACAGACCATATGCGCAGGTCCACCCGTTCCCAATGCCAATTTTCGCTAGGTATTAACGAGCTATTGCCAACCTTGCGAAGCGGCTAATCGTACGCTCGTACTGTTGCTACCGGCCGGTAACCAACAATCCCCTGTTCAGAACGCTCGTACTGTTAAACGGCCGACGCCGTGTCTAGTTATCGAGCGAATATCGAGGCGAGAGCCTTCACCTCGTCGCCAACGACATATGTGAGCGTTGTAACACCGCGACCGGGGACGCCGAACTCGGTTCCGTCCTCGTAGACGTTGGTGATGATCTCGAGCTTGTCCCCTAGCGAAACCGCGGAGTCGTGCTCGAGGCTGACCCGATAGGGTGCGGTCCGGGTCTCGGTCTCCCTGGAGAGGTGATCCTCCACGATGCTCCAGTAAACGGAATTGTTCATGTGGTCGAACAGATCCATGTCGGTGAACCGCACCGGGAAGTCCCGGATATCGGTCGCGGTGTCCCGGCTACCGGGCTTGTTGTAGGGCTTCCACCGCAACCGGTCCACATCCGTGGTCGAGGCGACGGTGGCCAGGAAGTCGTCTTCGATACGTGCCGGCCCCTGGGTTTCGCGGCTGACGTGAATCCAGAATGCCTCGGACTCCACCAGTCCCCCCTCGCGACCGTCGAGCCGTACCCGCATCTGGCACCACCGATTGGACGTGGCCGAGCACCAGCGGCGCAGCCACAGCGCCTCCCTGAAATCGATGGGCTTGATCACGTCGATCATGGTGCGGCGGACAACCCAGTGCGGGTGGGTCTCCTCGGCCTCCACCCCGCGCAGGTGGTCCTGCCCGATGTCCTGGATATGCCGGGCGGCCCCGTCCAGCCGTAAACGCCCGTCCTTGTCGACGTCGGCGATGCGAACGGGCCAACGACCCTCGTAGACATGGGGATGCGCGTGCGGCACGGGCATCATGTCTTTGTCGAGGCCAGTGCTCGGTTCGGTACTCACGGAACGATCCTTTCGCGAGGCCACGCCGACTCCCGGCACGACAGAGAGCGCGTCAACCGCGCATTCCCCGAAAGTCATGGTCCCATAACCGCAACAGACCAGCTATCGACGGCATGTCACGGCGCATTCGACTGGTACCCAATCGATCTCACAATGTTCGGGCGCGGCCAGACAAGGAGCCCGTCTTCGGGCCATACGATCATCTGGTGGTGACCACCCGGGCGGGCCCCGACAGTTGGGGCGGCAGAGCGCTGCTCGCGGCCGCCGGCCTGCTGTTCACGATCTCCATAGGCGGGCTCGTGATCACGGGGCACACTGCCGTCCAGTTCTCCTCGGACAAGGGGGCCCAGCCGTATCCGCTATGGATGCCGTTGACCTCGTCCCTGATGGTGCTGCTGCTCATCCGCCTGGTGCCCGTACGTCTGGCAGCAATAGACCCGCTCGCTGACATCGATCGAGAGCGCCTCACCCGCGAAGTGTGGGTGCTCATAGGTGCGGCCGTTGCATTCCCCGCTCTCGTCGTCGCGGCGGCGGCGACCGGGATACCGCGGGATGCCGTGTACAGCCCAATCAAGGTACTGATGTTCCTGGTGATTCCGCTGCTGGCGTTCCGCGTCTTCCGCGGCGGTGCACCGCAGGCGCCAAAGGCGCGGTGGACTACCCGATTGGACCGCACCCGTCTGCTGGCGCCGATCGTTCCGGTCGTCGCATGGATCGCGGTGGCTCGACTCGGCCCGCTCGCGCCGCCGGCCGTCTCCCTGGCGGGTCTGCCCGATCCTGTCACGATCGCCGTGGCTTCCCTGATCACACTGCTGACGGCGGGCGTGCTTGAGGAGGTGTTCTACCGCGGGTTTCTGCAGACCCGGCTGGAATCACTGGTTGGCCGTTGGCCGGCCATCGCGGCGTCGTCGGTCCTCTTCGCCGCGATGCACATTGCCTCACATGTACAGGTCAACACGTTGGCCGTGGACCTCGCGACGATCGTGGCGGTCCAAGGAACGTTCGGCGTTATGCAGGGCTACCTATGGAGCCGGTATCGAAATATCTGGGCTCCGATAGCCATTCACATCTTGGTCAACGTGATCTACCTCGACATGCTCATCAGCTGACGAGAGGCGAAGACCCAGCCGAACGCTACCGGCGTGTGTTCACCGAAGTAGTCACGGCACAGCGCAATGGTCGGCGGAACGGCAGCCACCCAATCCGGTCCGTAGAAGATGATGGATACCCACGTGGATGAGTCCTACCCACTACCGAAAGACGTTCCGGGGCAGCTGACGTTAGACGATGCCTACACCGGTCAGCAGTTGCCAGACCCCGACCACCGCGAAAAGGACGAGCAGCACCAGCTGCCGGTGGGCGAGGGCCCAGTTGTGGACTGGTTCGAGTACCGCTTGAGTTCTCGCCGGAGCGATCACGTAGCTGATGAGCGCTACCTCGAAAACGGCAAGCATCGCGAAGACGAAAACGACGGCAGCCAGAACTTGCGTGCCCATTGCGGTTCCCGAGCCGACGATGATGGTGTCGACGAGCAGGACCAACGGAGGCGGCGGCATGTATCCGATGCCGAGCACCAGCGCGACCCAGAGCGCACCGTTCTCCCAGGCACCCTTGCCATGATGGAGGAGACGCCGCAACTTCGACACCACGACACCAATCGCACCTCTGATACGGCCAACCGGCCGAGGTTCGGGCGTCGAATCCTCCGGATCTAGTACCAGAACCGACGAATCTCCGCCCGTGCCGGCGGCCACCGGCTGATTCTCTCGCCTGCGCGACCGAAGACGCGCCGCGATAAAAACGGCCGCCACGATGCACAGCACCCCTGTTCCCAGTTGGAGAGGCTTGACGGACGAGCCCGGCTCCGCCGTCGCAAGGTTCTTCGCGAAGGACGCAAAACTCGGTACGAGATGCAATGCGAAAAGCGCAACAAGGAAGGACGGCACATTCACGATCAACGCACCAACCCAGAACGCCAGGAGATTTTGCACCGGCCGAGGGCGGGAGATCACTACCAAAATCAGTCCGAGCAGCACCGGATTGAGTGACATCAAAAATGCCAACCCCAACAGTTCGCGCCACATATCGGTAACCCTACTCTGTTTGCTCGCGAATGGCAGCGCCAGCAGAAATGCCATGAATTACGCTGCGTACATTCGTGAGAAGGCTAATCACTCCGGCAGAAGGCAGATCAAATAAGTTAGCCATCATGAAACAGCTTGCGTTGCGACCCCGACCATTTCTCGCACGCTAAAGCAATCCATGCAATCGCAAGTCACTCGCATATTTGGCGATGATCGGCGCCGAGACTTGTGGAATGTCGTGACCGGAACCTATTTGCGCCTCGCGTACCGCGGCCTGGAATCGGTCCGCCGGAGCCATGGATCCCCGGGAAGGATCCGGCGGCTTCCCGTCCCATCCGTGGTCCTGCAAGATCTTCAGCATCTGCAACACGGATCCTTGACGTTGATGATCCGGCAAAGCGTGCAGGCCTTGCTCGAACCGCGTGACCCACTCGCTGAAATCGCTGATGCGTTCAATCGGGTGCCCGGCCTCGATCAACCAGTCGACGTACTCGTCGATCCCGATGCCGTCATCATGCGGGTTCATCACGTGATAGGTCTCGAATCCCGTGAACGACCCAGGGGACGAGCCCGCCGCCGTCCCGCCCAGCGTGGTGATCGCCTCGGCAACGAATTCCACCGGTAGCCCGTCGAAGTGCGCGCGCTGACGACTCCCGTCGTCGGCGAGTCGGTAAACGGAGTGGGGCGCGACTCCGGTGGCGACAATGCTCAGCACCATCCGTGCGACCGTGTCAGAGGCGTTCACCTGGCCCGCGTAGCTGGTGCCGACCATGATCATGCCCGAACGGAACACCCTGACCGGCAAGCCAACCTGCTCGTGGGCCTCGCGAAGCAGCACCTCGCCGGCCCATTTGCTGTTGCCGTAGCCGTTCGCGTAGCTCCCATCGGAAGGGCGAATGGCGCTGATGAGCCGGATATCGGCATCCTCGACGAAGGTCGATTTCTCGATTTCTCGACCGACGTCCGCCGTCGAGACGAACGTGTACGGCTTGAGCTTCGTGGTTAACGCGAACCGGATCAGTTCCGCCGTGCCAACCACATTGGGTCCGAACAGCTCGCTGTAGGGCAGCACGCTATTGACCAATGCCGCCGAATCGACGATCAGGTCGACGGTACCGGCCAGCCGTTGCCAGGTCTCTTCATCCAGGCCGAGGCCTGGTTCAGCCTTGTCACCGGCGATCACCTGCAGCCGGTCCACGGCGAGTGTTTCGTAAACCCGGATCAATTCCGCGTCGCCGCTGTCGAAGGTGCTATCGAGACGGCGTCGGGCATCTTCGTCGGACTTGGCACGCACCAGGCAAATCAGCGTGCCATCGACCTGCTCCAACTCCTTGAGCCATTGCAGCACGAGGTAGCGCCCCAGGAAGCCAGTCGCTCCCGTCAGCAGCACCGTCCGTGGCCTCGCATCGGCGCGCGGCAACGTCGGAGCCGACTGCAGCGTTGCCTCATCGATGAACTTGTCCAGGGTCAGGTCACTGGCCCTTACCTCCGAGGCGCCGAGCCCATGCACGGATGCATAGGTCGGCCCGCTGCTCGCGGAGCCTGCGGCGCCGTCCAAATACACGCTCAGGCTTCGCACCGACGGCGCCTCGAACAAGGTTCTCACCGCCAGCTGAGCATCGAGCGACGTGTTGATCGCGGCAACCACCCGCATGGCGGAGATCGAGTCCCCACCCAGATCAAAGAATGAATCGTCGGTCCCGACCCGCTCTACGCCGAGTACCTGCGCGTAGATGCCGGCGAGTGTCTCCTCCACCGCATTGGCCGGAGCGCGGTAGCGGGCCGCGTCGTCGTACTCGGGCACGGGGAGCGCGCGCTTATCGAGCTTGCCGTTGACCGTCAGCGGCAACGCCTCCAGCTTCACCACCGCGGCCGGCACCATGTAGGGCGGCAGCCGCTTGGCCAATGAACTGCGCAGCTCGGCAGGCTCACCGGCCCCAATGAAATACCCGACCAGGCGCTTGTCGCCGGGACGGTCCTCGCGGGCGATCACCGCCGCCTGCTCCACCCCGTCCAGGTCGGCAAGGGCTGCCTGAATCTCACCGAGCTCGATGCGGAAACCGCGGATCTTGACCTGCTCGTCGGCCCGGCCCAGGTACTCAAGCTGCCCGATTGACGCCCCTGAGACACCCCACCGCACCAAGTCCCCGGTGCGGTACATACGCGCCCCCGGCTCCCCGAACGGGCACGCCGTGAACCGCGCCGCAGTCAGCGCCGAGCGGCCCACATAACCGAGGCCAACACCGAATCCAGCCACGTACAACTCGCCGACCACACCCGGTGGCACCGGCCGCATCCACCTGTCCAACACGAACAACCCGGCGTCGGGTACCGGAACACCAATCGGTACCACACCCGATCCGGCGATCAACTCACCAAACGTGGCATAGATCGTCGTCTCCGTCGGACCGTAGCCGTTGATCATTACCCGCCCGGGCGCCCACTTGTCCACCACTTCGGTAGGGCAGGCTTCACCGGCGACGATCAACGTCATACCGTCCAGTCCCTCGGGCGACAACATCCCCACCGCCGACGGAGTTTGGAACAAAACGGTGACCTTTTCACGGATCAGCAGATCGCGGAAATCGTCCGGCGACCGAACGACCGAATCCGGAACAACCACCAATCGGCCACCATGCAGCAGTGCCCCAAAGATCTCCCACACGGTGATGTCGAAGACCAGGGAGCCCGCCTGCGTCCACACCTCACCCGGCCCCGTAGGCATGTGAGTAAGCGGAAATTGAAGTGCCTGAGTCACATTGCCGTGTGCGATGGCCACGCCCTTGGGGACGCCCGTGGTTCCCGAGGTGTAAATCGTGTACGCAACGTCATCAGGTGCCGGAGTGAGCAATGGCGCATGGCCGTAGATGGCGCCGGTGGGATCGTCCTCGGCATCGTCGAACTGGACCACCGAGACTCCGGACCCGTCGAACCGCCCGCGCAGCTCGGCGGTCGTGACGGCCGCGATCGGCACGGCATCGGACAGCATGAACTCCAGTCGCGTATCTGGTACCGAGGGATCGATCGGCAGATACGACGCTCCGGTCTTGAGAATCGCGAGGATCGCCACAATCGCGTCGTCGGAGCGGGGCATCAACAGCGCCACCGACTCCCCCGGAGCGGCACCGTAGATCGCCAGTAAATTCGCCAATCGCGTGGCTGCCTCGTCGAGCTCACCATAGGTGACCGAGCGGCCCTCGAATGTCAGCGCCACCGCCTCCGGGGCACGATCGACCTGCTCGGCGAACGCCTCCGGGATGGACAACACCGGCGCCGTTCCCCGCGCCAACACCTTGCGGTTGCCCCAGCCATCGAGCTGTTCGTGCTCACTGGTCTTCAGCACATCCAGTGACGAGAGTCGTTGCGAGGCATCGGCAACCATGGAAGTCAGCACCCGCTCGAACCGCTCGAACACGGCCTCGATATCGGCCGCACCAAACTTGTCGGTGTCGAACTCGACGCGGATACCCAGCTCATGACCCGGTAGTGCCATCACCGACAGGGGGTAGTGGTTGTACTCGCGGGTGACGAACTCGGTGATGGCCAGCTCCTGCACGCCTGCGAACGCGCTGGTGTCAATCGGATAGCTCTCGTACAGGAAGAGCGTGTCGAACAGTTGCTCGTGGCCCGTGATGTGGTGGATATCGTTGAGTGCCAGATGCTCGTGCTCGATGGTGTCGTTATGGGCACTCTGCAACTGCCCCAACAACTCGGCGACTGTGGTGGTCGCGGTGGCACGCGCCCGGACCGGCACCGTGTTGATGAGAAGACCCACGATCGAGTCGGATCCGGCAAGCTCTGCGGGCCGCCCCGACACCGCCGTACCGAACGCGACGTCCTGCTGTCCGGTCACCACCATGAGCAGCTGTGCCCACGCGGCCTGTAACACCGTGCTGATCGTGGTGTGCTGAGACCGCGCGAGATCGGCAAGGGCCTGTGTGGTCTCGGCCGACACCCGATAGGACTCGACTCCCCTGCCGCCCGGAGGTGCGGGCGGAGCTACAAGCGTGGGGGTGTCGAAACCGGCCAGCACCTCGCGCCATGCCTCTCGCGCAGCGTCTCGATCCTGCTCTGCCAGCCAACTGACGAAATTGCGGTACGAGGATGGCGCCGGGAGCCGCTGGCCGAAGTAGCTCGCGAAGATCTCCTGCAGCAGAATCGGCAACGACCAGCCATCAATCACGACGTGGTGGAACGTCAGCACGAACCGGTGTTTGTTCCCCTCCGTGCGAATCAACGCCGCGCGCAGCGTCGGTCGATCGGCAAGATCGCAGACCGCGGCACGCTCTGCCGCGCAGAGCCGCTCAATCTCCTCGTCGGGAGTCAGGTCATCCCCACGAAGGTCGAGGTATCGCCATGCGATCACCGGTTCGGCGAGAATCACCTGTACCGGGTCTCCGAACTGTGTGCAGAATCGGGCCGCCAGGTTGGGATGACGGCGGACCACAGCGTGAACCGCGTCGCGGAGCCTGATCTGGTCGACGAGACCGGTCACCGTGATGTCGAGTTGCACCGCGTAGAAGTCGACCCCGGCTGCGTCGTCGTCCAGTACCCCCGCCGACCGTGCGAAGGTGGTGTGGAAGAGCAGACCCTGCTGAATGGGTGTCAGTGGGAGGACGTCGACAATGTCGTGCTGCTCATGCAGCTCGTCGAGCTGCTGTTGACTCAGCTGTGCCGGAGCGATATCGGACGGGGTCAACCCGCCGCCGCCACCGCGCACATACGCGCAGATCCCGGCAAGGGCCTCGAACCACAGCTGACTCAGCCGCTGCACCTGCGGCTCGGTGACCGATGAGGGTGCCCATGTCCAGCCGGCTCGCAGATGTGCGCCGGACTCATCGCCGAGCCCGCCCTCCACGATTCCGGCATTGAGATCCACCGTGTACATCAGCGGCATGGACACCGACGAAGCCACGCTGGTTGAGGTCAAACTGTCCTCGTTGATCCGCCACAGTTCGTCCGTGAGATCCGCGGCACCGGCGCCGAGGCGCCCGAGGTAGTTGAATCCGATGACTGGTTCCGGCACCGCCAGGTCCACATCACGGTTCAGGTAGCGCAACAATCCGTAGGTCAACGGATCGGGAAGCGCCCGCAATTGCTCCTTGGCGCCCTTGATGATTGGCCCCAATTCGGCAGCCCCGCTGGAAATTTCCGGCCAGGACAGACCCCCGACACTCAGCGCCACCGGGTACTTGGTGGTGAACCAGCCGACGGTACGCGATAGGTCGATATCGCCCGCCAATTCCTCGTGACGCCCATGGCCCTCGACTCCGATGCCAACCGACGCCACATTGGAGTCCAGGAATTCGTTCCAGGCCAATCCGAACGCGATCAGCAAAATGTCTTGCACCCCAGCGTGAAAAGCCGCCGGAACCTCACTCAGCAGCTCCCGGGTGGTCTCGGCATCGAGCGACACGGACAACGTCTTGGCGGTGGCGTAGGTGTCCAGCCCGGGGAGCACCGCGGGCAACGCCGCGGGAACCGCTGTCACCTCTCGCCAGGCGTCGGCCGTTGCGATCACCGCAGGGGCATGCGCATGCTCGTCGAGCAGCGAGGCCCAGCGAGCGAACGAGGTGCCTCCTGTGGGCAACTCCACCGGTTGCCCACCATGATGCTGCGCCCAGGCAATATTCAAGTCTTCCAAGAGAATTCGCCACGACACGCCATCCACTGCCAGGTGGTGGATCATCAGGGCCAACTGCCGGGTATCGGGCACCCACACCGCGCTCAGCTCAGATCCCGTGGCCGGATTCAGCTGAGCACGAGCTGCCACCAGCTCCGCGTCCGACAAGGTCTCGGCAACACGCAGGCGATCACGCGCGTTCACCGCACCCTTCTCCGGAACGGAGAGTGACCACACCCCGGTCTCAGAGGCACCGTCGTCCTCGGCACGCAGCCGCAGGGTGGCATGCCGGTCCAGCAGCGCCTGCAGCACGACAACAACGTCCTCCTCAGCCACCCCGACCGGGGCCTGCAGGACGATCGTCTGGTTGAACTGGTCGGTGGGACCTTGCACGCCGTGCAGCCAGTGCATGATCGGGGTCGCCGATACCGGGCCGATGCCCTCGTCTACGACACCGGCCTGGCCGTCCGAGAGGGAGGCCACCGCTGCCACCCCACTGACGGTCTGCTCGACGAAGATGTCACGTGGCCGGCACAACACCCCGGCCGCCCGCGCTCGCGACACCACCTGCATCGACAGAATGCTGTCGCCACCGAGATCGAAGAACGACTCGTCGACGCCCACGCGGTCCACTCCGAGAACCTGGGCATAGATATCGGCCAAGATCTTCTCGACCGGCCCGGACGGTGCACGGTAATCCGTACCGACGGTGCGGTATTCGGGTGCGGGCAGGGCGCGCTTGTCCAACTTGCCGTTTACCGTCAACGGCAGCGTTTCCAGCACCACCACCGCGGCCGGAACCATGTATGCCGGCAGCCTTTCCGCGAGCGCGGTGCGGGCCTCGACCGGATCGGCGCTCCCCATGATGTACCCGACGAGGCGCTTGTCGCCGGGGCGGTCCTCGCGGGCGATCACCACCGCCTGCTCCACTCCGTCCAGGCGCGCGAGTGCGGCCTGAATCTCGCCTAGCTCGATCCGATACCCGCGAATCTTCACCTGCTCATCTGCGCGGCCCAGGTACTGCAGCTGGCCGTCTTCACCCCACTGCACCAGATCGCCGGTGCGGTACATCCGCGAGCCCGGCCCACCGAATGGGCAGGCGAGGAACCGCGATGCGGTCAATCCGGATCGGTGCGCATAACCGGGCGCAACCCCGTTACCGGCAACATAGAGCTCGCCTACCACGCCTTCGGGTGCAGGCCGCAGCCACTTGTCCAAAACGAACAGCGCCGCACCGGGAACCGGCGAACCGATCGGTGCCACATCCGACCCCGGCCGCAGCGGTCCACTCATCGCCGCGTAAATAGTGGCCTCGGTCGGACCGTAGGCATTGATCATCGTTCGTCCGCTGGTGGCCCACCGATCCACCAGTTCTGTCGGGCACGCCTCACCGGCGACGATGAGCGTCGTCGACTCCAGCCGTTCGGGAGATAACATCCCTGCCGCCGAAGGGGTTTGGCACAGGACGCTGACCTTCTCACTGATCAACAACTCGTGGAGTTCATCCGGTGAAGACGCGATCGATTCTGGCACCACCACCAGGCGTCCACCGTGCAATAGCGCGCCCCAGATCTCCCACACCGAAACGTCGAAGACCAACGAATGCCATTGTGACCAAACATGACCGGGCCCGGCCGGCAGATCGGCGCGCACCGCGTCCACCAACTGGGTGACGTTGTGATGGGTGACCGCAACAGCTTTGGGAACGCCGGTGGTACCCGAGGTGTAGGTCATGTATGCGAGGTCATCGGGTTCCGGCACGGAGAGCGCGGAACTGGGCTGGCCATCAATGAGGGGGTCGTCGATTTCGATCACCCGCACATCGAGTCCGTCGAAGCGTGAGCTCAAGTCAGCCGTGGTGAGGATCGCTACCGGCCCCGCATCCGAGACCATGAACTTGATGCGCTCGTCGGGGTGGGCCGCGTCGATCGGCAAATAGGCAGCCCCGGTCTTGAGCACTGCCAAAAGCCCGATGATCGCCTCGCCCGAGCGCGGAACCAGCAGCCCGACAACCTCTCCCGGACCGGCGCCATTGCCCGCCAGCAGGTGGGCAATACGGTTCGTGACCTGATCCAGCTCGCGATAGGTCCAGGACCTGTCCCTGCACACCAGCGCGACGGTCTCCGGCGCCCGCTCCACCTGGACCGCGAACAGCACCGGGATCGAGACGGGTTCGGCGGTGGGCTCCGTGAGCACCGCCCGGTTACCCCACTCGTCGAGTCGGTCGTGATCGTCGTCGTCGAGAAGATCCATCGACAACAAAGTCCGGGTGGGATCGGCGCTCATGAGGGCTCCTTCTTCTTCCCTTTGACATCGGATGTCATGGCCTCCAGCACGCGCTGGAACCTCTTGACCAACTTTCCAATTCGGACAGCGTTGAAGACATCGGTGTCAAATTCGACGCGGAGCCCCAGCTCGTGGCCCGGGGTGGCTTGCACCGCAAGCGGGTAGTGGTTGTACTCACGATTACTGAACCCGGTAATAGACAATTCATGCACACGCGATAGCGCGGCCGTGTCGATGGGGTAATTCTCGTAGACGAACATTGTGTCGAACAGCTGATCATGCCCGACGGCATGGTGAATCTCATTGAGCGCCAAGTGCTGATGCTCCAGTGTGTCCCCGTAGGCGCCCTGCAGCTGGTTCAACAAGTCGGCGATAGTGGTAGCCGAGGTGATGGTCGCGCGGACCGGCACCGTGTTGATCAACAGCCCCACCATTGATTCCGCCCCGACCAGATCGGTCGGTCGGCCCGATACCGCAGTACCGAACGCGACATCGGTCTGCCCGGTCAGCCACATCAGCAGTTGGGCCCATGCGGCCTGCAGCACCGTGCTGACCGTGGTGCGGCAGGAGCGAGCGAGCTCCGCGAGCGCCTGGGTGGTCTCGGCAGACACCACAAAGGACTCGACCCCTCGCCGCCCCAGCACCATTCGGCCCGGGGGCCCCACCAGGGTCGGGGTCTCGAAACCTTCGAAGACCTTGCCCCAGGCCGCGCGTGCGGTGCTGTTGTCCTGGCCGGACAGCCACGTCACAAACCTGCGATACGCCACCGGCGCCGGCAGACGTTCGCCGAAATAACTCGCGAAGATCTCCTGCAGCAGGATCGGCTTTGACCATCCATCCAGCACGATGTGGTGATTGGTGACCAGGAAGCGGTACTGGTCCTCCCCGGTCCGGGCCAGCGCGGCCCGGAACGCCGGTTGCGCGGCCAGGTCGCAGACCGCGGCCCGCTCCGCGGCGGAAAGCCGCTCGACCCGCTGCTCGACATCCACGCCACCGTCCGCGTCGAGCTCGATGTACTGCCATGCCAGTTCTGGGTCGGCCGGAATGAGCTGCACCGGCTCGCCGAACTCCTCGTAGAACGTGGCAACAACATTCGGGCGACGTTTGATCGCGGTGTGCACGGCCTCCTCGAGCCGCTTCGGATCGAGGGGACCGCTCAAAGTCACATCGAGCTGCACCGCATACAGGTCGTCACTGCCCTCCATCGCATCCGGTGCCAGATTCGAGTGGAACAGCAGCCCCTGCTGCAGCGGAGTCAGCGGCAAGACATCTGCGATCTGATATTCCTCATGCAACTGGTCGATCTGTCGCTGGCTCAGCCGCGCCGGAACGACATCGGACGGAGTCAGGCCGCCGCCACCCGAGCGCACATGCGAGCAGATCCCGGCCAGCGCGTCGAACCAGAGCCGACTGATCTTGTCGACCTGGTCGTGGCTCAAAGCCGACAGCGCCCAGGTCCATGTCGCGTGCAAGCGACCGGAGTCGGGTCCAGCACCTTCCATCACGCCGGCATTGAGCTCGACGGTGTGCCCCAACGGAGTCGGTACCGATGTCGCCGCGGCGGTGATCGACACACCGCCTGGGTCGATCCGCCATAAATCTTCGGAGAGATCGGCACCCCCAGCGCCAAGCCGGCCCAGGTAGTTGAACCCGATCGCCGGGTCCGGTCCCGCGACATCCACGTCAGGGTTCAGGTACCGCAACAGCCCGTAGGTCAATCCGTCGGGCAGGGCGCGTAGCTGTTCCTTGGCGTCCTTGATGATGGGAGCCAGCATGGAATCGCCGGCAACCACGTGTGCCCACGACAGTTCGCCGACTGCCAACGACACCGGATACTTGCTGGTGAACCAGCCCACGGTGCGAGACAGATCAATGTCTCGCTCCGGGGTTCCGCCCAGTTCTTCGTCGCGGCCATGGCCTTCCACATCGATTCCGATCGGCGCGCCGCCGGAACCGAGAAACTCGTTCCACGCCAAGGCGAAAGCGATCAGCAGGATGTCCTGGACTCCAGCGTGGTAGGCGGCCGGCACCTCACCCAACAACTCGCGGGTGAGGTCAGCGTCCAGCGATACCGACAACTGTCCCGCACTGACGTAGGTGTCCATCGTGGGGTGGGCAGACGGCAACGAAGCCGGGATGGCCTCGACCTGGCGCCAGGCGTCGGCCAACGCCACCACGTCGGCAGAACGCGCGTGCTGGTCGAGCAGTGTCGCCCATCGGGCAAATGACGTTCCTCCAGACGGCAGCTCCACCGGTTGTCCACCGTGATGCTGCGCCCAAGCGATATTGAAGTCTTCCAACAGAATTCGCCATGACACTGCGTCCACCGCCAGGTGGTGAACGATCAGCACCAGTCGACGGCTGCCGCGCTCCCACAGTGCGCTCAGCATCGAACCGGTAGCGGGATTCAGTCGCGACCGAGCTTGATAGAGCGCCTCGTCCGTCAACGCGTCCACGGCAAGCAGGCAATCGCCTGCGTCCACCGCCCCTGCCTCCGGCACCAGAAGCGACCAATCACCACCGGTGTCTTCGGCGCGAAGCCTCAGCGTGGCGTGCCGATCCAACAGGGCCTGCAGCACGACGACCACATCGTCGTCGGTAACTCCCTCGGGAGCTTGCAGCACCACGGTCTGATTGAACTCGTCGACCTTGCCACCAAGCCCACGCAGCCAACGGATGATCGGCGTGGCCACCACCGGACCTGTGCCCGCGTCGACGACGGCCGTCGCTCCGTCGGCGAATACCGCTACCTGAGCCAACCGCGATACGGTCTGCTCGACGAAGATGTCGCGCGGCCGCAACAACAGACCAGCAGCGCGGGCGCGGGCCACCACCTGCATCGACGAGATGCTATCCCCGCCAAGGTCGAAGAATGAATCGTCGACACCGATCTGTTCTACTCCGAGCACTTGGGCGTAGATGCCGGCCAAGATCTCCTCGACGGCGTCCTCGGGCGCCCGGTAGTGGTCGGCGTCCTGGTACTCGGGCGCCGGCAGCGCGCGAGTGTCGAGCTTGCCGTTGACCGTCAACGGCAGGGCCTCCAACACCACGACGGCCGCGGGCACCATGTACGCGGGCAGTCGCTCGGCCAAGACGGAACGCACCGCAGCGGGATCCAAAGTCCCCGTGATCGATTCGGTGATGTAACCCACCAACCGCTTATCGCCGGGCCGGTCCTCGCGTGCGATCACCGCCGCTTGATCCACGCCATCCACGCGGGCCAGTGCCGCGTGGACCTCACCGAGTTCGATGCGGTACCCACGGATCTTCACCTGCTTGTCGGCGCGCCCCACGTACCGCAGCTGGCCGTCCTCACCCCACTGCACCAGGTCTCCGGTGCGGTACATCCGCGACCCGGGCGCCCCGAATGGGCATGCGACAAAACGTGTTGTCGTCAGGTCCGAACGTCCCAGATACCCGCTCGCCTGGCCGGACCCGGCCACATACAACTCACCGACGACACCTACCGGCACCTGGCGCAACCAGCCGTCCAGCACGAAGAAGGCGAGATGCTCCAACGGCACGCCGATCGGGCTGCTATTGCTGCCTAGGTCGCCGCTGTCGATCTCCCGGAAGGAGGCGTGCACTGTCGTCTCGGTGATGCCATACATATTGATCATCCGCGGCAGCCCGGGGTGGCTGTCGAACCATGACGAGAGACGCTGTGGTTCAAGTGCCTCTCCACCGAAGACCACCGTCTGCAGCTTCAGCTGCTGTCCCACCTCGGGCTGCAGCGCATCTGCGGTTTGCAACGCGTAGAAGGCCGAAGGAGTCTGACTCAGGACGCTGACCTCTTCGCTGACAAGCATGGCGTGCAGGTCTTCTGGGGAGCGCACAACCGCATCCGGCACGATGAGCAGCCGCCCGCCGTACAGCAGCGCACCCCAGATTTCCCATACGGAGTAGTCGAACGCCAGGGAGTGGCATTGTGTCCAGACCTGTCCCAAATCCAGCTCTGCGTCCAGCGATTCCAACAGCTGGGCTACGTTGCGGTGGGTAACCGCCACACCCTTGGGAGCACCGGTGGTTCCCGACGTGTAGATGATGTAGGCGATGTCGTCCACCGCGGGGCCAGGTAATGCGGTGTCGGACTGTCGATCCACGGCGGGATCGTTGATATCAATCGCGGAAATCCCGGATCCGTCGAGCCGCGGCAACAGGTCCGCCGTCGTGACCGCGGCAACCGGTGCCGCATCCCTAAGCACGAACTGCACCCGGGAGTCGGGGTGTGCGGGATCGATGGGCAGATACGCCGCTCCGGTCTTGAGCACGGCCAGAATTGCCGCGATCGCCTCGCCCGTACGAGGAAGCAGTAACGCCACCCGCTCACCCGAACGGGCGCCACTGGCCACCAAATGGTTCGCCAATCTGTTGGCGGTCGCATCCAATTCGCCATAAGTCCAGGAACGTTCACCACAGGTGATCGCGACTGCCTCCGGTGCGCGCGCGACCTGTGCGGCGAAGAGTGCCGGGATCGAGGTCAATGCCAGTTCCGGCCGGGTCAGCACTGCGCGGTTACCCCACGTGTCCAACCGATCGTGTTCGCCGGCGTCGAGTAGATCGATGGAAGACAACCGCGTGGCCGGGTCGGTGGTCATGGCCGTCAGCACCTGCCGCAGCCTGTCAACGATGGTCTCGATCGCCGCCAATTCGAAGACATCGGTATCGAATTCGACACGCAAGCCCAACTCGTGTCCCGGCATGGCCACGACAGAGAGCGGGTAATGGTTGTACTCGCGGCTGCTGAAGTCGGTGATCGCCAGATCTTGCACACCCAACTGCGCGCCGACGTCGATCGGGTAGTTCTCGTACACGAACAGAGTGTCGAAAAGTCTGTCGAGACCGATCGCGTGGTGAATCTCGTTGAGCGCCAAGTGCTCGTGCTCGACAGTGTGGTTGTGAGTGCGTTGCAACTGATCCAGCAGATCGGCGACGGTGGTCGCCGCGGTGATGTTTGCGCGCACCGGCACCGTGTTGATCAACAGGCCAACCATCGAGTCGGCCCCGGCCAAGTCGGCGGGGCGCCCCGACACGGCGGTGCCGAACGCGACATCGTGATGGCCGGTCAACCAGGTCAGCACTTGGGCCCACGCGGCCTGCAGCACCGTGTTCACGGTCGTGCGCTGCGCACGCGCCAGCTCGGATAGCGAGCGGGTGATGTGCTCCGGCAGCCGATAGGACTCGACTCCACGACGACCCGCCGAAGCAAGCGTGCCCACCAGTGTGGGGGTCTCGAAACCGTCGAGCGCGGCACCCCATGCCGATTGCGCCGCAACGCGATCCTGCCCCGCCAGCCAGGTGACGAAGTTTCGGTACGGTGCGGCTGAGGGGAGACGCTGCCCGTAGTAGGCACCGAAGATCTCCTGTAGCAAAATCGGCAACGACCAGCCATCGATCACGATGTGGTGAGCGGTCAGGACAAGCCGGTGCCGGTTCTCCGCAGGACCACCGAGCCCCGAGATCAGTGCCGCCCGGAAGACCGGCTCGGCGAAAATCCGGCAGGCCGCCGCACGCTCGGCCGCACACAGCTGCTCAACCTGCTGATCGATATCGCCGACCAATTCGACATGCCGCCAAGCGATGACAGGCTCCGCGGAAATGATCTGAACAGGCTCGCCGTACTCCTCACTGAAGCGGGCGGCCAGATTCGGATGGCGGCGGACCACCGTGTACACCGCGTCACGCAGGCGATCCGCGTCCAAGGGCCCGGTCACGGTGAGACCCAACTGCACCGCGTAGACGTCATCACCCACCGAATCCCCCGTGGCCTCGGCAAAACCGGCCTGGAAGAGCAGTCCTTGCTGCAACGGGGTAAGCGGAAGCACATCGGCGACCTCATACTGCTGCACCAACGTGTCGATCTGTTGCTGGGTCAAGCGTGCGGGCGCCAGATCGGACGGCGTCAGGCCGCCTCCACCCGAACGCACGTGAGCGCATATCCCACCCAGAGCCTCGAACCACAACCGGCTCAATTGATCAACCTGCTTAGCGTCCAAAGCTGAAGGTGCCCAAGCCCAATTAGCCCGAAGCTCGGGACCGGACCCGGTATCCGAAGGTGTCTCAAGGATCCCGGCGTTGAGCTCCACCGAGTGGGCCAGCGGCATCGAAATCGCCGCAGCCACATCGGTCATCGATAGGCTCTCTTGGCTTATCCGCCAAAAATCTTCGGAGAGCTCGGCCGCCCCGGCGCCCAGGCGACCGAGGTAGTTGAAACCGATTGTCGGCTCTGGACCTTCCAGGTCGATATCGGGGTTCAGGTAGCGCAGCAAACCATAGGTCAGTCCGTCGGGCAGAGCGCGCAGCTGTTCCTTGGCTGCCTTGACCACCTGGCCGAGAGCAGCCTCACCCGCTGTCACCTGCCCCCACGACAGTTCGCCTGTCGACAATGACGCCGGGTACTTGGTGGTGAACCACCCGACCGTGCGCGACAAGTCGATGCGGCGATGAACGGCTTCGCCGATTTCCTCCTGGCGCCCGTGCCCCTCGATGTCGAATGCAATCGGCGCTCCCCCAGCGCCAAGGAATTCATTCCAGGCCAGACTGAAGGCGATCAGCAGAATATCTTGCACCCCAGCGTGAAACGCCGCGGGCACCTCACCGAGCAGTTGGCGCGTGGTCTCGACATCCAATGACAGTGATAGCCGTCCGGCATTGGCGTACGTGTCGGTGGCAGGCTGGACTGCGGACACTCGTGCAGGTGTAGTCAGTACCTCTTTCCATGCATCCGCTTGCTCCACCACATCCGTGGACCGCGCATGTTCGGACAGCAGCGCGGACCAGCGGCCGAACGACGTCCCACCGGACGGCAGCTCGACATTCGCTCCACCGTGGTGCTGTGCCCACGCGATATTCAAGTCTTCCAACAGAATTCGCCATGACACTCCATCGACAGCCACGTGGTGAATCACCAGCGCCAACTGTCCGGTGCCGGGAATCCACACCGCGCTCAGCATCGATCCGGTGGCAATGTTCAGTCGAGAACGGGCCGCCACCAACGCCTCCCCCGACAAGGCCTCGGCGACGCGTAGGCAATCACGAGCATCTACCGACCCTGCTTCCGGGACGAACAGTGACCACTCGCCGTCATTGTCCGTGGCGCGTAGCCGCAGGGTGGCATGCCGATCCAGCAAAGCCTGCAGCAGAACAACCACGTCATCCTCGGACACACCTGAAGGTGCCTGGATCACGAGTGTCTGGTTGAACTCGTCGATCGGGCTCCCCGAAACCTGCACACTGTGCAGCCAGCGGATGATCGGCGTGGCTTCCACCGGTCCGAGGCCTTCATCTACCACATCGGCTTCGCCGCCAGAGATTTCGACGACCGCGGCCAGCCGCGACACCGTCTGCTCGATGAAGACATCACGCGGCCGGCACAACACGCCCGCCGCCCGGGCACGGGCGACCACCTGCATCGAGAGGATGCTGTCACCGCCCAGATCGAAGAAGGAATCGTCGACTCCGACACGATCAACGCCGAGCACCTGGGCGTAGACACCGACGAGGATCTCCTCGACGGCAGTACCGGGGGCCCGGTAGTCAGCACCCAGACCGCCATATTCGGGAGTCGGCAACGCGCGGGTGTCCAGTTTGTTGTTGGACGTCAAAGGCAACGCCTCAAGCACCACCACCGCAGCCGGAACCATGTAGGGCGGAAGACGTTTCGCCAAGGTGCTGCGCACGTCGGCGGGGTCGGCCGTCCCCGTGACATAGCCGACGAGGCGTTTGTCCCCGGGCCGGTCCTCACGGACGATCGCCGCCGCCTGGTCCACCCCGTCGAGCACGCTCAACGCGGCCTGGACTTCACCGAGTTCAATGCGGTACCCGCGAATCTTGACCTGCTCGTCGGCGCGGCCCAGATACTGCAGCTGTCCATCAGCTCCCCACGACACCAGGTCGCCCGTGCGGTACATGCGTGTACCGGGCTGCCCGAAGGGGCACGCCACGAAGCGCGAGGCAGTCAGGTCGGAGCGACCGATGTATCCGCAGGCAACACCGTCACCGGCCACATACAGTTCCCCAACGACGCCAGCCGGCACCGGCTGCATCCACGTGTCCAACACAAACAGCGCTGCGCCGGGAACGGGCGCGCCAATGGGAACCACGGAATCCGGCGCCCCTGCCACCAACGGAGCACTGATCGCCACGCACATCGTGGTCTCGGTCGGACCGTACGCATTGATCATCAGCCGGCCCGGAGCCCACCGCTCGACGACCGCCGGAGGGCATGCCTCACCCACCACGGCAAGCGCCGTGGACTCCAGGCCGTCCGGGGAAAGCATCGTCACGGCCGACGGAGTCTGCGTCAGCACGGTGACCTGTTCGGCGACCAAAACATCATGGAAGTCCACCGGCGAGCCCGTAATCGATTCGGGTACCACCACCAGCCTGCCACCGCGCAGCAGTGCGCCCCAGATCTCCCATACCGAAACATCGAATGCCAGCGAATGGCATAGCGGCCATACGCCGCCGTGTGGCAGGCCCGCATCGAGCGTGGACATCAGCTGGGTGACGTTCTGGTGTGTGACGGCAACACCCTTGGGGGCTCCAGTGGTGCCCGAGGTGTAGATGATGTAGGCGATGTCATCTGGAGTGGGGCCGGGCGGTGGGGCCACGGGCACCGTATCGGTTCCGGTATCGGCCCCGGAGGTATCGAGATCGATGATGGCGAGATCGAAACTGTCCAGCCGCGCCCTGAGCCCGGTGGTGGTGATCGCGGCGACCGGCGCCGCATCACCGAGGATGTACTCCAGCCGCGACGCGGGCACTGCCGGGTCGATCGGCAGGTATGCCGCCCCCACCTTCAGCACGGCCAATATTCCAATGACCGCCGCAGCAGAGCGATCCGACAGCAGGACCACGCGATCGCCGGGACCCACGCCGTGCGATACCAGCCGACTCGCCAGACGGTCGGCGGCCGCGTCGAGCTCGCGATACGTCAGGGTGCGCTCACCGAAGGTCAGCGCGGCGGCATCGGGATCGGCCGATACCTGGGACGTAAACAACTCCGGAATCGACACGCGTGCACCGACCGGACCGCTCAACGCGGCCCTGTTGCCAAGCGTGTTCAGTCCGCTGAGCTCCTCGCCGAGGAGCGAGTCCAACGACGAAAGCCGACGCTCCGGGTCGGCGGCCATCTCCGAGAGCAGACGCTGCAACCGAAGCGCCAGATTCGGCACTCCAAAGTTGGCGAACGGCTCCCCATCGCCCGACGAGCTGAGAAGTAGTTGGTCACTGGCTCCGATAAAGAAGAGTCCAAAGTGCCCCATGGGGCCGTGGTTGGTATAGCTCGCCGTGGCAGGCACGCCGGCGAGGTCCAAGGTGAGTCGCATGGGAATGAAGTTGATGGCGACGCGATTTCCTGCCTGGCGGGGGCCCCGGAGTCCGAATTCGCCGCCGTCGAGAATATGCGCCGGGAACCGTTGATGCTTCAGCAGTTCGCGAATGCGTACATCAACGTGCTGGCAGAATTCGGCGACCGTGGATTCCGGCGGAGCACTGAGCACTAGCGGCACCACGCCGGCCAGCATGCCTGGGAGCATCTTCGACTCGGGCCGAACACGTCGACTCACCGGAAAGTCAAGCGCCACTTCCGAACCACTCGTGGACCATCCGCGCACCAACAACGCGCAGGCCGCCGTGATAACCGAGTACCGGCGAACACGCAAAGCCTTTGTCAAGTCTTTGATTTGATCCACAACGGCGTCATCGATCTGAACCGACGCGGACGGTGTGTAGCCCTCATGGCCCTCATGGGCATGCGGCGGACGAGGATCTAGCCCGCTGTCCGGCGGAAGGTTACGACTCCAGTAGTTTCGATCCTCTATGTAGTCGGCGGACGCTTCGTACTCTGTCTCCAGATCGACCAGGTCCTGCAGGGTGCCGAAGTAGGCGTCGGGAATCGGATCGCCCGCGACCAGCGCGGAGTAGATCGATGCTATCCGGCGGCTCACGATCGCCATGCCCAAGCCATCCAGGTTGATGTGATGGCACAGCCCGAACATGTAGTACTCATCGTCCGCAGTCCGCATCAACGCGAATTTCAGCAGTTGACCGGTCAAAGGCATCGGTGTGCGTTGGATCGACGAGGCGATCCGGCGAGCGTGCTCGACAGGATCTTCTGAATCGCGCACGTCGTGGAAGGCCAACACGAGCTCGGAATGGTCAATCGCTCTCTGAACGATCTGACCATTGACCTCAAGGAAGGCGGCCCGCGCCGGTTCAGCTTCACAGATTGCCTGACGGACGGCCTGCTCAAGTAGAACTCGTTCTACTTTTCCTTCGATTCGGACCAAAAGGCCAAGCTGCCACTCCGCACCGACAAGACCGCTTTCCTGGGAAAGCCAGATATCCAATTGTCCGCGCGAAAGCGGTAATGCCCTGCCATCGGACTCCAACATTCGCCTACCCCCTCTCCGAAGGTTCAGCGCCCAAGACCCCCACCCTGCGCCAATCTCTCACGCAGGCTCTTCGGCCGGATATCGGTCCAGTTTTGTTCGATGTACTCCAGGCAGGCCGCACGGTCCGCTTCACCGAATACAACCCGCCAGCCATCCGGCACATCGGCGAAAGCCGGCCATAGGCTGTGCTGCTCCTCGTCGTTGACCAAGACGAAAAAGCTTCCCTTGTCATCATCGAATGGATTGATGCTCACGCTTTCTCCAGGTTGCTTCGGTGGACATCGCAAACATACGGCTGAATTTATAGCGGCGTAGCGGGTTTCACAAAGTTCTAATCTTCGCAACTTTGACACATCGCTGTTCGCTGCCGCAACTAATTAGCCACAATATCAATATGGATGGATTTATCCAGGTCAAATATGGTTACAATGATCTCTATCTGTTGCGAAGATCGCGCACATGAGTATACCAAGTCTGCGCACATCGCGTAAGTCGAGCGTACCGTCACGCGCGAGAGCAATCAGGTTTCCACCCGTCGCTGTGCTTTACAGCAAAGTATGCCATCCGCACTGGATACGCACGTTACCTAATATCGAAGCGGGGTTGAAAACTTAGTCAAGTAGCTTGAAGAAGTAGCCGAGAGTTCAATCTCCGGGGATTTATCGAGTTCAAGTAACAAATCGTCCCATTCCGTTACATTGCACGCTGAGCTCGCTCGTGTTACACGCAAGTGCGCGCAGAATGAACTCACGACGACCTGAATTAAGATTCAGGCCGAAATCGATGACGCTGACGCCTCGCTAGCAACACAGCGCAGGGGAACGGTCACGGCCTGGAAGTAAATGTGGTGACAAACCACTACGAATTAAGTTCTCATCTATAAGAAATACCGCTGATATCCACAGTCGTTTGATCACCTCAGCGGCATCTGTCGGCGTCACAACGAATTCCACGAAAAACAATGTTATGGGTGCGTCGGCGATAACGTGACAGCCGTCGCGAGGATGGTCCGTACCCGCATCCATTGGATGCCGTACAGCGAGCTCACAGCGATCTCCGTCGCGCATCGACAGAAGTGTGCGGAACGACCTCGAAAGGGCCGCCTGGATGAAGGCGCTGGCCCTGAGCCAAGCGATACTCGACAAACGCATCTGATTGATACGTGCCGCAACGTTACGAAAATAGATTAGTCATCATGCTGCTCGGGGCGAGCATGAGTTCCCTCAACGGGAGATGACCCGGCCGGCATCAACATGACAAACACCGGGAGCCGCACCACGGCGCCATTGAGGATCGGCAGCCGGATCGCGACGGACACCACCTCCAGCTCCAGACGTTTACCCCGTCGAGTCTCCATCTCCAGGCGGCCGGGTAACTGCCTGGGGGTCGCGAGCCAGTCCAGCCCGCGCTCTATCGACTCGACGACATTCATAACTCGACTATACCCACACGACGGAACTCATAAACGATGAAATTCCTTGTCGGAAGACGAATCTGCCGCCCGATTACGCCTTGGTGAAGCTATACATCCGGTACTCCACCGCCCCTCCACTGCGCAGGTCCTCGTAGGCGCGCTGGGCCGGCGCAAATCTACGGACCAAGCCGCGCAGAATTACGGGCGTGGCGCGATCGATCACGTAACGCCAACGCTCCAGGTTCTTTTCCATACCGCGCCGGACCTCGACATTGATCCCCCGCTCGGACACCATCCGCAACGGGGCGCTCGCGAGCGCCACCTTCCATCCGGCGACGTCCTGAGCACTTCGCGCGTCCGCATAGAGAAAATACCCGCCTGGGCGGAGCACACGTGCCACCTCCGTGAGGAACACGGGAAATTGGGGGTAGAGGTGAGACGACTCGATGTTGATTACCGCATCGAACGACTGATCCGTGAACGGTAGGCGCTGCGCGTCTCCTTGCGTGAACTCCAGACCCGGCAGATTGTGCCGCCTACGGCAGAACTCGATACCGTCCGGATTCAGGTCCAGCCCTGTATAGGAAGCTGGATGCAGTGTGCGAACGAGGTACGAGGCTCCGCCGCCATGGCCACAACCGACCTCCAGCACTCGTCTACCGTCGAGCTCCGCCTGTGTGGCGGTGCTGTGGTACAGCTGAATGGAATACCGATCGGGCTCATCGGAAGCCGACAACGGGACATCCATTGCCGGATCCTCTTCATAGCCGTAATTGAGAAACACGACGTTCTCTGTTTCGAGCTTACGGGTGGCGTACCGGTAGATGAACTTCTGCACCCCCTGAGTGAACTGCGCGTTCAGCTTGAAGATAACCCAATCTCGCGATTTCCGAACCGGATGACTGCGCACCATGGGCAAATTATGGCAGAGTTCTGAGTTTTAGACTGACTTATCGAACTCCGAACTACCTTGCGACAGTTGGAAAATCAGAGATAATGACCGCGGTATTCGGGTCTACCGATGCGACCAGAACTGAAGGGCCAGGAACGGAATGAAGTTTGCGCTGGCGTGCTACGGAACCCGCGGCGATGTCGAACCGTCCGTCAGCGTCGGATGCGAGCTGGTCCGAAGAGGACACGACGTTTGCGTAGCCGTTCCCCCGGACCTCATTACCTTCGCAGAGTCGGCTGGGCTGGCCGCGGTTCCGTACGGCCCGGAACTACATGATTTCCTGCAAGACGAGTTCCTCCGAAACTTCTGGACTCAGTTGGTACGCAAACCTGTCGGTACGCTGCGTGAACTTTGGGCGCCGATCGCCCGATATTGGAGCGACACCAGCGCGACGCTCGCCTCAGTGGCGGAAGGGGCAGATCTGCTGTCGACGGGCCTCAATTTCGAACAAGCGGCCGCCAACGTCGCCGAGTACTTCGATATCCCGCTGGTGATGCTGCACCACTTCCCCATGCGGCCCAACGGTCAACTGCTTCCCATGTTGCCGGCACCGCTCGTGCGATCGGGCGGGATGCTGTCCGAATGGCTGCTCTGGCGCGCCACCAAAAACGCCGAGGATGCGCAGCGGCGCGAGCTCGGGCTGTCCAGAGCGATCGGCCCCTCGCCACGTCGAAGGACACGCGGCGGGGCCGTCGAAATCCAAGCCTACGACGCAGTTTCGGTCCCGGGTCTGGCCGATGAATGGGCGAAATGGAATGGGAAGCGGCCCTTTGTTGGAGCGCTCACGATGGGGCTCTCCACTGAGGCCGACGACGACGTCGCGTCCTGGATCGCCGCAGGAAAGCCGCCGATCTGCTTTGCCACCGGCAGCATTCCGCTCGAATCACCAACCGACACGATCGAGATGATCGGTTCCGCATGCGCGGAATTGGGCGAGCGGGCGCTGGTCTGCGCCGGAGGCACCGATTTCGGTGATATCACTCACCCGGATCATGTCAAAGTCGTCGGAGCCGTCAACTACGCGGCGGTCTTCGCAGCCAGTCGGGCCGTCGTTCACCACGGCGGCTCGGGCACCACGGCCGCGAGCCTGCGGGCCGGTGTTCCCACTCTGATCCTGTGGAGTACGGCCGATCAGCCATACTGGGGAAACCAGCTCGGCAGATTGAAAGTCGGTGCTGCCCGCCGCTTCTCGGCGACCAACCGGAAAACACTGGTGGCTGACCTACGCCGGATCCTGGCCCCGGAGTATGCGGCCGCCGCCCACGAGCTCGCCACTACAATGACCAGCCCCGAAGAAAGCGTCGTCAAGGCCGCAGACCTCTTCGAAGGTGCCGTCCGCCGGAAGACCCAGTGAGGGATGACCGCTACTGCGGTGGCTTGATGATCAGGCCCTGACCTGTGGGCAAGGCCACGACGCATACGCCCAATTCGCCCGCCACCTCATCCATGGCGATGCGCTGCTCATCGCGGCCACGGTTCGCGTAGTCGTCCAGCAGCACGAACGCGCCCGGCGACAATCGCGGCCAAAAGTACCGCAGCGTCTCCACTTCTGGTGGAGCACAGTTCATATCGATATGCAGGAATGCCACCGCATCGGTGTCGACTTCAGCCAGCGTCTCGGGTACGGATCCGACGATGACACGCTGATTCTTCCACTGCGCGAAGTTCGCCTTGACACTGTCCACCGAACTCACGTACATGCCATTCTTCACAAGCTTGTCGCTCTTTTCGAGCGCGCCGGCGCTGCGCTCACCCGCGCTGACGAAGCGCGGATCGAGACCGGCGAAGGTGTCAAGCAGATAGAACGTCTTGCCCAGCTGATCCCAATCGAGGTACTCCATGATGGCGCTGCTCAGGAATCCGTAGCTGACTCCGCACTCGACGAAATCGCCCTTCACCTTGTTGGCGCTGTCCGCCGCCCAGAGCCCGACATGCACCCGCCAATGCCACTGGTACCAGTCCGTTCCACCCAGGGCACGAACACCGCGCTGATACGCACGCTGAAAGTCCGGATCATCAAGGAACGCATGGCTGTTGAAACAGATCAGCGCATCGTTGGAATAGACTTTGGGTAGTAGCGTGCGCGCAAGCCAATACTCCTTGCGAACCGCCCACAGCTGGATACGGGTACGGAGCGATAGCTCATCTGCCACAGCGAAAACGATAGCATCCGCCGTCAGCGTGGAGGTGAGAAAGGCTCGTCGCGAACCAATTCATCCGATCGAATCGCTATGGCTCACAAGCTGATCGATGGCAGTTCTTGCCGTCACACCGCATCGCGCTCAACGGGTACCGGTGGCGGCTCCGCCACCGGCGTCGACTTCTTCCGGGTCAACCGAGACTTCAGTGAGATCGCGTGTTTTTCCACCACGAACCAGCTGAAGGCGGCTAGCGGCACGGTGGCTGCCGTCGCAATGACGAAGAACAGGAATAGATTCAGGCTAGCCAGCCCCAAAACCACCATAAGCTGCTGTATGGGATAGGCATAGATGTACGTGCCATACGACAGGTCGTTTCGTAGATTCAATCGCGGATTGTGGATGAGCGCGCCGGAGACGATGACCGCATAGGCTAACGGCAGCGCCGCGATATCCCGATAGTTCTCAAGTAGTCCGGATGCCAGCACGATGAGCACGCTGAGCGCGACAAGCGACCATCGCGCAGGGATGACGTTCTTGTACTGATTCAGCAGGGCGCCCGCCGCGAACATCACGGCGAATCGGGCCACCATCTGCGGTATGGACGTCGCGGCGAAGACCGGATACGAGAGATATGCCGTCGCACAGAGAAAAAACACGAACGCCGCCGGAACAACCCATTGCCGCTTGAGTAAGCCGGCGACACCCAGCACCGCCACCGCGATGTAACAGATCATCTCGAAGACAAGCGTCCAGATTGATCCGTTCCACACCCCCGGCCACGGCACACCGCGAGGCGTACCGTCGACGCCCGCGTAGTACACGTTCAGCAGACCGTTGTTGAGGACGTACTCGATCGGCTTGTGCGAGGAGAACAAATCCGCGACCGAGCCACCCTGGATGAGAACGCTGATGGGGGCGATGACGAACGCGATAATCAGTAGGCACACCCACAGGCCCGGGAAAATGCGAAGGCCACGGGCAATGGCGAAGTCTCGAAGCTTGGGCTTGCGCAACCAGCTCGCGGTGATGAGGAACCCCGATACCGCGAAAAAGCCGTCTACACCTACCTGCTCGATGAGTTGCTCAAAGGGCCGGTAAGTGATCGTTCGACCGGTGAGAGGCCAGGAATGCCAGAAGATGACGCTTACCGCCAGGACCAACCGCCACGCGTTCAACGCATTGTTTCGCGGATCGAACACCTGGCCGAGTGTCGAACCCCCAGCCTGCCGCGAGACGCCGCTCTCACTCACGCGGAACACCGCGCGCGTGCGAACTGCTCCATGGCATCGGCTGCTGCTACGGCACTTTCACCGGGTTTGGTCATTCCGTCCGCGAGCTCACGAGCCCGCTCGACGTAGTCTGGACCAAGAATCAGCCGCAGGTCGGCAACCAGAGATCCTCGAGTAGTGGTCGAAAAACGCCGTGTGGTGCCCACTTTCAACTTCTTGACCTGGCCACCCCAGAGCGTTTGGTTGGCATCCATCGACAGGATCAGCGTGGGGACCCCGGCACGCAGACTCGCTGCCGTGGTGCCCGAACCGCCGTGATGCACAACCGCCCGGCAGGACGGAAAGACCGTCGCATAGTTGACCGCTCCCACGACCTTCACGTGGTCGGGAAGCTGCGTATCGCTGAAATCGGTCCATCCGGCGCCCACCAAAGCCCGCTCACCCAGCGCCGCGCACGCCGAGCCGATCATGTCGAGTGCAGCCGTGGGAGATTCAACCGGCATACTGCCGAAACCGAAAAAGATCGGTGGTGTTCCCGACGCGATCCACGACGCGACATCGTCATCGGCCTCGGCGGTCAGGGCCATTGTCAGCGAGCCGACAAACGGCCGCAAACCTTCCCATTTCTTCCACTCTGCCGCCAGCCCGGGAAAACACACCTCGTCATAGCCCTGAATTTCCAGCGAGCCGCGCTCCGCGATTCGCTGTGGCGACGGCCTGGACGCCTTCGGCAGGTGGAGATCCCGCCGCTGCGCGTCCTCCACCTTCTTGTTCAGACGCCAGGCCAGCCAATCGAAGGCCGTCATCGCCATGCGCCCCAACCGAGACGGCAGGATGGTGACAAGCTGACCATTGGGCCGCATGGGGATGTGATGGAGCGTAACCAATGGAATATCATGGTACTCAGCGACATTCGCGGCCGGCTCCTGATAGCTCTGCCCCGCGAATAACACATCGGCGCCCTCGGCCGCCGACATCAGCGTGGTGTTCATCTGTGCCCAGCACTCATCGCTGAGCTCCCACATCTGACGCCACATCCTTCGAATCTCCCGCACCTTCCAGAAGGTGTGGAAGAAGAAGGTCCAGAAATTGCGGTACACGTCCAGCCAGGTCTTCGTATCCAACCCATAGGAAACCGTCTCCAGCCCCGCCGACTCCGTAAAGCTCATCAGGTCGGGCGGCACGGCCATGACCACATCGTGTCCCCTGCGCTGCAGCTCGCGAGCCACGACAACAGAGGGCTCGATATCGCCCCGGGTTCCGTAGCTCGCCAGCACAAACTTCATCGCCTCTAACGCCTTTCGGGTATCGCGGTCAGTGGATTCGGGCCGCCCTCATTCCTTGCGCCAAAACACGCCTGTACCGTCAATTTCCACGATCTCCGCGGTTATCCCGTGCTTCGTGCGGTAATCAGTGACGGCCTGTTTGCACGAGTCAAGCGCATGGTAATCGTCGATGATGCAAAAACCTCCGGGAGACAAACGCTCGTAAAGCCCGTCGAGCGCCTGGATTGTGGATTCATAGAGGTCGCCATCGAGCCGCAATACGGCGATTCGTTCAATCGGCGCATCATGCAGCGTGTCTTTGAACCAGCCGGGAACAAAACGGACCTGGTTATCCAACAAACCATATCGCTGGAAATTCGCCCTGACATTCTTTTCGGTCACCGCCAAGATGGGTGCCGCAAGGTGCAGCCTATCTCCCTTGTCCGCCTTGTAATTCGCGGTATCCGGAGGAGGCACACCCTCGAACGAATCGCACAGCCAGACGTTCCGCGTCGTATCCCCATACGCGGCGAGAACTCCACGCATCAGGATGGACGCCCCACCGCGCCAGACTCCGCATTCGACCAGGTCGCCGGGCACGTCATCAGCAAGCGCCGTCTCAACGCACTGCTGCAGACTAGTGAGTCGCCGCATCCCGATCATCGTCAACGCATCCGCCGGCCAGTCCAGACCCAAGTCGCGCTTGTGCGCGTCGAACGGACGCTTGCGCACGAGCACGTAGTCGCCAAATTTGAAAAAGGGGCGGTGCAGCCAGTTCCAACCCACTGGCACAAGTTCGTCAACTCCGTATCTGGTCAGGTCCTGCCGAAGCAGGCCCAGATAAGCGGATCGAGTGTCGTAATCGGTCACGGTCAAGAACTGCCCCTATCTCGAAATGCTGGTGTCCCGTCCCAGCGCTAACAATAGCCGTCCGACCGACTCCGTCGACACGTTTCGGACCGGGCTAGTCCCCTTGTAAGGACTGCATTTCCGGTAGAATCTGTCAAGAATTCTTATGAACGAATGTCGCCAAATATCTGGTGCTCGCTTCCCGGCGAAGATCCAGCGTCCCGTCATTAATATTCAGCCTCATCGGAACACGGCGCGAGGGAGCCGTTTCGGCTCTTCTGCCCGGTGAATCACGACCACGGAGTCGAACACCTCGATCCGGTCGATGATGGTGGCCGCAAACGGCACCTGGGCCTCCTGGAGCCGCTTGGGATGGCCCTCCATGATCTGGTAGACCGAGCTCATCTCCAGATAGTGCGCGTGCATCGCATCCATCAGCCATTTGGTGAAGTCGATGAACGATTCGCGCTGGTCGCGATAGATGGTCCAGTAGTTGGCACAAACGTCCTCGACGATGTAAACCCCACCGGGCCGCAGGCGGGGAAACAAGTACCTGAACGACCCGATCATCTGTTTAGGGGTATGACCGCCATCGTCGAGGACGGTGTCGAACGGCCCGAACTCGTCGACCACTGTCCCGAGAAAGTGTGCATCAGTCTGATCACCAATCCGCACATGAATATCGCGCCCGGGGTCATCGTGCTGTGCGGACGCGGGGCTGATGTCGAGACCGACGATGGTGGCTTGTGGCAGGTGTTCTCGCCACATCTGCAAAGATCCGCCTCGATCCACCCCGATCTCGAGCATTCGCTCGGTCCGCGTCAGAGCGCCCTGGTAAATGGGCAGGTAATGACGCAGTTTGTGGACGTTGTCGGTTTTCTCGAATATCCCTCCGATCGGAGTATCGCCGGGTTCTGAGTCGTCGGCCTGCATCGAGACCGCCCTGGCTAGGTCTGGGCCTAGCGCATCAAGCATCCGACGGCGACCTCCGTAAGGATAACGCCGCGCGATGAACGGCGGTTTGCGCTGCAACGCCAGACGAAAGAGCGGCATAGTCACGAGATCCTTTGCTGTCCTTTGATGTTCGTAGAACATCGCCCATTCTCAGAATCCCGAAATGCCATGCGAATCAGCCTACCGAAATCTTCATGGCGACCCTCTGCGCTAACTGTCCTCGCGCGGTGACAGAGCCCGTTCTCGCAGTTCCGGACGACTATCCGAAACCGCCGGTCCGGCCCGGGTCGCCATCGGATCGGCGTTCTTACGTTTGAGGCGCGATTTGAGCGCCAGTGCGCGCTTCTCGACCAGGAACCAGCTGAATGCAGCGGGGACCAGCGTCGCACCCGTCGAAATAGCAAAGAAAACAAACGGATTCAGGCTGGCCAAACCTGCAACGGCCAAAAACTGCTGTGTCGGCGAGGCGTAGATGTACACGCCGTACGACAGGTCCGTGTGTATGTTCATGCGCTTGTTCTTGATCAGCACACCCGAAACGACGACGGCATAGGCGAGCGGAAGGGCACCGACCACCCGGTAGTCGGGCAGCATGCCCGAGGCCAGCACGATCGCGACGCTCACGCCCACCAGCGACCATCGGGCGGGTATCACGTCTCGCCACTGATACAGCAGCGCGCCGGCGGAAAACATGATGGCGCTCCGCACCGCGAGCTGCGGGATTGTCCACAGCCCGGGGAAGGTCAGGGGCGGCAGGAGAATTGCCGCGATCGTTGCCAGTATCAGTATCACCGGTGCTGTCCAACGGCGGCTCGCAAGCCCGAGCAGCCCGAGCCCAGCGACGGCGATGTAGCACATCACCTCAAATACGAGCGACCACAGGGACGCGTTCCAGATCCCCGGGTACGGGATATCGCGCGGCGTCCCACCCACATCGAACTGAAGCTGCACCAGTGCGCTGTTCTTCAGCATGTATTCGATCGGCGCACTCGAGAACAACAGCCTGGCGGCCGAACCGCCCTGGATCAGGACACTGAGCGGCGCAATGACAAAGGCCGTCACCGCCAGCACGACGTAGTACCCCGGCAAAATGCGGAGAGCTCGTGCGATGAAGTAGTCACGGACGCTGGGGTCACGGAGCCAACTCGCAGTGATCAGAAATCCTGAAAGGGCAAAGAATCCGTCGACTCCCACCGAGAACAGCAGTTGGAGTACTGCCTTCGATTCCACCACGTGTCCGGTAAGTGGGAACGAGTGGAAAAGGATCACCTCGGTCGCCAGAGCGAGCCGACAGGCGTTCAGCGCGTTATTTCGCGGATCGAATACAGAACCGAGCTTCATGCGCCTCCACCACTCTTCGCCGGAAGCGTCATCGTATCGTCATCTCGGTTCCAGATCAGGCTTTCCGGTGTTTCCACATCTAGTTGGAAAACATTGCCACAACTGATGATTCATAATCATGACGGCGTTTTTAGCCAACGAACCACGGCTAGGCGGCGATGTGCTCAAAAACGATTCGGACAGCCCTTGTCGATCCATTCGAGAAGGGTGTGCACGCCGTCCTCAAGCGTCCACTTCGGGCTCCACGCGAGCTGATCGATTGCCGGCCCGATATCGCAGCTTGCGGCGCGCACATCGCCGTCTCGAAACTTCCCGACAACAATGGGCTCGGGTGCACCACAGATGTCCGCGATCTTGCCTGCCAACTCGTGAATGGTTGTTGCGGTGCCAGAACCGATGTCAAGGGTGCGTCGCGCGACAGCGGGCGCATGCACCGCAGCGAAGAGCGCGTCGACGACATCATCGATGAAAACGAAATCACGGACTATCCGTCCGTCCTCGTAAACCTCCAGCGCCTGCTTCTCGCGTGCCAGACGCGCGAAGAGGGTGACGATTCCGGTGTAGGAATTCGTGAGTGACTGACCGGGTCCGTACACGTTCTGCAGGCGCAAGACGCTGAGGTCGGTGTCGTGGGCGGCCGCCCACGACGCCAACAGATGTTCCTGGGCAAGTTTGGTGCTCGCATAGATATTGGTCGGGCGGGGCTCCGTCCGGCCGGCGCGGCTGGGAAGCGGTTCCGACGCTTCACCCGCAGGGCCTTTCGGATCCCACTCGCCGGCAAGTAGTTGTGCATGGCTGCGCGGGCGCGGGTAGAAGACGTCCGCACCGGACTGCCACGCACCTTCGCCGTACACCGCGCGCGACGACGCAAGCACCAGCTGATCCGGCACATGTGCCGAACGACTCAGGGCGTCGAGGAGTTGGGTTGTGCCCACCACGTTGACCGAACCGTGGCGGGTCGCTTCCGAAAGCGACTGCGCCGTACCCGTCTCCGCAGCCAAATGGACAACCTGTGAAGGTTCGAACAACCGAAGTACGGCATCCCAGTCAGGGGCGTGGGTAACGTCTCCGGTGAACAACCGCACCGAGGGCGGGAGATCGATCTCTCGGCCTCTGGCGTGTACTTGCGGGTGTAGGACGTCCATCACCGCGACGTCGTATCCCGCTTGGACGAGGCGATTGGACAGCGCGGACCCGATAAATCCCGCTCCACCAGAGATGAGTACAGATTTCGACAAAGCCGACGCCTCCCGTTCCTTACAGAGCAGTTCGGTGACCGGCACGCACCGGTAATGCGTTCCTGGTCAATGATATCGATGGTCCAAGTGTCATCGCACGGGGTACTTCCGGCATGGGCTGCCGCGAGGTGACGACTGACCTAAGCACGCGCGGCCCTCTCCTCCAACAGGCCGGCCGCCTTGTTCACACTCTCGTACGGCTTGGACATACGGGGAGCGATCGCCCGGGCCCGGACCACACATTCCGGTTTGAGGATCTGACGCAGATCCGAGACCAGCGTCTCGCGGGTCGTGGTCGAAAAGCGCCGGGAGGTGCCCACTTTCATCCGCTTGAGCTGGTTTCCCCAAAATGGCTGGTCCCCAACAGTCCAGAGAATCAAAGTAGGCACTCCTGCGCGCAGGCTCGCCGCCGTGGTACCCGAACCGCCGTGGTGCACGATCGCTCGACTCACCGGAAAGACCGCCGCGTAATTCACCACTCCGACCACCTTGACGTGTGGAGAGGTTTGAACATCGCTTAAGTCGGTCGCGCCGGCGCATACCAATGCGCGCTCCCCTAGTTCTGCGCATGCTGAGCTGATCATCTCGACTGTCTCCGCCGGAGATTCGACCGGGATGCTCCCCGAGGCGAAACAGATAGGCGGCGGCCCCGCCGCGATCCAGGACATGACCTCGTCATCGGCCTCTGTTGTCAACTCCATGGTGAGTGCGCCCACGAAAGGCCTTCGTCCGCCATACTTTGCCCATTCGTCTGCCAGCCCGCGGAAGCAAATACCGTCGTAAGCCTGGATTTCCAGCGACCCGCGCTGGCCGATCCGCTGCGGCGAAGGGCTCGCCGCCTTGGGCAAGCCAAGCTCGCGCCGTTGCGCATCCTCCGCCTTCTTGGTCACTCGCCAGGTCAGCCAGTCATAGGCGGTCATCGCTGTGCGTGTTAACTGCGGCGGTAAGACCGGAAAGAGCTGACCATTGGGGCGCCACGGCATGGTGTGCAGGGCAACCAGCGGGATCCCGTAGAACTCGGCAACATTGGCAGCCGGTTCCTCATAGCCCACACTGGTCGACAGAAGATCCACCCCATCTGCCACGGACACCAGGGTCTTACTCATTTCCGACCATTGTTCGGTTACCAGTTTCAGGGCCTGCTGACACAGCGCAACCAGATCCTGCACTCTCCAAAAATGACGAGTCCATGACATCCACAAGTCGCGGTATTCATCGAGCTGGGGCCCCACATGAACGCCGTATGGCACCGCCGAGAGTCCGACCGACTCCGCGAAGCGGATCAAATCAGGTGGGACCGCCATGCGCACTTCATGACCCCTACGCTGCAGCTCCCGTCCGACCGCAACAGCAGGTTCGATATCGCCGCGCGTGCCATAACTTGCCATGGCAAATTTCATGACGGTATCGACCTCCCCGATATGTTTACGTACACGCAGAATGGCCGTCAGTGCTGCCGGTCATTATTACCGATCTTGTGCGTCACGGATAGCCTCAGGATGACGGGCACACATGTGTCTCCAAATTCCAAAACATCAATACAGCAACGGCAGAAAGAATTCCGTTTCATGGGTTGCAACACGTAAAATCGCTATTTCGGATGAAAGCGGCAATGCAATACGGGCCGGCCCGGGTTCAGCAGGTTTCACGATATCCGTATGCGGCTGCGGGCGTGCCGGATCCGTCTTGACGGACTTTGTCGCGACTCACGGTTCACCAAGACCACCCGCACGCCCCCTCGCAGCGTTTGATTCCGTCGGCATTCTGTCTTCATACGCGATAGGGTGACCTACGGTTGCGCCACGACAGCGTAGTAATCACGACAGCGTAGAAATGTCGCCGCCGCAACCGAACTCGGATTCGTCGTCGAGTAGGAGCACACATGCGCGGCATCATTCTCGCGGGCGGGTCGGGCACTCGCCTGCATCCGATAACGACGGGTATCAGCAAGCAGTTGCTGCCGGTGTACGACAAACCACTGATCTATTACCCGTTGTCCACGCTGATCATGGCCGGGGTCCGGGACATTTTGGTGATCACCACGCCCTTTGACGCCCCGGCATTCGAGCGACTGCTCGGGGACGGCTCGGCCTTTGGGATTAGCTTGAGCTATGCGGTCCAGCCCAAACCCGAGGGGCTGGCGCAGGCGTTCGTGATCGGCGCCGAGCACATCGGCACCGACACAGCGATGCTTGCACTGGGCGACAACGTCTTCTACGGGCCCGGCCTGGGCACGAGCCTGCGCAGGTTTGAGAACATCAGCGGTGGAGCGATTTTCGCATATTGGGTGGCCAACCCGTCGGCGTATGGCGTGGTGGAGTTCGACGCCGCCGGGGTCCCGCTGTCCCTGGAAGAAAAGCCCACAAATCCGAAATCCCATTACGCTGTGCCCGGCCTGTACTTCTATGACAACGACGTCATAGAGATCGCGCGCTCGCTGCAGAAGTCGGCTCGGGGAGAGTACGAGATCACCGAGGTCAACCAGACCTATCTGGATCAGGGACGACTTTCCGTCGAGGTGCTGCCGCGTGGCACCGCGTGGCTAGACACGGGCACCTTCGACTCGCTGCTGGACGCGAGCGATTACGTGCGCACCATCGAACGCCGCCAGGGTCTGAAGATCGGTGTACCGGAAGAAATTGCGTGGCGCGCTGGTTTCATCAACGATGACCAGCTTGCTGCGCGTGCCCAAGAGCTACTCAAATCTGGATACGGCAGTTACCTACTTGAGCTCTTGCAGCGGAAATAGTGCGATGTTCTGGTCCGCGGTAACACAATGGATTGATGGACGTATAAATAGTCATGGGCCCTAAGTGCACCCTGGGCCTTGTTTTTCGATGAATACGTAAAGTTGATGTGGTCGGTACGAGGAGGCAATTGAGAACATGAACAAACTGTCACTGACGAAGATTGCGGCGGCCGTCGCCGGTGCCACGCTGGCGGTGAGCGCCGGTGCTGGGATCGCATCCGCTGACCCCGTTACGGACGAGATGGTGAACAGCACCTGTACATACGATCAGGCGAATGCGGCGCTGCATGCGGAGAACCCGACAGCCGCAGAGTATTTCGACCAGTCGCCCCCCAACCAGCAGTTCATGCAAGAGTTCCTCAGCTCACCGAAGGCCAAGCGCGTGAGCATGATCAACCAGGTCAGGGGCAATCAGGGCATCGAGTTCGTCATACCCGTCTTCCAGCAGATGGTGCGCAGCTGCCACAAATACTGAGCCTTACACGCAAAGGGTCGGGCCGGAGGTGAACTTCGGCCCGGCCTTTTGTATATGCAGCATCGCCCCGAACACCAAAGCTGTTGAACTACACCGTCACTAGCCGTTGAACTTTGGCAGCTCCGTGGTCGGCTCGTCATCGTCGAGTCGGGTCGAAACGGGCGCCGTGCGCGTACCAACGGACTCAAGCAGAGCACTCGGCGGGCGCGGCCGTACTCGTTGCGGCCACCAGAACCACTTACCCAACAGCGCCGCGATCGACGGAGTCATGAACGAGCGCACGATCAGCGTGTCGAACAACAGACCCAGCCCAATGGTGGTGCCGATCTGACCGATGATCTGCAGATCGCTGACGACCATCGACGCCATGGTGGCCGCGAACACCAATCCGGCTGATGTGACGACCTTTCCGGTGCCGCCCATCGCGCGGATGATGCCCGTATTCAGCCCGGCACCCAGCTCCTCTTTCATTCGGGAGACCAACAGCAGGTTGTAGTCGGACCCCACCGCCAAAAGGATGATCACGGACATCGCCAGCACCATCCAGTGCAGATTGATGCCGAGGATGTACTGCCACAGCAGCACCGACATGCCAAAGGACGCGCCGAGCGAGAGCGCCACCGTACCGACGATCACCAGGGCCGCGATGAAGCTCCGGGTGGTGATGAGCATGATGATGAACACCAGGCAGATCGCTGCGATTCCCGCAATCAACAGGTCGTATGTCGAGCCGTCCTTCCAGTCCTTCGCGGTAGACGCGGCACCGGCAAGGTAGATCTTGCCGCCCACCAGAGGCGTTCCCTTCAGCGCTTCCTCTGCCGAGTTCCGGATCTGCTCGATCCGCGCAATACCCTCGGGCGACATCGGATCACCATTGTGGGAAATGATGAACCGCACCGTCTTTCCGTCCGGCGACAGGAATGAACTCATTGCACGCTGGAAGTCCGGGTTCTTAAATACTTCCGGAGGCAGGAAGAACGAATCGTCGTTCTTGGACGCGTCGAATGCCTGCCCCATGGCCATCACGTCGTTGGTGGATTCGTCCATGGAAGCGAACTGCCCGGACATGGTGGCGTACATGGTGAGCACCGAGGTGTGCATGCTCTGCATGACCTCGATCATCTGAGGGAATTGGACGAGCAGCTGCGGCATGATGGCGTCCAGCTGATCCATGTCCTTGACGAGAACCATCAACCCGTCATCGAGCGCGTCGACTCCGTCCATCGCGTCGAAGATCGATCTGATCGAAAAGCAGATGGGGATGTCGAAACAGTGCTTGTCCCAATAGAAGTAGTTGCGGATCGGTCGAAGAAAGTCATCGAACAGAGCAATGCTGCCCCGCAAGTCGTCCGTGAGTTGCTGCACCTCATGGGTATGAGCCGTCATTCGATGTGTCGTTTCCGACATCTTCTTCATCACGCCGTACGTGCGCTGCATCGTCGCGATCATCTTCAACATGTCGTCGGCCTGCTTTTGCATGTCGGCGATGCGCTTCTTCTGGAAACGGGTCGCCTGTACCTGGCCGGCGCTTTGCAAGCTGAGCAGGAACGGCACCGACGTGTTGGCGATCGGTGTTCCCTCGGGTCGGGTGATCCCTTGCACCCTCGACACCCCACGCACCTTGAAAATGGCCTTCGCCACCTTGTTCAACACCAGAAAGTCGGCCGGGTTCCGAAGATCGCGATCGGTTTCGATCAACAACACGTCGGGCGTCAGGCGCGACTCGGAGAAGTGACGTTGCGCCGCAGCGAATCCCTGATTGGCCGGGATATCACCGGAGATGTACAGCCGGTCGTTGTAGCTCGTTTTGTATCCCGGCAACGTCGATAGCCCGACCAATGCCACCGCCAACGAGGCGACCAGAATGGGTGCGGGCCAGCGGACGACTGCCGTGCCCAGCCCACGCCACCGCTGAACCCGCAGCTTGCGTGTGGGTTCGAGCAGTCCGAATCGGCTGGCCACCGCGATCCCGGCGGGAACCAGAGTGACCGCGACCGCGACGGCCGCCAGCATTCCAATGGCGCACGGGATGCCCATGGTTTGGAAGTAGGGCAACCGCGTGAAATGTAGACACAGGATGGCTCCGGCGATGGTCAGTCCAGAGGCCAAGACCACGGGGGCCACGCTGCGATATGTGGTGTAGTACGCGGTTTCCCGGTCCTCACCGGCCTGGCGCGCCTCTTGATATCGACCGAAGAAGAAGATCCCGTAATCGGTGCCGGCGGCGATGCTCAGAAAGACCAGCATGTTGACGGCGAACGTCGACAACACGAAAACATCGTGGTAACCGAGAAATGCCACGATGCCTCGGGCCGCAGCCAATTCGACACCCACCATGATCAGCAGCAGGATGACGGTGACGACCGAGCGATAGAGGATCAATAGCAACGTGAAGATGATGACCACGGTGACCGCGGTGATCTTCAGAATCGATTTGTTGCCCGCATGCTGCATATCCGAGGCGAGCGGCGCCGCACCGGCCACATAGACCTTGACATCGGCGGGTGCCGCGGGTGACGTCCGATTGACGATCTCGCGGATCGCGGCGACAGATTCGTCCCCCATGGCGGTGCCTTGATTGCCGACGAGATTCAGTTGCACGTATGCAGCCTTCTCGTCGGGACTCTGCACACTCGAGGATGTCAGCCGATCGCCCCACAGATCCTGCACGTGCTCCACGTGTTTGGGATCGTTACGCAGCTCGCGGATCAGTCCGGCGTAGTACGTATGCGCATCCTCGCCGAGCGGCGCCGTCCCCTCGAGCACGATCATCGCGGAGCTGTCCGAGTTCGATTCGTTGAAGTCCTTGCCCATGCGCAGGATGGCTTTGACGGCCGGCGCATCCTGCGGCATCAGCGATACCGAACGCTCTTCCGCGACGTTTTCCAATGCGGGGATCGCCTTGGCCCAGTCCCAATTGACCGATGCCAGCGTCGTATACAGAATCAGCGCCAGCCAGCCCAGGATGATCAGGGGCGACAGGTTTCGTATTGTTCGCGCGATAAACGGCCGCGAGTGCGCTGAGTTTGTCTCAGCACTCATACCCGGTCTCATCAGTTCCTCTGCAGCACGGAACGGACGAGGCGCGGTCCCTTCCACCCGTGCACCGCACCGACCGGCCGGGGAGACACCTGCAGTGGCCACCAGAACCACCGGCCCAGGAGCGCAGCGATGGCCGGCGTCATGAAGGCTCTAACGATCAAGGTGTCGAACAAAAGACCAAGGCCGATCGTGGTTCCCACCTGCCCGATGGTGAGCAGGTCGCTGACGATCATGGAGCCCATCGTGGCCGCGAAGACCAGGCCGGCGGCAGTCACAACCTTGCCGGTGCCGCCCATCGCCCGGATGATGCCCGTGTTGAGGCCCGCGCCTAACTCCTCTTTCATGCGCGAGACCAGCAGCAGGTTGTAGTCGGACCCCACCGCGAGCAGCACGATGACCGACATGGCCAATACCACCCAGTTGATCTGGATACCGCAAATGTGTTGCCACACAAGAACGGACAGACCGAACGACGCACCCAACGACAACGCCACGGTTCCGACGATCACCAGCGCGGCAACCAAGCTCCGCGTCATCAACAACATGATGATGAAAATGAGGCACAGCGCCGCGACACCCGCGATCAGGAGATCGTATTTTGATCCCTCGACCAGCTCGCTGACACCCGCCGCCGTACCGGCCAGGGAGAGCGTGGCGTGCTCCAGCGGGGTGCCCTTGAGCGCTTCCTCCGCCGCGGTCTTGATCGGCTCCACCCGCGAAATGCCTTCGGGCGTGGCGGGATCTCCGCGCTGAGATATGAGCATGCGCGAGGACTTGCCGTCGGGCGACATGAAGATCTTCATGACCCGTTTGAAGTCCTTGTTGTTCAACACATCCGGCGGTAGGTAGAAGGAGTCATCGTTCTTCGATGCGTCGAAAGCCTTGCCCATGGCCGTCGAGTTCTCGGTGGATTCATCCATCTGGGCGAAGATGCCAGACATCGTGCTGTGCATCGTCAGCATCGATTCGCGGGTGCTCTTCATGGTGTCGATCATCACGGGGAACTGTTCGAGCAGCTGGGGCATCAGCCTGTCCAACTCGTCGAGATCGCCCACCAGATTCTCCATCTTGTCGGTCACCTGATCGACGCCGTCGAGCGCATCGAAGATCGACCTGATCGACCAGCAGATGGGGATATCGAAGCAGTGCTTCTCCCAATAGAAGTAGTTACGGATCGGCCGCCAGAAGTCTTCGAAATTTTCGATGTGGTCCCGCAGCGTGGACATATCTTTCTGCAGATCGTGCGTGGTACTCACCATGCGGTGAGTCGTCGCCACCATCTGCTTCATCAGATCGAACATGCGCTGCATGAGCGCGATCGTCGTCCCCATGTCATCGGCCTGCTTGAGCATGTCGTCCATGCGCGCACGCTGGAAGGGCAGGCTCAATCGCTGGCTCGCATTCGACATGCTGAGCATGAACGGCACCGACGAGTGCTCGATCTGCGTTCCCTCGGGACGCGTGATGGACTGCACGTTGGCTATACCGGGGACCGCGAATACCGCCTTGGCCAGCCTGTTCAACACCAGCAGATCGGCCGAGTTGCGCATATCGTGGTTGGCCTCGATCAGCAGGATGTCGGGCGTGGACATCTTCGATTCCGGGAAATGCCGTGAGGCCGCGATGAGTCCCTGCGTCGCGGGGATGTCTTGCGGTATGTACTTCGCGTCGGTGTAGCTGGGGTTGTATCCCGGCAGCGTCAGGAGCCCGATGAGCGAAATCGCCACCGTCCCGGCGAGAATGGGCCCGGGCCATCGCACAATCGCGGTGCCCACCCGTCGCCAGCGGCGCGTCGTCACCTGCCGCTTGGGATCGAACAGCCCAAACCGGCTGCCCGCGGCGATGCACGCCGGAACAAGCGTCAGCGCAACTGCCACCGCGACCAGAATGCCTACCGCGCCAGGGATACCCAGCGGCTTGAAGTAGGGCAGTCGAGTGAAGTGCAGACAGGCGATCGCGCCGGCGATGGTCAAGCCGGATGCCAGCACGACCTTGGCCACCCCGCGGTAGGCGGTGTAGTAGGCGGTCTGGCGATCCTCGCCCGCCTGGCGCGCCTCCTGGTACCGCCCCGTGAAAAAGATTCCATAGTCCGTACCTGCGGCAATACCCACAGACACCAACAGGTTGACGACGAAGGTGGTCAACCCCACGATCCCGTGCATGCCGAGGAACGCGACAAGACCTCGCGCAACCTGCAACTCGATGCCGACGGTGAACAGCAGGATGATGACCGTGATGAACGATCGGTAGAGCAGGAGCAGCATCAGGAAAATCACTCCGACGCTCACCACGGTGATGAGGATGACCGTCCGGTTTCCACTCTCCGACATGTCGGAGACAATGGCCGCGGGACCGGTGACATACGTCTTGACCCCCGGCGGCAGCCCCGGAGTGTTCTTGATGACCTTCTGGACGGCTTCTACGGATTCATTCGCATCGGCCTGACCAAAACGCCCGGTGAGATTCAATTGCACATACGCGGCTTTTCCGTCAGCGCTCTGGGCCGCACCTGCGGTTAGCGGGTCACCCCAAAAGTCCTGGATGTGCTGCACATGTTTCGGATCGGCCTTCAATTGACGAACGACGGCGTCGTAATACTTGTGCGCGTCGTCGCCGAGGGCGTTCTCTCCCTCGAGCACGATCACGGCGACACTCTCCGAGTTGGACTCCTCGAAGACCTTCCCCATCTGTGTCATCGCTTTGACAGAAGGCGCGTCCGGCGGGCTGAGCGAGACCGAATGCTCTCTTTCGACGATCTCCAGCGGCGGTACCTTGACGGTCAGCAAGACAGTGATCGCAAGCCAGCCCAAGATAATAAACACCGCACCCCGGCGGATAATGGTCGCCATTATCGGCCGGTGCGATTGAACTTTGCCGTCGCCCTCGCTCATGCTGCCTTCAGCAGGCATGAGGTAAAGGCGTTGGTCTGAGTTGTCACCTTCTCGGACTTGACCTCATCATCCACGATAATGCGGCAGCCGATGCTGCGACCATCTCCCTGCGCCATGATGCTTCCGACGGCGGTGGTCTTGCCGATCTCGAATTTCACCGACCACGGCAATGGGATTTTTTGAATGAACAGCGGATCACCATTTACGTCGAAATAGCTGATATCGGCCACATTCCCCGGTGATCCAAAAACCTCATACGACATCTTCTTGGGATCAAACGATTTGGCGTCACTGACATTCGTGTCGGCATACGATGGACGGTTCTCGGAACCGAATACACCGTGGAGCCGCGACACCGCAAATCCGCCGGCGCTAATTACCGCGAGCACCAGTATCGGAATCCACAGACGCATCAAAAGCCGAAGAATCGTAACCCTCCTCGTCTATCTCCGCATCCGGCACCATGCTCGGACATGTACGTCCCAATTGCAAAACGCGGAACACCTCAGCGGTGCTCCCCGGCCGTTAAAGATTAGACCATGCATGAGAGTCGCGTATGTGCCCGTTGCACACCCGATATGGAATAAGTAGCACGCTATGTGGGATACGTGCGTGTACAGATTTACTGCGCGCTATCACGGGCAACCCTGTTGACAAGATTTACCATTCCCTACGAATGAGTGAACAGATAGCTAATCAGCAGTTGGAGACCTCGTTTGTGACCCCCGAGCCCGACCACCAGTCACAGTGGCGCCGGTCATAGCGAGACGCAGCCCGGGCCAACGTGTTCGCCCACGGACTCGGCCGAGATACGTCCAGAAAGCAAACCAGCTTGATTGCTCGGTGGCATCCGGCCCCCATTCCCGCCGCCGCGGCGGGCATCGCGGACAGATCCGAACCTTGCCAAGACTGCGAAGCTAGAGTTCGCAAGGCGCGTACGCTGGTCAACGTGTCCAAAACGTATGTTGGAGGGCGCCTTCGTCAACTCCGGAGCGAACGCGGGTTCAGCCAAGCCGCGCTCGCCCAGATGCTGGAGATCTCCCCGAGCTATCTCAACCAGATCGAGCATGACGTCCGACCGCTCACCGTCGCGGTATTGCTGCGTATCACCGAGGTGTTCGGCGTCGACGCGACGTTCTTCTCCTCCCAGGACGACAGCCGCCTCATCGCCGAACTGCGCGAGGTGGTGCAGGACAAGGACCTGGACATCGACGTCGATCCCGCGGAGATCGCCGATGTGGTCGCCGGGCATCCCGCGTTGGCCCGCGCCATGGTCAACCTGCATCGGCGCTACCGGATCACCACCACACAGTTGGCGGCCGCCACCGAGGACCGCTACACCGACGGCAGCGGCTCAAGCTCCGGGCGGGGTTCGATCACCATGCCGCACGAGGAGGTACGCGACTACTTCTATCAGCGGCACAACTATCTCCACGAGCTAGACACCGCCGCTGAAGACCTGACGGTTCGGATGCGCATGCACCGGGCAGACCTGGCCAGAGAAATCGCCGACCGTCTCACCGAGGTGCATGGCGTACAAATCGCCCGGCGCATCGATCTCGGTGACAGCGTCCTGCACAAGTACGACCCCGGATCCAAGACACTCGAGATCAGCAATCACCTCTCCGGCGGTCAGCAGGTTTTCAAGCTCGCCGCCGAGCTGGCCTATCTGGAGTATGGCGATCTCATCGACACCATGGTCGACGACGGCAAGTTCACCTCGGAGGAATCGCGGAAGTTGGCCCGCCTGGGCCTGGCCAACTACTTCGCCGCCGCCACGGTCCTTCCCTACCGCCAGTTCCACGGGGTGGCCGAGGATTTCCAATACGACATCGAACGGCTCTCCGCGTTCTACTCGGTGAGCTACGAGACCATCTGCCACCGGCTGTCCACCCTGCAGCGCCCGTCGATGCGGGGGGTCCCGTTCTCGTTCGTCCGGGTTGATCGTGCCGGAAACATGTCCAAACGACAGTCGGCCACCGGATTCCACTTCTCCTCCAGCGGTGGTACCTGCCCGCTGTGGAACGTCTACGAGACCTTCGGCAACCCGGGCAAGATCTTGGTTCAGGTGGCGCAGATGCCCGACGGGCGCAACTACCTGTGGGTGGCACGCACTGTCGAACGGCGTGCGTCGCGCTATGGCCAGCCAGGTAAGACGTTCGCGATCGGACTGGGCTGCGAGTTGCGGCATGCGCACCGGCTGGTCTATTCGGAGGGTCTGGATCTGTCCTCGGAAGGCGCGACGACGCCGATCGGCGTGGGTTGTCGCGTGTGCGAGCGCGATAACTGTCCCCAGCGCGCCTTCCCGGCACTCGGGCGGGCACTCGATCTTGACGAGCATCGCAGTACGGTGTCGCCATACCTTGTCCAGCAAGAAGGAGCCCGACAGTGAGTGATGAGCCACTTGCGCGCAGAGCAGCCCGTGCCGGCGGCCGTATCCCATCAGGTGGTCTGCGTGAGCTGGGACCGGTCAACTGGGTGATCGCCAAGGGCATGGCACGCGCGATCAGCGTGCCGGAGATGCACCTGGCGACGACGCTCGGACAGACGGGCATCCGATTCTGGCCGTGGTTGGCGTACTCCGGTGCGATTCTGCGCGGCACCAAACTTTCTGCCCGCGATACCGAAGTGGTCATCCTCCGCGTGGCCCACGTACGCGAATGCGAGTACGAACTACAGCACCACACCCGCATCGCCAAAAGCGCCGGTATCGATCCCGCCTATCAAGAACGGATCTTCGCCGGGGCCGGCGCCGACGGACTCTCCGACAAGGAGCGCGCGCTCATCACCGGGGTCGACGAGATTCTCACCACCAGAACACTTTCCGATAATGCATGGGAGGGACTCTCGAAGTTCCTGGACCGCCGACAGCTCATCGGCTTTTGCTTACTCGTCACGCAGTACGACGGCCTCGCCGCGACCATGTCATCGTTGCGCATTCCGCTGGATCACTGAGACAACCCGCAATGCGCTACCGGTCCAGCAGCGCCGTGTGCTGCGCGGAGTAGCGCTCCCCGGCCGCAGGCGCCAAACCGTCCAGCCGGACAAGCTGTTCGGCTGACAGCGCGGCGTCTACCGCTCCCGTGTTCTCTTCCACGCGCGCCGCTTTCGTGGTCCCGGGGATCGGCACGATGTCCTCACCGCGTGCCAGTAGCCAGGCCAGTGCAACCTGCGCGGGAGTCAGGCTGGCCTCCGCGGCGACCGTCTGCACCTGCTCGACAAGCGCCAAGTTGGCGTCGAGGTTGTCCGCGTTGAACCGCGGCAGGTTCTTGCGGAAGTCATCGTCCGCGAGCTGGTCCGCCGACCGGATAGCACCCGTGAGGAAGCCCCGGCCCAGCGGCGAATAGGGCACCAGCCCGATACCCAGCTCCCGCAGGGTCGGCAGCAGCTCCGACTCGACGTCGCGAGTCCACAGCGAGTACTCCGACTGCACCGCGGTGATCGGATGTACCGCGTGTGCCCGGCGCACCGTAGCCGGGGAAGCCTCGGACAAACCTATCCGGCGAACCTTGCCCTGGCCCACCAGATCCGCCAGCACCCCCACTACCTCGTCAATGGGCACATTCGGGTCCACGCGATGCTGGTAGTACAGGTCGATGTAATCGGTACCGAGCCGCCGCAAGGAACCCTCGACCGCGACAACGATATTCGCCGGCGAGCTGTCAGGGCGGAAAAGCTCCCCAGTACTGTGCGACACCAACCCGAACTTGGTGGCCAGCACCACATCACCCCGGCGACCCGCGATGGCCTTGCCCACGAGCTCCTCGTTGGCATATGGGCCGTATATCTCGGCGGTGTCGATGAGGGTCACACCGAGATCCAACGCCCGTCGCAGCGCCTCAATCGAAGCCTGTTCGTCCGGGCCCGCATCCGAATCAAGCGGCTGGTAGCCGGAGGACATCGACATGGCGCCCAAGCCGATTCGCGATACCGGGAGGCCACCGATCTGTGTGTATTTCATGTCAGCCCTTCTTCTGTCCCACTGCGGCAGTCGGAGCGCCATTGACCGACTCGGTGTAATACGCAACCTTGAAATCGACGACCTTGAGGTCCTCGGTGAGTCGCTCCATGGCCGCCATAATCCGCACACGCTGCGCGAACAGCAGCTCCAGGCGCTCGGCATGGGTCTCCTCGCCGCCCTCCAACAGCTGAATGAACCGCCGCATATCGCGCACCGGCATGCCGGTGCGGCGCAGCCGCAGCATCAGCTGGACACGCTCGATGTCGTCGTCACTGAACCGTCGGCGACCACCGCCGTCACGCGGCACCCGGGGGAATAAACCCTCGCGTTCGAACCAGCGCAGCGCATCGATCGACAGCCCCGTTCGTTGGGCAACGTGCGAGATCGGAAACCCGTCATTCTGCGGCTCACTTGTGCTCACAAAGCCACGGTAGAACCTGGAGTCGACTCCAGGTCAAGTCGGACATACGCGCAGGGCGAGCGCTAAGTCGTCGCAGGTACCGGCTGCGGCGCCGTGCGTGCCGTTGACACGTTCTTGATGCCGCCTCACCATCGGAGCATGCGCTTGGCCCCGGACTGTAGGTAGGCGCGCAATTTCTTTTGCGCGCTGCATGTTTCAATCCACTCCCGCCGAACGAAGGCAATTCCGCATGTCCGCTCCCACCCATCGGCTCACCGTCAACGGCAGATCCCTTCGGAACGCCGAATCCCACGGACTCGAGCGCGATGCCGTCGGCTCCTGGGGTGTCTTCGCTCAGGGACTGGCAGCGGCAGCACCCAGTGTCGCGGTCGCGACGGTTCCGTTTTCCCTGTTCGTGGCGGCAGGCAAGGGTGCCGCCTGGGCAGCGGTGATCGGCCTGGTCGCGGTGGTTCTCATCGCCACGACCATCAGCTTCCAGGCCAAAAGAACGGTGTCCTCGGGCTCACTCGGGACATATGCCGGCAACGGACTGGGCCCCGGTGCCGCGTACGCCGCCGGTTTCAGCCTCCTCATCGGCTACATCACCTTCGCCACCACGGGGACTCTCGGCGGTGTGCTGTACTTCGAATCCTTCCTTGATGCGATCGGAATCCACTCGGAGGCAACAGCGTTCAAGCTGGCACTGGTGGCACTGGTCGTCGCGGTCGCCGTCTATCTGCCCTACCGCGGCGTATCCATCTCCGCCAAGTATGAGCTCATCTTCGAAATCATCGCCACCGCACTCATTCTCATCATCATTGTGGCCTCGTATGTCAGCTACGGCTGGCGTATCGACACCGAGCAGTGGTCGCTGTCCAGCCTCGGCAACAGCACCACCTTCATCGCAGCGGTCACCGCGGTCGGTGCGTATGCGGGATTCGAAAGCGTGGCGTCCCTGGGCGCAGAGTCCCGGGACGCGCACCGCACCATCGCTCGCTCACTGCTGCGCGTCGTGCTGATCATCGGCGTGCTGTACATCCTGGCCACCTACCCGCAGATCCTGCAATTCCGGAACATCGACGGCGACAGCGCGATACTTCCTCAGGTCGCCACGAATTCCGGTGTCGCATGGTCGATCTATCCGATAAGCCTGGCGGTAACCATCGCGTTCATCGTGTTCGTGACAGCAGTCATCAACTCGGCGGCACGCGGACTGTTCACCCTGGCCCACGAAGGAGCACTCCCGGCGGCCCTCGCTCGCGTACACCCGGTCTACAAGACCCCAGTCGCCGGAATCTTCCTCATTGGGTTCGTCGCGGTGGTCTTTTCCGTCACCGCAACGCTCAGCTCGGTGGGCCGCCTGGTGTTCGATGTGTATGGAAACTACGTGGCCAATTGGGGCTTCCTCACCAGTTACCTGCTCGTGGTGGTGGCCACCCCAATCTGGCTGTACCGCATCAAGGCCCTCACCCCGGCCCGGCTCGCGGTATCGGCCGCAGCCACCCTGGCCATCGGGTACGTGATCTTCAGCAATTTCTATCCCGTGCCCACCTTCCCGTTCAACATACTGCCGCTCATCTTCGGCGCGATCCTGCTTGCCGGGCTGCTGCGCTACTGGTTTCTGCGGGCCCGACGGCCAGAGGTCGCAGCCCGGATCGGTTCCATCCAAACGCTTTCCGATCCCGAGAAGGAACGCCTGGCAGCGCTCGGCATCCTCGAGGTTCTGCACCACGAACCTGCGGCCGAAGGTCAACCCGCCGACACGAATAATTCAGGAGCTCTCGTCACATGACCACCACTACCGAATCGCCAGTCCTTGTGTACCAAGGGGTCAGCGATGCCGACTTCTCCGAGTGGACACGCATCGCCGAACGCGTCGCCGACGCGCTGGCGGCCACCGCGCTGGAACGAGACCGGGCCAACCAGAATCCCGTCGCAGAGATTGGTCTACTACGCGAGCACGGCCTGCTGTCCTTCGCTACCGCACACGAATTCGGCGGCGCCGGAGGCAATTTGGCGCAAGCGCTACAACTCGGCCGGATCATCGCGGCGGCCGACGGCTCCATCGGCCAGCTGCTTGTCTATCACTTCTCCAATGGCGTGTGGACTCATATTCTCGGGTCACCGGCCCAGCGCGAGCACATCGCACGCGGCGTGGGCGAGCAGGGCTGGTTCCAGGGCAGTGTCAGCAATCCACGCGACCCGGGCATCACGGTTACCCGGACAGAGGAGGGCTATCGGGTCAACGGCACCCGGACGTTCGCCACCGGGGTCGCGGTTGCCGACCTGATCACCGTGCTGCTCTATGAGGAGGAGCCGATCAACGCGATCATCCCCAGCGATCGGGAGGGTTTGCGGTTCAACCAGGATTGGGACAACCTCGGACAACGGCTTACCGCAAGCGGCAGTGTGGAATTCGATAATGTGCTGCTGCGCCACGACGAGGTGCTCACCGGTCTTGGCGAATACGGTGACGACCCCGACCACCGCGATGGCCTGCGGGCGTTGTTCAGCCAGCTGATCTTTGTACATCTGTACCTCGGGATCGCCGAGGGAGCGCTGGCCGCCGGTGTCGCCTACATCAGAGACAGGGGACGTCCGTGGCCCGAGGCACACTCCACGCAGGTGACCGAGGATCCGTACCACCAGCAGCTGCTGGGGCGCCTGTCGGCCGGCATCGCCGCGGGGATCGCCCTTGCCGACGAGGCCACGAGGGAATTCGAGCAAGCCCTGTCAGCGGGCCGAGCGCTCACCGCGGCCCAGTGGGGCGCGCTGGCCATTCGGGTGGACCAGGCCAAGTCCGTCGCCACCGAGGTGTCCCTGGATGTGACACACAACATCTTCCAAGCTACCGGCGCTCGGTCAACGGCCAATTCGGTGGGACTGGATATCTACTGGCGCAACGCACGCACACACACCACCCACGATCCGCTGCCGTACCGCCAGCGTGAGATCGGACGGCACCTGTTGACCGATGAGTGGCCGTCACCACGCAGCCTCACCGGCCTCGGACGCCTCGCTGCTACGACGCAGGGCAAGGGATCGTGACGGATATCCGCTTCCTCCAGACCTCCGCGGAGCGCGAGCGCGCCTTCGCGGTGTTCTGGAGGGCCATGGTGGGGTTGCCGCCCCTGGGCGATATAGCGGCCGACCAATTATTGGAAGCAGGAAGATATTTGGGTGCTTTCGATGGCACGGAACTGGTCGGCGGAGCCGACTCGTATACCAGTTGGCTCACCGTACCTGGCGGCACCCGTGTTCCGCACGCGGCTGTCACACATATCGGCGTGCTACCCACACACACCCGGCGCGGGATACTGACCTCTTTGGTCACCCGGCAGCTCACCGATATCGCCGGACGCGGGGAACTCGTCGCCAGCCTGCGCGCCTCCGAAGCGGTGATCTACCGCCGCTTCGGCTATGGGATCGCCACCAACAGCGCGACGTTCCGCATCCAGCGGCGGCGGGCGGTGCCCCACAGCGCCATTGACACAGGACCCATCACTCTGCTCGATACATCGTCCTCACCGGAACTCCTCGCCGCCATCTATGAACGCGCGGGGTGGACCGGGGCAGTGGCACGTCCGCCACAGTGGTGGCGTTTGCACGAATTGTTCGACGCGTCCGACCCGGCGAAACCCTACGTAGTCACCCACGCAGATGGGTATGTCAGATACCGGCCACGGAACACGCCCGAATGGTTCGCCAGCGACACTCGCACGATATCGGTCGACGATCTTGTCGCACATAGTGATACCGCCTACCGCGCACTAGTGGGCCATCTATTGGGTCTGGATCTCGTCGATGTCATCGAGCTCGGCCCGCGCCCGGTCGACGATCCCCTCCCTCATCTCGTTGCCGATCCGCGCGCGGTCACGGTCACCGGTGTCCGCGACGAGACCTGGCTCCGGCTGGTCGATGTCGAGGCGGCATTGGCGGCGCGCACGTACGTCGACACAGCGCCGGTGGTGATCGAGGTACACGATGGCCTGCTTCCACATAACTCGGCACGATTCGCCGTAGGCGCCGACAAGGTGCGCCGCACCCAGCACACCCCTGACGTGTCGCTCGACGTCGCCGCCCTGGGCTCGGTCTATCTCGGCGGTAATTCATGGACACAGCTGGCACGCGCCGGACTCGTGTCGGCGCGGTCCGCAGGTGCGATCACGGCGGCGGACGCCCTGTTCTCCACCGGTGCACAGCCTTTCGCCGGTACCAACTTTTAGGAGAACCCTGTGCCCCATGGTCTTCGCGCAAGCGGCTCATCCGTGCCCGATGGTCTTCGCGCAAGCGGCTCATCCGTGCCCGATGGTCTTCGCGCAAGCGGCTCATCCGTGCCCGATCGCCAGTTGCATCTCCTTGCCTTCGGCAACGTGCGCTCGGGTGGCGCATGGCGGCTTCCCGGCGTGCGGAACGGCCCGGCCAACCAACTCGACACGCTGGTCGCCACCGCGAAAGCGGCGGAAGCAGCCAAGTTCGACGCCATTTTCTTCGCCGACGGCCTCAACTTCGGCCCGGAGGCCACCTGGGCCCACAAGTCCACCGAAGACTTCGAACCGATCACGGCCACCTCATACCTCGCCGCGGTCACCGATCGCCTGGGCCTGGTGGTCACCGGATCCTCCACTTTTCAGCCGCCATATCATCTAGCGCGCCAACTGTTGTCGCTCGATCATCTGAGTGCGGGGCGCGCCGGATGGAACCTCGTGACCAGCTTCGCGCAGGCGGCCGCCGCCAACTTCGGTGAGCGGGGCTTCCTCCCACACGACGAGCGCTACCGACTGGCGGAAGAGACGCTTCAGGTCGTCAAGGCCCTATGGCATTCACTCGAATCCGATACCGTCATCGAGGACCGCGCAGCGGGAATCTACAATGATGTCAACAAGATTCACGTCGCCAATCACGATGGCGAGTTTCACAAGGTGAAAGGGCCACTCGGCGTCACACCCTCCCGCCAGGGACAACCGGTGATCTTTCAGGCCGGATCTTCCACCACCGGAAGAGCCTTCGCCGCAAAACATGCCGAGGTGGTCTTTACCGGGCAGACCGACATCGACCGCGCTAAGAGTTTCTATCGGCAGCTCCACGACGAGGCCCGCGCCTCCGGACGGCCCTCCCTCCCCTTGGTCACCCCTTCGCTCGGTGTCGTTGTCGGCTCCACCGAGGCCGAGGCGCATGCCGTGGAAAGCACTGTCTACGAGCACTTCATCCCCGAATACCAGGCAGGGTGGCTCCTCGAGGTGGATGTCGACGTCATTGGCGCCGACCTGGACGGCCCGGTGCCGGCATCGGCATTCCCGGAAAGTACCGAGACCCACCAAACCGCGCTAGCCGGATACAAACACCTTGCCACCGTGGGCAATCCGACCGTTCGGGAGTTCCTTTACCGTACGTTGAACGCGTTCGGTACGAGATTTGTCGGTTCCGCCGAGCAGGTGGCCGATCAGATCGAGCTGTGGTTCACCGAGGGCGCCGCCGACGGGTTCATTCTGAGCACGTCGGGGCTACCCGGCCAATTCGAACTATTCACCGAACAAGTGGTGCCAATTCTGGTGCGTCGCGGCGTTTTCCGCGCCGAATACACCGGGTCCACACTGCGCGACCACCTGGCCTTGCCCTGGCCGGCTCCGCAGCACGCGCCCGCGCTTCTTACCCACTAAGCCTCCGCGGCGACCTCACGCAATGTGCCGTCCTTGACGTCGTAGATGAATCCGCGCACGCTGCCCTTCCGCGGAACAAAGGGGTTGGCCTTGATCCTCGCCACCGACTGTCGGACGTCCTCGTCCAAATCGGTGAACGCCTCGGCTGACCACGGCGGTTTGATCCCCGTCTCGTCCTGAATCGAACGTTTGAAGGCATCGTCGGTGAAGGTCAGCATCCCGCAATCGGTGTGGTGGATGAGAATGATCTCCTCGGTGCCCAGCAGCCGCTGCGAGATGGCCAACGACCGGATCTCATCCTCTGTGATGACGCCGCCCGCATTGCGGATGACGTGCGCGTCGCCTTCGTGAAGGCCGAGCAGACCATACGGATTCAGGCGTGCATCCATGCACGCGACAATCGCGATCTTGCGGCCCGGCGGCAACGGCAGATCGCCCTTGTCGAATGACGCTGCATAAGCCCTTGCGTTCTCGAGGAGTTGATCAGTAGTCGACATGGCGCGACGTTATGAATCGCTCCTGCCCTCGTCAACGGTTACGAACGCCCTGATCCAAGGATGCGGGAGCCAGGACCTCAACCGCGAGCAGACGCTTGCTGCACAGGGCTGCCAGCTGGCATGTGCAATAAGCGTCTGCTCGCGAGAAGGGGTCTGCAAGATCAGAAGTTGATCATGTGTCCGGCGAGTCCGTGGAACGCCTCCTGCAGCGCCTCGGACAACGTCGGGTGCGTGTGCACGTTGCGGGTCAGTTCGTTGACCGTGAGGTCCCACTTCTGCGCGAGCGTCAGCTCGGGCAGAAGCTCGGAAACATCGGGGCCGATCAGGTGTCCGCCGATCAACTCGCCGTACTTGGCATCGGCGATCAGCTTGACGAAACCGGTCGGGTCCGCGAGTCCGTGCGCCTTACCGTTCGCGGTGAAGGGAAACTTGGCCACCTTGACGTCGTATCCCTCGGCACGGGCTTGCTCCTCGGTGAGCCCGAAGCTGGCAACCTGCGGCTGGCAGAAGGTAGCCCGGGGCATCATCCGGTAATCGCCGAGCTCCAACGTGTCCGCCCCGGCAATGGTTTCGGCGGCCACGACGGCCTGGGCCTCGGCGACGTGAGCCAGCTGCAGCTTGGAAGTGACGTCACCAATGGCGTAGATGTGCGGCACGTTGGTGCGCATCCGCTCGTCAATCGCGATAGCACCGCGGTCGGTCAGCGCGACACCCGTCTTGTCCAGGCCGAAGCCCTCGACGTTCGGAGCAAAACCGATGGCCTGCAACACCTTGTCGGCGACGAGCTCGCTCTCCTGCCCGTCCTTACTTACCTTGACCGTGACCTGCGATCCACTATCGGTGATCGACTCGACCTTGGTGCCCGTCAGGATCTTGACACCCAGCTTCTTGTACTGCTTCTCGATCTCCTTGGACACCTCGGCGTCCTCGTTGGGCAGCGCGCGTGGGAGGAACTCGACGATGGTGACGTCCACGCCGTAGTTCTTGAGGACGTAGGCGAACTCCATACCGATGGCGCCCGCGCCCGCGATGATGATCGATCCGGGCAGCTCACGCGTCATGATCTGCTTCTCGTAGGTGACCACGTTCTCCGACAGCGCCGTCCCGGGCACCAACCGCACGCTGCTACCGGTGGCGATGATCACATTGGCGAAAGTCAGCGTCTCAGCCGAGCCATCCTTTGTCCGCACCGCCAGCGTGTTGGCATCGGTAAAGGTGCCCACACCCTCGTACTCGGTGATCTTGTTCTTCTTCATCAGGAAGTGCACACCGGCCACGCGCCCCTCCGCGACCTTGCGGCTGCGGTCGAACGCGGCACCAAAATCGAAGGTGGCCTCACCGCTGATGCCGAACGTCTTGGCTTCCTTGGTGAAGATGTGGGCCAGCTCTGCGTTACGCAGCAGCGCCTTGGACGGGATACACCCGACATTGAGGCAGACCCCGCCCCAATACTTCTCCTCGACGATGGCTGTGGTCAGGCCCAACTGGGCTGCGCGAATGGCCGCGACATAGCCACCGGGACCTGCTCCGAGAACGACGACGTCATAGTGTGCAGTCACGCGCTCCACCCTAGTAGGACGACGTCAGGCGAGGAGCGTCAAGCCCGGTCTCGGTACTGAATACCCCAACTGCGCAGCGGTTCCGGGCACAGCGACTGGACCCCGGGCACCGAGGGCGCGGTGCACGCCACATAGCCGTATTTGACACCGGCGGCAGCCACCGAGATCGCAGGTGCCGTCAATACGGCAAAAGCGAGGGCGACCACTACCGGATGCGGTTCGAGCATGGCCAGCAGCAGCGCCACCACCACACAGACAAACACCCAGATCAGCACGTAGGTGACCGCGACCGTCCGGTCGCGCGGCAACAGAGTCTCGAACCAGTGCTGGTAGAGCAGCAGTCCGACCGCACCGGCGGGAATCCACGCCGCCAGCAACAGCAACAGCAACACCCACCGCTTGAGGAAAGCCGGTTCCCGCTCTGCGGGCACCCGCACCGGCTTCGCCGGCTCGTCGGCGACCACCGGAACCGCGCCGGTGTAGGGATCGGGCGTCATCGATTCGGCCGACGTGACCGGCATCGCACCGGTGTGATCGCTGCCGACGTCAAACGCCGCGGTGAGCGGTAACGCATCGGTGTCGATGCGGCTGGTGGTTACCAGGTCGTCGTCATCCTTGAACGCCGAGAACGCGGTGAATGTGGCGGTATCCAAACCGTCTCTGCTCTTGCCACCCTCGATCGGTACGGCCAGCGGATCTCCGAGGTCGCCCTCGACAATGCTCTCCCTCGCCGTGTCGTCCACGAGCTCTGTCGCAGCGCCGTCGATCTCGTCGCTCGACTTCTCTGCTGTGTTTTCTGTGTTTTTGTCAGACACTGTGAATCACCTGTATCGCCGCAAGCATCCCGAACCATCCGGGAGAAATCGCCAACACGAATGCCGCCAGGGTCGTCATCCACTTACGCGTAGACGCGATCAGGATCAGGAACCCGATCAGGCTGGGTACCGCAACAACAACGCCGATGAATAGGTCGGGGCGCACCGGTTCGTGCGCGATCAAGGCGCCAGACATCCCAGCGACCAGTCCAACTGCTATCCCCAGCAGCATCGCGCTAGCTACAACCTGCGCGCGTGGCAGTGGTATCACGAGAAAACTCCTGCTCGGTGTTCTGTCCGCCCCCGGGCCATCTTCGACCATACTGCGATCACTGGCACACTGGCTCAAATGACGTCGGCGCGCCGCTCCTCGGACCCACATCTCTGGCTCGAAGACATCGGCGGTGACGGCCCGCTGAACTGGGTACGCGAACACAACTCGATAACGACCGGCGAGTTTTCCGGTGCACGTTTTGCCGATATGCGGGCCGAGGCGCTGGCCATTCTCAATACGGATGCGCAGATCCCCTATGTGCGCCGACGGGGCGAATTCCTCTACAACTTCTGGCGCGATGCCAACAACGCCCGCGGTCTTTGGCGCCGAACCACTTTGGATCAGTACCGCCGGGATGATCCCCAATGGGACGTCATCATCGACGTCGACGCACTGGCGGATGCCGAAGAAGAAAACTGGGTCTGGGCGGGCGCGACGGCGCTGCGTCCCGAATTCCGCCGGGCGCTGGTCAGTCTGTCGCGCGGCGGGTCGGATGCGGTGGTGGTGCGCGAATTCGATCTGGAAACAAGACAGTTCGTGACGGACGGCTTCGTGCTACCCGAGGCCAAGACTCAGATCGGCTGGATCGACGCCGACACCATCTTCGTCGGCACCGATTTTGGTCCCGACAGTCTCACGGATTCGGGCTATCCCCGTCTGGTCAAGCGCTGGAAGCGCGGCCAATCCCTGGACGACGCGGAGCTCGTGTTCAGCGGTGAATCCTCAGACGTGATGGTGGGTGCGAGCTTTGACGACACCCCAGGCTTTGAACGCGCCGTGATCAGCCGGGCCACCGACTTCTTCAACTCCGAAACACACGAGCTGAGCGCCGACGGAGAGCTGCTGCGCATCGACGCCCCCACCGATGCCTCGGTGTCGGTACACCGCGAATGGCTCCTCATCGAGCTCAAGTCGCCATGGCAGGTGGATGGCACCGAGCATTCGGCTGGGACGCTGTTGGCCGCTCGCTATACCGACTTCCTCGACGGCGATCGCACCGTCACCCCGGTATTCGTCCCCGATCAGCACGCGAGTCTGCATCACTATGCGTGGACCAAGGAGCGGCTCACCGTCGCGATCCTGCGCGATGTGGTCAGCGAGATCCTGGTCTTCACCCCGGGTACCTGGCACTCGGAACCACTGACCGGCGTGCCGGTCAACACCACGACGCAGATCGTCGCGGTCGATGACCTGGGTGACGAGATTTTCCTTGACACATCGGGTTTCACTCAGCCTTCGACATTGCTGCGCGGCGCGGTAAGCGCCGCTCACGCAGCGGTCGATCCCATCAAATCGGCACCGTCATTCTTCGACGACGCATCCTTCGAGGTGAACCAATACTTCACGCAATCCGACGACGGGACATCGATTCCCTATTTCGTGGTGCGCCCCAAGGGATCCGATGGCGCGGGCCCCACTCTGCTCGGCGGTTATGGCGGCTTTGAGGTCGCCAGGACTCCCGGGTACGACGGTGTGCTGGGCAAGCTGTGGCTGTCCCGCGGTGGCACGTACGTGCTGGCCAACATCCGCGGGGGCGGCGAGTACGGCCCGGAGTGGCACACCCAAGCGATGCGTGAGGGCCGCCATCTGGTGTACGAGGACTTCTCCGCTGTCGCGCGCGATCTCGTGGCGCGCGGCATCACCACTGCCGCACAGCTGGGCGCGCAGGGCGGAAGCAACGGCGGCCTGCTGATGGGAGTGATGCTCACGGCCTACCCGGAGTTGTTCGGTGCATTGGTGTGCCAGGTGCCACTGCTGGACATGCAGCGCTACCACCTGCTGCTAGCCGGAGCCTCCTGGGTTGCCGAGTACGGCGACCCCGACAATCCCGATGACTGGGAGTTCATCTCCAAATACTCTCCTTACCAAAATATTTCGCCCTCGAAGCGTTATCCACCGGTTCTGGTGACCACCTCGACTCGTGATGACCGCGTTCATCCGGGGCACGCACGGAAGATGACCGCCGCATTGCAAGAGGCTGGGCAACCGGTCTGGTACTACGAGAACATCGAGGGTGGTCACGGCGGTGCGGCCAACAACGAACAGTCGGCATTCAAGGCGGCGCTAGCCATCGAGTTCCTCTGGCGCCAGCTCGCACCCTGACCTGAAATCTCAGGGCAATCCCCGATGCCGCAATAGCACCCTCGACGGAACAATGGACCTATGAGCGAATCCAATACCGTTCCACCCTGGGTTAATAAGATGGTCAAGGGAGTCCTCCGCAGCCCGCTACACCCCGTACTCAGTGGCAATATCGCGTTGTTCACCTTCACCGGCCGCAAGAGCGGCAAGGAATACAACGTCGCAGCCACGTACGTTCGCGACGGCGATGTGTTGACCGTCTTCACCGACAGGGCGTGGGCCAAGAATCTGCGCGATGGCCGGCCCGTCACGGCACTGGTACGCGGCAAGCGGCTCGATGGCACCGCCGAGTTGTCCACCGGCCCGCAGATCGCCGCACCGCTGGCCGAGCTGCTGCAGAGGGTGCCGCGGGATGCCAAGTATCACAACGTGCGCCGCAATCCGGACGGCAGCCTGAACCAAGCGGACATCGACCGGGCCGCCGCCACCGAGAGCATGGTGACAGTGCGTCTGTCATGACGTACGTCACTTCCGACGGGAACAGTTTCGCAAATCACGTCGCCGAGCCGACCTCCCCCGCGGTAACGGCATACTCACACACGTGCAGTTTGCTCGATAGATCTTCAGGCCGGCAAATCGCCCCGGGCCACCCCGCACAAAACCGCAGCTCACGGGTGCTAACTACTGCAAGCAGTGCTGGAGTCGACTCTTAATTTCCCAGTTCAGAGGCATGCAAATGTCGGGGTGCGGCCGCCCTTGCGACGGGGTGCGTTACCGAAATCGAGACCGATCCGTAACCGTCACGGGTTGTTGCCGACGGGTGAGCTCGACTACCTTGGCGGTTAGCTGAATTACTGGCCTTGGCAAAGTTGCCCGGCAGGCCGAAGTTGTTGACCGACCGTGACGTGAGCGCACTGATGAGCTTCCCGACAGTCGGTAGTTGGAGCCAGATTGCCGTGAGGTGCACGATGAGAAACGACCTGTTCATCGGGTTGAGCGAGAACGGGTGGGACCGCGCTCCGTGGGATACCGAACCGGAGTTTTCACCCACCGAGCTAGACATCCTGTTGGATCGCCGACTGTCCGTCAGTGACGCTGCCGAACGGGTCGGCTGCGTCGAACACGACGTGCAGCGCATCCGCGACGCAAACGCGGCTTAGCGTTCACGTCAGCGCCGCAGTAGGCCGCCCACCAACCCGGCGGCCACGCCGGTCACGATCACCAGACCCCCGACAGCCATCGTGAGGCTCAGCCAGTGGTGGGCATTGCTCACCGCCTGGGTGACCAGCCCGTCGGCCACCTCGCGAAGATTGCCGGTAACGCGGTTCAACGGCCGGTCCAGATAGCGCCGACCGATCTCCAGCCCGGCCCAACCGGCAGCGCCCACGAGTAGTGCCGAAATACCCAGCCCGGCAAGCCCCTTGGCGCGGCTGCGGACAGCCAACTGCGTCAAGCCGGCGAGAATGAGGGTCAGGCCGAGTGCTATCCAGACCGCAAGCTGACCGAAGCGCGCCACCGGCACTAAACGTCCGGGCGTCAGTCCAGCCAGATTGTCGTCGGTAACCGAGATCTTCAACGTCTCTGGAGCCTTGATGGACAGACCCTGCGGCACCAAGCTCTTGATCATAGGAGCCACGTCGATCTGCCAGCTGCCCTGCGAATCACGTTGTGCCGAGCTCGAGTTGGTGAACAGCCACTGGTGCGCCATCCGATTCACCGACGCGAAGTCGGCTCGAAACTGCGGCCCGCTGGTGTATGCGGCGGTCAACTCCGCGACCTGGGTCTCGTTGACGCGCGAACCCTGTTTCTTACCCAGCGACACGATCTGGGTGGTGAGTTCCTCGGCGATCGCATGCTGAACACTCGGATCTGCCGCCGCCGGCACCGTCAATGCAACATAGCCGTTCTCATCGACAACCCTGGACTGTGTCCAGGCCGCTGTCACGGTCACGGCCAGCGCGGCGGTGGTCAGCAGCCACAATAGGACCGCGAACAGGAATCGCATCCCGCCCAGGCTAGTCCGGCGGGCGGGAGCGACGCGACCTCGGGGATCTGGAACCGGCGAGCGGAGCGACGCGACCTTGCGTCTAGTCCGTGAGCGCGCGTCCCAGGATCAGCGGATCGGCCTGCCCGACGATCTCGACGTCCTTGTCGTCGTAGTCGAATTTGCCCAGGACGTACCGCATCGCGTTGACACGGGCCCGCTTCTTGTCATTGCTCTTCACCACGATCCACGGCGCGTGATCGGTGTCGGTGAGCGAGAACATCTCTTCCTTGGCCTTGGTGTAGGCGTCCCACTTATCCAGGGAAGCCAAGTCCATCGGCGAGAGCTTCCACTGGCGTACCGGGTCAACCTGCCGGATCGCAAAACGCGTTCGCTGCTCGGCGGACGACACCGAGAACCACAGCTTGGTCAGGCTGATGCCGTCATTAACCAGCATCTGCTCGAAAAGTGGTGTCTGGTGGATGAATTCGGAATGCTGCTCGTCAGAGCAGAATCCCATGACCCGTTCAACGCCGGCACGGTTGTACCAGGACCGGTCGAAGAACACCATCTCCCCTGCCGCCGGCAGATGCGGGACATACCGCTGGAAGTACCACTGGGTGCGTTCGCGTTCCGTCGGCTTCTCCAGCGCGATGACGCGGGCACCACGTGGGTTGAGGTGCTCCATGAATCGCTTGATGGTGCCGCCCTTACCCGCGGCATCGCGGCCCTCGAAGAGGATGACGTGCCGGGCTCCGGTGCGCTTACTCCAGTTCTGGAGCTTGAGGAGCTCGATCTGCAGCAACCGCTTCTCCAGCTCGTACTGCTGACGGCTCATCCGCTCGTCGTAAGGGTAGTTTTCCCGCCAGGTGTCCACCACGACACCGTCAGGCGCAATGAGCACCGGATCGTCGTCATCATCATCGTCGACGGTGTAGCCCTGTGCGGCGGCGGTAATGGTCTCGGTCACCAGCGGAAACTATCCCCGGCAACCGTCCCCACGATGGACTGCGAGTGAACGGCTGGTGTCAGCGACGGAAGGGACGCAGGGCCTTATTCGAAAGTTTGGTGAGGCTCTTGAGCGCGACCGGAGCCAGCCAGCTCGGTCCGCTGTACCAAAGCGGCTCACTGGGCAGTGTTACCCGGGTGTCGACGACGGCCTCGGTGCGGCAGTACTTGAGCAGACCGCTGGCGCCCCCGAAGCGCGAGCCCATCCCGGAGCCCTTCCAGCCACCGTGCGGCGCGGTGAGACAGGACAGATTCATGATCACGTCGTTGATGTTGACAGTTCCGCAATCAAGTTGCAGCGCAATGCGTTCGGCACGCTTCCGGTCTTTGGACCAGACACTGGCGGAGAGCCCGTACTCACTGTCATTCGCCAGCGCAATGGCCTTGGATTCCTCGGAGAACCGCATGATCGGCAGAGTCGGGCCAAAGGTCTCCTCGCGCATGCAGTCCATGGAATGGTCCACATCGACCAACACAGTCGGAGCGTAGAACGTACCACCGCCCGGGACCCGCGCCCCGCCGGTGAGCGCCCGAGCACCCGCCGAAACCGCTTGGCGCACATGTCGGTCCACGATTTCGAGCTGATTCTCATCGATCATCGCGCCAACGCTGTGATCCATCCCGGCACCGATCTCCAGGCTCCGCACCTCGTCGACCACCAGATCGACGAACTGTTCGTAGATCGAGTCGTGCACATACACGCGCTCGACGGATACGCAGGTCTGGCCGGCGTTGAACATGGCGCCCCACACCGCTGCGTGCGCGGCCCGTTTGACGTCGGCATCCGACAGCACGAGCATCGGGTCTTTGCCGCCGAGTTCCAGGCTGACGGGGGTGAGGCGGCGCGCGGCGCGCTCCATGATCTTCTTGCCGGTGGCGGTCGACCCGGTGAATTGAATGAAGTCGACATTGTCGATCAGAGCCTCGCCCACCTCACGCGCGCCGTGGACGATCTCAAACACCGGCGGCGCCCCGATCTCCTCCCAGCCACGCGCGATGAGTTCATCGGCGAGCGGCGTCCGTTCCGAGGGCTTGAGCAGCACCGAGCAACCCGCCAACAACGCCGGAATTACGTCCCAATATCCAAGTGCGACAGGGTAATTCCAGGGCGAAATGACACCTACGACCTTGCGGGGCCGTTGATGCACTGTGATCTTCTTGGTGTTCATGGCGATCGACGACGCCGGTCGCGACTCGGGCGCCAAAAACTCCGCGGCACGCGGCGCGTAGTAGGCAATGATCGCGAGAATCGACGGAATTTCGATGCCCGCGTCGATCTTGGACTTGCCGGTCTCGGCGATCAGTTGGGCCTCGATGCGCGGCGTGTTGTCGGTCAGCCACTGTGCGAAGCGGGCCAGTACCTTGCCACGCCCCTCGGGACCGAGACGTTCCCACGACGGCTGCGCCTTCGCCAGTTGCGCGGTGATCACGGGGATATCCGAGGGATCGGTCCAGTTCACCTGCCCAACGACTTGCCCGTTCGCGGGATTGCGCACGTCGCGAGCGGTGCCATGGGCAGCAGTGGCGAAATTTTCAGACGTCGTTGTCATTAGAGGAGTCTAGGCACGAGGTGACCCACGTCGCATCCCTACTAGTTGGTTGGGACGATCCCGCGCAGGTAGGCAGCTTGGCCCAGATGCTGGGCGCAGTCGTCGATGATGCTGACCAACCGGGCACTCGCGGTGACCGGCGGATCCCAGTGTCTGTCGACGACGCGCGCGAGTTCGGCATCGGTAAGGCTCTCGACGTAGCGCAGCGTCATCTCATGTACGTCCTGGTAATAGCCGCTGAGTAATTCAGCCGTCGCGACAACCTTGGCCACGTCCTCCGGTGTGTGCCCGTAGCCGTTGGAGTCGGCGGGCAGGTCGAGGCCGAATCGCGGCTCCCAGCCCCGCGCCGTCCACAACGGCTCATCACCGGTGATCGCACAGATCTGCACATCCTGGCATCGGGCCGAATGCCAGATCAGCCAGGCGATGCTGTTCGCATCCGGCGCGGGGCGGTAGGTCAACAAGGAATCGGGAAGATCTCCGGTCACCTCGCCGACGTGTTCGATGATCCGAGTAAAGCTGTCACGCAATAGTTCCCGCGCCGACGCAGCTGCCACAGTATCGGTATCCGTCATGGTTTGACGGTACGCCCGGGCTTGGGCACCGCCTCGGCGGCAGGCACGGACGTCGCGAGCGCGCCAGCGGCACAGCCACAGATGAGCACGGCGAAGACCGGCAATACCAAAGCAGTGTTGAGGGACAGCGCATCGGCAAGCCAGCCGATGAGGGCCGGCCCACCCAGCACCGCGACGTATCCGGTCCCGACAACCCAGGAAAGGACCCGGCCCTCGTGTTGTTCGTCAATATTGCCCGCGACGGTGAACACCTGCGGGACCCCTCCGGCGAGCCCAAGGCCGACTGCCGCCCAACCTGCCATCGTGAGCGGCAACATCGGCGAGGCGATGACGATCAGCAGTCCGACCGCCGCCAGTGCACAACCCCACCGCAAGACCGGCACTCGCCCAATCCGTTCGACGAGCTTGTCCACAGTGAAACGGCCCACTGTCATGGCCGCCATGAATACCCCGAACGTGAACGCGCCCCACGAATGCGAGGCGCCCACGTGCTCTTGTGCGTGCAGGCTGCTCCAGTCCGTCGCAGATCCTTCCGAAAGCATCAGCAGCAGTGCCAGTACGCCGAGCATGAATACCTGGCCCCGGCGACAACTGACCGCGGGCGGCAGCGTGTACGGCACCGTGTCCGGTGCCTCCGCCTCGCCGGCACGAAGCTTGTCCCGTAACAGCACCGTGGCCGACGATCCGAGCACAGCCAGACACAGCACGGTGACGCCAAGAATGGTGACATAGACCGGTACATGCAGTGCAAACGCGACAGTTCCGATAGCCGCGCCCACCACGTTGCCGACGGAGAACACTCCGTGGAACGAGGCCATGATCGGTCGGCCGTAGAAGCGCTCGACGTCTACCGCGGCGGCATTCATCGCAACATCGGTGACGCCCACCGCGACGCCACATAGGAACGCGCCCAGTCCCGCGACCCACCCGTTGGTGGCGGATAGCGGAATATTGACGCCAAGCGCCATCGCGGCACCACCGGCGACGGCGATAGGTCCGCTACCGAACCGATCGACGAGCACCCCACTGAGGAGCATCCCCACCAGCGCACCGCCACCCAGGACCAGCACCACCAGTCCAAGCGCCGTCGAGGACATCCCGGCGGCCTGCTTCATGGTCGGCAGGTGTACGGCCCAGGTGGCCACCACGAGCCCGAACGATGCGAATACACCGATTACGGCAATCCGCATACGCAGCGGTTTCGTCAAGAAAAGGTCCTCACCTAGGGCATTGAGCCAATGATCGCGCGCCCACCACAATCTCGGCGAGCAGCACTCACCGGCACCTCTTGACCACAGTACTGACCATGGCCGTTCCGGGCCGCAGCGCCACATTGGCCGGCTAAACACATCCCTTGACATTCATATGATTGAGTGGTGATATGAATCCGTGGACGCCTTCGCAGTGATCGCCGATCCGACCCGACGCCGGATCATCGACACCCTGCGCGAAGGGGCGGCCGACGTCACGACACTGATCGAGCGGCTGGAGCTTTCACAATCCCTGGTGTCCAAGCACCTTGGCGTCCTGCGCGATGCCGGCACAGTTCGGGTGGAGATCGCCGGAAAACGCCGCGTCTACCACCTGGCCGACGATCCCCTGCCCGCCGTGCTGGCCTGGGTTACGCCCTATCACCGCAAGTGGGCCAACGCGTTCGATCGCCTGACATTTCTCATCGACAACGATTCAGACACCCGTGACAACAAGGAAAAAGAGGACAACCGTGACTAATCCCCTGGCCGCCACCCTCGCGCCGTGCGATGACCATGAGGGCAGATGGGTCCTCACCATGTCTCGCGAGTTAAGCCGTCCGCCGGAAGAGGTCTGGCCGTGGCTGATCGACCCCGACAGGTTGCGCCAGTGGTCGCCCGCCGTACCGGATCGGCCCTTGGATTCCGTGGGAGCCGCCCGGGTTCAGGAGACTGCCGCCGATCCGGTACTCGACGGCGAGGTGCTCACCGTCGACCCACCTCGTGAGCTGATCCATCGCTGGGGTCCGGACGACACCCTGCGCTGGCGAATCGAAGCCACGGAAACTGGCTGCCGGCTGACCCTCGAGCATTCGATGTCCGATCGCGGCAACGCCTCCGGGAATGCCGGCGGTTGGCACATCTGCCTGGACACCCTCACTCTCGCCGTTGACGGGAGACCGCGAGGGCGGGTAGTTGGTCTCGATGCCATGACACACCACTGGCAAGACCTGAATGACAGGTACGCGGCGATGCTCGGCTGAGCTCTCACAGAATTTGCGGACATGCTCCCGTTCGTACGGTCCCGCCCCGCCCGAGTCTGAATTTCACGACGTTTTTGCGGCAATAACCGTCGTGAGATTCAGACTCGGCGCGCGATTGCTTCAGCGCCTCAGCGAGCCGAGCAGGCTCAACCTCCCAGAGTGCTCAACCTCCCACAGTGATTGAATCCTCACTCCGGGGAAGAGCTCGATCGGCTCCACGTCAGCGGCCGCTTTCCGGGCGTTGTCACGCGCGGAGCAACCTCATCCAAGGACGTAGGCGTTCCTCATGTGGGCACTCGATGCAGCGTCGCCTAGAATGGGTGAATGCCAGCCAAGACCGAACCAGCCGCGATCGACGATATCGAGCCGCTGGCCGACGAGACTGCCCACCAGGCGCAGCGCGTCGTCGCCGCCTACGCGAACGATGCCGACGAGTGCCGCATGCTGCTCGCGATGCTGGGTATCGGGCCAACCAAGGTCGACGCGTAACTCGATACGTCTCCTCGCGATTGGTCCTGAGAACCAAACATGGTGCCTCCATCGGATGAGCGATCGCCGGTAGAGGCTGTCGCCGGCACGTCCGACTTCGTCGTCGTCGCCAACCGCCTCCCGATCGACCTGGTCAAGCTGCCCGACGGGTCCACCACGTGGAAGCGCAGCCCTGGCGGGCTCGTCACCGCGATGGAGCCGCTGCTGCGCAAGCGCCGCGGCGCCTGGGTGGGCTGGCCCGGAGTTCCCGACGTAGACGTCGACCCCGTCTCCGAGGACGACATGGTGCTGTACTCGGTACGCCTCTCCACCGAGGAGGTCGCCGAGTATTACGAGGGCTTCTCCAATGCCACCCTATGGCCGCTGTATCACGATGTGATCGTCAAGCCGGAGTATCACCGAGAGTGGTGGCAGGCCTACGTCGACGTGAACCGCAAGTTCGCCGAGGCGACGGCCGCGGTCGCCGCCGACGGTGCGACGGTATGGGTCCAGGACTACCAGTTGCAGCTGGTACCCAAGATGCTGCGCATGCTGCGTCCGGATCTGACGATCGGCTTCTTCCTGCACATTCCGTTTCCGCCCGTGGAGCTGTTCATGCAGATGCCGTGGCGCACCGAGATCGTGGACGGCCTGCTGGGCGCCGACCTCATCGGTTTCCACCTGGCAGGCGGCGCCCAGAACTTCATGTACCTAGCACGAAGGTTGGTGGGTGCCAGCACATCTCGCGCGTCGATCGGCGTGCGCTCGCGGTTCGGTGAAATCCGGGTGGGCTTCCGCACAGTAAAGGTGGGCGCCTTCCCCATCTCGATCGATTCGACGCAGCTCGACAGCGTTTCCCGTAGTAAGCAGATCCGTCAGCGCGCCAAGGAGATTCGCGCCGAGCTCGGCGGTCCGCGCAAGATCCTGCTGGGTGTGGACAGGCTCGACTACACCAAGGGCATCGACATCCGGCTGCGCGCCTATGAAGAGCTGCTCGCCGAGGGCCGCGCCAGCAGCAGTGACACCGTCTTCATCCAGCTCGCCACGCCCAGTCGCGAACGTGTCGACAGCTACAAGAAGATGCGTGGCGACGTGGAACAGCAGGTGGGCCACATCAACGGAGAGTTCGGCGAGGTGGGGCACCCGGTAGTGCACTACCTGCATCGGCCGGTACCGCGTGAAGACCTCATCGCCTTCTTCGTCGCCGCCGACGTCATGTTGGTAACACCCCTGCGCGACGGCATGAACCTGGTGGCCAAGGAGTACGTCGCGTGCCGCAGCGATCTGGGCGGCTCGCTCGTGCTCTCCGAATTCACCGGAGCCGCAGCTGAATTGCGCCAGTCCTATCTGGTCAATCCACACGATATCGACGGCGTGAAGGACGGTATCGAGTCGGCACTCAACCAGGCCCAAGAAGAAGGGCGGCGCCGGATGCGGGCGCTACGCCGTCAGGTGCTCGCTCACGATGTGGATCGGTGGGCGCGTGCGTTCCTGGAGGCGCTTTCGACACCAGCCACCGGCGATTCGATCGCACCGGAACAGCCGGCGGTGTTGGGCGGCGAGCCCCTCTAGAGCGGCGTGATGTAGGAGATCAACCACTTGTCTCCGGAGCGCGTGTAGTCCACCTGAATCGATGAGGAGTCGTACACAGGGGTGCGTGACTGGTCGGTGATGGTGCGATTCATATACACCACCACTTGCGCCGAGTCTCTATGTGCAGCAATGATTCCAGTGCCCACGACACTGGTCTGGCTGACGATCTTGCGCTGCTTGGCTTGCGGGATGATTTCCCTGTTGGCCTTGTCTTCGAACTCACGCCGGTACTCGGGGGTCAACCCTGCGTACTGTTCGTCGAGGCTGCGCTCGACGGTCTGATAGTCGTATCCAAAGATGCTTCCGACCTGCTTGCCTGCCTGCTTGATCAACGTCTCACCCGCGGCCCGGCTGGCGACCGTCTCGACCCTGTGCCAGTACATGCCGCCGGCCACGGCAGACAACCCGACCACGGCCAGCGCCACAGCGGCCACGAAAGTTCTTGTCAGCCAGCGCATCAGCTCTGCCCGTCCGGCCATCGCAGGTCATATGCGGTCATGTTGCCCTGCTGATCCTCGGCGACGATCATCCGCATGCGGTACGACTTGGAAGGCTCGTTGACCCCCGAGTCGGCGTTGGTGAGCGTGACACGGGCGGAGATGAGTATCGACGCCTTCTTGCTTATCTCGTCGACACTCTCCAAGCTCGCCTTCTTGATCACCACCTCCGAACTGGTCCCGGTTTGGTGGTACAACGCCTTGAGATTGGCGGTGTTGTCGGGGTTGAACGTGCCTCGCAGCGGTCCGCTGGTGCTGTTGACGAACTGGTCGACGTTCTTGTCGATGCTGTCCTGGCTATAGGTCATCATATTCGTCACCGTCTGCACGGCGGTGTCGACGAAACGCTGATCACGCGCGGCCCTGAGATCGTCGCGGTGCTGAGCACGCCCCATAAGCGCCAGCCCCACCCCCAACGCGCCGATGAGCACCACCGCGAGCACCGCCGCCGCCCACGCCACTGCGCGCGCGTTCCCCGGTCGACGGGAGTCGGCAACGGAGGGCTCAGGTTTCGACCGGACCTCGGTGCGCCCCAGGGACACACTGATCGGCTCGACGCCGACCTCACTGGTCGGGCCGGCCGGCCGGGCCGCCCGACGCCGGGTTGCCTGTGCTGAGCCGCCTATGCGAACAGCGTCAGGTCGCGATGACGTGGTCGTCGTCTCTTCTTCGGTCATACCGGCTTCGGTCCCAACATCAGATCTGCCCATGTCTCCGCCTCGCTACCACGGTCCAGCGCGGGCGCGTACACGCTCGGCTGATTGTTGGCATCAAGGAACACACCATTCTTCGGATCGTAGGCACGTGTGGCCATCGGCGCAGATTTCGCCGCCACCGGCATCACATCACCACCGGCCGGCGGTGCTTCCAGAGCCTGTGGAGGCGGCGGAGGCGGCGGAGGCAGCGTCGGAGTGCCTGGATCCGGCTCGGCGTCCGGCGGTATGTTCGGGAATTTGTTGGGCGGCAAGATGTTCCGTGGATCCTCCACCGGGGTGCCGTACGGAGCAGGCGGGCCACGCCACGGGTTGCTGCCAATCGGCACGTATCCGCGTGGGTCGCGGCACAGCTGAATGGTCGGCGCCCGCTTACCGGGGAACTCCTGGCACGGGTAGTTGCGCGCACCGCGCACCGCGCTGGGATCGTTCTGGGCCGTCTTGCAGTACATGTCATTGGGCAGCTCGCGCAGGGTCTCGTCGGCCGGGGTGCGCATCAGCGGCGCCGGCACGAAACCGGTCAGGCACGGCGGCGGGTCGCCCAGGTTCAGCCTGAAGTCCAGCTTCGCACCCTCGTCCATCGGCGCACCCCCGGCGACGGTCAACAGCGCCGAGAACAGCGCCGGCAGGATCACCAACGACTGTTCGATCGACTTGTTGTAGATGACGCCGACACGACCCAGATTGGCCAGGCTCGCCGCAAGTACCGGGAACGACGGCCGGATACCCGCGAAGAGTTCGGACGCTTCCTCGGCGGCACCGGGCGCCACTGTGAGGAACTGCCGCAGCTGCGGGTCAGCCTTCGCGAAATGCTCAGTCAATGCCGCCAGGCTGGAGACAGATCCGCGGATGTTGTCACCACTACGAATCTGGGCGTCCAGCAGCGGCCCCACCTGATCGATCAGCTTGGTGGTGCTGTCGTAATTGGTGTTGGCCTCTTGGATCAGCAGCCGCGACGAGTCGATCAGCCGGGAAAGTTCCTGACCGGATCCGTTGAACGCCTTGAACGCCTCGGCCAGCACCTCTCGCAGTCGGGTGTCCGCGACAGTGTTCACGAGACCGTCTGCCTGGCGCAGCAGGGTAGAGACGTCGGTGGGTATGGAGGTGCGATCGGCACCGATGACATCACCTTGCCGCAGGCTCCCCACGGCACCCGTCGGGGGCGGCACCAGATCTACATACTGCTCACCGATGGCGGACACACTCTTGACGACCGCCCGCACATTGCCCGGCACCTTCACATTGTCGTTGAGCCGCATCCTGGCGGTAACGCCCTCGGGAGTCAGCTCGACATCGGTGACACGGCCGATCTGTACACCGCGGAACGTGACGTTCGCATTCTGATACAGACCACCCGAGGCAACGAATTGCGCCTTCACATCATGGTTTCCGATGCCAAGTGCCGTCGGCACCCGCAGATAGAAGATCGCCATCAGCGCGACGCTGACCACCGTGACGGCCGCGAAAATCGCCAGCTGTATCTTGATCAACTTTTCCATCAGCGGCCACCGCCCTGCGGTGCGGCAGGAGCTGCAGGCGCAGGCAAATCGAACGGGCTGGTCTCCTTGCCGTTCAGGTTGGCCATGGACCCGATGAGCCATTCCGGCGGGTTCACCACGTCGTTGAAGTGCTGCATGTTCGGATCGAAGAAGGATGTGGTGAACAGCGTTTCACCGAGACGCCGTGCGGTGAGGTCAAATGTCACGAAGACGTTCAGGTAGTCGCCGCGCACCGCGTTCCGCAGATACTTGGTGCTGAACGGGAACGTGGGCAGCAGGTCAAGGCTGTCGATCAATACGTCACGGTTCTCTGCCAGCGCCCGAACCACCGGGTACAACCCCTTGAGATCGGCGACGATGTCTCCCTTGGTGGTCCGGAGCACCCGGTCGGTGATCTTCGCGAGGTTCCCCACCGATCGGAACGCCTCGATGATATTGGCGCGATTCTCGTTGAGCACCTTCAGCGCTGGTTCGATGGAATCGATTGCGCGCCCGAGGCTTTCCTTGTGCTCGGCCAGTACTCGCGAAAACTTGTCGATGCCCTCGATGGCGGAGATGATGTCGTTCCGCTGAGAGTTCAGTGACGAGATGAGCGTGGCGAGCTTGGGCAGTACCTGGGTCAGGTTTCCGGTGCGGCCCTTGAACAGGTTGTACGTCTCGTCGGTGATGTCTTGTAACGCACCGAGGTTGCCCTTATTGACCACGACGGACAGCGCAGATAGCACCTCTTCGGTGCTGGGGTACTTACCGGTCCGGCTCAGGGGGATGGTGGATCCGCCGACCAGCCGGCCCACCCCGGGTTCCCCGGAGGGGGCCGATAGCTCGATGTGCTGTGAGCCGAGCAGGCTGGTCTGGGCGACCTTCGCGACGGCGTTGGCCGGCAGCTGCACGTCCGGCCCCAACGACACCTTGACTCCGGCATACCAAGAACCATCCGGCTTCTGGAATGCGTCGATACCCGACACACTGCCCACGGTCACGTCGTCCACCATGACCGGAGAGTTCTGCGGCAGCGTGGTGACATCGGGCAGCTCGACGGTGATGGTGTAAGACCGCGAGCCATGGCCGGCCGTACCGGGCAGATTCAGCGAGTTGAGCCCGTTGAACTGGCATCCGCTCGTCACGACCGCGACACCGATCACCATGGCGCGTAGTCCGTTCCGACTCATCGCGGACCTCCCGGGGTGGCCGGTGGTGCGGGTTCGTCCGCGGCGGCGGGGAAGCCCGGCGGCACCGGACCCGGCTCGGCGGGGCGCAGCTCCGTGCCCGGAGGTGGCGGCGCGTTGATCTCCTCGGGCCCCAGCATCAATGCACTGAGGTCCTGCGGCGACGGCTTCGGCGGCGGCGGTGCGCCATTGGGCCGAACCCACACCAGGTCCTCGCGGGGCGCCTCGGACTTCGCCTCGGTCTCGGGGGTGTCGTAGATGATCTGTCCCTTGTACGCCGAAATCTGGTTGATCGGGTGCAGCAAGATCGGGGCGTAGTTGAAGGTCGCGCGGCGCAAGACGGGCCCCATGCGTTCACGGCAGATCTCGGCCCGCTTCAAATACTCGGTCTTGGTGCCCGTTTCGAACACACCACCGCAGATGAACTGCACCGGGTTGGCCAGGTTCGGAATCGAGAGCATGCCGTTCAACGTGCCTGCCGCGGGGTTGTAGATGTTGTAGAAGTTGGCCAGACCGTTGGGCGCGACGTGCAGGATCTGTTCGACGTCATCGCTCTGGTCGGAGAAGATCTTCACGAAGTCACTCAGCTTGTTCACCGAATCAACGAGCGCAGAGTTGGTGTCTCCCAGGAAACCCCGTACATCGGTGAGTGCCTGATTGAGTGCGCCCAGGGTGGCGCCGAGGTTCTCGGTGCTGGCTGCCAGTACCTTCGACACCGAGGCTAGGTGCGTGCTGAACTGCACGATCTGCTCATTGGAATTCGCCAACGCGTCCACCAGCACCTGCAGGTTTTTGATGGTGCCGAACAGATCCGTGCGCGAGTCGCCGAGACGCCCCGCCGCTTGCGACAGCTCGCGCACCGCGCGCCGGAACGAGTCGCCATTACCGTCGAAGGTGCTTGCCGCCTGGTTGATGAAATCGCTTACCGGCCCCTTGGATTCACCTTGCGGTCCCAAGCTGTCGCTGAGCTTGGCCAGCTCGGTCTTGACCTCGTCCCATTCGATCGGAATGGCGGTCTTGTCCAGCCCCAACGAGGCACCGTCGGCAAGGGCCTGCCCCTCGGTGTACGCCGGGGTCAGCTGAACGAATCTGGCGGTCACCAGATTCGGAGCCATGATGATTGCCTGCGCACCCTCGGGCACTTTGAACTTGTCCGGGAGCTCCATGGTGACCTTGACGTCACCCTCGCGGGGCTCGACGGCGCTGATGCGCCCGGCCTTCACCCCGAGAATCCGTACGTCATCACCCGGGTACAAACCGACGGCCGACGCGAAATGTCCGACAATCTTGTAGGTTCCGCGGCTGGGCCACACCCAGTACAGCAAGCCACCCACAAGTGCCACGGCGAGCATCGCGTAGACACTCTTCTGGATCCAGGGTTTGAAGCGATTCGATTGTGTGGTCATGTGTGTTGTCATGGCGATTTCGGCCTCATGACTTGGCGTTCGCCGATCAGACCGTTCAGGTAGTCCGAGAGGCTGGCGGGCAGCTTGCCGGGCTGGAAGTAGGTATCGAACATGACGGCGGTCAGTGTCGCGGGCGGGAAGCCGTAGACGTTGACGTGGAAGCCCGGTCCCGAGGACACCACCTCGCCGAGGGCGGTGCCGTATCCGGGTAGACGCTTGAGCGCCTCACTGATATGCGCCTTTCGGTCCAATAGATCGTCGAGCACGAGGTTCAGTTTCTCCATGGTGGGCCGGAACTCTTGGCGGTTGTCGGCCACGAATCCACTGATCTGCTGCGAGAGACCCTGCACACGATTGATCAGCTCGCTGATGGCCAGGCGCCGCTCGTCGAGCGCGGCAAACAGTTGATTGCCATCGGTGACAAGCTTGTTCACCTGCCCGGCACGCTCGGAGAGAATCCCACTCACCGACTTGGCCCGGTTCAACAGCTGTTCGAGCGCGGCATCGCGGTCGTTCAGCGTGCGTGAGAGCGAGGCGACTCCGTCCAGGGCGCCGCGCAGTTGCGGGGTGGCATCACGCATTGCGTCGGTGATTACTTGCAGCGACTGGTCAAGCTGCGCCTTGTCTATCCCGCCCGCCGATGCGCCCAGATCGCTCAGTGCACTGTTGAGCGTGTACGGAGTTCTGGTGCGGCCCAATGGAATTTCGGTGATACGACCCGATCCGGACGGCGTCACCGACAGCGATTTCTCACCCAACACGGTGGTGGTCCTGATTGCGGCCAGCGACTGGTCACCCAGGCGGATCGAGCGATCCACGGTGAAGTCCACGCGAACCTTGTTGCCCGCCAAGGACACATCCTTGACCTGGCCTACCTTGATGCCCGAAACGAAGACGTTGCTGCCCGGCTCCAGGCCTCCGGAGTCCGCGAAGAATCCGGTGTACTGCCGGCCCTGCGGCCAGAACGGCAGACCCGTGTAGCCGAATGCCACCAACACCAGCATCGCCACCACGGCGATGCCGAAGATTCCGGTACGTACCAGATCTTTCTCTGTACTGCTTGCCATGTCACTCATTTTTGAAGGCACACCTGCCCTTCGATGGGTCCGGCGGTCCACCAAACGGGATCAACCAGTCGGTTCCGACGGGTCCGTTGACCTTGATCCGGATGGAGCAGTAATAGATGTTGAAGAACGATCCATAGGCACCAAGAGCGTTGAGCCGCAGATAGTTCTCGGCCAGGTTCTCCACGACGACATTGATGTCGGCCTTACGCTCGTCCATCCGGGTTGCCAGCTGGCGCGTCTGCTCGATAGTGCCCTTGACATACGGGCGAGTGTCCTGGAGCACCGATTCCAGTGATGAGGCCGTAGAGGCGAGCGGTGGTAACGCTCCGGCGACCACATCACGCTGTTGCGCCAATCCGGAGACAAGCTGCTGCAGCTGGTCGACGCTCGATGAGAACTGGCTGCTCTTCGAGTCGAGGGTGCCCATCACGTCGTTGAGGTGATTGATCACGTCCCCGATCAGCTGATCGCGTTCGGCCAACTCTGAGGTGAATGAGGATGTGTCGCCGAGCAACTGGGAAAGCGTTCCCCCTTGTCCCTGCAGGATCTGGATGAACGCGTTGCTGATCTCGTTGACCTTCGCGGCGTCGAATCCCTTGAGTACGGGCCGAAGACCGCCGAGCAGTGCATCCAGATCGAGAGCGGGCTGGGTGTGCTCCTTATCCAGCGTTCCTCCGTCGGGCAGCTTGCGCAGCTCTCCGGGGCCCGACGAGATCTCCAGATACCGGTCACCGACCAAGTTCTCGTATCTGACGATCGCCCGGCTGGAGCTGTAGAGCTGATACTTCGAATCGACATCGAAGGTGACCTCGACAGTGTTGTCCGGATTGAGCGATACGCCCTTGACACGACCGACCGGCACGCCGGCAATGCGGACTTTTTGACCGGACCGCAAGTCGGATGCCGTGGTAAAGATGGCGTGATACCGCTTACCAGAACCGAATCGGAACTCACCGAAGGTGATGATCAGTCCCGCCGCCACCAGCAGCATCACCACGGTGAAGACGATAACTTTGAGCCGCGTCCCTGTCTTCATAGTTAGAACTCACTTCGCTTCGCGAAGGCGCCGTTGTAGAGATACTGCAGAGTGTCGGGAGCGTTGACTTGCAGCTCCTCCAACGGCTTGTACGGGATGTACGCGTTGTCGGTCACCAGGAAGGGCGATCGGTACCACGACCCATTTTGCGCCTTCGTAGGAATATTCGGCAGGCCACGACAGTTGGGGCCGCCGGATCCGTTCACGATGGGCAGGCTGTCCGGATAGGTGTACACCGGCGCGCCGAGCGGAAAGCTGTTACTCAGAAATAGGCCGGGCCGCACACCGCCGATGAGCGGGGTGAAAGTCACCAAAGCCTTCGAGATCGCCTGCAACGTGCATGGAATCTCCGGCGAGTATCGACCGAGCAGCGTGGCGGGGGCGCGCAACCGTTGCAGCGCTGCGGTGAGGTCCTTCTCGGCAGGGGCCAAGGTTTCATATCCGTTGTTACCCAGCCCAATTGCCGCGAGGAGCGTGGCCTTGAGATCCTGCTGTTGATCCACGATGGTGCGGCTCAGCGTCGGCAGATTGTCGAGGATGCGCACAATATTGGGCGCGGCATCGCCATAGATCTGGCCCACCTGCCCAGCCTTCCGGAAATCCTGTTGCAGGGTAGGAAGTTTGGGATTCAGTTGATCCAGGTACTGGTCGAGCTCGACGAGGCCCTGCCCGAAATTGTCGCCGTTTCCGCGAAGGCCTTCGCCGAGGGCAGTGAACGTGGCGTTGAGGCTCACCGGGTCCAACCTGCCGAGCAGTCGGGTCAGGTTCTCGAACACTGTGTTGACTTCCAGGGCCACCGCCTCGGCGGTCACCGTCGCCCCCGGCCTCAGCGACGATCCCGACGGCTGTTGCGGGGCAAGAAATTCCACCGACTTCGCGCCGAAGACGGTAGTCCCCGCGATGCGGACCGTGGCATTGGACGGAATCAGCCGCAGGTCCCCGGCATTGACCGCGAGCTCCAGCTTGGCCTGTTCGTTGGCATAGGAGATCGACTTGACCTTGCCGATCTGCAGTCCATGGAACTTGACCTTGCCACCCTCTTCCATCACCAGGCCCGCACGGGGCGAGACGACGGTGATGTGCTTGGTGTCGGCGAAGGCGTCGTTGTACGCCAGGTAGGTCAGCACAGTCAGCGCCACCAACACGGCGGCAAGCACCGTGCCGGCTAGCCGGACGGACCGGCGCGACGAGTCTCCTGACATGTGGTTCCTAGCCCGAGAGATTGAAGTTGCCGGACCCGCCGTAGACGGCAAGTGAGATGAACAGGGTGACAAGCACAACCACGATGAGGGAGGTACGTACGGCCTGGCCGACCGCGACCCCCACACCCACCGGGCCGCCGGAGGCATTGAATCCGTAATTGGTGTGCACGAGCATCACGACCACCGACATGACGATCGCCTGCAAGAACGACCACAGCAGATCGGTGGGCACCAAGAAGGTGTTGAAGTAGTGGTCATATACGCCCGGGGACTGGCCGTTGATCATCACCGTGGTGGCGCGCGACGCGAAGAACGCTGCCAGCACCGACAGCGAATACAGCGGGACGATGGCGATCAGCCCGGCCACCAAGCGGGTGGACACCAGATACGAAACCGCGTGAACCGCCATGGTTTCCAGTGCGTCGATCTCCTCCGAGACCCGCATCGCGCCGAGCTGGGCGGTCGTCCCGGCGCCGATCGTCGCCGCCATCGCGATGCCCGCCACCACCGGCGCGATGATGCGCACGTTCAGGAATGCGGACAGGAAGCCGGTGAGCGCCTCGATACCGATATTGCCCAGCGAGGAGTAGCCCTGCACCGCGATGACGCCTCCGGAGGCCAGGGTGAGAAAGACGGCGACACCGACCGTGCCCCCGATCATCACCAGGGCACCCGTGCCCATGGTGATCTCGGCGAGCACCCGGATGGTTTCCTTGCGGTACTTCGTCAGCGCCGCAGGGATGTAGCTCAGCGACTGCGCGTAGAAAAGTGCCTGCTCGCCGAATTTGTCGAACGAGCGTCCCAGACCACGCATATACCGAACGGTATAGGAGGTCACTGTGTGCGTCGAAAGATAAGGTCCGGCCACTAGTGTTTCACCAGGACCCGCACACCGATGGCCGTCATGACCACGTTGATGACGAACAAACAAATGAAGGCGTAGACGACGGTTTCATTGACCGCATCGCCGACACCCTTGGGGCCGCCCTTGACGGTGAGCCCGCGATAACAGCCGACAAGACCGGCGAAGACGCCGAACAGGAAGGCCTTGATCTCCGAAATCATCAGCTCGCCGAGGCCGGTGAGCACCGTCAGACCGTTGATAAAGGCACCCGGGTTGACACCTTGCAGGAAGACCGAGAATACGTAGCCGCCGACCATGCCGATGGCGCATACGAGGCCGTTCAGCAGCAGCGCCACAAACGTCGACGCCAGCACCCGCGGCACCACGAGCCGCTGAATCGGGTCGATGCCCAGCACCTGCATCGCGTCGATTTCCTCGCGGATGGTGCGGGCACCCAGGTCGGCGCAGATCGCCGTGGCCCCTGCGCCTGCGACGACGAGCACCGTGACCACGGGCCCGAGCTGCGTCACCGTGCCGAAGGCCGTCGCTGCTCCGGACAGGTCCGCCGCACCGATCTCGCGCAGCAAGATGTTGAGGGTGAAGGCGACCAGGACCGTGAACGGGACGGCGACCAGGAGCGTCGGCAGCAACGAGACCCGCGCGATGAACCATGTCTGATCCAGGAATTCCTGCCCCTGGAACGGGCGGCGGAACATGTTACGGAACGTGGCCAACGACATGGAGACGAAGCCGCCGACGGCGCGCGCCGGCGCCGCGAGCTGCTGCTTCAACCTTTGCTCCTGTCTCACACATCCCGGTACTGCCGGAGACCCGCCCCCATGATCCGGTTAACGATCGACGTGTACCTACCACGCTGTGAGGCGCATCATATTAACGAGAAAAAATTCTTAGTGTCAATTCATGCACGGGCAGGCAAATCGCACGCCGCGTCCACTTTGTCCTGGGATTTTGATGCGATAAATAGAACGGGTTCTATTTAGGATCGCACCGCCAACCTCGGCGTTGCTTAATCTTCGGCCATCAGTGCGATCGCGGAAAACGTGCGCTTGGGGTCGTGTCCAGCAAAGAAATCAGCAAGGGCCGAATTGAGAGCCGACGGATCCCAAGCACCGGAATCCGCAGTGAACTTCGCCTCTACAGTAGGCGCCGCCAACAAGGTAACGGTCGGTCCGTACACGATGAACAGTTGACCGTTCACCGCCTCCGCCGCGGGCGAGGCCAGGTAGCGCACCAAAGTCACGACATGTTCCGGGGAGAGAGGGTCGATCGAGTCCTCGGGTGCGTCGCCGAAGACGTCCGCGGTCATCGCCGTACGAGCGCGTGGGGCGATGGCATTGGCCCGCACCCCGTAGCGGCCCAGAGCTCGCGAGGCCGACAACGTCAGCGCGGTGATGCCGGCCTTGGCGGCGCCGTAGTTGGCCTGCCCCTCCGGCCCCAGCAGGCCGGCTTCAGACGACGTATTGATGAGGCGGCCGTACACCGGTGCGCCCGCGGCTTTCGACGCACCGCGCCAGTAGGTGGCCGCGTTACGAGTCAGCAGGAAGTGGCCGCGCAGGTGCACGTGGATGACGGCGTCGAATTCCTCGTCCGACATGTTGAAGAGCATCCGGTCGCGCGTGATACCCGCGTTGTTGACCACGACATGCAGACCGCCGAGCGATTCAGCGGTGGAAATCAGCTCATCGGCAGTCGCGCGCTCACCGATGTCACCGGCGACGGTCACACCCTTGGATCCCACCGCAGCGATCTCATCGAGCACATCGCTGCGCTCCAGGGCGGGCGCGATGTCGTTGACGACGACGGTCGCCCCCGACCGGGCCAAGCCGATCGCCTCGGCGCGGCCGAGTCCCGCGGCGGCTCCGGTGACAATGGCGACGCGGCCACTCAGGTCGGCATCAGCAATCGCGCTCATATACAAATTTCCCTTCAGTCCCATGCTTTCGACGCACCCCATCGCGCCGGCTCCGCTCAGTCGAGCGCGGGCGGGCCGGTGATTTACGAATGCCTCTAGTCTTTGCGAATCAATGCGGCGCGCGGGCACTCCGCGATCGCCTGCTCGACCAGATCTTCCTGACCGGCCGGTACTTCCTCTTGCAGGATGACTACATAGTCGTCGTCATCGACGTCGAACACCTCCGGAGCGATCCCGAGACATACCAAGTTGCCTTCGCAACGGTCAGGAACTACACCAACACGCATTGGAAACCTCTTTCCGGCGCTGTGTGACGCCTCAAAGCTCAGAGAGCCGAGCCGTACATCTATGGGCTGTATCGCCAGACTACGACACGTGACCCACGACACAACCCTGGTGACGCCAGGATTTCTGGGCTGAATTTGTGCCGTGGCGTCGCGTCTGGACTCCCTAGACTAGAACGTGTTACAACTCTTGTGTCAACGTGGGTCGCACCTGAGGGCCACGACAGCCGACGGGCAGCAGAAGGAACACACATGCATATCGCCTACACGCCCGAACAGGAAGAGCTGCGCCGTGAGCTACGCGCGTACTTCGACAAACTGCTGACACCGGAGCGACGCGAGGCCCTCGCGTCGAATCAAGGCGAGTACGGCAGCGGCAACGTCTACCGCGAGACCGTCGAGCAGATGGGTGCCGATGGCTGGCTCGCCCTGGGCTGGCCCAAGGAGTTTGGCGGCCAGGACCGTTCGGTGATGGATCAGCTGATCTTCACCGACGAGGCCGCGATCGCCGGCGCCCCGGTGCCGTTCCTGACAATCAACAGCGTCGCGCCGACGATCATGCATTTCGGCACCGACGAGCAGAAGAAGTTCTTCCTGCCGAAGATCGCCGCGGGCAAGCTGCACTTCTCCATCGGTTACTCCGAGCCGGGAGCCGGCACCGACCTTGCCTCGCTGCGCACTTCGGCCGTCCGTGACGGCGATGACTACATCGTCAACGGCCAAAAGATGTGGACCAGCCTCATCGAGTATGCCGACTACATCTGGCTGGCGGTGCGTACCAACACCGAGGTGAAGAAGCACCGCGGCATCTCGATGCTCATCGTGCCCACCACGGCCGAGGGCTTCTCGTACACCAAGGTCCGCACCATGGCCGGCCCCGGCACCAGCGCCACCTATTACCAGGATGTGCGTGTACCGGTCACGAGCCGGGTCGGTGAGGAGAACGCGGGGTGGAAGCTGGTGACCAATCAGCTGAACCATGAGCGGGTGGCGTTAGTTTCATCGGCGCCGATCATCACGGCGCTGCGCGAGGTGCGCGAGTGGGCCCAGAACACCAAAATTCCCGGCGGGGATCGGTCGGCCCGGATCATCGACTCGGAATGGGTGCAGCTGAACCTGGCGCGGGTGCACGCCAAGGTCGAATACCTCAAGCTCATCAACTGGGAACTGGCCTCCGACACCGACGCCGCTCCCTCCCCCGCCGACGCCTCCGCCACCAAGGTCTTCGGCACCGAGTTGGCCACCGAGGCGTATCGCCTTCTCATGGAGGTTCTTGGGACCGCGGCAACGCTGCGTCAAGACTCCCCGGGCGCACAGCTGCGCGGCCGCGTCGAGCGGATGCACCGGGCTTGCTTGATCCTCACATTCGGCGGCGGTACCAACGAGGTTCAACGCGACATCATCGCGATGACCGCCCTCGGCCAGCCCGCGGCGACACGCTAGAGAAGGACATACAAGACCATGGATTTCTCCCTTACCGAGGCACAGACCGATCTGGCCGGCCTGACCCGCACTATCGCGTCGGCGGTCAGCACGCCGGACCGTCAGAAGGAACTCGACAAGCAGGACAGCCGGTTCGACTGGCAGCTGTGGACCAAGTTGACCGAGGCCGACATTCTGTCCACGGCGGCACCGGAGTCGTTGGGCGGCGGCGGTTTCGGCGTGCTGGAACAGTCCTCGATTCTTGTGGAACTAGGCCGTGAACTCGCGGCGGTGCCGTACCTCGAGTCGGTGGTGCTAGCAGCCGGGGCGCTCGCCGCATTCGGTTCCGAAGCGCTGCAGAATGATTGGGCCGCACCCGCTGTGGCCGGCAAGAAGGTGCTGACCATCGCGCTGGACGGTGAACCGGGCGAAGGTCCGGTGGTCGCCCGCACGCTGTCATCGCCGGGAGCCGGTTACGTGCTCACCGGCAATCGCGTCCTGGTGCCGTATGGCGTGGAGGCCGACGCGTACCTGGTGCCGGCCGAGACCGAGACCGGTACCGCGGTGTTTCTGGTGGCCGCCGACGACGCCGGCGTCACCCAGGAGGCGTTGCGCACCACGGGTAAGGACAGCTCCGCGGAGCTCATCTTGTCCGAGGTCCCCGTTCCGGCCGACCGCAAGGTCGGAGGCATCGAAGTGGTCCAGTGGCTGCGCCTGCGGGAATCCCTGGGCCACAGCGCTTACCAGCTCGGAGTCCTGGAGCGGGCCCTGGAGCTGACCGCCGACTATGCGCGTACCCGCGAGCAGTTCGGCAAGCCGATCGGCGGCTTCCAGGCGGTGGCGCAGCGGCTGGCCGACGGGTATATCGACGTCAAGGGTCTGCGCCTGACGCTGTGGCAGGCCGCGTGGCGGGTGTCGGAAGACTTGCCTGCCGATATCGACGTGGCGACGGCGAAGTTCTGGGCCGCGGACGCGGGGCATCGTGTCGCGCACACCGCGGTGCACGTGCACGGCGGAGTTGGCATCGACGAGGACCACCCGGTGCACCGTTACTTCCTGGCCGCCAAACGGGGCGAATTCGCCTCGGGCAGCGCGACGGAGCAGTTGCGCCGCATCGGCCGCGAGCTTGCCGACACACCTGCCTAGTATCGAGTGGTGAGTACTACCCCGGAAGACGCAACGGTCACTCAGCTGCTGGCGAGCCTGGCCGATGTCGAGGACCGGGGGCTGCACTTCGAAGGATCGTTTACCTCCTGGCGTGATCATGTGGTTGAAAGTCGCCGTCTGGCTTCGGTATTGCGTGCACGCCTGAATCCCTCGAGGCCGCCGCATATCGGTGTGATCCTGGAAAACACACCGGGGTTCGCGCGCCTGCTTTCCGCGGCCGCATTGGGTGGTCTGGTGCTGGTGGGCCTGAACTCAACACGACGCGGATCGGCATTGCAGCGCGATATCGAGCTCGCCGACTGCCAGTTCGTCATCACGGATGAGTCCGATACCGTTGCCGAGCCACAACATCCGATGATCGAGATCGCGGCCGTGCGTCCCGACGACCTGTTTATGCTCATCTTCACCTCGGGCACGAGTGGGGATCCCAAGGCCGTCCAGATCACCCACGCCAAGGTGGCCTCTGCCGGAATCATGCTGTCGTCACGGTTCGGTCTCGGCCCCACGGACGTCTGCTACCTCTCGATGCCGATGTTCCATTCCAATGCGGTGTTGGCCGGGTGGTCGGTGGCTGTCGCGGCGGGTGCCTCAATCGCACTGCGGCGCAAGTTCTCCGCATCGGGTTTCCTCGACGACGTCCGCACGTACGGGGCAACGTATGCGAACTACGTCGGCAAGCCCATGTCGTATGTGCTGGCGACACCGGAACAGCCCGACGATGCCGAGAACCCGTTGAAGATCATGTACGGCAACGAGGCCGCCGCCGGCGATATCGATCGATTCGCGAAACGGTTCGGCGCATTCGTCGTCGACGGATTCGGCTCGACAGAGGGTGGTATCGCCCTGGGGTGGGCTCCGGGTACGCCACCGGGGGCAATCGGGCCACTGCCTGCCGACGTCCGCATCCTGGACATCCAGACCGGAGAGCCTTGCCCCCCTGCAGTTTTCGATGCCAGCGGTAAGGTGGTCAATGCCGCGGAGGCAACCGGCGAGCTGGTGAACATCGCCGGCCCCGGCCGGTTCACCGGTTACTACAAGAATCCCGAGGCCGATGCCGAACGCATGGTGGGTGGCAAGTACCGCAGCGGTGACCTCGGTTATGCCGACGAGAACGGATACGTGTACTTCGCCGGGCGCCTGGGCGATTGGCTGCGTGTCGACGGCGAGAACCTCGGCACTGCTCCCATCGAGCGGGTGCTGCTGCGTCACCCGGATATCACCGAGGCCGCCGTCTACGGCATCCCCGACCCCACCGTAGGCGACCGGGTGATGGCAGCGCTGGTGGTACGCAATGGATTCGATGCGTCCGAACTCGGCGAATTCCTGCTCGCCCAAGAAGATCTCGGCCCCAAACAATGGCCCTCATTTATCAGGGTGAGCCAGAATCTGCCACGTACCGCGACCTTCAAGGTGATCAAGCGACAACTGTCCGCGGAGGCCCTGGAGACCAGCGACCCGCTGTGGGCATTGGCCGACGGCACCTACGTCCGCTAGCACCCCACAGGGCCGCCGAGTCTGCGTTTCACGGCGGTTTTGTGCCAATTTCCGTCGTGAAACGCAGACTCGAGCGTTCGGGAACGGTGCGAATCCCTAACCGCGGATCTGGTTCAGCCTGTCGACCGTGCTCTCGAAACCTGCCACCAGATCGGCGACGATCTCTGCGGTGGGCCGAATCTCGTTCATCCGTCCCACGATCTGTCCCGCCGGGAAGCAGACCGTCTCCGGGTCGTGCGCACGATTCATCCGCTCGTGTGCGCCGCTGACGAGAATGTTCTGCAGCGGCATCGGCAGTGGCGTCGGCGCGTCCTCGGCATCCCAGGCCTGCGTCCATTTGGTCTTCAAGAGCCGCGCGGGTTTCCCGGTGTAGATGCGTGTGCGCACGGTGTCACTGGAGGTCGCCTTCAGCAGCGCCTGCTGCACCACGGAATCGCCGCCGGCAGTCACGGTTCCGAGGTCGTACTCGGCCGCGGTCAGCCAGATCGAGCCGGTCCATACACCCGAGGCACCCAGCGCCAGGGCCGCGGCGGCCTGCCTGCCACTGCCGATGCCGCCGGCCGCCAGCACCGGGGCGCTGCCGCCAAGCGCGTCCACGATCTCCGGCCAGAGCACCATGGATGCCACATCACCGGTGTGCCCACCTGCCTCATAGCCCTGGGCCACAACGATATCGACGCCGTTTTCGACATGCCTCTTGGCGTGTTCGGCCTTACCTGCCAGCGCTGCGACCGGCACACCATGCTCATGCGCCTGGTCGATGACATCCTTCGGTGGCGAGCCAAGTGCGTTGGCGATCAGTTTGATCGGATGTTTGAGCGCCACCTCCACATGCGAGCGTGCCACCGAATGCAGCCAGCCCAATACGCCGGCCGACTCGCGTTCGCCTGGCAGCGGCGGCACACCTAGGTCGGCAAGCGTCTTCTCCACGAAGTCCTTGTGTCCCTGCGGAATCAGCTTGTCGATATCCAGCGCGGTGCCCTCGGTGGGCACCTTGGCCGGCATCACGATGTCGACACCGTACGGCTTGCCGTCCGTGTTCTGGTCCATCCAGTTCAGAACCGCGTCCAACTCGTCGGGATCGTTGAAGCGGACACAACCGAGCACGCCCATGCCGCCCGCGCGGCTGATGGCGGCGGCAACCTTCTCTGACGGTGTGAAACCGAATATGGGGTAACGGATTCCAAACCGCTCGCACAGATCGGTGTGCATGGATGAGCCGCTTGCGCGAAGACCGTCAGACATGGCTCAGGCTCCCGTGTTGACGTGCTTGGTGTTCACAAGATCGGCAAGCCTGCCTTCGGAAGTCTCCTTGGCCCAGCGGTAGTCGGCCTTGCCCGCGGGGTTGCGCTTGACGGTGTCCACAATCCAGACACTGCGTGGCACCTTGTATCCGGCGATCTCCTTGCGCGCGTGGTTGTCCAGCTCCTCGAAGGTGAGCTCCACACCGTCGCGCACGGCGATCACGGCGCCCACATGCTGGCCCCACTTCTCGTCGGGCACACCGACTACAACCGCGTCGAACACGGCGGGGTGTCCCTTCAGGACGCTCTCGACCTCCTCGGGAAACACCTTCTCGCCGCCGGTGTTGATCGACACCGATCCGCGGCCCAGCATCGTGACGGTGCCATCGGCTTCGACGGTGGCCCAGTCGCCCGGGATCGCATACCGCACGCCGTTGAACGTCTTGAACGTCTCGGCGGTCTTCTTCTCGTCCTTGAAATATCCGACCGGAATGTGGCCACTCTTGGCGATGAGGCCGCGCACCCCGGAACCAGGCTGAATCGGGTTGCCATCCTCATCGAGAACCGTTGTGGTGGAGCTTATTTTGACAGTTGGACCACCGGGGTGCATCTGCCCCTTGGTGACGGTGGACAGGCCACCGGTGCCGGTCTCGGATGCGCCGATCGCATCGGTGATCACCCGGTTGGGCAGCAACTCGAGGTAGCGCTCCTTGACCGTCTGCGAGAACAATGCGGCACTGCTGGCCAACACCCACAGCGAAGACAGATCGCGTGCGCGGCCCGTCTCGGTGTCCAGTGCGTCGATGAGCGGCCGGCCAATGGCATCCCCGGCGAAGAACAACATGTTGATCTTGTGCTTCTCGATGAGTTCCCACACCTCTTCGGGGTTGAACTCGGGCGCGAGCACCGTGGTCCGTCCCTGGAACAGGGCCATGAAGGTCGCCGCCTGGGTAGCACCGTGGATCATGGGCGGAATCGGGAAACCAATGAATGGTGCGGCCTCCGCACCCTGCTTGGCTAGGTCCCACTCACCCTCGATGTACTCACCGGTGACGTAGTTGATGCCGCCGAACAGCGAGCGGTAGATGTCCTCGTGGCGCCACATCACGCCCTTGGGGAAGCCGGTGGTGCCCCCGGTGTAGATCAGGAAGATGTCATCGGGGCTGCGCTCCCCGAAATCGCGCTCCGGGGATCCCTGCGCGAGGGCATCCGCGAACGCGACACCGCCGTAACTGCGGAAGTCCACGCCCGCGCCGTCGCCCCCGTCTTCTACGACGATCACGGTCTTGACGTTCGTCGTGCTGGGCAGGACGTTCGCAACCTTGTCGCTGTAGCGACGCTCGTGCACGAGAGCAACCATGTCGGAGTTCTCGAACAGGTAGTGCAACTCGGCTTCGACGTACCGGTAGTTCACGTTGACCGAGATCGCGCGGATCTTGACGATGGCCGTGAGCGCCACGACGATCTCGATACCGTTCCGGCAGTAAAGGCCCACCTTGTCGCCCGGGCCTACGCCCTGGCTCTGCAGGTAGTGCCCCAACCGATTGGACTGCTCTTCAAGCTCGGCATATGTCAGCTTTCGATCGCCAGAAATGATGGCAACACGATCGGGCATAGTGTCGACTGAATGCTCTATGAGGTCGGCAATGTTAAGGGCCATGTCCATAAATTAGAACGTGTTACATTTTTAGACAAGCCCCGGCCCCGTTGCAGGGGTTCCTCTTGGACGGAAACACGGAGGAAAGACCATGACCGAGACAGTGACCGAGCAGGACGCACCCCATGCTCTGGTGGAGTTACGCGACCACGTGCTGATCGTGACGATGAACCGTCCGCATGCACGCAACGCCCTCTCCGGGGAAATGCTGGAGATCATGACCCAGGCCTGGGACCGCGTCGACAACGATCCCGAGGTTCGGGTCTGCATCCTGACCGGCGCCGGCGGGTACTTCTGTGCCGGAGCCGACCTCAAGGCCATGAACAAGCGTGCCCCGGGTGATCAATTCTCCGACGGCAGCTACGACCCCTCGGTCATCCCCGGGCTTCTCAAGGGCCGCCGCCTGACCAAACCATTGATCGCCGCGGTGGAGGGACCGGCAATCGCCGGCGGTACCGAAATTCTGCAGGCCACGGATATCCGCGTCGCCGGCGAGAGTGCCAAATTCGGTGTCTCCGAGGTCAAGTGGAGCCTGTATCCGATGGGCGGATCGGCAGTACGCCTCCCCCGCCAGATCCCGTACACCGTCGCCGCCGACATTCTGCTGACCGGACGGCACATCAAGGCTCCCGAGGCCAAGGAAATCGGACTCATCGGGCATGTGGTCCCCGACGGGCAGGCGCTGGAGAAGGCCCTGGAGCTGGCGGCGATGATCGCGGCGAATGGACCTGTCGCCGTTCAGGCCGTGCTCAAGACGATCCGTGATTCGGAGGGCCTGCACGAGAACGAGGCGTTCAAGGCCGATACCAAGGTGGGCATCGGCGTGTTCACCAGTAACGACGCCAAAGAGGGCCCACGCGCCTTCGCCGAGAAGCGCGCCCCCAACTTCACCGGGACATAAGACAACACGCATAGTGTGGGCGGGTGACGCCCATGTTCCCGCTGCAGTCGGTACTGCTGCCCGGTGAGCCCCTACCGCTGCGCATCTTCGAGCCGCGCTATGTCGCCCTGGTCCGCGACGTAATGGATGAGCCGCTTGCGCGAAGACCAACAGGCATGGCGGCCGACCACACCTTCGGTGTCGTTCTGATCGCCCGTGGCCAGGAAGTCGGTGGCGGAGATATCCGGTATGACGTCGGGACAGCGGCCCGCGTCCTCGACTGCGAATCACTCGGAGCGGAGCGCTTCGCGTTGCGCTGCGAGGGCGCACATCGGATCCGAATCACCCGGTGGCTCGATGACGATCCCTATCCGCGCGCCGAGACCGAACCCTGGCCCGACGAACTCGACGATCGGGTGCTGCCGTTGAACGCCCTCAACGAGGTGCAAGCACGTATCGAGAACCTGCTGCGACGCGTGGCGACCGCGCAGCGGGTCCGACTTCCCCGCCGTTGGTCGATCGCCACCGGGCTGCCGAGCGGCGCAGAGAAACGGTTGTACGCATTGGCATCTCGCGTACCGATGGGTCAGGCCGACCGATATGCCGTGCTGGCGGCGCCAACTCTGGGGATGCGGGTCGCTGCGCTGAACGAGGCCGTCGACACCGTCAACGCGATGCTCGACTTCCGCGAGATCGAACGCTAGCTGGGTTAGGTCAGCGCCGACAGTTGCTTGATGTGTTCGACGCTACGGCAGCCGACCACCAGCATGGTGACCCCGGCGGCCTCCCATGCCTTGATCTGCTCGCACACCTCGGCCTCGGTTCCGACGATCGTGGTGTCGAGTACCAGCTCGTCCGGAATCGCTTCGGCCGCTTTGTCCTTGCGATTGGTCCGGAACAGCTCGGTGACCTCGTCAACCACATCGCCGTAACCCATGCGCCGATACACCTCGGCATGAAAATTCAGTTCCACCGCGCCCATGCCTCCGATGTACAAGGCGGAGAACGGCTTCAGTTGATCGAGTACCGAGCGGCGATCGTCGGTGACGATGACCTGTGCGGTGGCGGCAATCTCGAAATCCTGGCGGCTACGCCGGGCGCCGGGACGCGCGAAGCCCTCGTCGAGCCATTCGTTGTACATGTCGGCGAGTCGCGGCGCGTAGAACATGGGCAGCCAGCCGTCAGCGATCTCAGCGGTCAACGCGACGTTCTTGGGGCCCTCTGCCCCGAGGAAGATGGGGATATCAGAACGCAGCGGGTGCACGATCGGCTTGAGGGGCTTACCCAGCCCGGTGGCCATATCCCCGGTCAGCGGCAGCGGATAGTGCGGGCCGTCGCTGCGCACGGGCGCCTCACGGGCCAGCACCTGCCTGATGATGTCGATGTACTCGCGAGTGCGAGCCAGGGGTTTGGGGAATGGCTGCCCGTACCAGCCCTCCACCACCTGGGGCCCCGATACGCCCAGCCCAAGGATGTGGCGGCCTCCGGAGAGATGATCCAGCGTCAGGGCCGCCATGGCGCACGCCGTCGGTGTTCGCGCCGAAAGCTGAATCACCGAGGTGCCCAACCGGATACGGCTGGTGTCCGATCCCCACCAGGCCAGCGGCGTGTACGCGTCAGAACCCCAGGCCTCGGCAGTGAAGACGGCATCGAATCCACCTTCCTCGGCGGCGGCCACCAGTTCAGGCGCATTGTCCGGCGGGGAGGCCGACCAGTACCCCAGCTGCAATCCGAATTTCATGGCCCGACTGTAACCGGCCGGATATGCCGCGACCACCGCCCTTGCGAAAAAAACTAGAACTTGTTCTACTCGGAGGTGTGACAGTCAGCCAAAGCAGCACAACCGGGCTCTCCTCTCCGCTGCCGCTCCTTTCAGCCCCCCTCGAACTGTCTTTTGATTACACCCGTTCGGTGGGCCCGACCCTCTCCAAGTTCTTCACCGCGTTGCGCGATCGGCAGATTGTCGGCACCCGTGGCAGTGACGGCCGGGTTCACGTGCCCGCGGCCGAGTACGACCCGGTGACCTATGCACCACTGACGGACGTAGTGCCGGTGTCGAGCGTCGGCACGGTCCAGTCCTGGTCGTGGCAGCAGGAGCCGCTCGAGGGCCAGCCACTGTCCAGACCGTTCGCCTGGGCACTCATCAAGCTCGACGGTGCGGATACCTCGCTGCTGCACGCCGTCAATGTGGAAGAAGCCGGCGCGATCGAGACCGGTGCCCGCGTGCATGCGGTGTGGGCCGACGAGACCGTCGGCGCGATCACCGATATCGCCTATTTCGCACTCGGGGATCGGCCGGTTGACGTGCCGTCCCCCGCACCGGATCAGGAGCCGGTGACCATGCAGGTCACTCCCATCCGGCTGGATGTTCAGCACCTCACCTCGCCTGAAGAGAGCGCCTACCTGCGCGCGCTGGCCGAGGGCAAGCTGCTCGGCGGCCGCACCGGCGCGGGCGGACGGGTCTACTTCCCGGCGCGTGGTGCCGATCCCCTGACCGGTGAGCCCACCTCCGACCTCGTGCAGGTGGCCGACAAGGGCGTTGTCACCACCTTCGCGATCATCAATATCCCGTTCCCCGGACAGCGCATCAAGCCGCCGTATGTGGCCGCCTATGTACTGCTCGACGGTGCCGATATCCCATTCCTGCACCTCGTCTACGACATCGACCCGGCGGACGTTCGCATGGGCATGCGGGTCGAAGCCGTGTGGAAACCCAAGGAGGAGTGGGGATACGGGATCGACAACATCCAGTACTTCCGCCCCACCGGTGAACCCGACGCCGACTACGAGACCTACAAGGACCGGATCTGATGAGTTCCGCTGCCCCCGCAGTAGCAGTTGTGGGCTTCGCCCATTCCCCTCACGTTCGCAGTACCGAAGGCACCACCAACGGTGTCGAGATGCTGGTGCCCTGTTTCCGGGAGATCTACGCCGACCTCGGAATCACCAAGTCGGATATCGGTTTCTGGTGCTCTGGGTCGTCCGACTATCTGGCCGGGCGCGCCTTCTCCTTCATCTCGGCGATCGACTCGATCGGCGCGGTGCCGCCGATCAACGAATCCCATGTGGAAATGGACGCGGCATGGGCGCTGTACGAGGCCTACATCAAGATCCTCACCGGACAGGTCGAGACCGCGCTCGTCTACGGATTCGGGAAGTCCTCCGCCGGTACTCTACGCAGAGTCCTTGCCCTTCAAACGGATCCGTACACCGTCGCGCCGCTGTGGCCCGATTCGGTATCCATGGCCGCGCTGCAGGCGCGACTCGGCCTGGATTCGGGCAAGTGGACCAAGGAGCAGATGGCACAGGTCGCCCTTGCCGCCTTCGGCCGGGCTCCGCGCGTGGACGCCGAGGCCCCGGCATCGAGCGTCGACGAGCTGCTGGCACGAGAATATTTCGTCGATCCGCTGCACAAACACGACATCGCACCGATCTCCGACGGCGCCTCCATCATGGTGTTGGCTTCGGCCGACCGGGCCCGCGAGCTGCGCGAAAACCCCGCATGGATCACCGGTTTCGAGCATCGCATCGAGACGCCGATCCTCGGTGCCCGTGATCTGACAGCCTCTCCGTCGACGGCCGCGTCGGCGGCCGCCGCGACCGGCGGCGACGCCGGCTCCATCGAGGTGGCCGAGTTGTACGCGCCGTTCAGCCATCAGCAGCTGATCCTCGCCGAGGCCATCGGCCTCAAGGACTCCACCACCGTGAACCCATCGGGTGGCGCGCTGGTGGCCAACCCGATGTTCTCAGCCGGGTTGGAGCGAATCGGCTTTGCCGCACAACATATCTGGAACGGTTCGGCGCAGCGGGTGCTGGCTCACGCGACCAGCGGGCCGGTACTTCAGCAGAACCTCGTCGCTGTGCTAGAGGGCAAGTGACCGATGAGCCGCTTGCGCGAAGAGGAGAAGATCTAGTGGGTGCATCAAAGAACCTCGCTGCCGTCATCGGCACCGGGCAGACCAAGTACGTCGCCAAGCGCCACGATGTCTCCATGAACGGCCTTGTCCGCGAGGCGATTGATCGAGCGATGGTCGATGCGGGCGTCAGTTGGGACGATATCGACGCCGTCGTCGTGGGCAAGGCCCCCGACTTCTTCGAGGGCGTGATGATGCCCGAGCTCTTCATGGCCGACGCAATCGGCGCGACCGGAAAGCCGATGATCCGGGTGCACACCGCCGGGTCGGTAGGCGGATCCACTGGCGTGGTCGCGGCCAGCCTGGTGCAGTCGGGCAAGTACCGCCGAGTTCTCGCGCTGGCCTGGGAGAAGCAGTCCGAGTCGAATGCCATGTGGGCCTTATCGATTCCGGTTCCGTTCTCGGTGCCGGTGGGCGCGGGCGCGGGGGGCTACTTCGCCCCGCATGTACGCGCATATATCGAGCGCTCCAAGGCCCCGCTGGACACCGGAGCCATCGTCGCGGTCAAGGACCGGCTCAACGCGGCGAAGAACCCGCTGGCGCACCTGCAGCAGCCCGATATCACCGTCGAGAAGGTGATGGCCTCCCCGATGCTGTGGGATCCGATCCGCTTCGACGAGACCTGCCCGTCCTCGGACGGCGCATGCGCAATCGTGGTGGGAGACGAAGCGACTGCCGATCGCCGTATCGCCGATGGCCATACGGTCGCCTGGGTGCACGCCACCGCGCTGCGCACGGAGCCGCTCGACTACACCGGGCGTGACCGGGTGAACCCGCAAGCCGGACGTGATGCCGCGGCGGCGCTGTGGCGCGATGCGGGTATCACCAGCCCGATCGACGAGATCGACGCCGCGGAGATCTACGTGCCGTTCTCATGGTTCGAGCCGATGTGGCTGGAGAATCTGGGGTTCGCGGCCGAGGGTGAGGGTTGGAAGCTGACCCAAGCCGGTGAGACCGCCATCGGCGGCAAGATCCCCGTCAACGCCTCCGGCGGCGTGCTCTCCTCGAACCCGATTGGGGCCTCCGGCCTTATCCGGTTCGCCGAGGCCGCCATCCAGGTGATGGGCAAGGCCGGTGACCATCAGGTACCGAACGCGAAGAAGGCATTGGGCCACGCCTACGGCGGCGGCTCGCAGTACTACTCGATGTGGGTTGTCGGGGCGGACAAACCCGCAAGGAAGGGAGAGTAAGGCATGAGCCTCGCTGACGAAGCAGGCAAGCGTTCCCGCGCAGCCGTCGAAGCCCGCGACAAGCAGGCCTGGGTCGACAACTTCGCCGAGGACGGTGTGGTGCAGGATCCGGTGGGTCCGTCGCCGTTCGACCCCGAGGGCAAGGGACATCGCGGCAAGGAGGCCATCGCAGCCTTCTGGGACAACATCATCGCGCCCACCGAGAAGCTGGATTTCATCTTCGACGCCACCTATGACTGCGGCACTCATCAGGCCAACGTCGGCCGGATCGTCACCACGATGAACGGTTATCAGATGACGGCCGAGGGCGTGTTCACCTACGAGGCCAACGCCGAGGGCAAGCTCGTCGTGCTGCGCGCCTATTGGGAATTCGACAAGGTCGCCGGGACCGCGCGCAAAATCTGAGTCCGCCGGACACACATAAAGGCCCCTGCGCTCGCAGCGACGGGGCCTTTATGTCTTCGCGCTAAGAGGCCTGGCGCCCGGCGCTGATCATCTCCTCGCGCGGTACCACTTTGATGCGTTCGCGGCCCTGTTCCTCGCCGAGCGCTACCTCGTGAGCATCGAGCCGTTCCCACTCCTCCCAGGTGGTGTAGTCAATCCCGCTTCCCTGTAGATGCGCGAAAACCGCATCCGGGTCGGAGATTTCGGCGGGTTGAATACCCGGGAGGTCTGCAAGCAGGCTGGCAATCGTCTCAGCGGCATCGGATTTGGTGTGTCCGATCAATCCCACGGGTCCGCGCTTGACCCAGCCCGTGACATAGGTCGATTCGACCGGAATTCCGTCGATATCGAGCACCCGTCCGGCATCGTGGGGCACAACTCCGGCATGGTGGTCGAATGGCAGATCCGCCAGATGTGAGGAGATGTACCCGACCGCGCGGTAGACTGCCTGCACCGGCCAGTCGGTGTATTCTCCTGTGCCCCTGACAGTTCCGTCGCCGACGAGCTCGGTGCGCTCGGTGCGCAGGGCCTCCACCCGGTCGATTCCCAGCACCGCCGCGGGCGCCTGGCATAGGTGGATGTGGATGCGATGCGGGGCTCCGGTGGGCTCCTGATCCAGGTACTTCATCATCGTGTCGACGACGAGCTTGGTGGCCTTACTGGAATTGATGGCCTGCTGGCTGCCCTCGTCGATCTCGAATCCCTCCGGATGCACGATGACGTCCACACTCGGCGAGTGTGACAGCTCGCGGAACTCCATGGGGCTGAACTTGATCTGAGCCGGGCCACGCCGGGCGAAGACGTGCACGTCGGTCGCCTGGTTGAGCGCCAGGCCCTGATAGACGTTGGCGGGGATCTCGGTGCCGAGCTGTTCATCGGCGGGTTTGGCCAGCATGCGCGCGATGTCCAGGGCCACATTTCCGGCACCCAGCACGGCGACGCTCTTGGCCGTCAGCGGCCAGTCCCGTGGGACATCGGGATGACCGTCGTACCAGGAGACGAAGTCGGCGGCGCCATAGCTTTCCGGAAGATCGATACCGGGAATCTCAAGCTCACGGTCGGCGCGCGCACCGGTCGAGAAGATCACCGCGTCATAGAAGCGCCGCAGATCCGAGAGCTTGATATCGGTGCCGTAATGGACGTTGCCAATAAATCTGACACTGCCCGAATCACGTTCGAATACCCGGCGCAGCGCCTTGATGATCTCCTTGATGCGGGGATGGTCGGGGGCGACACCGTAGCGCACCAGCCCATAGGGCGCAGGCAGCCGATCGAACACATCGACCTGCGCCTGCTCATACTCCTTGGTGAGGATGTCGGCGGCGTAGATACCGGCCGGACCTGCGCCGATAACTGCGACTCGGATCTTCCTCATGCCATCCCCTTTACTCGGATATCGATTAGGTAAGGCAAGCCTAAAAAGAATTCCGGAGAAAGTGGGACGCACGTACAGAGATCCCGGTCACACCCGTTCGGGTCTCGGCAACCTGATCACGTGGTCATGTGTTGATCGCCGCAGCTCCCGGCCAAGGAGCTACGGATGACGCGCGTGTTCAGCGGGTGTTCATATGTCCCCGAATGCCTGCAGCTGACCAAGACATCGGGGCCGGCGTAAGGGCCGTTAGGTATCCAAACCGGTCAGGTAACGCTTGCCCAGCGCCTGGTACGCCGCCGGCACACCCTTGGTCAGGAACTCCGCCGGAGTGCCCGCCACAGGCCCCTTGACCTTGGCAGGTGAACCCATGACCAGCACGTCCTCCGGGATTTGGGTGCCGCCGAGCACCAGCGAACCCGCGGCCACCATGCTGCGCGAACCGATGGATGCGCCGTCGAGCACCGTCGCGTGATTTCCGATCAGGGCGCCATCACCCACGGTGCAGCTGTGTACCAGGCACATATGTGCCACGGTCGCGCCCTCACCGATATCTACCGGCATCCCCGGGTCGCTGTGCAGCACCGACCCGTCCTGGATGTTGGCTCCCGCCCGGATCACAATCGGCGCGTAATCGGCGCGGATGACCGTGTTGAACCAGATCGAAGCACCGGCTTCCACCGTGACGTCTCCGATGAGACAGGCGGTCGGCGCGACAAACGCCTCAGGGTGGACGCTCGGGCTTTTTCCGTCGAGTGAGTACAAGGGCATCGAAATACCCTAGCGACCCTTCCTAAAGGATCTTATTTCCGCTCGTGGCAGGCATATTTCTTGCGCTCCGGGGTGGCAAAACTGTAACATGTTCTAGTTGAAGGTGGTCGCCACAGCGGCCAACATCGAAACACTGGAGGCAGCCCCGCCATGAGCACAGATACTCGGCCCGTTTCCGAAGGGAACACTGTCCGCGAGATCGATGTCGGCGAACTTCCCACGCGCTATGCCCGTGGTTGGCACTGCCTCGGCCTCGCAGAGTCGTTCAGGGATGGGGAGCCGCACGCCATTGACGCGTTCGGCACCAAGCTGGTCGTATTCGCCGACACCCAGGGCGATATCAAGGTGCTCGACGGCTACTGCCGTCACATGGGTGGCGATCTGTCCCAGGGAACCGTCAAGGGCGACAACGTCGCCTGCCCGTTCCATGATTGGCGCTGGGGCGGTGACGGCAAGTGCAAACTTGTTCCTTACGCCAAGCGCACCCCCAAGCTGGCCCGCACCCGAAGCTGGGTCACCGACGTGAAGAGCGGCCTGCTGTTCGTCTGGCATGACGCCGAAGGCAACGGTCCGACCGATGACGTTGAGATTCCGGAGGTTCCGGAGTACGCCGATGACGGCTGGACCACCTGGGACTGGAACACCATCGTCATCGACGGTTCCAACTGCCGCGAAATCGTGGACAACGTCACCGATATGGCGCACTTCTACTACATCCACTTTGGATTCCCGACGTTCTTCAAGAACGTGTTCGAGGGACACATCGCCTCGCAGTACCTGCGCACAGTGGGGCGTCCGGACGTTCAGCTCGGCGGTTCCTCGCAATACACCGGCGAGCAGATCCTGGATTCGGAGGCCTCGTATTTCGGGCCGTCCTTCATGATCAACTGGCTGCACAACAACTATGGCGGCTACAAGGCCGAGTCGATCCTGATCAACTGCCACTACCCGATCGACCAGAATTCGTTTGTGCTGCAGTACGGCGTCATCGTCCAGAAGCCCGAGGGCATGGACGAGAAGATGACCGGCAAGCTCTCGCGCGCGATGACCAAGGGTGTGGGACAAGGCTTCCTGCAGGACGTCGAGATCTGGAAGAACAAGACCCGCATCGACAACCCGCTGCTGGTCGAGGAGGACGGCGCCGTCTACCAGATGCGCCGCTGGTACTCACAGTTCTACGTCAACAAGGCCGACGTCACTCCCGAGATGACAGACCGCTTCGAGCTCGAGATCGACACCAGCAAGGCCAACGAGTTCTGGCATAGCGAGGTCGACGAGAACCTCAAGCGCCAGGCGGAGGAGAAGGCTTCCGCGGGATCTCAAGCCGAGGCCGACGCTCCCGCCGAGGCGACGCAAAGCTAGTGCTATGACCGAAGTTTCAGCATCGACTGACGCCAGCACCGATCCTCCCAGCGTGGAGGAGCTGGCTCAGTCGATGCTGGCACTGCATGGCGCCCATGGGGAAGACGCGGCTCATGAATCCGCTGGATCGGGGCGGCCGAACGGCCACTGGTCGAAGGCGCCCACATTTGAACACGAACCGGTGCGGGCCGCGCAGCTGCGCGAGGCCACCGAGGGTGACAAGCAACGGTATCTGACCTCTGGCCTGCAGGAGGTCGACTGCCGGTTCTGCCATGGCTCGGTGATGGTCAAGAAACTGAGTCTCAACCACACTGCCGTGCAATGGAATACCGCAGCCGCCGGTCGGTGTGCCTTTTTTGCACAGATGCGTGAGGAAGGCACCAACACGGCGCGGGTACGCGGATGCCCGCGGCTGTCCGACAGCATCGCGCATGCCGTCGCCGAGGGCTGCCTGGACCAGATCTGCACGGCCGCACCGCCCGGGGACGGCTGACCTATAGCTCCAACAGGACGGTCACCGGACCGTCGTTAATCAGTTCGACCTGCATATCCGCGCCGAACACGCCCGTTTCCACGTGAGCACCGAGATTGCGCAGGGCGTCCGCGAACGCCGTCACGATGGGTTCGGCGACACTTCCGGGTGCCGCCGCATTCCACGCCGGACGACGCCCCTTCTTGGTGTTGGCATACAGCGTGAATTGACTGATGACCAGTATCGGAGCGCCGAGGTCGGCCGCGGACTTCTCGTCATCGAGAATGCGCAGTTGCCACAGTTTCTCCGCCAGCTGCGCGGCCCTGTCGCCATCATCGTCGTGGGTGACACCCACCAGCGCCACTAGCCCCTGACCTTCGGGGCGGATCGCACCGACCACTGCCCCCTCCACGGACACGGACGCCGAGGCAACCCGCTGCACCAGAACACGCACGTTACGACCCTATCAGCGCCGCCAATCGTTCCGCCTGCGCCCTTATCTCCGTGAATGCCGTTGTTTCCCAGAGGTTCCCGCGCCGCAGCGGCCCGAGTGTCCACATCTGCAGCGCCCCGTGAAGAAGCCTTCCTTCGGTGTCGGTATCCAACCCGAGGTTCAGCGGGCCGGGTCGCACCAAGCCGTCGGCAAGGAGCTGACTCCACAGCGGATCGGTGCCGGCGGTGATGTCGTATTGCGGGCCGGTGCAATTGATCACCGCGCGTACTTCGAGGAACTGCCCCGTCGACAAGGTCGCCCGGGCTCCGGTGCCGGCAGAAACGGTATCGGCCAATTCCGCACAATAGAGCTGTAACTCACCATCGGCGAGGTACTGCTGGACTAGCCCGGCAGTGCGCGGCGCCATCCGGTGCCGGTGAATGTCCCACAGCCTGCGGTAGTTTCGCAAGAAGTGGACGCGCTCATCGACCGTCATGCCGGCCCAGAGCGCACCGGCATGCGGACGCAGCGCATCCACCGCAACACACACATCGCCGCCCTCGGCAACCACGTCGTGGATATAGCGCACGGAACGCTCCAGCACCTGCCCGCGATCGATAGTGAAGGCAGGGGCGGGCACGGGCGACGACGGATCCAGTCGATGCGCTTTGGGCAGCAGCCCACTGCGGGAGATCGCGTGCAAGACACGATCGGGCCGCCGTAGCGTGCAGGCGAGGTCGGCCATCGTCAGACCCGTGCCAACCAGCAGCAGATCGCCGTCCTCCGGAAGGCCGTCGAGCGCACCCGGCTGCCAAGGGTCGTTCACGAACAACGCGCTATCGCGCAACCACTGTGGCGTCCAGGAGGTTCCGGGAGTATTGGGCCCGGCCGCCAGAACCACGGCGTCCGCGTGCACGATGTCGCCATTGCACAGGGTGACCGCGAGTCCGTGACGACGCACCGCCACCGCGACGGCCCTGCGATGGACACGGTTCACGAGGTCACCACGCGCTCCTTCGAAGGCGCTGGAGAGATAACGCCCAAACAGTCCCCGGGGAACGAAATCCCCGGAGCCCGCGCCCGGCAGGCCATTGCCGTTAAGCCAGCCCACGAAGTCCAGCGGCTCGGACGCATCGGCGCTGAGTTTTCCTGCCGGAACGTTCAGGAGATGGCGCGGATCCGTGGTGCGGTACGGAACTCCCGGCCCGGTACTCGTGTCAGGATCGATCAAGGTCAGCCGCATCGGGCTGGAGTCCTTGCGCCGCAGTAGATGCAGAGCGGTCATCGTTCCTGCCGCGCCCGCACCGACGATGGCGATACGGGTCATGGATGAGCCGCTTGCGCGAAGACTGAAAACACAGGATGAGCCGCTTGCGCGAAGACCGAAAACACAGGATGAGCCGCTTGCGCGAAGACCAAAAACACAGGATGATCCGCTTGCGCGACGCCCAGCATCACAGCCCCGCGAAGCGCTCCATTACCGCTTCCTTGCTCAACCCATAGTCGGCGAGCGAGTAGACGTGCTTCGGGGCGCGGGGGCCCTTTTGGCTCTCGTCGTTCATCTTCTGCATCTCTACCAAAGCGGACGCCGACAGCTCCAGTCCGAAGTGCCGATAGATGGATTCGACGGTGCCGATCGGGTCGGAAATGAAGTCGAAGTAATCGACATCGCAGAACTGTGCCTCGTCGTACTTGCTGCGCGCGGACTTGAACGACTCCAGGCCGCGGGCCCAGGTATCCAGCTGGTCGGCACCGAGCGTGGCACCCACGAAGGTCTCCGACCAGCCCGCCGTCGCATGCTCGTTGAGCGAACAGACCGAGGCAATGATGGTCTCGGCCGGGCGATGCGTCTGGATGACCAATGCGTCCGGGTACACCTCCATGAGCGCATCGAGCGCGAAAAGATGACTCGGGTTCTTGAGCACCCAACGCTTTTCGATGTCGTTGAGACCGATCAGCTGCAAGTTGGCCTTGTAACGCCGGTACGCCGGTGTCCAGTCCTGTTGCGACAACCACTGGGCATAGGAGGGCACGTGGGCAAGACATTCATACGACACCGCATGCACCGACTGTCGCAACAGCTGCCAGCATTCCTCGACCTCGCTGGCCGACATGTAATGCAGGCCCATGAATTCCGGGTTGTCCACATGATGCTTGGAGAACTGTTCTTCCAGCTGCTGGTACACGGGGTTGGTATCCCAGGTGTCGCGCGCCGGCCGAGGCTGCGGAAAATCGGCCAGCCACATCTCCAGACCCTGATGCATGGGGTCGGCGTTGAGGAGGCGATGTAGCGCGGTGGTGCCGGTACGTGGCAGACCGGTGACGAAGATGGGCCGATCGATCGCCACCTGCGCGTGGTCTGGATGCGCCTTGAACGCAGCCTCGCTGAGCAGCCGTGCCCCCAATGCGCCGCGCAGGAAGACCCGAGACATCTTGGAGCCCAAGGGGGTCAGCCCGGCCTCACTCTGATAGGAGTCCAGCAGCACTCCGAGCGCTTCGCGATAGTTGTCGACGGACCCGTCCCCGAAGTCGTCCAGGCCGATGAGCCGGGTCGCCGACTCGTGGAGATCATCGACGGTGCCGACGCTGGTGCGCTCGGTGTTCGATGCAGAGCTCTCGTTAAAACTCATACTGATCTCCTTATGGCTAGGCATGGAACTCGCCGCAGTTGACATCGAGCGCCTGGCCGGTAATCCCGCTCGCCAGGTCGGACGCGAGGAACAGCACGGCGTTGGCCACCTCATCGGTGGTCGGCAGCCGCTTGAGATCGGAGTTCGCCGCCGTGTACTCGTAGATCTGCTCGACCGTGCCGCCGTACTTCTTGGCCTGGTGCGCGAAGTAGCCCTTGAGGTTGTCACCCCACATATAACCGGGGACAACTGAATTCACCCGAATTCCCTGCGGCCCCAATTCCGTGGCCAAGGATTGAGACATGGCGAGCAGCGCCGCCTTGGCTATCTTGTAACTGCCATACCGGATCTGTGAGTGCCGGATGACCATCGAATTGATATTGACCACCGCGCCCTTCGATTGGGCGAGCGCTGCGGCCAACTCCTGCGTCAGCCGCAGCGTACCTACCACGGTGAGTTCAACGCTATCGCGAATATGCTGATAGTCCGTCTTCTCCAAGGATTTCATCGACGGAATGCTGAAGGCGTTGTTGACGAGAACATCAACCCTGCCGAAGGTTTCGGTCGCACGTTCGACAAGATTGGCGACGCTGGCCTCGTCGGTGATGTCCGTTGCCACCGTAAGGGCCTTGCGTCCGGTCGCGGTGATCTGTTCGGCCACCTCGTCAAGGCGCGATTGCGTGCGTGCGGCAAGAACTACGTCCGCGCCGGCCGCGGCGAACGTGGCAGCCAATGTGGCGCCCAGTCCCGGGCCAATACCGGATACGACGACGACCTTGCCGTTGAAGTCGAGAAGGCTCATCAGCCCAACATCCTTGCGCCGATGGCGTTCTGACGCTCAGCAATACGGCTGCGCCAGCCCTCTGTGCTGATCTGATTCAGCGCGTAGTGCGGCAGCTTCGCGGGGACATCACCGATCGCGACCACCTCGACCTTCGGGCCGTCGGCAGCTGTGAGCTGTCGATCGGCCCGCTGCCACCGGAACTGAAGGTATGCGCGGCGGTGCCCCAACGTCTCAATCCAGTTGGTGACACCGGGATTGGCGCTACTCACCACCATCCGAATGTTGCCGTCCGGGTCGACTTGGGCCTGGCTGGAATTCAACGAGGTCTGGTGGTTGATGTAATCGAGCGAGATGTACCAGAGGCTCCCGAGCTGGAAACCCTGGTATGGCGCATCGGACTTGGGGACCGTGATGATCATCGCCTGATCGTCGGCCAGGTTGTAGTGGCCCACCGAGGAGAACTGGGTGGCCAGGCCGCCGGGAGTGAGCCGCGGCTCCGTCATGGTGTTGACGGGCAGATTGTCGTAGAACCATTTGGGGAACTGCAGCCACGTCTTGACCCGGTTGACGAGCTGCTTACCCGCACTTGCATAACGCTTTTCAATCTGTTCCTTCGTCAGCGGAGCAGGCGCCGTGCCCGCGGTGTCCACCCGTGCGATGGCAAGAGTGCCGCGTTGCTGACGCCAGTCGCTGTACACCTCCCGCATGACCAGCTGCGCTGGCCCCGGCCCGAGCGTGAAGTAGTTGGGCCGAGACTCACTGACCGGCCCTGGGCCAAAACGGACCTCAAAGCTGCCGTCGCTCTCGATATGGATTTCGCGATCATCGAAGGCGATGGAACTTCCTGGCACATTCTTGTCGGTGTAGTCACCGCCGCCGAGCACCTGGAAGCTCAGATCGGTGGTTGTGCCCCGTTTTCCGGTGACCACGTACTCGTGCTCACCGTTGACGCGGGCGCCGAAATAAAGAGTATCGGGGTTATCCAACCCCATCTTGGTGAACGGACCCGTGCCGGAGAGCAGGAACGGATGATCGCGATCGGTGTGAAACGCCACGTGAGTGCAGGCCGCAATCCCCTGCGCCAGATACTGGAGCCCCTCAAGCAGATCGGCGTCGGTTTCGATGTGTGGTGCCGCGACGATCAGCGCCTCCGCTTCCGCTATCGCGGAGGTGAATGCCTCGCTGTACATGGCGCTCCTGACTGGTACAAATTTGTACCGCAGTGGTAGAATGCTCCCCGACAGTAGAGCGCTGCGCCCAGGTTCGTCAAGAATGCCGGGAACTGCACAGCAGCACAGGAGGTTTCAGTTGGCCGAGGATCGAGGCAGGACATCCCCGCCTACCGAACGCGTCATGGCCGTACTCAACTTCATGGCACACCACCGCACCGAACGCTTTGGGCTCTCCGAGCTGGCACGTCGCCTCGGCCTGAGTAAACCCACCTGCCTGGGCATCGTGGCCACACTGGCCGAGTCGGGGTATCTGATCAGGGACGACCGCGATAAGACCTACAGCCTGGGCCCCGCGCTCATCCGCGTCGGTAGAGCAGCCCAGGAGTCGCTGCGCGCCAAGCCGGCGAGCCGTGACCAATTACTAATGCTTACAAGAGAATTCGGGCATACTACGGCGCTGTCCGCGGTAGTCAGCGATCGGGTGACCGTGCTCGAGGTGGTCAGCGACCCCGACCACCCCGTGCGGGTCGAGGTCGGCCAGAGTTATCCATTCACCCCTCCGGTGGGCCTGATGTTCGTGCTCTGGGATACCGATGACACCATCGCCTCCTGGCTGGCCAAGGACCCGACCGCACCCGGTCGCACCGCGGATGACCGGCTGCGCAAGGTGATCGAGGAATGCCGCACCGACGGCTATCTCGTCGAACTGCTGACACCCGCCGGCCGGCAGCTGTACTCGCTCATGGCCGGAGTGCCCGGTGACATCCCCAACGAGCTGCGCGCGCTGCTTGGGGAGATCGTGTCGGGTATCGGCGAGCGGGTGTACCTGCGCAGCGAGAACTACACCGTCGGCTCGGGAGCGAAGGTCCGCCACCGGGTGAATGTCATATCGGCGCCGGTCTACGACCACAACGGCAAGCAGGCGATGGTCGCGAGCCTCTACATCGGCGATGACCTCACCGACGCAGAGATCACCACCCGGGCCAAGGCGCTCGTACACACCGCGGATGGAATCACCGAGCACATCGGCGGCATCAAGCCCGCCTAGCGCCACGTCTTCTCGCCGCCCCCTCCTTCCGCCGAGTGCGCACCACCGCTCACACTCGGCGGTTTGGCCTGCGCATCCCCATTGACACCCAACGAGAACACGTTCTACTCTGAGCTGGACCGAATACGAACCGATACGGTACATATTTGGAACGAACGGAGTCATGGAAATGCCGACATCGCCCGATGTTCTTCGCCCAAGAGGCTCATCGCCAGCCGAGTCATACGAGTTGTCGCACTTGAACGCCCTGGAAGCCGAGGCGGTCTACATATTTCGCGAAGTTGCTGCGACCTTCGAAAGGCCCGTGCTGCTGTTCTCTGGCGGCAAGGATTCGGTCGTCATGCTGCACGTCGCAGCCAAGGCGTTCTGGCCATCCCCGCTGCCCTTCCCGGTCATGCATATCGACACCGGGCACAATTTCGACGAGGTCATTGCCTTCCGCGACGAAACCGTGAGCCGCTACCGCCTGCGTCTGGAAGTCGGCAGCGTGCAGGACGACATCGACTCAGGTGCGGTCGTCGAGGAGTCCGGGCCGGGCGCCACTCGCAACCGTCTGCAGACCGCGACCCTGTTGCGCAGCATCAACGAGCACCGCTTCGATGCCGTGTTCGGCGGCGCGCGACGCGACGAAGAGAAGGCCCGCGCCAAGGAACGGGTGTTCAGCTTCCGCGATGAATTCGGCCAGTGGGATCCCCGCGCACAGCGCCCCGAACTCTGGAACATCTACAACGGCCGCCACCGCAAGGGTGAGCACATCCGGGTGTTCCCGCTATCCAACTGGACCGAGCTGGATATTTGGCAGTACATCGAATCGGAGAACATCGCACTGCCGCCGCTGTACTACGCACACAAGCGCAATGTGGTGGAGCGCGACGGAATGCTGTTGGCAGACACCAGGTTCCTCACCCTGCAACCGGGCGAGGAACTCGTGGAGAAGTCGGTTCGATTCCGGACCATTGGAGATGCCACCTGCACGGGAGCCGTCGAATCCGTCGCGACAACGTCCAGCGCCGTGGTGGAAGAGGTTGCCGCAACTCGGGTCACAGAGCGGGGAGCCACCCGCGCCGACGATCGGATCTCCGAGTCCGGTATGGAAGACCGCAAGAAGGAGGGCTACTTCTGATGACCAGCGAAACCACCGAGCCGGCCCAGGAGCTCATCCGCATCGCCACCGCGGGCAGCGTCGATGACGGCAAGTCCACCCTCATCGGGCGCCTGCTATACGACTCGAAGTCGGTTCTCGCGGATCAGCTTGCCGCCGTGGAAGCCAGCAGCAAGGCGAAGGGCGAGACACATACCAACCTGGCGCTGCTGACCGACGGCCTACGCGCCGAACGTGAGCAGGGCATCACGATCGACGTCGCACACCGCTATTTCTCCACGCCCGCACGTAAATTCATCATCGCCGACACCCCCGGGCACGAGCAATACACGCGCAACATGGTGACCGGCGCCTCCACCGCCGATCTGGCGGTCATTCTTGTCGATGCCCGTAACGGCCTAACCCAGCAGACCCGTAGGCATGCATTCATCACCTCACTGCTCGGTGTGGAGCACGTGGTGTTGTGTATCAACAAGATGGATCTGGTCGACTGGTCGCCTCAGCGATTCGATGAAATCAAAGAGGAGTTCCGGAGATTCGCCACCAAGCTGGAGCTGCACGACCTCACGGTCATTCCCGTGTCGGCATTGCTCGGCGACAACATCGTCACCCGGTCCACGAACACACCCTGGTATGAGGGCCCCTCGTTGTTGCATCATATTGAGCAGGTGCATATTTCGTCGGACCGTAACCTGATCGACGCGCGCTTTCCGATCCAGTACGTCATCCGCCCTCAGGGTGGTGCGGCGGCACCCGGTGCCGATCAGATCGCCGATCTGCACGACTTCCGGGCAGTGGCCGGTACGGTCGCCAGCGGTGTGTTCAAGCCCGGTGACGAGATCGTCGCGCTGCCATCTGGTTTCACTTCAACTGTGTCGGCAATCTGGGGCCCGGGCGGGTCCGTTGTGGATGAGGCCTTTGCCGGTAGCGCGGTGAGCGTGCAACTCGCCGATCAGCTGGACCTGGGACGGGGCGATATGCTCTGCCGTCCGAATAACCGGCCGCTGGTCGGTGCGCAGATCGATGCCATGGTGTGCTGGTTCACCGATGTGTCCACGCTGTCCGAGGGATCGCGATTCGTGATGCAGCATGCGAATTCGACCGTAAAGGCGGCCATTGCCGGGCTTGACTACCGGCTCGATGTGAACAGCCTGCATCGAGACCAGGAGGCAAAGGAGCTGAAACTCAACGAGATCGGACGCGTGCAGCTGCGGCTACAGCGACCGATCATGTTCGATCCCTACCGGCGCAACCGGACCACGGGCAGCTTCATCCTGGTCGACGAGGCCAGCAACAACACGGTGGCGGCGGGCATGATCTCCGGCCCGACACTGCACCAATCCAAGGTGGTCTGGCACTCGTCCGCGGTTTCGCGCGAGGAGCGCTCCACCAAGGGTGGGACGATATGGATCACTGGACTCTCTGCCTCTGGGAAGTCCACCGTGGCAGTCGAATTGGAAAGACGTCTGGTGGCGATGGGCATCCCTGCCTATCGACTCGATGGTGACAATCTGCGACACGGTCTCAATGCCGACCTCGGGTTCTCCGCGGCCGACCGTGCCGAGAACGTACGCCGCGTCGGCGCCGTCGCTCAGATCCTTTCCGACTCGGGCGTTGTCGCAGTGGCGGCGCTCATCAGTCCGTATCGGGCCGATCGGGACAAGATCCGGTCCCAGCATGAAGTGGCCGGGCTGCCGTTCATCGAGGTATTCGTCGATACCCCGGTCGAGATCTGCGAGCGACGTGACCCGAAGGGTATGTACGCCAAGGCGCGTGCCGGAGAAATCAGTGACTTCACCGGAGTCAATGCGCCCTACGAGCCTCCCGAGAAGGCCGAGCTGGTGCTGCGCCCCGGCGATGACGCAGTGGGAAACCCGGAACAACAGGCGGCCGCCATCCTGGACTATTGGTTGTCGATTTAACGCTTGATATCGACGGTGGTCGCGGCGTCGTCATCGGTGATTGGCGCCGCGGCCTCCTCGCGACGCCGATTGGGTAGGAACAACGCCCAGACGGCGACCATCGCGGCCACACATGTTGCAGTGACGATCAGCATGATGTTGCGTGCCAGGGTTTCCGTGCGGCTGGCCTTCGGTGGTTCGATGACTGCCTTGTCCTGGTCAGGATCGGGCATTATCTCCGCCGGAGGAACTTCAGCCGACAACGCTGCGACCGGGTCCACCATTCCATACCCCGTCGCGATGTTGGGTCCGTTACCAGGCGTACGTGCGGTGCGTTTGATCAAGTCGATCACCTGCCCCGCATTGAGATCCGGCCGTTGCGACCGCACCAACGCCACCACACCGGCGACGAATGGCGCGGCAAAGCTGGTGCCGTTCACCGGCGACATTCCCTGCTGGCTCATGACTCCGTTGATGAGTCCGGGCCCGAACGGATCCAGCGACGTGATCCCCTCACCAGGCGCGGCCACACCGACCCAGGGCCCACGCAGGCTGAAGTCAGCGGGCTCCCCTTCCTTACTCAGCGCTGCAACGGTGAGGACATACTGCGAGAAATACGCCGGTGAGGCAACGGTTTTAACCGTTGACCAGGCGGTTTCGATGGGACGATTGGGATCGATGATCTCGTTCTGTGTCTTACACGCGCCGTCGTTACCGGTGTTTCCCGCCGCAGCCACTACGACGACATTGCGCTCGTAGGCGTAGCGGACGGCGCGACCCAGCGCCGCATCGTCGATTTGCACACCGGCCGGGGCACAGGCGACCTCGGACAGGTTGATCACCGTCGCACCAAGGTCGACCGCGCGCACAATCGCCAGCGCAAGTGTGGTGGTGTTCCCATAGCCCGCGGAGTTGGAGCTCGGATCGTCCTTATTCGAGCCGCTGCCCTTAGCCGCGAATGAGCTGCTGTTCTGCCGGATTGACAGGATGGTCGCCTCCGGCGCAACCCCCACGAAAGCATCGGTGTCCGAAGGCGCCGCAGCGATTATGCCCGCCACCAACGTGCCGTGAGCATCACAGTCCTCCAGCCCGTTGGAACCCGACACATAGTCGCCTCCCGGTTCCACCCGCAACCGAGGGTGCGGACTGACTCCCGTGTCGATCACGGCGACCTTCTGTCCGGCCCCGCGGGAGAATTGTTGTGCAGCTGTGTAGTTCAGCATGCTCTCGGCGGGCGTAACCAAATCCAGATCGGTCCCGGGGAGCAGCCCAGTGACCGCGCACACCTGCTTCTGTTCCGTGGGGTCGGTGGGGCCTACCGAACCTGACGGCGGCGGGCCCGGTTCGACGATCGGCGGTTCGATCGCGTACGCGCAGGGCGGCGATAACAGCGATACCAAACCCACCGTTGCCAACACCGCGGCGCCACGCGCCGCCACACTCACCACGGCGCACCGAAGTGCCGGTATGCTCCAGCCACCCACAGCCCCAACGGAATCAGGGAGGCCATCAGTAGATACTCGAGGTAAGAAAGGGTACTAGTAAGGCGAGGCACCCGCCGACCGCCCGCGAGTACCGTACCGATCAGTGCGGCCGCCACACCCAGCCCAAGCAGAACCCCGAAAGTGACAAGTCCGATCAACGTCGGGCCGGACTGTGCCAGCACACAGGCCATCACGAAAGTCGCGACGGCGGGCACTCCCAGTGCGGCTCGTTCTATCCCGGCCGTGCGAAGTCGAGCGCGTAGGCCCAGCACCCCCGCAACAGCTGCCGCCAACGCCAATGGCGCCCAAGACACCTGGCTGGCAGGACGCAGCGTGACCGCAACGCCGATTCCGGCTGTCACGGCCAAACCTGCGAAGAACGCCGATCGAGTTGTCTCCGCCAGCCGCACGCGCTCGCGCACACTTTCGGCGGTCGGAACTGACTCGGCGGAACTCTCCTCCGGGTGATCGTCCTTCGTAGATCGTTGGAAGGGGTTCTCGAAAAGTTCTTCTTCCTCGACAGTCTCGACGGTGGGCGTCTCAAAACGACCAAGTGATCGGGTCATACCGGGCACCAAGATGGTCAGTAGGGCTGCGCCCACCGCCAGAGCCGCGCCGGTGATCGACGTGTCCGGAGCCAAGATTCCCTGCACTGTCAGGGCCACCCCACACAAGGCGAAAACCACTGAACTCGAGAGGAATCCCCAGTTTCCTCCCCCCACCAGGCGATAGGCGGCAAAGTTAACCACCAACGTCGCGAGGCAGGCACCGGCGACGCCATAGTCGCCAAACACGTGCAAGAACGCCCAGCACGTTCCCGCCGCGACGGGGATGCTCGCCCATGCCAATGCGGCCGCAATATCTGCGCGCTGATAGGAACGGAAGGCGACTGTTGCACCTGCCAACAGCACGGCGACCATGATGACCGACAACGCCGCCACCACCGTCCACTGAGGGCGGAATGACAGATCCACCAAGAAGTACACGAAGGCCGCCGATACTAGATACAGTCCGGTGACCCCCATAATTCGTGCTGCGGTCGCGTCCCACGGTGCATAAGACGACTTGTTGATTCGAGCGGCAGCGTCCACGACATCGTCGTACAAGGTAGGAGTGTCCAGCGTGCGCTCGGACGACAGGTACAGCAATTCCCCGTCGCTCACACCGGCGTCACGCAGTGTGGAATGTGGCTCCAGGGAGACCTTGGAGCTGATGCGACGAAGCACCCAGTGATTCTTGCGCTCTTCGCGGGGAGCCACGTCCTCGTCACGTTTGATATCCCGTGAGGACACCAGCTTGGCAAGCTCGGGGACGAACGCCGCAATCGGAAGATCGAGCGGCAGCGCGATATCGAGTTGCGTTCTGCCGCCGAACACCGACACACGGACGTGCTCGGCGGCTGTCGACAAGATCTGGGCCTGGGCCAGTTCCCTTATTCCCGTCACAGCTCGGGCATCCTCGACAGCTGGATGACACCACTGGACATGCTCCGAGAAACCAGCATGCCGCGCCCCGGCGGCATTTGCGTCGGTTTATATCCGCCGAACAACGCACCCTCTTCCCGGGATCCGCTCATCACCAGACCATTGCACGACAGGTCACGTAGACGGCCGATGAATGGATCGAACATGGCCTTACCGGCACCGCCAATACGGCGGGTAACCACTACACGGAGCCCGATATCCCTTGCCTGCGGGAGAAATTCGACAATCGGAGCAAGCGGGTTGTTCATATTGCTGATAGCTACCAAATCGTAATCATCGATCAATACGAAAATATCGGGCCCTGACCACCAAGACCGCTGCTTGAGCTGCTGCTGGGTAATGTCGTTGGGTGGCAACCGGTCCCGCAACGAGTTCGCCAAGCTCACCATCAACTCACCACACGACTGGGCAGCAGTGGCATACCCACCCAGATGGTCGCCTTCCACCGCTCCGAGCATGGAGCGGCGGTAGTCCACCAAGATGACCTTGGCCTCCTCGGGGGTGGCATTTTCCATTACGCCCTGTGCAATATTCCGCAAAAGTGACGTCTTTCCGCACTCGACATCCGCGAAAGCAACCAAGTGTGGCTGGGCGTCGAAATCGACAACCACGGGGGCCAGTTCGGCCTCATCGATACCAATCGCGATCTTCGATTTCGACAGCCGGCCCGCGCGTCGGGCGGCGTCGATCACCTGATTGCGATCCAGATCGAACGGCAGCATCCTCACCTGCTGCGCGCCGCGCCCCTGGTAGTGATCCCGCATCATCTCGACAGAGGCGGCGACCCCTTGCGGCAACGATTCGACATCCGAACTGGAATCCAAACGCGGCAACGCCAGGAGTATGTGCAGCTTCTCTGCGTTGATACCGCGCCCCGGTCTACCAACGGGCACTAATTCGGCGAACTTACGCCCCATCTCACTATCGATCGGGTCTCCGAGACGCAGTTCGATGCGGGTACCCAACATGTCCTTCACCGCAGGTCTCATCTCCATCCATCGAGAAGCGGAGATCACCAAGTGAATTCCGTAGGAAAGTCCCTGTATAGCAATGGATTGCAGAATCGGCTCCAGAGCCTCGAAGTCACTGCGGATAGACGCCCACCCGTCGACAACCAGGACAAGGTCACCAAATTTGTCCTGGCTCAACGGATCTTGCGCCGCGACCTCGGGCGGCAACGTTGCCAAATGGGCCTTACGCTGACGGAAGTCACGCATCGACTCGATACCAAGGTCACGGAATCGCAGCTCGCGTGCACGCAACAGCCCCGACACCTCCGCCACCGTACGTCGAATCCTGTCGGCATCCATGCGTCCCGCCACCGAGCCAACATGCGGAAGGTTCGTGAGACTGGTCAGCGTTCCACCACCAAAGTCCAAACAGACGAACTGCAACTGTTCGGGAGTGTGCGTGGCCGCACCCGCAACAATCAACGTGCGAAGCGCGGTGGACTTGCCCGACTGCGGACCGCCCACCACGACCACGTTTCCATTGGCGCCGGCAAGGTCGATCATCAAGACATCGCGCCGCTGATCGTAAGGACGGTCGATAATGCCCATCGGCATCACCAGCCGCCCATTGATGTTGTCCGGGCTGTTCCACTCCGGCTCGGGTAGTAGCTGATTGACCGCGGGGCTGTCTTCCAGCGGGGGCAACCACACCTCATGCGCGGGCCGACCATGACCCCGAATGCGGCTCACTACGACATCGAGGAGGGTGACCTTGGTGGGCGATTGCGATACGGGGGCGGCTTCCTCCGGAACCAATGCGGACGTTGTCTCCGGCTTCGGGTCCTTGGCCACAGGCGAGGCAGTAAAAAGCTTCGGAGCCAATGCGCCCAGCTGCGACACACGGCCGGAACGCGCCGCCCCGCGTGGCTTCACGTAGTCACCAGAGACATACGAAGCATTAAAGCGGGTGGGCTCGGCCGAATCGGTCTTCAAATACGCCGAACCCGGCACGCTAGGCAGGTGATACGCATCCGGCACTCCAAGCACACTGCGCGACTCGCCGGCCGAGAACGTCTTGAGACCAATACGATATGACAAGTGAGAGTCCAGACCGCGCAGCTTGCCCTCCTCCAGCCGCTGCGAAGCCAACAGCAGATGGACGTGGAGCGAGCGACCCAGCCGACCGATCATCACGAACAGCTCAGCGAAATCTGGCTTCTGCGAGAGCAGTTCGGAAAACTCATCGACCACGATGAACAACGCAGGCAGCGGATCGAGGTCGGCACCATTCGCGCGTGCGCGCTCATACTCGGTGACGTTGGGAAAGTTTCCGGCAGATCGCAGCAACTCCTGGCGGCGGTTCATCTCACCTGCGAGTGCATCACGCATACGGTCGACGAGAATAAGTTCATCTTCCAAGTTGGTGATAGTGGCCGAGACGTGCGGTGCATCGTCGAGCCCCAGGAACGTTGCGCCACCCTTAAAGTCAACGAGCACCAGGTTCAGAGCATCCGGCGAATGGGACGTGATCATCGCCGTTACAAGAGTGCGCAGGAACTCAGATTTTCCTGATCCGGTCGCTCCAATGCACAGACCGTGCGGTCCCATACCGTTTTCGGCAGCTTCTTTGATGTCCAGCTCCAACGGCTGCCCGTTGGGGGTGATCCCGATAGGCACCCGTAGGCGCTCGCGGGGCGAGCGCGGGCGCCATACCTGTTCAGGAACAATCTCGGCGGCATCGGGGATCTTGAGGAGCGCCATCAACCCAGGATCAACTGCGCGTGAATCGGATTCGAGGCTAACGATATGTGCGGCGTTGGCCGGCCGGAACCGGCCAACACGACGGGCCGTGGCCTCGGCCTCGGCGACAGTCAGTGCATCAGGAGTGGCGAATCGTTCTACGCCAACAGCCGTGCGGGCGCCGATATCACCGGGTTCGACCACTAATTGCAGACCGCGCCGCGCGGCAACACCGTCGGCGGGGGCGTTGAGGTCTAGAACAGTGACGCTGTCCAATCCAGCTTCTGTGATCAGCCGTTCGGTTCCTGCGGTGTAACCGTCGTCAATCACCACCACGAGATGCTTAACGCCTTGCACCGGTTGGGCGTTGCGGGTGAACCGACCACGCTCACCCAACTCGGCAGCCAGCGAGGTCTCCAGTAGCTCCAGAGTCGGGAAGACCAGACGAACCTGGCCCATGCCGTCACGCGCAGTCGAATGCTGAGCATGCGGCAGCCATTTCACCCAGCCCCAGTTCTCACCATCCGGGTTGGCCGTGACAACAGCGATCTGAACATGGTCCGGCCCGTGAAATACGCAGAGCTCCACCAGCATCGAACGAACCAGCTGTTGAGTGAGCTTGCGGTCGCCCTCTAGATTGATAGCCGGGAACGCGCGCAGCGACACCGCGGTCGGCAGCGCGTGCACCACTGAATGTGTTTTGACGAATCGCCGCAGCGCCACTGTCGACACCGGCTCAAGATCCTCCGGGGGTCCAGTCTCAGGTGCAAGCAACCTCGTGGCGAGACGATGGGTACCGATCCCTACACGCACGTGGCAGAAATCCGGGTCCGAGGGACGTCGCTCCCACATGCGTCGCGCTCCGACGACATCGACCAGGGCGCGCGGGTCCGGGTGGCTCCATTCCAACGCGGCACGCTGTCCGTCTCCTGTCATATCGGAGTCCTCGCGCAGATTTGCGAGGTACCGGAAATAGTCCTTGCGTTCCTCGTTCAGTTCCGCAGCCGCTTTACCGGTGCGGCCGCCGCCACCCATGAACATGCCAGCCATCGACATGATCATCATCATCGGGAACATCATGAACATCGGGTTGCTGGCCAAATTGCGCCCGCCGACCGTGACCATCAATGCGATCATCCCGATGACAGCGACAATCATCACGAAAGGCATCAGTTTCATGAACAGATTCCCCGGGATGACGCGCGGCACCTCCGGCGGTGCCTGCAAGTTGACCTCGCCGCCTGGCATGCGAGGCGGAGCCACCCGCGATCGCCGTACGAAACCTTGTGTTCCCAATCCCACTCCCCTCCGACATGCCCTCAAGACCAGCGATGGTCGGTATTCTCACACCATCCAGCAACGCTAACCGACCTGGCACCACACCATGGAGGCATTCCCGCCTATGACATTACCGCCGTCACTAGCTGACCTTGAGCCGGACGCCGGGTCAGAACCTGAGCTCAGTCGGATGACACTGCTGGTCGGCGGGATGCAACTGGACGTGGGCATGCCCGCCAACGTGGGTGTCGGCGCCTTCATCGACGACGTCATCGATATCGCAAACAGCCAACTACAAATGCAGTCTGTCGGAGCGAGCTCGGATAACGATGTGAAGCTGTTCGACAACACCGAAGGCCGGTGGAGCTTGGGCAAGCTCGGCTCGCCACCGGTCGATCTGACCAAGTCTCTGTCCGAAGCCGATATCTACGACGGCGATGTCCTCGTCCTACGTGAGGTCACAGGAGCCGCGGCCCCACTGCTGTTCGACGACGTTGATGCGCTTGACGGCACAGGACGGCCCGGCGCTGATCAACCCAGTCTCTGGGAGCGCAATCGCAACTACATCACCTACTTCGGTGTAGGCCTGGCCGCGTCATTGTCAGCCGCGCTGCTGCTGCACAACTACTCCGGGAACATAGTGGCAGGCCTCACGACCTTACTGAGCGGCGTCGTACTGCTAGTCGCCGGTGCAGTGCTCGCACACCGCGATGATGATCCGCGGGTTCCGCTAGGGCTATCCGTGGTCGCAACACCATTGATTTTCGCCGGTGCCCTCTATGTGATCCCCGATGGGTTTGGGGCGATGTCCCTCCCGATGGCGTGTGCGCTAACCGCACTCGCTTCGCTTCTCGCCCTACAAATTGGCAGGGAGGGGCGAACCTTCCACACCTTCGTGATCGCCCTGTCGGTGTTGGGTGGGTGCACTGCGCTGGCCAACGTGCTCCTCACGCCACCCTCCCGTGCACTCGGCGCGGTGCTGGCCACCCTCGCGGTGATCGTGGTGTACATGTCGCCACGCATGACTATCGTGCTGTCGAAACTCCCGATTCCACGAGTGCCGACCGCCGGGGAACCGCTCGATGACATCGAAACCCAAGGCGGCACCACGGTCGAAGGCGTGAACGCCATTGGCAAGCAGATCATCCCAACGGAGGAAGGCATGATTGTGCGCGTCAAACGCGCCAATCAGTACCTCAGCGGCATTCTCGCCGCCGCGGCCGTTACCGCCGCTGTCGGCGCCTACCTTGCGGTCGATGTCACCAACGGCTTTTTCTGGCAGGGGACAGTCTTTGCGATCGCGGTGGCGACGGTGCTGTGTCTACGCGGTCGCAGCCACCACAATCTGACGCAATCCGCGACCTTGATCAGCTCCGGACTGATCATCGGATGGGCGGTTATGGCCAAGTCTGGGACCTATCTCCCCGACTCAGAGCTCAACGCACTACTCGGGCTGGTGATCGTGTCCGCACTCGCGGTGGCCTGCGGTGTGGTGGCGCCGCTCCTGGAATTCTCGCCCGTGATGCGCCGCTGGGTAGAGGTACTGGAATACCTGGCAATCGCAGTGGTATTCCCGCTGTGTTTCTGGATTGTCGGGATCTATTCGTTCGCCAGAGATATGCGCATCTGACCGAGGTCATTTCGGCGGGCTGAGTTTTAGCCCTTTGGGATCTGCGGCCATGCCGTCATGTGCGATAAGTGCGGCCTGTTGAGACAGCTCAGGGCCGGGCGGCAGCAGCTTGATGATTGTCCAGGGTGCATCCTGCGGGTGCTGCGTGTCCTTTTTGTCTTGTGGCATCCACCCCGTCACGCCCAACGCAGCGGCCGCCGGAAAGTCCTTGATGTGGTAGATCTGCCCCGTATCGCTGACATAAAACTGCTGACCATATGCGCGCGAGTCCTTTTCGCCCCCAGTAGCCATCACGTATTCACCGGTCCCCGGCTTGAGATAGACCTCATCAAGCCCTGGACCATTGCCGTCGGCGGTGGCTAACTGCACCGGTGCGGCATCCTGAGGGATGGGCAAGCGGTGCCCAAGCAACAAGCGCATCTTGGCCTCGGGAGCGCCGTTGTCCTTCTCCCAAGCCTGGCAAACCACACGATCAGGTTCCAGCGGAGCGATGATCGGAGTCACCTGCGGGTAATTGTCGGTGGGCAAGGTGTGGACAGTGGGTGTCATGCCGGCCACCACCGGCGGCAGCTTCCGGATCTCGCGCACCTGCCCGGTGGGGTCTCCATAGCGGATGAGGTCGGCCGTGGCGGGAGAAACCGGCTGAATCCCATCACGCAGCGCCACAAATAAGCGCTTCCCGTTGGAATCCTCGGTCTCAACGATCGATCCGATGCGCACCCCGGACGAGCGCAACACATCGATACTGCTCCACTCGCCCATACCGTCGATCAGGACCCTCTTGATGGGCTCGACTCGAGGGAAAGCGTTCAACAACCCAGGAGAAATCTCTCGAATAGGGGCCTGCTCAAGGTGCAGGGCCTTCACCACGATGGGGTCAGTGATGTCGATCGGAGCCCGCACCCCGTCGTAGATCAGGAACATGTTGTTCTCGGATCCGACCAACAACATGTCCCCAGGCGCGGCGGCACGAATCTCCCTGCCCAACTCGGGCTTGTTGGCCAGCACTGTGGTCTTCAGTTTGGAGGACCCAACCGTTTCCCGAACATCCGTGGTGGTGTACGTGTCACACACGGCCCAATGCGAGGTGCTCAAATCATCGCCGCCGTAGATTGCGTTCGGCGCACCGATAATGCCCACAACCGGCCCGCGTGGAAGGGCTCCAAGTTTTTTGTCGTCGACGGCCGCAGGCTTGTCGGCCTTTCCGGCGATCAGCCTGGCGGAGGCGAGATTCAAAACAGGGTGCACATTGTCGCCAATGCGCACATACATCGAGCCGCCCTGCTTGCTAAGCAGAATTTGCGCATTCCCAATAGCCGGCGACGGCTTGAAGAACGCCAGCACACCACAGGCACCCGTGATGAGGATGCCGATCACCAGTCCGACGACCAATGAACGCATCTGACCACGCATAGGATCGTGGATCATCCGGGAGTCACCGCGGATCAGTGCGTGCTCGAGTCTGCGGAGCAGGAAACGGTATCCGTTGACCTGCGCACGCGTGGTAACCTGCGCTGGCATCACCGCTCCCATCTGCATCAATGGCGGGAGTCCGTGTCCCCCCATGGGCGACGGTAGCGTACCCCAGGTACGCCGACAGCGACCAGGGAAGCGACACCAGACGCGCGGGGAGCCGGACCAGGAAGGCGATTACGTGGCAGCTCGCTCTCGCAATACCGGGTCACGCCGAGGCCGGCCCGCACCCATCGACCCCAGCAAGCTCCTGAACACTACTGACATAGCGCCGCAGCGGGCGTTGCCGATCGTGGATGTCCTGCTGTTGGAATTCCTAGCAGCACTGGGCATCGCGGTTGCGTTGCTCATTAACTTGCCGTGGTGGCAGGGCGGGCTTGCCGGTCTAGCGCTCTCGCTCATATTCGTTGTCCGGATCCGCGGCACCACGCTGCCGCGTGCCCTGGCCGCACGGTTCGACTACTTCCGCGGCCAGCGCAGTAAGACCCGCAAAAGGACTGCGGCCGAGCCATTCGACGTGCCGCTCGGCGACGACGCGCAGATCGGATTCCGCTGGGATGGCCGAACTCTGCTGTCGCTACTGAAGATCGAAGAAAATCCGCAGGCGTTGACCGTCATGGAGCCTGGGATGACTGTCTCCGGCGAGACGGTTTCAGTGGAGCTCCTCGTCGAATGCCTGCGCCAGTTCGATATCAACCTCGACTCAATCGATGTGATCAGCCAGGGTGCGCGCTCCTCCGGTCACACCCAAATCGCAGCCGTATATGACGCGGTACTCGGCCCACTGCCGGCCATCGCGCAACGCAATGTGTGGATCGCGGTTCGTTTCGACCCGTCCCGTTGCGTCGAAGCAGTCAACCATCGCGGCGGTGGACGCACTGGAATCCTGCGCACCGCGACCACGGCCACACGCCGCGTCGCCAACCGTCTCACCGAGGCCGGATTGCGAACCCGAATCCTCACGGCCGCCGAGATCGCCCATGCCACCAATCAGCTCTCCGACGGCGTCAACCTCACCAACGTGGAGGAAACCTGGACCCATTGCCGTGAGGGCAATTTCCAGCTCCGCAGCTACGCTCTGAAGGGCAGCACGCTGACCACCGCCGGGCTAGGCATGATGTGGACCATCCCGAGTTACTCGACCACAGTGTGTGTCTCCTTGCAGAATGCCCGCGAGGACGAGTACATCAAGATCCGCGGCCTGGTTCGATTCGACAGTCATGGCTCCGGCAGCCGCATCAACCTGAAGGGCCTCGCGCCGCTACGCGGACAGCAGTTCAACGCCCTGCTCTCCAGTCTGCCTCTGCCGCAACCGAAGCGGCCACTGGGGCACTGGGTGTACGGGCGCCGTATTGAAGACTTCCGAGAGCTGGCGCTGCCGGCATCCGGTTGCGGCCAGGTCATCGGCGCCGACGAGTACGGGCGAGCCATCGCGCTGCCGATATTCGGGCCACAGATCGACCGCGTGGAGATCTCCGGCACCCTTCACCTAGCTCAACAAGCTGTACTGCGCGCGCTAGCGCTGGGGGCCCGAGTCTTAGTCCACACCCGCCGCCCTGCCATGTGGCGCGAAATGGTCGAGGCAGTCGGCGACAACAACCTGCTGTGGGTCACCGAATTCAATCGCGGTGCCATGCAGGCAGGCTCGGACCGCAATTACTCAGTGGCAGTCTTCGACGGGGCGACCGAACAGCCGGTTCGCGTGGGAATGACCACGATGATCGTGATGCCGCCCAACACCGTGCCCTCCGCCGAGGCCGATGTCTCACTGGAACAGTTGGATCACGATACCGATGCCGTTCAGGTGAGCACGCGGGCCGGCACAGCTGTGGTCACAATGGTCGCCACCGACGAGGAAATGCGTTACATCAAGGCATCATTCGATGCTCAGTACGCCTAGCGCTCGGGCTCTAATTCGTTGACCACCGAGTCCACTACCGCACCCAGATCGCCGTCATGCTCTTCGGCCACACGCCGCTGACGCTGATAGGACCCGCCGTGGCGGTAGATCTCCTCCACGGCGGCCAGTTCCGTCTCGCACTCCAGTAGCCGCGCGATGGGTTGCAGCCGAGTCAGCAGATCGTCGAGATCCTCCGTCACCAATCTCTCGTTACTGTCCTCGTCCAGGATGATGACCGCGTCGAGTCCGTAACGCGCACTGCGCCATTTGTTTTCCTGCACATGCCAGGGCGGCATGGTGGGCAGTGATTCCCCTGCCTCCAGTTTGCGGTCCAGATCCACCACCAGGCAATGAGTGAGCGCCACCAGCGCCTCAAGTTCGGCGACATTGGAGATCCCGTCGAAGATCCGAACCTCGACCGTACCCAGAGCCGGTGAAGGCCTGATATCCCAACGGATTTCGTTGAGCTGGTCGATGATTCCGGTCTTCATCTGATCGTCGACGAAGCCCTCGAACTGCTCCCAGGTCTGAAAGTGGAACGGCAGACCCGCGGTGGGCAGCTGCTGGAACATCATGGCCCGGTTACTGGCGTACCCGGTATCTTGCCCCTCCCACATCGGGGAGGACGCCGACAACGCCAAAAGGTGAGGGTAGTAGTTGAGCATCGATGTGACGATCGGCAGCACCTTGTGCTTGGAGGAGACACCGACATGCACATGCACGCCCCAGATCAGCATCTGACGGCCCCACCATTGGGTGCGGGCGATCAGCTCGTCGTATCTCGGTGCATCGGTGAGCTGTTGCGCCGACCAGCGAGCAAAGGGATGTGTCCCGGCACAGAAAAGCTCCATGCCCATCGAGCGTACGGTCGGTCGCACGGTGGCGAGGGTTGCCTGCAGGTCCTGCATGGCTTCGGCGACCGTCCCGCAGATACCCGTCACCACCTCGATGGTGTTGCGCAGCAGCTCCTTGTGAACGTGCGGCGTCTCACCGATCGCGGCCAGCACCGCCGAGGCCTCGTTGGTGAGATCCCTGGTCTGGGCATCGACGAGAGCGAATTCCCACTCCACCCCCAGTGTGGGTCGCGGCGACCCGTGATACTCAATCACGCGGGCCCCGTCGCGGAATGCGACGAACTAGCACTCTGGCGGCTAGCCCGCGTCGATGAGACCGCAGGCCACACGCTTGCCCGCGTCGCCGGTCGACTTCGTGGTGTCATCAGGGCCGGCAGTGCCGTTGGCCTGCGTGTACCGCTCCGGCGGAATGTTGGCGAAGTTGTCCGCCTTTTCGTGGATGATGATCGCGGTGCCGTTGCCAGCGGTCAGATCATCCTTGGTGAACGAGTCGGCGGTGGTAACCAGTTCGCCGGAGCCATCCTTGAGGATGTTCAGTGACACCAGATCGCCGCTGGATGGGTGACCGGTGTATCCGGGGACATTGAAATGCCCGCCCGCGGACAGAAAGTCACCCGGGGTGCCGCCGGCGGGCGCGGTGGAGTTGGGGTCGCACTTCTTGAAAGAGTGAATGTGCAGCCCGTGGAAGCCCGGGGTGAGCTTGCCGTTCTCGGTGGTCTTGACCGTGATGGTGGCGTATCCGTCCTGGAAAACGAACTCCGCGGACGCCACCGGGGTGCCGTCGGCGAGCTTGAGCGTGGCATTGAGCTTTTCGCCCGACGGGATCGGCCGCTCGCCGCCCCCATGCCCAGCGCTGCCGCCATGCTCGCCCACGGTCGACGGCGCCGTCGAACCCGTCCACACCGGAGGTGTGGTGCCGGACGTGGTGCTGGCCGACTGATCCGGGGAGCATCCACTTAAGGACAAGGCAACGGCAGCAAGGGTTCCGGCGGCAAGAACGGCGGGCTTAACCATGGGCCTCATCATGCCATCTCTCCTACAGCTCGTAGCACCCAGTGGTAGACCCGAAGTGCTGATCCGTCAGATCGATCAGATGGCGACGGCGACCACGACACCCGGCGGCTGTTCGACGAGCTCGGGTGCACGCGGTGCGGCCTGAACGCCGAGCACCTTGGCGATTTCGTGGGCGGCCTCTTCTTCTCCGGCAGTCTTGCCGAAGAAGACGGTCGTCACGTTCACATCGGGCATGGGCAGGTTGCCTACTTCGGCGACCTTCCAGCCCGCGGCCGCGACCTGATCGGCAGCACCGCGCGCCAGGTCGGGCACCGAGGTGGTGTTATAGACACGCACGTCGGGCTTCGGGGCGGGAGGCGGGGTCGTCGATTTGGGGGCTGCGGCGGCGCTGACCGACGTGGACGTCGAGTCGGATGACGCGGACTTATCGGATCCGAGAGCGTTGAATCCGACCAGCAGGAAGATCACGCCGAGAAACAGCAGCACCATCACCATGGCGCGTAGCGGCAGGCCATGAGAATCGGGTACGCGTTCGTTCATTGTGAATCCACTGTACGGTCCGTCGGCGCCAGCACCTATTCAGCCGGCCACGCCGGGACCATCAAGTGACCTCAAACCCCAGGCGCCGTGCAGCGCGGGCCTTCTGACGGCTCGCGCGCATCCGGCGGAGCCGTTTGACCAGCATCGGATCCGCCGCCAGGGCCTCGTGGCGATCCACCAGGGCATTCAGCACCTGGTAGTAGCGGGTGGCCGACATGCCGAACAGCTCCTTGATGGCTTCTTCCTTGGAGCCCGCGTACTTCCACCACTGCCGCTCGAAGGCCAGAATGTCATGCTCGCGCCGGCTCAGACCAGCCGCAATCTCGACTCCGTCCGAGCCGACGGCAGGCGAGTCCTGACCAGCGTCTGCAGCCTTTGACTGCTCAGCTCGCGCCTGGGCGCCGTCCATAAGAGCTCCTGACCCAACCGGGCGTTTGTTGTCTTGTCTGTTGATCGATCGCGTTCACTGCAACACCAAAAATTACAGCATTGTGGTTCGGCGATATTTAACCACGCTCAAACCGCAACTGCGGCTAGCCAACCCCGCGCGTCGGCCCTCAATACCAAGCCGATAGCTTGCCTCCATTAGGTTTTACGGATGGCTATTGTTCCCATCCGCATAGTCGGCGACCCGGTGCTGCACGCGCCTACTGAGCCCGTTCCGGTCGGTCCCGACGGTTCGCTGCCCGCCGATCTGCCCGAGCTGATCGCGAACATGTACGAGACCATGGACGCCGCCAATGGCGTCGGGCTCGCCGCCAACCAGATCGGCGTGCCCCTGCGTCTGTTCGTCTATGACTGCGCGGACACCCGAGGCGGCGGAACCCGCCATCGCGGTGTGGTGATCAACCCCGTCCTGGAGACCTCCAAGATCCCCGAGACCATGCCCGACCCGGACGACGACGAGGAGGGCTGCCTCTCGGTGCCCGGTGAGTCCTTCCCCACTGGGCGGGCGGACTGGGCACGGGTCACCGGACTGGACGCCGACGGCAAAGAGGTCATCCTGGAGGGCAACGATCTGTTCGCACGCATGCTGCAGCACGAGACGGGGCATCTGGACGGCTTCCTCTATATAGACACGCTGATCGGGCGAAATGCCAGGGCGGCCAAGCGTGCGGTCAAGTCGAATGGCTGGGGCGTGCCCGGGTTGAGTTGGATGCCGGGTCAAGTCGCTGATCCGTTCGGGCATTAGGACGGCACGGCACCGTGTCCCTGCCCGAACTCGGAGCACGGGTAGCCGTCCGCAGCCGGCGCCCGGCTGGTTCGGTGCCCCCGTTCACCGACACCGTCGGCGAATTGGTGGCGACCGATCCGACGGTGCAGGTACTGCATAAATCCGGTGCGGTGGTGGATATTTCACCCGCCGACATTGTATCGGTGCGAGTGCTGCCGCCGGTTCCGGTGCTGAATCGGGACATCAGGTCGGCGCAGCGGGCCGCCGCGTTTGGGTGGCCGGGCATCGAGCACGATTGGGTGGACGGGTGGTTCGTCAGGGCCTCGGGCGGACACACACATCGCGGTAATTCCGCTGTACCACTGGAGCATTCGGCGTCACCGCGCTCACTTGGCGAGGTGAGCGCGTGGTATTCCGAACACCGACTGCCCACCCTGTTATGCCTGCCCGACCGGTTGATACACCCGCCGGATGCGTTGGCGACAAGTGACGAAACCGTCGTGATGGTGCGCGATCTCGACGAGGCCCGGTCGGAGCGCATTCCCCCGGAGCCGTCCGCCGGTTGGCTTGGCCTGTATGGAGATAACCACCCCATGTCCATGCAGGTGCTGACGGCGGTGGTCGACGGGACGCTGGGCTTTGCTTCCGTCACCGATGACGGTCCGGCCGTCGCGATCGCGCGGGGCGCCGTCACCGAGGGCTGGCTCGGCATCTCCGCGGTGCGGGTCGCCGAGGCGCATCGGCGTCGCGGGCTGGCTCGGCACGTGTGTGACCTACTACTGGGCTGGGGCGCCGCACAGGGAGCCCATCGTGCGTACGTCCAGGTGCGCGCGGACAACGCTGCGGCACTGGCGCTGTATCCGACCTTGGGTTTTACCGAGCAGCATCGGTACCGGTATGCACATATCGAGGCCGTCAGCATCGAAAAGTAGGGTGACGTCATGCGATTGGCCACCTGGAATGTGAACTCGATCCGTGCTCGTGCCGACAGGGTCATCTCCTGGCTGGAACGCTCCGGCACCGATGTGCTCGCCATGCAGGAGACCAAGTGCTCCGACAAGCAGTTCCCCATGCAGGCGTTCACCGATGCCGGCTACGAGGTGGCGCACGTGGGGTTCAGCCAATGGAATGGCGTCGCCATCGCCTCCCGGGTCGGCCTGCAGGACGTGACCGTGGGGTTCGAAGGGCAGCCCCGGTGGGCGTCCGGCGCGGATGTCGAGGAAGCCGCCGAGGCCCGCGCGCTCGGCGCCACCTGCAACGGGGTGCGGGTCTGGAGCCTGTATGTCCCGAACGGCCGGACACTGGAGGATCCGCACTATCAGTACAAGCTGCGGTGGCTCTCGGCTTTGCGTGACGAGGCCGCGGGCTGGCTCGCGGCCGATCCCGCGGCACAGGTCGCGCTGGTCGGCGACTGGAACATCGCGCCCACCGACGACGACATCTGGAGTGTGGAGGCCTATCAGGGCAGCACCCACGTGTCCGAGCCCGAGCGCACCGCGTTCACCGCGATGAACGACGCCGGATTCGCCGACGTGGTGCGGCCGTTCACCCCCGGTCCGGGCGTGTACACCTACTGGGATTACACGCAGCTGAGCTTCCCCAAGAAACGCGGGATGCGCATCGACTTCGTCCTCGGCTCACCGGAGTTCGCCAAGCGAGTGGGTGACGCTCACATCGATCGCGAGGAGCGTAAGGGCAAGGGCGCGAGCGACCACGCCCCCGTCGTCGTCGATCTGGACTCCTGACCACGCCGCGAACTAACCCGCAGTGAATCCTCCCGCGCTACCCTCAGGGAACTTCTAATCGAGGGGATTCGCTATGCGCCGTTTTTGCGTGCTGGTGATTGCTCTTGCCCTCAGCGCCTGCGGCCCGCGGCCCGCCGACGGCATCGAGATCGCGACGAATGGCGAGACGCCAAGAGGACCGACCGCCGCGACAATGTCGACCGCCGCGGCACAGAAGCCCACGCGCACCATCGCCCTCCCGCCTCCCACGGGAGGCATCGGAGACGTCAAGCTGCGCAAGCTGTTCGACGAGGCCATACGACTCACCAGTTTCGTTGTGTCGCCCACCGTGATCGATGCCCGGTTCGCGGGAAACGCCGGATACGTCGAAGCCACCCTCCTGTATCGGAAAAAGGCTGTCGACGAGGCGCTGCAGGGCTACGGATACATCACCGGCGTGACCGCGTCGCGTTCGCCGGGCAAGAGCCCTACAGAAACCGCCGTCCTGACAACCACGGTGCTTCTATTCAAGGACGATGCCTCGGCGGCTGCCGCGACCGAGGCGCTCTTTCGTCTTCGCGACGAGCAGAATGATCCGACAAGACCGAAACGCGTTCGTACCGTCGATATTCCAAGTTTTCCGGAGGCCAAGGCCTACTCTTCACGCACCGGCGAAGGCGAGTTCGTATACGCCGAGACCAAGGCGTCTGTGCAGCGCGGGCCACTGGTGGTCCAGGTCAGCGTCGGCCAGCAGCCGGAAAACGAGAGCATCGAGATCATTGGGCGCTACCTCGCCGAACAGCTTGGTGAGCTGAATGGATTCACACCGACACCAGTTGACCAGCTCAGCTCACTGACCGCGCCATACGATCCCGACGGCTCCCTCGCCAAACTCGTATCCGATTCGACCTCGTTCAGTCCGGGTGGCGTCGGTGGAGTGTTCGACACCAAGGGCGCTCTGCTATTCCGCAGCGACATTCAGTCGTGGTCCGAGGTGTATCGCGAGGCGGGCGTCGACCGCCTGATCCTTGGCGAGACCGGCGGAGTGATACGCGCGGCCGACAGCATCGGCGCGGCACGGGTGTTGGAGAGGGAACGACCCGAGTTTCTCTCCAAGATGGACTACGAGCCGACGAACGCTCCCCCGACGATGCCCAGTGCGGACTGTGCGCAGTACGTGTCGTCCATAGCCGACAACGACCCACTGCAGGCCTGCCTTTTCCAGCGGGGCCGGTACGTCGCCTGGGTACAAGGCAAGCAATCGGTGATCGGGCAGCGTCTCCGGGATCAGTGGAACCGGCTCGGCTAACTGGAAACCCGCTGGGACGGCCGGTCACATCGTATGCTTCTGCACGTGGGCGGGGATGATCGTGTCAGCGACTCACGGGGGCCGGGCCGTCGCCGGTTCCTGGATCGCTTCTCGCTCCAGAACTTGCAGCGAGCCGGCCTGGTGGCCGTGTTGGCGGCCACGGCGGCATTCGGCGGTCTGGACACCGCCGAACCGATGACCCCGGTGGCGATCGGGTCGACGTATTTCAATGGGGCGTACAAGATCACCCCGCATCGGGTCGCAGAGCTGTGCGATCCATCCAGCCTCCCGATCAAGGGCAACATGATCCTGGAGCGCGAGGCCAAGAACATGCGGCTCTTCGCGCTGTTCGCCACGGTGGAGAACACCTCTGACTCCGGCGGCATCGTCTTGCACAACATCAAGCCGGATCCCGAAGACACCTTCACCTTGGATCGCACCGGTGTCGTCGCGGACCTCGGCGCGTACGGACCGTATGGGATGCTCGTCGGGCTCCCGTCGGGCAAGAGGGAGGATGTCACCGTCGTCTGGGGTCTGCCCTTCGGCGCGTACAAAAAGAGTGACACGGTCACGATCCGCATCAGCGACTTCGAGCGCTACAAGGATCTGATGAACACCGTCGAGACCTGGCGCACCACCAGGAGTTACGGCCAGATCACCACTCCGATCGAAGGATGCGTCCGATGACGCGCACCCGCACAGTTGTTGCCGTGCAGGCGATCATCTGCACTCTCCTGCTTGTCGGAGCCGCCTACTTATACGGACATCTGCCCGAGCGGGTGGACTCCTTCGCTCCCATGATCGTGCGCGGCACCGCCCCTGACCGGGTAGAGGGCCGCAACCTTACGATCACGGTGCATCACGCCTACTCGACACCGGAACTGTTGATCAAGAGTTCGCCGATCCAGAAGACGGCGGATTCTCGGGTCACCAAGGGGCAATGGATCATCCTGGAACTGTCCTACGCGACGGTGGATTACTCCGACAAGATCACCCTGCAATTGCAGGCCGATGATCACCACATCGATCGTGACAACATCGCCGGTACCGACAAGACCATCGGCCAGGCCGGCATCGAGCTGCCCGCGACAATGGTTTTCGATGTGCCGCAATCCACGAAGTCTTTCAGACTGCTGGCAATCGTATTTCCCAGCAACGATTTTCGGATCCAAGAGGGCTGGATGGACACACAACTGTCCATCGAGATTCCGCCCGGCATGATCGAACGGCGACCATCGGTGGCACTGGTTGACCACAGGGTGGCTCCATGAGGGCCTGGCTACGGCGGAACACCGTGGGTGCCGTCTTGGCGCTCGCCGGGCTCTTGGTCTTCGGGATCACCATCGGCTATCCCAACTGGCGCGAAAACCTCGGCTCGAGTGAACCCGTGTTCACGGTGCCTGCGGGGGCGACCGTCAAGATCGATGGTGTGCTGTGGCGGCTACGCGTCCCCGATATGCCCGCGCCCACGTTGTCGAAGCTCGACCAACCACAACCACCGAACACCCGTTTTGTTGCCTACGCGTTCGATCGCAGTCGGGAAAACAAGCCCGCCGGCCTCGGGGAGGGATGGGGAACATGTATCGCCACGGTTGTGGGCAACGACGGACGCAGGTGGGATGGGCAAGTCGGGCTCCATCCCCTGTCGATTGACGATTGGGCGCGGGCGCAGGGTTACTCCGCGGGCTGCGGTAGCCCGGGTGCATTCGTCACGGTCATGCTCGTCCCCTCAGATGCAGCGATCACCGCGGTGAACATCACCTTTGTCGCCGATAAAGGCAGCCAGAGGGAACACCACGTCGTGCGGTTTATGACACCTTCGTAGTGTCGGCGATAGCGTCGGCGATCGTCGCATGATCCGGCACGGAGACCCTGTCCAGGCAGTGCCAATACATCGCGGCCACTAGGCAGATCCTCAGCGGATCGACAAGAGCGGCAATGGCTATCCGGATCGATTCGCGGTAGGAGGCCCACCACAACCATTCATGCGGTCCCAACAACTCCGCCACCCAACGCCACAGGTAGCCATCGGTGACGTAGGGGTTGAAATAGGCACCGTTGGGGTCTAGTGCGACCGTCCCCATAAATGCCAGCACAAAAAAGCACCCAGCCACCGGTCCGGCATGCAACGTCAGGCGAATGGTGTCCGCAAGCTTCTCGGCGATGCCCAGCAGGCTGCTGAAGAACTCGGATCCGCGGGTCTGCACCACATGCGGCAGCAGCCGTAGGCGGCTCCGCAATATTTCGCCCGCCTCCCCCACTGCGGTCACCACCCGGTCGCCGTGCCCCTGCCCGAACGCCGCGTGACTCGCGCCCCGCCAGGTGGTTTCCCGTTGCGTGGCATAGACGGTCCCCGCGATCGCCAGCCAGGTCATCGACAACAGCACGGCCGCCACCACCAGCCCCGCCGTACCGGTAATCCAGTGCCACACACCGGCAAAACCACCGAAATGGGACAGCGCCTGGGACCTGACATCGTTGTACCACACCACAATTCGACGTTCAGAGATCCATTCGGGGCTGCCAAAGAGCCGGGTGGCCGCGGCATTCGCCAGCAGGAAAACCCACAGCGCCTCGAAATAGGCGGTTATCACCTTGGTCCAGCCGGGTAGCCGACTCGCGAATCGAGTCAAGGCCACGCGAGCGCAAAAGGCGACCGCGATCGTGAGGTAGATGCGCCAGTCACTGGCGTACAGCCACGCCTCGGTCTGTGTGGGCGACATGTCCGGAGCCGCACCAGTGTCCATCGCGTAGGTCACCGCGAACTTCAGCTCGCCGGCATACGCCGAATAGTCGGCCAGCACGAGTTTCCACGCAGCGAAGAGGACGAACACCGGAAGGATCGATTTCAGCACAATGTCGGCGAAGGCCTGGAATCGCGGTTCACCGCCGGCGGCGTCACCATCCAGATTCATCTCCGAACGCAACACCAAGAACATCAACACATAGACGACCAACCGGGCCAAAACCGCCAACGGCATGATCAGCTGGCCCCAGTAGCCACCGAAATGCAGGCCGACATATACGGCCAGCTTGATCAACCAGTATCGAGTAAGCCAGCCCACGAGCCAGATGCCGATCAGCCACGGCCAGCACCGCCACCACAAGAACCCCGTGCGGCGCAGCAGATCCATCGGACCGGATATCCCCCACGTTGCCATGGCCAGATAGTAGCTAGCTCAGTCCTCCGCGTGGGCGTACTTGCCGCCGGTGCCCAACGAGGCGAGCGCCGCGACCGCCATCATCAGAGCAGCGGCGAGGAACACCACCACCAGTCCGGCGTGGAACGGCTCGGTAATGAGATTCGGGAAGAACGACTGCCCGGTCAGCTCGGCCGCGTTGACCCCCGGGTGGTCCAGAACCCCTGACGGTGCCAGCAATTCGCTGACCGGGTTGTAGCCGAGGAAGGCCGCGAACAGGCTGCCCACCGGCGGCAGGCCGGAAACCTCCGCGGCGGTCGAGGCGGGCACGCCTTGGGCGGTCAGCCCGGATTGCATTGCGGCAGGCATCGTGGCCGAGATCCCGACGATCATGAGGGAGAAGAAGATTCCGATGGACAGCGAGCTGCCCGCGTTGAAGAACGTGCCACGCACACCCGAGGCCGCGCCGCGCTGGTGCGCGGGCACGCTCGACATGATGGCCGCGGTGTTGGGCGCGGTGAAGATGGCCGATCCCAGCCCATTGAGGAAAATGAGCGCCGCGAAAGCCCAGTAATTGAAGTTCACCGGAATGGCGATGAGCGCCAGGAATGTCACCGCCGACAGCACCATGCCACCCGTGGCGAAGGGCCGGGCACCGTACCGGTCCGACAGCACACCGGCGACGGGTCCAGCCAGCAAAAAGCCGAGTGTCATGGGTAGCAAGAAGATTCCCGCCCACAACGGGGTCGACTCATAGCTGTATCCGCGCAAGGGCAACCAGATGCCCTGCAGCCAGATGATGAGCATGAACTGCAGGCCACCGCGCCCCACCGATGCCAACAGGTTGGCCAGGTTGCCCAGGCCGAACGCACGGTTCTTGAACAGCCGCATGTCGAGCATCGGGTCGGACACCCTGGACTCGATCACGCAAAACAACACCAGCAGCGCGACGCCGGCGATCAGCGATCCATAGACCAGCGGATTACCCCATCCGGTGCTCGAATTTCCGTACGGCTGAATGCCGTACGTGATTCCGGTGAGCAGCACTGTAAGCCCCAGCGCAACGGTCACGGTTCCCGCCCAATCCAGCTTCCCGGGCGTAGGTTCGTCGATCTCGATGAGCGAGCGGTATGACCACACGGTGCCCAGCAGACCCAGCGGCACACCCACCCAGAAGATGGCACGCCAATCCCATTCGGAGAGCACGCCTCCGATCAGCAACCCCAGGAAGGATCCGGCGACCGCGGCCACCTGGTTGATACCGAGCGCCAATCCGCGCTGGGTGGACGGGAAGGCATCGGTGAGGATGGCCGACGAGTTGGCCATCAACATGGCGCCGCCCACACCTTGCACCACTCGCCACGCGATGAGCCATACCGCACCGCCGCCATAGTGGAACGGGTCGAAGGACAGCACCACTGCCGCGACCGTGAAGACGACGAAGCCCATGTTGTAAATCCGGACCCGCCCATACATATCGCCGAGGCGGCCGAACAGCACGACGAGCACCGCGGAAGCCAACAGATAGCCCATGAGCATCCACAGCAGATAGCTCACGTTCCCGGCGGCGAGCGGGTTCAGACCAATACCGCGGAAGATGGCAGGCAGTGATATCAAGACGATGGACGAATTGATGGTCGCGAGCAGCACACCCAACGTGGTGTTCGACAGTGCGACCCACTTGTAGTGCGGATGGTCGCGATCCACAGCAAAAACAAGAGGCCGCAGTCCGCTGTTTGCGATATCCGCAGGCGTTTCGTCGGTCCGTGTCGTCAAATCAGTCATCGTCACCCTTGTTGCGCGCTTCTCCCCGACGCGGCCAGCAGGGCACCCCAGACCGGCCGTCTCTGGATACCACCGCGCATAACTTTAGCAAGGGAAACTATATTCCCAAAACCTTCTAGCCTCATCTGTCAGATCAGGCTTTGGCTGCATGCCTCACGCGGTTCGAGTGCGAGCCTCACGCGTAAACCTGGCCGGAAATCCGCGTGAGGCTCGCACTCAGCGGAGAAATCGGTGACCTACCGAGTAGCGTGGCCAGTGTTCGTCAACGAACAGCCCCAACACACAAACACGGGAGCGTGCACCAGCGCGCTGAGAGGACGGCTAGGGCCGTCGACCGTATGAACCTGACCGGGTAATGCCGGCGTAGGGAGGAAAGATCATGTCGACCCAATCATCCCGTTCTCAAGCCCCCGAGACCGTCACCACGGGTCCCATCCAGGGCAGCGAGAAGATCTACCAAAACCTCGGCAACGGCCTGCGGGTACCACAGCGCCGGGTCAACCTGACCAACGGTGAACACCTGGACCTGTATGACACGTCCGGTCCGTACACCGATCACAACGTCACCATCGATCTACAGAAGGGTCTGCCGCCGCGCGCCGGGATTGTGACCGACCGGGGCACGCAGCTGCAGCGTGCCCGGGCCGGCGAGATCACCGCCGAGATGGAGTTCATCGCCGTCCGCGAGGGCGTACCCGCCGAACTGGTGCGCAGCGAGGTCGCGCTGGGTCGCGCCGTGATTCCCGCCAACCACAAGCACCCGGAGAGCGAGCCGATGATCATCGGCAAGGCCTTCGGCGTGAAGATCAATGCCAACATCGGCAATTCGGCCGTTACTTCCTCGATCGCCGAGGAAGTCGAGAAGATGGTGTGGGCCATCCGCTGGGGCGCCGACAACATCATGGACCTGTCCACCGGTAAGGACATCCATCAGACCCGCGAGTGGATCCTGCGCAACTCCCCCGTTCCGGTCGGCACCGTCCCGATCTACCAGGCACTGGAGAAGACCAACGGCGACCCGTCCGCGCTGACCTGGGAGCTGTACCGCGACACCGTGATCGAACAGGCCGAGCAGGGCGTCGACTACATGACCGTGCATGCCGGCGTGCTGCTGCGCTATGTGCCGCTGACCGCCAAGCGCGTCACCGGCATCGTCTCACGCGGCGGCTCGATCATGGCCGCCTGGTGCCTGGCGCACCACCGGGAATCGTTCCTGTACACCCACTTCGAAGAGCTGTGCGAAATCCTGGCGCGTTACGACGTCACGTTCTCGCTCGGCGACGGCCTGCGTCCCGGGTCTATCGCCGATGCCAACGATGAGGCACAGTTCGCCGAGCTGCGCACCCTTGGCGAACTGACGAAGATCGCGAAATCCCATGGTGTGCAGGTGATGATCGAGGGCCCCGGCCACGTTCCGATGCACAAGATCGTCGAGAACGTGAAGCTCGAGGAGGAGCTCTGCGAGGAGGCCCCGTTCTATACGCTGGGCCCGCTCGCCACCGATATCGCTCCGGCATACGACCACATCACCTCGGCAATCGGCGCGGCTATTATCGCTCAGGCGGGGACGGCGATGCTGTGCTACGTCACCCCCAAGGAACACCTGGGGCTACCGGACCGTAAGGACGTCAAGGACGGCGTGATCGCCTACAAGATCGCCGCACACGCGGCCGATCTCGCCAAGGGGCACCCGCGTGCACAGCTGCGCGATAACGCATTGTCTAAGGCGCGCTTTGAATTCCGCTGGGATGATCAGTTCAATCTCTCGCTGGATCCGGACACCGCTCGCGAATTCCACGACGAGACGCTGCCCGCCGAGCCTGCCAAAACGGCGCACTTCTGCTCCATGTGCGGACCGAAGTTCTGCTCGATGCGCATCACCGCCGATATCCGGGAGTTCGCCGCTCAGAACGGTCTGGAGACCCAGGAGGACATCGACGCGATGCTGGCCCGCGGCATGGAGGAGAAGTCGGTCGAATTCGCCGAACACGGCAACCGGGTCTATTTGCCGATCGCGTGAGCATGGCTGCCTTCCTGCCTCTCCCGGAGCCGGGCGCTACCCCGGCGCGAGTGTTGACCATCGCCGGGTCCGACTCCGGGGGCGGGGCGGGTATCCAAGCCGATATGCGCACCATGGCGCTTCTCGGTGTGCACGGATGCGTGGCGGTCACCGCGGTAACCGTGCAGAACTCGGTGGGTGTCAGGGATTTTCATGAAATCCCACCGTCGGTGGTGGCAGCGCAGATGGATGCGGTGATCACCGATATCGGCATCCAGGCCGCCAAGACCGGGATGCTGGCCTCCGCACCGATCATCGAGGCCATCTCGGAGACATGGTCGCGCCTGGCGACGAATACCCCCCTGGTCGTCGATCCCGTGTGCGCATCCATGCACGGCGACCCGCTGCTGCACCCGAGCGCGCTGGATGCCATCCGTGAACAGCTCTTTCCGCTGGCCACGCTCGTCACCCCCAATCTGGACGAGGTACGGCTGCTGGTGGACGTCGACGTCCTCGACGAGCAATCACAAAAGGAAGCGGCACGAAAACTCCATGCCCTCGGCCCACGGTGGGCCCTGGTGAAGGGTGGACACCTTCGATCCAGCGACACCAGCACCGACCTGCTCTTCGACGGCACCGAGTTTTACTACTTCCCCGTCGAACGCGTGGACACCGGACACGACCACGGCGCGGGGGACACCCTCGCCGCCTCTATCAGTTGCGCACTAGCACAAGGACTTTCCGTGACCGAGGCGGTCGCCTTCGGGAAACGGTGGATCACCGAGTGTCTGAAAGCCGCCTATCCCCTTGGCCGCGGCCACGGCCCGGTATCGGCCCTGTTCAGGCTGCGATGAGCGCCCGCGCGAAGAGCCTCAGGCTGCGATGAGCGCCCGCGCGAAGAGCCTCAGGCTGCGATGAGCGCCCGCGCGAAGAGCCTTAGGCTGAGTGAGTGAGCACCGAGGAACTTGCCGATATCGCCGGAATCGCCCACCACCCGGACGGGCACCCCCACGGTGCGGTAGTGCTCACCCACGGTGCCGGGGGCAGCTGCCACTCCCCCATGCTGCGTCTGCTGTGCACGTCGTGGGCCGAACGCGGTTGGCTGGCGATACGTTTCGATATGCCCTTCCGGCGCAACCGGCCAAGCGGCCCCCCGTCGGCCTCGTCGGCGGATAAGGACCGCGCGGGTATCGCCGAGGTGATCAACAAGGCTCGCGCCCTGGTGGATGGCCCACTATTGGCCGGCGGTCATTCGTACGGTGGACGCCAAACCTCGATGCTGGTGGCGGAAAAGGGACCGATCATCGACGTCCTGACCTTGTTTTCCTACCCGCTGCACCCGCCCGGCAAGCCCGACCGGCTGCGCACAGAACATCTGCCCGGCATCCAGGTTCCCACGGTGTTCACCCACGGCACCTCGGATGCGTTCGGCACCATCGCCGAACTCAAGGAGGCATCGGTTCTGATACCGGCCGGCGCGACAATCGTGGAAATCACCGGTGCGCGTCACGATCTGGGTTCCAAGACAATCGATGTCCCCGAGCTCGCCATCGATGCCGCGCTGGCAGCCCTGAAGCACTAGTCCGCCGCCCGCCCATTTTGTGATGCGCGTCATAATTCGCGCCCCGATGTCACAAAACCGGCGCGAGCGGGATCTCAAGGGCATCAACCCCGAATGAATGGGAGCCCAACATGACTGACCAGCACCCCCACGTAGTTGTCCTCGGTGGCGGTTATGCCGGAACGATGGCAGCGAACCGTCTACAGCAGAACACGGATATTGACATCACCCTGGTCAACCCCCGCGAGAACTTCGTACACCGCCTGCGGCTTCACCAATACGCGGCGGGAACCGGTATCGCCACCGCCGAGTACGCCGCACTGCTCGGAAGGCGAGTGCGGCTCGTCGTCGATAGCGCCATGCGAATCGACGCCCCCGCTCGGATGGTCCGGCTGGCGTCGGGAGACGTACTCGACTACGACTACCTCATCTGCGCGGTCGGCAGCACCGATTCGGCGCCCAGCAACGTACCCGGACTGAGGGAATTTGCTTATCCCGTCGCCGAATTCGAGTCGGCACAGCGTCTGCGCCAAGCGCTTGAAAGCTCCGACCACGAAGCTCCGATCACGGTTGTGGGTGCCGGGCTGACAGGAATCGAGATGGCCTCCGAGCTGACCGATCTCGGCCGAAACGTGAGACTGGTGTGCGGCGGACAATTGGCCCCGACGTTTGGGGCACCCGCTCGCAGGTCGATCACTCAATGGTTCACTCGACAGCGGGTCGACGTGCTGGAGAACGCGACGGTGGCCGAGGTGCGCCAGGACTCTGTAGTGCTAGCCGACGGCTCGGAACTACCCAGTGCGATCACCATCTGGGCAGGCGGCTTCGGAGTGCCCGGCCTTGCCGCCCACAGTGGTCTGAGTGTCAACGACGATGGTCGGCTACTCACCGATGAAACGCTCACCAGCATCGACGATGACCGGGTCATCGGTGCCGGTGACGCCGTGATCACATCCAGCCTGCCGACCCGCATGAGCTGCTACACCGCGAATACGACCGGGGCCGCTGCTGCCGACACAGTGCTGAGCCGCCTGGCAGGTACCGAACCCGCCGTGTTCCGCCTGGCATATGTCGGGCAATGCCTGAGCCTCGGACGACGCAATGCGGTGCTGCAGTTCACCCGCAAGGATGACAGTCCAGTGGGTGCCCATACCCGCGGTCGGCTGACCGCTTCATTCAAGGAGTTCGTCCTCAAAGGCGTACCGTGGGGCCTGCGCCGCGAGGGCCGTAAGCCGGGAGCCAGCCTGTGGTTCAAGAGCGAGGCCGGGCCCGCGCAGGCTCCGCACCACCAGGCGGAGGCCACCACGTCGTGATCACCACCGACGAGCATGCCGAGCGATTCACCCTACTGCGGCCCTTGCTGTTCACGATCGTGTACGAAATCCTGGGCTCGGCAACCGAATCTGACGACGTGCTGCAGGACAGCTACCTACAATGGGCACAGGTGGACCTCGCAGCGGTGCGAGACACTAAGTCGTACCTGGCGCAGCTCGTGACACGTCAAGCACTGAAGTCCCTGCGTACCAGTGCCCGCCGACGCGAGGACTACATCGGTCCGTGGCTGCCCGAACCATTGCTACTCGATGAGCATGACGGGTCCGCGGACATTCTGCTCGCCGAGTCGGTCTCGATGGCCATGCTGGTGCTGCTCGAGACCCTCACACCCGACGAGCGCGCGGTGTTCGTATTGCGCGAAGTATTCGGATTCGACTATGACGAAATCGCCGGGGCGGTAAGTAAATCCGCTACGGCGGTCCGCCAGATCGCGCACCGCGCCCGCGAACATGTGCACGCTCGGCGCAAGCGCTTCGAACCCGTCGACGCCAACGAGAGTACGCGAATCGCCGAGCAGTTCTTGGCGGCAACCGAGACCGGTGACGTCGAAAGCCTGATGGCGCTGCTGGCTCCGGATGCCACCTGGATTGCCGACGGCAACGGCCGTGCAGGCGCCGCGCGACGGCCGCTGACCGGAGCCGGAAAACTGGCGCGTATTTTCGCCGGCCCATTCCGAAAGGGAATGGCGGACAGGCGAGCCAAGGTGATCATTGCCAACGCCGCACCAGCCATCGCGGTGTATGCGGGCGATGTACTAGAGGCCGTCATCACCATCGAAATCGCCGAGGGCAGGATTACCCGGCTCTACGCCGTTGCCAACCCGGACAAGCTCGTGGCGGCGGCCACCATCCGCACGGTCAGCCGCTAACGAGGGGGCGCGTCAGGAACCGACCGAGCGCCAGTCGCGCGTCAACAGCTGTGCCGCCCGGCGCAGATCAGCCTCCGCCTGAGCCACGGTGAGACCACCGTTGAGGCACACCTGAATGCAGCCGAACCACTGGTGCACCAGCAGCCTGATCACGGCCTCATCCGCATCGGTCGGGTCCGAAAGACCAGCCACCTCGGATATCAGCTCGTGAAACCGCTTCTCGATCTGCATCAGGTCCGGTACCTCGGCCAGTGACGCCGAGTTCGAGGACCTGATCATCGCGATCGCGAGCATGCGACGCCGCGTCAACCCGCGCAGTGCCCGTACCAGTGCTTCGCCCACCCGGTCAGCCGCCGTTTCCTGCCCATCGGGAGACGGCGGGATGCGGCCGACAAGCCGTTCGGACTCACGCACCAGGGCCGAGACGAACAGATGGCGCTTCGTCGGGAAGTACCGGTACAACGTGCCAATGGCAACGTTGGCGTGTTTGGCGACATCGTGCATCTGGACGTGATCGAGCTCGCGCGTCATGGCGAGCTCTTCCGCCGCATCGAGCATGCGTTTGTACTGCTCATGTTGGCGCCTGGTCGACGGCACGGCAGCGGGCCGCACCGGTGACGCTTCAACCATGGCGCTCACGATCTACTCACCTGCATAAATAACCCCGAAACTGGAACCTGTTCTAAGTAAGGTAGCACTACCGTGAACCCACGCATTGGGAATTGGGGTCCTGATTTAGTTCCCGGCGCCCGGCGTTCCCGCCAGCATCGCCAGCAGCAGCTCAGCGCGCACCCGTGCGACATCGAGATCGCAGGCGACCAGCGACTGCGCCGTTTCGATGCGTTTCCGCAGCGTGTGTCGGTGTACACCAACAGCGGCGGCCGCCGATTCCCAATGGCCGTTCGCCTCCAGATAGGCCCGTAGAGAGGCCAACAGTTCGGTGCCATAGGTGGCGTCATGTTCGGCGACGGGAGCCAATGTCGCGTTCGCGACGGCGACCAGCACCTCACGACTTGGGCCAAAAGACAGCAGCGCACTACCCGCGAGTGAAGTGAACTCCAGCGGTGTCCCGCCGCGTTCGGCCACCGATGCGGCGAGCTTCGCATTCTGCGCCGCATCGCCGAGCCGCCCCACCGGATGTGCTCCGCTCAAACCGGCCCGCAGACTCTTTCTGGTGCGCCCGTCCACCTCGGTGAACAACTGCCGGGCGAATTCGGCACTCTCCGACCCCGGAATCACGACGGTGAGCTGGGACTCGGCGGCATGTGCAAAGACCGCGTGGCCCGCGGACTCCATGGCCCGGGTGACCGTGGGCTGTACCCGCCGCAGCACCGCCGGGGATTCAGCATCCACCACCAACACCCGGATCCGCCCGCGCCCATCGGCGGCCGGTGCCAATTGGGCCCACACCGAGTCCAGGTTCCGTTCATCACCGAGTAGCAGCCCCAAAGCCTGCCCATTCAACTGGCGTTGCGCATCTCGCAGCCGCGACGGCTTGTCAAAATCCAAGGCCAACAAGGAATTTGCGTGCCCCAGCAGTACCTGGTCCACGAAGGTCAAGGGCGTCTTACTGACAACGGCCAACACTCCGTACGACGTACCGCCCACACTGATCGCCTGTTGCGCGACGGCGACTCCCGGGTCCAGCTGTTGCGCGCCGGACGACGCGCCCGGCGCCAACGCACCCCGGACCAGATTGACCGTCGCGACATCCAGATTGCGCGGATGACTTGCGATCACCGTGCCGCCCGAGTCCAACACCACAACATTGGCCCGCAGCGACCGTCCGAGTTCCGCGGTGACCGCCTGCACACCGCCATTGACGATCGCTCGGGTTATCCGGGGCTGAGCCCGCGATGCACGCAGCACCGCGTCGTACTCAAGCTCGGCGATGCGCGTGCTCACCGCCTTGACCACCGCGGCGAACGGGGTGCGCAGCGGCACCTCCAACAGCGGAACACCCAGTTCGTCGGCGGCTCTCACCAGTTCCGGCGGCACCTTATCGAAGGTCAGTCCGGTGCCGAAACCCAGTGCGGCAACGCCATTCTCGTCTAGCGCACGTAAGTATCTCAGCCGTTGCCGGGCACTCTCGGGTAGACCGATCCCGGTGGTAAGCACCAACTCCCCACCGGATAGCCATTGCGCGGGATCGGCAAGTTCCGTGGTGAGCGCCAGATTGATGTCGCGCCCCAGACCCGCGGCACCGCCCTTCAGGGTGAGTTTCAGGTCCGGTTGATCCAACACCCAGCGCACCGGAACAGTCATCTCACGAGACTGTACAGAATGGTGAAAAACACCGCGAAGATTCCCGGAATTGTCGGATGATCAGGCATGTGTCTCAGCGCACACTGGATCTCTGCGTGCTTTCTTGACGTGCTTAGACGGATTCCCTCGACGGACGGACATGCGATATGCCGGATTCGGTACTCCAGAACTACATCGACGGCCAATTTGTCGATTCTTTGTCCCTCCAATCCTCCGAGCCCATCGACCTGATCAGCCCAGTCGACGAATCGTTGGTGGGCCGCGCCCCGGTGTCCAATGCCGAGGACGTGAATGCGGCGGTGGCAGCCGCCGAACGTGCCTTCACCTCCTGGGGCAGATCCACACCGAGCTTCCGGCAGCAGGCGCTACTCAAACTCGCCGACGCCATTGAGGCGCATATCGACGAGATCGTCGAGGCCCAGTGCCGCAACACCGGGCAACCGAAAGCGGTCATAGCCGCCGAAGAGGTGACCGTGAGCGCCGATCAGCTCCGGTTCTTCGCCGGTGCGGCCCGGCTCGTCGAGGGCAAATCGGCCGGCGAGTACATGGAGGGATTCACCTCCTACGTTCGGCGCGAGCCCATTGGCGTCGTCGGGCAGGTGACCCCGTGGAACTACCCGTTCATGATGGCGATCTGGAAGATCGGCCCCGCGCTGGCGGCCGGGAACACCATCGTCCTCAAGCCCAGCGACACCACCCCGGAAAGCACACTGGTGCTGGCCCGCTTGACGAAGGGCATCCTGCCCGACGGCGTCTTCAACGTCGTACTGGGCACCGCGGCCACCGGCTCCGAATTGGTCAGCCACCCTGCCGTTGGCCTGGTGTCGATCACGGGGTCGGTGCGGGCCGGCATCGCCGTCGCCGCCTCGGCGGCCGAGCAGCTCAAGCGCAGCCACCTCGAACTCGGCGGTAAGGCACCGGTTGTGGTGTTCGATGACGTCGATATCGACAAGGCGGCCACCGGGATTGCACAAGCCGCCTTCTTCAATGCCGGCCAGGACTGCACGGCCGCCACCCGGGTGATCGTGCACCAGTCGATCCACGACGACTTCGTCAGCGCCCTCAACTCGGCGGCGCAGACGTTGCGGCCGGGCCCGCCCGACGATCCCGACAGCTTCTACGGGCCCATGAACAACATCAACCACTTCACCGCGGTCACCAAGAAACTCGACAATCTACCCGCGCACGCGACGATCGTGACCGGCGGAAAGCGCTGGGGTGACAAGGGATATTTCATCGAACCCACCATCGTCACCGGTGTGCGGCAAGACGATCCGATAGTCCAGGAAGAGACCTTCGGCCCGATCTTGACGGTCCAATCCTTCGACGATGCGGACGAGGCCGTCCGCATGGCCAATGGAGTGCGTTACGCATTGGCTTCCAGCGTGTGGACCAAGGACCACGAGACCGCCGAAAAGTTCACTCGCGAACTTGATTTCGGTTGCGTGTGGGTCAATTGTCATATTCCGCTGGTTGCCGAGATGCCACACGGTGGATTCAAATATTCCGGGTACGGCAAGGACCTGTCGGCCTACGGTGTGGAGGACTACACCCGGATCAAGCATGTGATGAGCGCACACTAGACATGGCAGCCGACACGTTCCATCCCCTCGATCCCCTGACCGCGGATGAATTCACCGCGACCGCCAAGCTTCTGGCACAGACACACGGCGTCGGGCACGACTGGCGGTACACCTCCATCGAGCTATCCGAACCCTCGAAGGCCGAGGTCGCCGCATTCGACGACAACGGCACACGGCCCGACCGTCGGGCACTCGCCACGTGTCTGGACACTCAAGGGAATGCCACCTACAAGGCCGTCGTCTCGCTGACCGCCGGTGAAGTGCTGTCCTGGAATCACATTCCCGGAGTGCAACCCAACTTCACGGTCGACGAGTGGGAGGAGGCCGACGCGGTCCTGCGGCGCCATCCTGAGGTCATCGCCGCTCTGGCCAAGCGCGGCATCACCAACATGGATCTGGTGTTCATGGACACCTGGACCTACGGCGACGCTGTCATGCCCGAGAAATACAAGGACAGACGCCTCGGGTGGTCGGACACCTGGGTGCGTTCCACTGAAGGCGCCAATCCGTACGCGGGTCCGGTCAACGGATTCCACTGCATCATCGACATGAACAGCATGGAGCTGCTGGAGATCGAGGACACGTTCACCGTCCCCCGGCCCGAGATGATGGGCGAATACGTACCCCGGCATGTGCCGGAACGCCTGCGCCGGCAGAGCACCCGGGAGTCGCTGCAACCACTGCACATCACCCAGCCCGACGGCACCTCCTTCACCATCGAAGGCAACAAACTCGAGTGGCAGAACTGGTCATTGCGGGTCGGCTTCAACTATCGCGAGGGCATGACACTGCATGCGGTGACGTACAACGACAACGGCCGGGTACGGTCGGTGGCCAACCGCATGTCCTTCGCCGAAATGATGGTGCCCTATCGAGACCACTGCGAAGATCACTACCGAAGAACAGCTTTCGATATCGGTGAGTGGGGCATCGGCTTCATGACGACCTCGCTGGAACTTGGTTGCGACTGCCTCGGCGAGATTCGCTACCTCGATGCCGTGCTGCACAACAGCAAGGGCGAGCCGTACACCATCAAGAACGCGATCTGCATTCACGAAGAGGACAATGCGGTCCTGTGGAAGCACGTCGACCACGACCACGGCGCCGAAGTGCGCCGGATGCGTCGCCTCACGGTGTCCTTCCACGTCACCGTCGCCAATTACGAGTACCTCACGTACTGGCGGTTCTATCAGGACGGAAACATCGAATGCGAGGTTCGCGCAACCGGAATCATGGTGGTGAGTAACTTCGCCGAGGGCACCGCGCACCCGCACGGAACACTCGTCGACGACCGGACCTATGCGCCCTACCATCAACATTTCCTTGTCGCGAGACTAGACCTGGACGTCGACGGCACCGAGAACACCGTGTACGCCACAGAAACCGAGATCGAGCCCATGGGACCCCGCAATCCGTACGGGCTGTCGCTGCGGCAGCGCAACACCCCATTGCGCACCGAATCGGAAGGCAAGCAGGACTTCTGCTGGCAGACTCAGCGCGCTTGGAAGGTCGTCAACGACAACACCCGCAACGGCATCGGCACCGCCCCCGCTTACAAGTTGGTACCCGGTGCGGCCATCCCTGCCATGTTCGACCCGTCCTCACCGGTGCTGGCACGCTGCCGCGCCATCGAGCACACCCTCTGGGTTACCCCTAACTCGTCCGAAGAACGTTGGCCTGCAGGAGAATTCGTAACGCAGAGCAAGGACGACCACGGTCTGCCCGCCTGGACTGCGGGCAACCGTTCCATCGAGAACACCGATGTCGTGCTCTGGTACGTGTTCGGCATTCACCACATCACCCGCCCCGAGGACTGGCCGATCATGCCCGTCGACACCGTGAACTTCTGGCTCAAACCGGTCGGGTTCTTCGACCGTAACCCCGCACTCGACGTCGCACCCACCCCGCCGAAGAGCTGTCACACATCCGGACACCAGGAGGCCTAGCCGTGAGTACCGCCGCCAAGAGGATTGCCGTTGCATACCTGGCCACTCCGGGCGGCGATGACGCTCTAGCGGTGGGAGCACAGATCGCGCGCTCTCTGGGCGCGCACCTGGATCTGTGCATGGTGCTCCCCCAGGACCGCCCCATCCTGTCGCCGCTTCCCCAGCAGGAACGCCAGGACATACTGTCCGAGAATGCCACTCACTGGCTGAAACATGCCGAGGCCACCATTCCCGACGACCTCACGGTCCAGACACATATCAGCTTCCACGAGTCGATCGCCGAGGGACTCATCGCCCAGTGCGAGGCCCTGGGGGTCGAGGCGGTCGTCGTGGGTGGCTCCGGCGGTGGCCTGGTCGGCAGCCTATCGCTGGGATCGGTGGTCAACGAGCTCGTGCACTCGTCGCCGATACCTCTGGTGATCTCGCCACGTGGTGCGCGCTATCAGAAGAACCTCCGCGTCCGCGAGGTCACCTGCGCCATGGGCACTCGGCCGGGCGCACGTGTGCTGCTGAACACAGCCTTGCGCGCTAGCCAGCGCGCCGGTACGCCACTGCGCCTGGTCTCGCTGGTGTCGTTCGACCCGATTCCCGGGGGTGATGACGATCAGTCGGCGCGTGAACGCGCCACCATTCACGCTCAACAGTCCCTCGAAACCGCGAAATTGGTTTTGCCTCCGGATTTCCCGGTCACGTCGATGGTTGCCGAGGGGCCTACTATTGAGGCTGCCGTGAACAAGCTCGATTGGCACGAGGGCGACATCATCATGGTCGGTTCCAGCCGCCTGGCGCAGCCACGACGGCTCTTCCTCGGCTCGACGGCCGCGAAGATGCTCCGCGTACTGCAGGTCCCCATGGTCGTGATCCCCAAAGAAGATCGTGCGGAAGGCGCCGACCATGACTGAGGACATCGCGCACGCCGAGCTGGAGCTTGCCGAGCGGTCCGAGGGACTTGTCTCAAAGGGCTTGGCGGCCGGCCGTATCGGCACCTTCACCGGCGCCATCCTCGGTATTTCCACGGTGGCACCGGGGTACACGCTCACGGCCAGCATCGGGCTGATTGTGGCCGCGGTCGGCCTCAAGATGCCGGCGATCCTGATCGCGGGTTTCATCCCCATGTTCCTTACCGCGTATGCCTACCGCGAGCTCAATTCACGCGCACCCGACTGCGGCGCCTCCTTCACCTGGTCCACCAAGGCATTCGGCCCGTACATCGGCTGGATGTGCGGCTGGGGCATGGTAATCGCCACCATCATCGTCTTGTCCAACCTGGCATCCATCGGTGTGCAGTACGGCTATCAGTTTCTCGGTGCCATCTTCCACAATCAGACACTCGGTGAGCTCGCCAACAACAAGGCCGTCAACATCATCTCGACCGTCGCGCTGCTGGCCATCGCCACCTACATCTCCAGCCGGGGCATCACCACGAGCGAAAAGGTGCAGTACGTACTCGTCGGGTTCCAGATGATCGTGCTGGTGATCTTCGCCGTCGTCGCCATCACGAAGGCACCCGGCGCGGCCGGGCATCTCGCCTTCGATCTGGACTGGTTCAACCCACTGACGGGATTGACCCTGAGCGCCTTTGTCATTGGGCTCGTCGGCTCGATCTTCGCGTTCTGGGGTTGGGATACCTGTCTAACACTGGGCGAGGAATGCAAAGACCCGACAAAGGTGCCCGGCCGTGCCGGCCTGCTGTGCGTGCTGTCGATCTTGCTGACCTACCTGCTGGTGGCCGTCGCGGTCATGATGTTCGCCGGTGTCGGCGAGACCGATCTGGGCTTGGCCAATGAGGAGAACAAGGACAATGTCTTTGGTGCCCTTGCCAACCCGGTACTGGGCAGCTGGTTCGGCCCACTGCTGCTATTGGCGATATTCGCCTCCGCGGTGGCGAGCCTGCAGACCACCTCCCTGCCCGCGGCCCGCACCATGCTCGCCATGGGTACCTACGGCGCCTTTCCGAAACGGTTCGCCAGCGTCAGCCCACGATTCCTCACGCCGACCTTCAGCACCGTCGTGGCCGGCGCGGTTACCGCCGCCTTTTACACCGTTGTCAGCCTGCTGTCCGATCGCACCCTGCTGGACACCATTGCCGCACTTGGCATCATGATCTGCTGGTACTACGGCATCACTGCCTTTGCCTGCGTGTGGTACTTCCGCGCGGAGCTGTTCCAGAATGCCCACAACGTGGTGTACAAGTTCCTCTTTCCGCTCCTGGGCGGGCTCATGCTGGCCGCGGTGTTCGTCATCTCCGTGCGCGAGAGCATGGACCCGGAGAAGACCGGCAGCGGCGCCTCGATCGGCGGCATCGGCCTGGTGTTCTATCTGGGCTTCGGCATTCTGGCGTTCGGGGCGGTGCTCATGGCGATCATGCGAGTCAAGAGCCCGGACTTCTTCCTGGGACGCACCCTGACTCGCGACACCGCTCCGCTGATGGACTAGGCGGTCATGCGCTCCATAACGGCGCGTCCATGGGTCTTTGCTGGACAAACCGTCCATTCCCAGAAACACACCTCAGCGGCAGACTGAGATCGCCGGATCGACGACAGGAAGCACCATGACCGACATCACCTACCGCCTCGCCCAGAAGCGCAATATCGTGACGCCCCTGCCCGGGCCGCGTTCCAGCGCCCTGGCCGAGCGCCGCCGCGCCGCGGTATCCGCCGGGGTCGGCTCCACCGCGCCGGTCTACGCGGTCGATGCCGATGGCGGCGTGATCGTCGACGCCGACGGCAACTCCTTCATCGACCTCGGATCGGGTATCGCGGTCACCACCGTCGGCGCCTCGCATCCCGCCGTTGCCGAGGCCATCGCCGACCAGGCAGCCCATTTCACCCATACCTGTTTCATGGTGACGCCCTACGAGGGGTACGTGCGGGTCGCCGAGCTCCTCAACGCCCTGACTCCGGGCGATCACGAGAAGCGCACCGCATTGTTCAACTCCGGCGCCGAAGCCGTGGAGAACGCCATCAAGGTGGCGCGGCTGGCTACCGGCCGCCCGGCGGTCGTCGCCTTCGAGAACGCCTATCACGGCCGCACCAACCTGACGATGGCGCTGACCGCGAAGTCGATGCCCTACAAGTCGCAGTTCGGGCCCTTCGCGCCCGAGGTGTACCGGATGCCGGCCTCCTACCCGCTCCGTGACGAGCCGGGTCTGTCCGGCGAGGAAGCGGCACGGCGAGCGATCTCCCGCATCGAAACCCAGATCGGTGCGCAATCGCTGGCGGCGATCATCATCGAGCCCATCCAGGGCGAGGGCGGATTCATCGTGCCCGCACCCGGATTCCTGTCCACACTGACGGCCTGGGCGCGGGACAACGGCGTCGTCTTCATCGCCGACGAAGTGCAGACCGGATTCGCGCGCACGGGTGCCTGGTTCGCGTCCGAACACGATGGCATCGTCCCCGACATCGTCACCATGGCCAAGGGCATCGCCGGAGGTATGCCGCTGTCCGCCGTCACCGGGCGCGCAGATCTGATGGACGCGGTGTACACCGGCGGCCTGGGAGGAACCTATGGCGGCAACCCGGTGACCTGTGCGGCCGCCATCGCGGCATTGGGCGTCATGCGTGAGCTCGACCTGCCGGCCCGGGCCCGGGCCATCGAGACGTCGGTGCTGTCTCGCCTGCAAGCAGTGGCGCGCACCGTCGACATCATCGGCGACGTACGTGGCCGCGGCGCCATGCTGGCCATCGAGATCGTCACACCCGGCACTCTCGAACCCGATGCTGCGCTCACCAAAGCCATTGCCGCCGAGGCGCTCTCCCAGGGCGTGCTGATCCTCACCTGCGGAACCTTCGGCAATGTGATCCGCTTGCTACCCCCGTTGGTGATCGGGGACGATCTCTTGAACGAGGGCATCACCGTCCTCACCGACATCATCCGCGAGAAGGCGAGCCGCTAGTGACCGATCACTCAGCCCTGATCGATGCCATTCCCACCGATCTATGGATAGGCGGCAAGCAGGTCCCGTCCTCGACCGGCGCGCGGTTCCCCGTGCACAACCCGGCCACGGGTGCCGTGCTGACCACCGTGGCCGACGCCTCGGCAGCCGACGGTGCCACCGCGCTCGACGAGGCCGTGGCCGTGCAGCGGTCCTGGGCGGCGACCGCACCCCGTGAGCGGGCCGAAATCCTGCGTCGGGCCTGGGAATTGGTGATAGAGCGGCGTGATGATTTCGCGCTGGCGATGACCTTGGAAATGGGCAAGCCGCTAGCGGAAAGCCAGGGCGAGGTCGCCTACGGCGGGGAGTTTCTGCGCTGGTTCTCAGAGGAAGCCGTGCGCATCAACGGCCGATACACCTCGTCGCCGACGGGCACCGGGCGGATCCTGGTGACCAAGCAGCCCATCGGTCCGGCACTGGCCATCACGCCCTGGAACTTCCCACTGGCCATGGGTACCCGAAAGATCGGCCCGGCATTCGCCGCCGGATGCACCATGATCGTCAAACCCGCCGCCGAGACACCACTCACCATGCTGCTGCTGGGCCAGGTATTCGCCGATGCGGGACTGCCCCCCGGCGTGCTGTCGATCCTTCCCACCACGAGCGCCTCGGGCCTGACCGGTCCGCTGATCGAAGATTCGAGGCTGCGCAAGCTGACCTTCACCGGCTCCACCGGCGTCGGGAAGGTCCTGCTGTCGCAGTGCGCCACCAGGGTGCTGCGCTCCTCGATGGAGCTGGGTGGAAACGCACCCTTTGTGGTGTTCGACGATGCCGACGTCGACGCCGCAGTCGATGGCGCGATGGCGGCGAAGATGCGCAATATCGGTGAGGCATGCACCGCGGCCAACCGCTTTCACGTCGACAACGCGGTGCGCACCGAGTTCACCGAGAAGCTCACCACCCGCATGGGTGCGCTCACCATCGGTCCCGGCGACGAAAGCGACGTGCAGGTGGGGCCGCTCATCACCGCCAAACAGCGCGCCTCGGTCGACGAGTTGGTGCAGGACGCCGTCAGCAAGGGGGCCGTCATCACCACGGGAGGTGCCATTGCCGACGGCGAGGGCTACTTCTACCCGCCGACCGTGCTCACCGATGTGCCTTCGAACGCAAGAATTCTCCGCGAAGAGGTATTCGGCCCGGTGGCCGCGATCACCGGGTTCGACGGCGAGCAGGCGGGAATAGCGGCCGCCAACGACACCGAGTACGGGCTTGCCGCGTACGTGTACACCACCAACCTGGATCGCGCGCTGCGCGTTTCGGAGTCCGTCGAGTCGGGGATGATCGGCGTCAACCGCGGCGTGATATCCGATGTGGCCGCGCCGTTCGGCGGGATCAAGGAATCGGGCATCGGACGGGAAGCCGGCAGCGAGGGCATCGAGGAATACCTCGAAACGAAATACATCGCGCTGCCCTAGCTCAGGCGGCGAACGATTCCAGTCGCCGAGGCTCCTCGACACCCGAGTAGTGACTGGCGTCGCCGGTGAGGACCTGACTGCGCCTGCCGTAGATGTCGACCGGCACATCCCCGGCCAGCGTGACGCGATGTAACTCGCGTTGTTGCTCCCCGAAGTCGGCGATTCCGTAATGCTGGGTGGCGCGGTTGTCCCAGATGGCCACGTCACCCGGTCGCCAGTTCCATCGGAAGGTGTTCTCCAGCTTCGTGATACGCGACTGCAGCAGCTGAAAGAGTGCCGCGAACTCGGCGCCGGGCAGGTCTTGGAAACTCTTGACAAACTGCCCGAGCAGCAGGCTGCGCTCACCGGTCTCCGGGTGCACCCGGACCACGGGATGCAATGTTTCGTACAGAGAGCTGGTGAACTCGCTGTAGTACGCGGCGCGGCGCTCGGCGCTCACTCCGCCCGACGTACCGGCGCCCACGTAGTCGTACAGGTTTGTGTGCGTGGCCCACAGGTCGTCGGCAAGCGCGCGCAACGGTGTCGGCAGCTGGTCGTACGCGGCGACCGTCGACGCCCAGGTGGTGGCGCCACCGTAGGACGGCAACGTCACCGGGCGCAGCACCGATGCCTTCGGGATGCGATCGACGAAGGTGACATCGGTGTGCCAGCCGTTGGCCGCCCCCTCGAGGTTCAGCAGCTCGGTGCCGTGCGAGGTCACCGTGGGGTGCGGCAGTGTCGGCTCCCCGAGCAGACGAGCGAACGCATACTGTCCCGCGTCGTCCAGCTGGTGCTGCCCGGTGAACACCAGCACCTTGTTGACCGCCAGCGCGAGGCGGATTGCCTCGGCCCGTTCGGCCGGCACAGCGGCCCCGAGCTCCACGCCCTCGACCCGGGCACCGATGTGTTCGCCGAGCTTTTCGACGGTGATTCCGGCGTCACGATAGATACGTCGTGTTTGGTCGTCACTCATTCCCGCATCACAACAACCGTGACGCCGTATGCCCAGGGATAGAGCCAAGTCGATTCGAAAGGGCCGCCGCCGGCGACGGCAGATATGGTCGAACGGTGATCGCGTACGACGAGGAACTGCGGGACCGGATTCGCGAACACCTGGCAGGTCACGAACGCAGGACTGTCGATGACCCGGCGAAACGCCGCGCCGCGGTGGCCGTGGTGCTGGTCGACTCGGATCTGGGTGAAGACCGCATCGACCCAGCACCTGTGGACGAGTGGATCGGCGGCCGGGACATACCCGGGCAGGGGCTGGACGGCAGGATGGTCGACGTCTCGGGCGGCGCGGCATTCCTGTTGTGTCGCAGAGCCTCCCGGCTCAGCTCCCATGCCGCACAATGGGCGCTGCCCGGCGGACGATTGGATCCTGGCGAGGATGCGGTGCAGGCCGCGCTGCGTGAGCTGGACGAAGAACTTGGCGTCGCATTGCCCGATTCGACGGTGCTGGGCCTGCTCGACGACTATCCGACACGGTCGGGATACGTGATCACCCCGGTGGTGGTGTGGGGTGGCGGGCGTCTGGAGATGCGTCCCTCGCCCGACGAAGTGCTGGCCGCGTACCGGGTGGGGTTGCACCAGTTGCAACGTGAGGATTCACCGCGCTACGTCACGATTCCCGAGAGCCCGCGCCCGGTGGTGCAGATCCCGCTGGGCAACGACCTCATCCACGCCCCGACCGGGGCCGTCTTGCTGCAGGTGCGATGGCTCTGCCTGGAGGGCCGCGATGACCGCGTCAATGAGCTGGAGCAGCCGGTCTTCGCCTGGAAGTGAGAATCAGGACACGCCGGCGCGCGCTAACAACGTCGGCGTCCCATAGGGCGCGTCCTGCTCCGCCACCCAGCCCGGGTCTAGATACACCGAGTTGGATGCGATCACATTGCCGTCGCGCAGGATCTCGCCGAGGTAGTTGCCGCCCTGGTCGCTGAATATGCTCACCTGCGCCTCACGAGCTGTCATCGATATGTCATGTGTCCAGGGCACGAAGGGGTCGAGCCAGGTGTACTTGACCGCCTTCTCTCCCTTACCTGTGCGGTAGGAGATGACCACTTGGCGGTTGCTTCCCGGATCCTGCGCGGTCACGCGGTAGGTCATGTGCACTCCGGGGTCCGCCTGCGCTACCGCGGCGGATGGCGATCCAAGCACGGCGCTCGACGCCAGAGCCACCAGCAACGCGAGAATTCTTCTCATGCGCTGGGATGCTAGCTGGCCCTAGCGTTCCTGTGGCGAGTGTCGACGAACTTTGCGCTCCGGTACGCCATTGGGCCCGGTGGTGGACAGCGCATAGGTGCCGACCGCAAAGGCCACCGCCGAGCCGTTAATCCCCAGCGCCTGCTTGCCGACGTTTGCGAGGTTGTCCTTGGGGCCGTGGTAATTGGGGTCGAACGGCTGGCCCGCGCGCCCCTGCCACATCTTGGCTTCCGGGCCGCTCATTCTGTCCAGTGCGCCCGAGCTGATGCCGCCGACCGGGATACCGGCGGCCAGAAACGGCCCGTAATCGGATCTGCCGTTGAACTCCTCGGCCGCCGGCCGCTTGCCGGCCAGGTTGAGGTATCCCGCGAAGGTTCGTTCGATTCCCGCGGATCCCTCCGGTACGTCCAGGGGCGGCCGATTCGGATCCGGCTTGGCGGCCGACTGGTCACCGTCCAGCACGAAGTACCCGGCATTCGGCGAGCCGAGCATGTCGAAGTTCAGGTACAGCGCAATATCGTTGAGCTCCTCGGCGTTGCGGCCCTTGGCATACTCGATCGACCCGGCAAGGCCGTCTTCCTCGGCAGCCCAGAACGCGAACCTCACGGCGTTGTTGATCACCGGCTTGGGCCCCAGTTGCAGCGCGGTCTCCAAGACCGCGGCCACGCCGGTTCCATTGTCGTTGATCCCCGGGCCCTTGGCCACGCTGTCCAAGTGCGCTCCGGCGAGCACCACATTTGCCGGATCACCTGTTGCGGTCTGGGCAATAATGCTGCGTGAGCGCACTTTCGCGATGCTCATATCCAGTACCAGAGTTATCGGCGACGAGTTGCGGCGCAGCAGGGTGTCGACCCCGGAGTCGATGATTCCGACCGGAATGGACAGCTGCTCATAGTAATTGGGAGTGAACAGCCCCTCACCGGCGCCCGTCTGCATCGTCACCAGCACCGCCGCCGCGCCCTTCTCCTTGGCGACATTGTGCTTGTCGACAACCGAGCATCCGGCACCGTCGACCACCGCGATCTGACCGTCGAGCTTGAGAGTGCCGTAATCCGCCGCGGCACAACCACCGGCCTTACCCGAAGGACGGATGATGTTGGCCTTGAGCCCGCCCTTGGGGGTCTGGGCGAAATAGGAGGCCTGATCCACCGCATAGGGCCGGCCGCCGATGTCGACGAGCGGCTTGCCCTCCGTGATCACCTTGAGCCTGGACAGCTCCGGCGCCTGAACCTCGAACCCGCGATCCTTCAATACCTTTGTCACGTAGTCCGCACTGGCGTCGTAGCCCGGCGTGCCCTCGGCACGGTTCCCACCGTTGGCGTCGGCGGCCTGCTGCAGCTGTTGCAGGTGCGCCACCATGGCGTCCACGGTGACCGTGCGCGCCAGATCCGCCGCCAAGTTGGGGCTGGGCGATACGGCGGTGGCACCCGGTTCGGCCGGGGGCGCACAGCAGCTCGCCACGGCCGCAATCGCGAGCAGGGCACAGCCGCGCGCTAGCCCCCGGGCGCGAAATAACGCCATCAAAAAGACCTCAATGAAACCTCTTGGAACCCCAGTGGACTTGTGCGAATCGAGCAATCGCACACGCTACCGCACCAACGTTGGTTCCCAAGGCCTTTCGGGGCGTTGCAACAAAGCTGTTACCGCTGATCCGGCGGGCAGGGGCACCTCCCGCTTGCGGGGAGAGCGACGCGACCCGGGGTTGTATCAGTCCTTCAGCTTGTGACGGGTGCGGTCCTCGTGAACGGGCACCCCATTGCGTCCGTCGATGCTCTGCGCATACAGGCCAATGGTGTAGGCGACTCCGCCTGCGTTGATCTTGAGCGCGTCCTTGTTCACGTTGGCCAGGGTGTCGCCCGCCTGGTGGTAGTTCGGATCGAAGGGCTGGTCCGCCTTGCCGCCCCAGTCCCGCGCCTCCTCGGACGTCATCTTGTCCTCGGCACCGGAGAAGATGCCACCGGTGGGAATGCCTGCCCTGCTAAACCCGTCATAGTCCGAACGGCCGTCGTATCCGGTGTCGTGAGCCTTCTTGCCCTGCTCGGCGAGGTAGGCGACTTCCGTCCGCTCGATGCCTGCCGCACCCTCGGGGATCCGCACCGGAACCTCATTCGGGTCGGGTTCCTCGGACTGATCGCCATCATAGGTCAGGTACGCAGCGTTCGGTGACCCGAGCATGTCGTAATTCAGGTACAGGGCAATATCTTTCAGCGCATCCACGTCAAGGGATTTGACGTAGTCGGTAGAGCCGATCAGCCCTTCCTCCTCCGCACCCCAGAATGCGAACCGCACCGCGTTCTTCACGTCCGGGCTCGGCCCCAGCTGCAGCGCGGTCTCAAGAACTGCCGCGGTACCGGTGCCGTTGTCATTGATACCCGGCCCCTCGGGAACGCTGTCGAGGTGAGCTCCGGCCATCACCACATCCGTGGTGGCACCCGTCTTGGTCTGCGCGATCACATTGCGCGCCTTGACGTCCTTGGTCTCCGCATCGACCTTGAGAACAACCTGGTCGGGATGCGCCCGCAGATCCGCTCCCGCCGACTTGGTGACACCCACCACCGGGATCTTCGGACTGGCGTCCTCACCGAGGGTGCCGCCCGCGGTGCTCTCGTCGACGTTGTCCGCAACGATCAGGCCCACCGCGCCGCGCCCGGCGGCAGCCTTCTCCTTCTCGGAGAACGGGCACGACCCACGGTCGACCAGAACCACCGCACCCTTGATGTCGAGTCCGTCGTAATCCTCGGCGGTGCAACCCGGCGATTCTTCCGCACGAGCGGCAACCAATCGTCCCTGCACCTGACCCCCCGGCGAGTACGACAGCACCGCGGCGTCAACCTTCTTGGGTCCGACCGTCAGCTCAAGAGATTTGGCCTGAAAGTACTTGAAGCTGAACTCGGGCGTCTGTACGTCGAATCCCTTGTCTTTCAGAGCTTTTACCACGTAATCGACGCTTTGATCGAAGCCGGGAGTACCCGCCGCCCGAGTGTTCTTGTTCTTGTCGGCAATCTCTTGCAGAGCCGACAGATGCTTCACGACATTGTCGATGGTCACCTTCTCGTGCAGGGAGTGCGCGAAGCCGACCGCCTCCTGGGCTCCGGCCTGCGGCGCCGAGCGCGGTGCCTCGCCGCCCTCTCGATCGCATGCCGTCACAGTCGCCAGTGCGCAGACCGCGGATACCGCGACCGCATATACAACCCGCTTGGTCCCCATCGTTCTCCCTTGTCCCGACCTTAAACGTCGCGTCGCTGCGCCACGGCCAGGGCCGCAGCGAGCGTGATGACAACCACGGTAGCAAAGTAGATGAGAGAACCGGTCGCGCCCCAAACAAAGCGGACACCGTCCGAGGTGTACCACGGCACCCCGGTAAACCTGATGCCATTAGCGAAAGGAAGGAAGGGCTGCAACGCCTTTCCTGCATCGGTGAGCCAGCCCAGCATCAACTCGAGTACCGTCGGCCACAAGAGGAGTACCGCAACAGCGCCCGCAGTGTGCTTCAGCAACACACCGACCGCCACCGCGAGTACGGCACACAAGAACGCGTACGCCGTCACCGCGCCGATCGTGTTCCACACACCGGGGCCGTCGAGCGCCAAGTTCGCACCGGCCACCGGACCGGCCATGGCACGCACCAACACAATCGAGGTCAGCGCGGTGACCGCGGTGACCACCGCCACCCAGACCCCCGCCACCAGCGCCTTGGCGCCGATAACCGACAGCCTGTTGGGTGTGGCCTGAAAGGTGGTTCGCACCATTGCGGTTCGGTTCTCGTTGGTCACCGTCATGGCGGCCAGCACCATCAGGAGCGGGACCCCGACGACAGTCGCCCCGCCCGCGGCATCGCCGGGAGAGATCGGCGTATAGACGGATGCCGATCCGCCCTGCAGGCCCGCTAATCCCAAACCCAGCGCCAGGGCGAGCAGACTGCACCACACTGCCGAACGAGAGGTACAGACTTTGATCCGTTCGGCCGCGATAACGCCCATCAGCGCACGCCCTCCGCATCAGCGGGCACCTCGGTCGCAGTCTCCGCAATCGGATCCTCTACCCGGCTGCGGTACTGCACCGCATCGTCGGTCAACGACAGATACGCATCCTCTAACGAAACCCGTTGCGGGGAAAGCTCGTACAACGTTACGCCGAGACGTGCGGCGAGCTCGCCGATCTGTTCAATGAGAGCACCGCTGATTTCGAGCACATTTTCTTCCTCACTGCGTTCCGAGACTTTCACCGAGAAGCCGCTTTCCTCCGCGGCCGAACGCAGGGTGTCGATCTGTGGGCTGCGCACCCGCACCACGTCGGCGCCGGCCCGGCTCACAAACTCATGCATGGATGTCGCCGCGATCAGGCGGCCTCGGCCGATCACCACCAATTGGTCTGCGGTATTGGCCATTTCGGACAGCAGGTGACTTGAGACCAGCACCGTGCGGCCCTGCGCGGCCAGGCTTTGCATCAACGTCCGGATCCAGTGAATGCCTTCGGGGTCCAGACCGTTGACGGGCTCGTCGAACAACAGCACCTGGGGATCGCCGAGCAGCGCGACGGCAATGCCCAACCGCTGGGACATCCCCAGCGAGAAGGTACCGGCGTGCCGGTTGGCCACCTCGGTAAGCCCGACCATCTCCAGCACTTCATCCACCCGTTGGGAGGGAATGTCATTGGCGGCGGCAATCCACCGCAGGTGATTGCGTGCCGACCGGTTGGGGTGAAACTGCTTGGGATCCAACAGCGCACCGACTTCGCGCAGCGGATGGTCGATCTCGTGGTACTGCTTGCCACCGATCGTCGCCGTACCCGAGGTGGGGCGGGCGAGCCCGACGATCATGCGCAGCGTGGTCGACTTACCTGCCCCATTAGGGCCCAGGAACCCGGTCACGACGCCCGGCTCGACGGTGACGGAAAGGTCGTCGACCGCCGGGGTCTGCCCATATACCTTGGTCAGCGACCGCAGTTCGATCATGCGGCCCACTATGCCAGCTATTGCTACGTGGTTCTGTCCGGATCCGGGCTGGAGGCCTGTGCCCAAAAACGGCGGGGTATGCGACCAGCGTGACGCGCGAGGTGGCCGGCGGTCACGGCCGCCGCCATCGCCGCAGCCATACGTTCGGGATCGGCAGCGCGGGTCACGGCCGTCGCGAGCAGCACCGCATCGCAGCCGAGCTCCATCGCGAGAGCGGCGTCGCTGGCGGTGCCGATTCCCGCGTCCAGGATCACCGGTACTCCCGCGGACGCCACAATCATCTCGATGTTATGTGTGTTGGTGATGCCCAGCCCGGTGCCGATGGGGGCCCCGAGCGGCATCACCCCCACGCATCCCACGTCTTCCAATCTGCGAGCCAGCACCGGATCGTCGTTGGTATAGGGCAGTACCACGAACCCGTCGTCGACAAGCTGCTCGGCGGCACGCACCAACTCGACGGCGTCGGGCAGTAACGTGCGCTCGTCGGCGATGACCTCCAACTTGATCCAGTTGGTCTCGAGTGCCTCGCGCGCCAGCTGGGCGGTCAACACGGCCTCGGTGGCACCACGGCACCCCGCGGTGTTCGGCAACGGCATGATGCCCAGCCGCTTGAGCAGATCCAGCACACCCGTGCCACCGGCGGCATCGACCCGGCGGATCGCGACCGTGGTCAACTCCGTACCGGACGCGAGCAGCGCCCGTTCCAGAATCGAGAGGTTCGCGGCGCCCCCGGTTCCCATGATCAGCCGGGAACCGAAGGAGCGGCCCGCAATACACAGCGGTTCGTCTGCATTGACCACCGTGCTCATCCCCCCTGCACCGCGGTGACGACTTCGATCAGGGCACCGGCGGAAACCGTGGTGTCCCAGTCCGATTTGGGTACCACGGTGTGATTGATGGCCACCGCGATACCGCACTCCGGAAAGCCCAACTCGTCGAGCAGCTGCCAGATGTTGGCACCCTCGGCGACCTCACGTGCATCACCATTTACCTGAATGTTCATCGGGCCTCCTGACTGGACCTACTCAAACTGGGCGCCTTCTCGAACCGGCGGGGATCGACGGCGGCCGGCGGCTCGCCGCCGTCGAGCAGCGCCGCTATCGTCTGTGCCGTCCACGGCGCGAGGAGAAATCCGGATCGGCCATGCCCGGCAGCCACCAGGGTGCGGTCGTCAATCCTGCCCACCATGGGCAGATTGTCGTCAGTCATCGGGCGCAGGCCCGCCGCGCATTCGGCGAATTCGTACTCCCCCAGACAGGGCAGCACCGCGCACGCATCCTCGAGCAGATCCCGCACTCCCGCGACGGCAGGCGCGGTGTCGTGTCCGTGCTCGTACTGCGTGGCACCGACCACGACGCCGTCCTCCCGGGGCACCAGGTAGACGTGTCGTCCGTGTACCCGCGCGCGAATGATATGTGTGGGTGGCGGCATCGCACCGGGACGCCGCCGCAGTCGCAACACCTCCCCCTTCACCGGGCGGACCGGCAGATTCGCGAGTGTCGCCGCGCCTACCCCGTTGGCGACCACCACCTGGCCGGCAGGCACCTCGTCGAGCTTGGCAACCGGTGGGCCCCTTCGCACGCCGAGCGCCTCGCACTCGGCGCTAAGCGCATGCAGCACCTTGCGATTGTCGACAGCCAGTTCCTCTGGCGCGGTGAATCCACGGCGGATGTTCTGCGCCAGCAGCGGTTCGACATCCCGGGCGTTGGTGGTTTCCGCGACGGCCTGGCCGCGACCGGCCAGCCAATCCACCATGGTCCGCAGCTCGCCGGCATCGGCGGTGTCGACGGCGACGGTCAACGACCCGCGTGCGGTGATCACGGTATTTTCCGCATCGTCGATGAAGCCGTCGCGCCAGATCGCGAGGGATTCGATGCCCAGATCCAGCAGGTCATCCTCACCGGGCCAGGCCTCGCTATAGGGCGCGAGCATCCCGCCCGCCACCCATGACGGGCCCTTGAGGCCGTCATCGTGAACGGTGACCCGCCAGCCGCCGCGGGCGGCTTCACGCGCCACGGAAAGCCCGATGACACCGCCGCCGATCACGGCGACCGAGCCTCGTTGAGACGACATCACAATCGGAGTCACTCCCTTCGCCGGCATGACCCGGATCAGGTCGGACGGTCAGGGCCGGATTCGTTGGCCCACTCTCAGCCCGCTCATCCCGGGGCTCCCGCGTTACTTACACCTACAACGCTAGCGTCTTCGACTATGCACCCGCGTTCGGCCCGGCTTGAGTCCGCTCACCTCTATCTCTGCACCGATGCCCGTCGGGAGCACGGCGATCTCGCCGAGTTCGTCGACGCCGCCCTCGCCGGCGGCGTCGACATCGTGCAGCTACGCGACAAGGGGTCGGCCGGTGAGCAGCAGTTCGGCCGGCTCGAGCCCACCGAGGAACTCGATTGTTTGGCGATTCTCGGTGCGGCCGCCGCCCGTCATGGTGCCCTGTTCGCGGTGAACGACCGCGCCGATATCGCGCGTGCGGCGGGGGCCGACATCCTGCATCTCGGCCAAGACGATCTGCCTCTCGCGGTCGCCCGAGCGATCGTCGGGCCTGATGTGCTGATCGGCAGGTCGACCCATGATGCCGAGCAGGCCACCGCGGCCGCCGACGATGCCGATGTCGACTACTTCTGCTGCGGACCGTGCTGGCCGACGCCCACGAAGCCGGGGCGCACCGCGTCCGGGTTGGGTCTTGTGAGAACAGCATCTGGCCTAGGGACTTCTCGGCCCTGGTTCGCGATCGGCGGTATCGACGAGGCGCGGGTGCCCGAGGTGGTCGCCGCCGGAGCGTCGCGGATCGTGGTGGTGCGCGCGATCACCGCGGCGGCCGATCCCCGCGCGGCGGCGGCCTCACTGCGCGGGCTGCTCCCTCGCCGGGTGTGACGACGTCAGGGCCATATCTGTGCCGGGGCGTCTGGATGTTTCGCCTTCCAGCCCACCCGCGCCTCGTCGATACCGCCGATCGCGCTCTCGAGGATGGTCCACTTGGGGCCGGTCTTGGTGAGTAAGCCCTCATACCGCGTCGGGTTGGTGCCATTCGTGTCCTGCAGCGTGCCGTCGATCAATGCCCAGCCGCCAGCGATGTTCAGCGTCTGCACCTCGAGCTTGACGGGTTTGCCCAGGTCAGCCTCGATACGAGCGAGCACCGTGGCCACCACCTCGTTGCGGTCGCCGGACTCGGGTTCCGCCGGTGAACAGGCGCCCATCAGTACGCTCATGATCATCGCCAACGCCAGAACACATCCGATGCGCATACTCGAACGCTACGGCAGTTGCCAGGCGAAACGCCCGGGCTCAAGTTCGACAGTGCCCAGCCCGTCCACGCCACGTGGCAACATCGCGACAACCCGCAGCATCGGCCAGGCCGACTTGAACCCGGGATGCAACCGCATCCCCTCGATCTTGTCCTCGGGCACCCACCGCAGCTCGGTGCTCTCGTGATTGGCCTCGGTGGGCAACAGCTCGGCGGCATCGGCGACGACCGTGGTGTACGTCCAGTGCGCCTGGCCGTCAATACGTTTCGTCACCACCGAGGAACGAATGGTCATAGCGCCCGGTGCGATTCCCGCCTCTTCTGCGGCCTCGCGAAGCGCCGCCTGCTCGGCGGACTCGTGGCTGTCCCGCGCACCCCCGGGCAACGCCCAGGTACCCCCCTGATGGCTCCACCAGGCCCGATGCTGCAGCAGCACAGCGGGCTGGCCGTTCTCCAGTGGTGCGCGCAGCAGCAAACCTGCCGCCCCGAACCGTCCCCAGAATCGCGCACCCGTGTCAGCGACAACCCATCCGTCACCGTCGCCACGCACAGAGTCCACAGTAGAGCCACCAAAGGCTAAATATGCTCTTAGACTTTCCATTAAGGCCGGGGAGAGGAAGGTAAGAGGTGACTGTCGGGACGACGCGGTTAGCGCACCCGTCGACCGAGCCCGTCGGCGCGACCACACCCGTCGTGCCGGCTCATCCGTGGTGGTGGTTCCTCAAGTCCACACCCGGCAAGATTCTGATGCTCGGTATCGTCCTGGCCACCGCCGGCGTGCTGTCCGCGGTGGCCACCTCGGCGAGCGTGCAAAATCGGCAGCTGGCCCTGAGCACGGTGCTCAACCACACCGAACCATTGGCCTATTCGGCCGGACAGCTGTACAGCACCCTGTCGGTCGCCGATGCCGCAGCGACCACCGCGTTCATCGCGGGCACCGAACCGCAGGGTGTTCGGGAACGGTATGAGCAGGCGATCACCGATGCCTCGACCGCGCTCGTCGCCGCTTCCAGCGGTCTTACCGACAGACCGATGCAGGAGCTGCTCAGCCGGATCAATGCCGAACTGTCGGTCTACACCGGATTGATCGAGACCGCACGTACCAACAACCGGGCAAGCAACCCCGTCGGCGCCTCGTATCTCAGTGAGGCGTCCGCGCTGATGCAACACACGATCCTCCCGGACGCGCAGCGCCTCTACGAGGAGACGTCCAACCACGTCGACCAGGAGACGAGCGCGTCCACTCGAGTGCCCTTCCCGGTGATCGTCATCGTGCTCGGCACCATGATCGGCGGGGTCTTCGGCCATCGCTGGTTGTCCAAGAAGACCCGGCGCATGATCAATCCCGGCATGCTGGCCGGTGGCGCGGCCCTACTGCTTATGGTGGTTTGGGTGGGTATCGCACTGGCCGTCTCCGCCTCACTGGGCACCGACGCGCGCAATGGCGGCGCTCATTCGCTGAAAACCATCACCCAACTGGTCATCTCTGCCCAGCAGGCCCGTGCCGACGAGACGCTCGCACTGATCCGCCGGGGCGATGAGAACGTCCGCAAGAAGTCGTACTACGACCGCATCGACGAGATGGAACACAAAATCGGCGAGTACCTGACGGATCCGGATGCCATCGCCCGTGCGGACCTGGAGCGGGCGCAACAACTGCTCACCAGGTGGAGACAGGCCGATGACCGGATCAACGCCTACATCGGCGTAGGCAACTACCAAGCCGCCACTCAGGTGGCCCTGGGCAGCAGCGAATCGGACTCGACACCGGCCTTCGACAGTCTCGACGCGGCGCTGCGCAACGGTGTGCAGGACAGCCGACGTCAGCTCCGGTCGGGTGTCCTCAACGCCGAGCGCGCCTTGACCCTGTCCTCGGCGGGAGCATTGATCCTCTCGGTGAGCGGCGCGATCTGCGTCGGAGTCGGTCTCTGGCCGAGACTGAGTGAGTACCGATGACGAGGCGCGCGCTACAGGGCGCCGCCCGCAGGCTCGGAGCGTTGGCGGTCGTCGCCACCGTGCTGGCCGGATGCTCGACACCCGAGAATTCCACCCCGCTGCCGCAACTCACGGTGCCGAGGCCGACCCCGGCCGAAATGACCGAACAGGAACCCAACCGCACGCTCCCGGACAAGGTGGACACCTCATGTGACCCCACCGCGAGCCTGCGACCCACCAATGACAGGGCCGCCAACGACGATGCGGTGGCCGCGATCCGCAAGCGTGGCCGGCTCATCGTCGGGCTGGACATCGGAAGCAACCTGTTCAGCTTCCGAGACCCGATCACCGGTGAGCTGACCGGGTTCGACGTCGATATCGCCGGAGAGATCTCCCGCGATATCTTCGGCACCCCCGAGCGGGTCGAGTACCGGATCCTGTCCTCGGCGGATCGCACAGCCGCATTGAAGAACTCGACCGTCGACATCGTGGTGAAGACCATGACGATCACCTGCGCGCGACGCAAGGAGGTCAACTTCTCCACCGTCTACCTGATGAACTATCAGCGGATTCTGACCTCGCGTGATTCGGGTATCACCAACGCGCAGGACCTCTCCGGTAGACGCGTGTGCGCCGCACGCGGCACCACCTCCCTGAACCGGCTCTCGCAGATCACGCCGCCCCCGGTGATCATGTCGGTGGTGACGTGGGCGGATTGCCTTGTGGCACTGCAGCAACGGCAGGTCGATGCGGTGAGCACGGACGACTCGATTCTCGCCGGTCTGATGTCTCAGGACCCGTATCTACATATCATCGGACCCAACATGAGCGATGAACCGTACGGTATCGGCATCAGGCTCGATAACACGGATCTGGTCCGGTTCGTCAATCGCACCCTGGAGCGCGTCCGGCGCGATGGAACCTGGAATGCCTTGTACCGCAAATGGTTGAGTGTGTTGGGGCCCGCACCCGCGCCCCCGAGTGCAAAGTACCGGGACTGATGAGTGAACAGCCCGACGGCCGGGAAGATCCAGATGAGCTCGCCGACGACACACCCGAGGACGAGGGCCCGGGCACGCGACCCGCAACCCTCGCCGACCTAGACGCCGACTCCGCCTCGACGATGCGCCCCATGGCTACCCAGGCCGTGTTCCGGGCCCCGGACCACACCCAGCCGACAACGCAGCCCACCACCCAGCCCGAGGTCCGCGCCACCACCACCCGGGTTCGGCTCTCCCCCACCCGCCGGCTCGGCGGTGGGTTGGTCGAGATCCCGCGTGTTCCGGAAATCGATCCGCTGGCCGCCTTGATGACCAATCCCGTTGTCGAGGAATCCAAACGGTTCTGCTGGAACTGCGGTAAACCGGTAGGGCGTTCCAGCCAGAAACCCGGGGACGAGCACCCTGCCCAGAGCGAGGGCACCTGCCCTGCCTGCGGCGCCACCTTCTCCTTTCTGCCACAACTGAATCCGGGCGACGTGATTGCCGGGCAATACGCCATCAAGGGCTGCATCGCCCACGGTGGCCTGGGCTGGATCTACCTCGCGGTGGACCGCAATGTCAACGACCGGCCGGTGGTGCTGAAGGGCCTGGTGCATGCCGGCGACGCCGAGGCACAGAACATCGCGATGGCCGAGCGGCGATTCCTCGCCGAGGTGGCTCATCCCTCGATCGTGAAGATCTTCAACTTCGTCGAGCACCCGGATCAGCATGGGAATCCCGTCGGGTACATCGTGATGGAGTACGTCGGCGGCACCTCACTCAAACAGCCCAAGGGCAGCACCCTTCCCGTCGCGCAGGCCATCGCCTACATGCTGGAAATCCTTCCCGCACTCGGGTTCCTGCATTCGGTCGGGCTCGCCTATAACGATCTCAAGCCCGAGAACATCATGATCACCGAGGAGCAACTCAAACTCATCGACCTGGGTGCGGTGGCCTCACTGAACGCCTACGGCAACCTGTACGGAACTCCCGGCTACCAGGCGCCCGAGATCTCGCGGACCGGCCCGACGGTCGCCTCGGACATCTACACGGTGGGACGAACCCTCGCGGTGCTGACCTTGCGGATGCCCACCCGCAAGGGCCGGTACAAGGACGGGCTGCCAAGCGACGACCCGATACTCACCAAATACGACTCCTACCACCGGCTCTTGCGCCGCGCCATCGATCCCGACCCCACCGCGAGATTCGGTAGTGCCGAGGAGATGGTGACGCAGCTGGTCGGGGTGCTGCGCGAGGTGGTGGCACTGGACTCCGGGACCCCACGGCCGGGTATGTCCACGCTGTTCAGCCCGTCCCGCTCCACGTTCGGGGTTGACCTGCTGGTGGCACACACCGACGTGTACGTCGACGGGCTGGCCCATCCGCCGAGCCTGACGGCGCCGGATATCGTAACGGCCCTTCAGGTTCCACTTCTGGATCCCACCGATGTGGGTGCCGCGATCCTGCAGGCCACCGTGCTGAGCCAGCCGATACAGACTCTCGAATCGCTGAAGGCCGCACGGCTGGGCCGGATAGACGCCGACGGCGTGGATCTGACCGAATCGATGGAGCTACCGCTGATGGAGGCCCGCGCGCTCCTCGATCTGGGTGATATCGCCAAGGCCAACAGCAAGCTCGATCAGCTCGAAGATCGGGTGGGCACACCCTGGCGGCTGACCTGGTATCGCGGTATGGCGGCACTGCTCAACGGCGACTACGACCAGGCCACCAAGCATTTCACCGCCGTCCTGGACTTCCTGCCCGGCGAGATCGCACCCAAGATGGCGTTGGCCGCGACCGCCGAACTTGCCAGTGACGAGAAGAATCTGGACCTCTACCGCACTGTGTGGTCCACCGACAACAGCGTCATCTCCGCGGGATACGGGCTGGCCCGCACCCTGGCCGCACGCGGGGAGCGGGCCGAGGCGGTGCGCATGCTCGACAACGTGCCCCCCACCTCACGCCATTTCACCACTGCGCGCCTCACCAGTGCCGTCACGCTGTTGTCTGGCCGGACGCTCTCGGAGGTCACCGAGGACGATATCCGCGAGGCCGCTCGCAGGGTCGAGGCATTGCCCGAGACGGAGCCGCGGGTGCTGCAGATCAGGGCGCTGGTACTCGGGACCGCGCTGGACTGGATCAAAACGAATCATTCGACCGGGCATCACATCCTGGGTGTTCCATTCACCAAACGCGGCCTGCGTCAGGGCGTCGAGAGGAGCCTGCGAGCACTGGCACGCCGGGCCACCGAACGCACCCACCGCTACGCCCTGGTCGACCTGGCCAACGCCACGCGCCCGACGTCACTGCTCTAAGGCCACTCCCACCGCCGCCCTGGCGATGGCCAGTTCCTCGTTGGTCGGCACCACCAGCACCGCAACCCGTGACGCATCGGCGGAGATTCGGCGAATTTCACCGGATCGCACCAGGTTCCGCTCGGCATCGATCTCTATACCGAACACTTCCAGTCCGGCCATGGCGTCGGCCCGCAGCACCGCATCGTTCTCCCCCACCCCGGCGGTAAACGAGATGACATCGGCACCTCCCAACGTTGCGATGTAGGCGCCGATGTATTTGCGGAGCCGGTGTACGTACACGTCGTAGGCCAGCTGTGCCGCGGCGTCTCCGGACTCGATCAGTCGGTGGATCTCACGAAAATCGTTGGCACCGCATAGCCCGAGCATGCCCGAGCGCCGGTTGAACACCGTGTCGATCTCGTCGATGCTCATGCCGTGGCGTGCCAGATGGAACACGATGCCTGCATCGATATCGCCGGTGCGGGTGCCCATCACGAGACCCTCCAGCGGAGTGAGCCCCATCGAGGTTTCTACGGCACTCCCACCACGAATGGCCGACGCCGATGCGCCGTTGCCCAGATGCAGGACAATCTGACTGATCTCCGCGTGCCCCCTCCCCAGGAAGCCCGCCGCCTGCTGGGACACGTACTGATGCGACGTACCGTGGAATCCGTAGCGGCGCACGCCATATCGTTCGGCGACCTCGCGATCGAGCGCGTACGTCGCCGCGGCGGGCGGCAGGCTGTAAAAGAACGCGGTGTCGAACACCGCCACCTGCGGTATGTCCGGGAGCAGGCGGCGGGCGACCTCGATACCCTGCACCCCCGCCGGATTGTGCAGGGGCGCCAGTGAAGACAGCTCGGCGATCTGTGCAACCACCGCGTCGTCGAGCACCGTGGGCTCATGGAACTTTTGCCCGCCGTGCACCACACGATGGCCGACCACTTTCACGTCGCCGGTGTCGATCGAGTCGAACACCAGCCTCAGCGCCTCTTCGTGATTGCGAATCGGCTCCTCGCCAATGCGCTCCACCAGCCCATGCGCGTCCACCCGGCCCGAATCCGGTTCGATGAGCTGATACTTCACCGAGGACGAACCACAGTTGAGGACGAGTACTGAGCCCGATTCTCTTCGCGCAAGCTGCTCATCGACGCTCATCGGGTCAGATCCTGTGCCTGGATCGCGGTGATGGCCACGGTGTTGACGATGTCCTCCACCAGTGCCCCACGGGACAGATCGTTGATGGGCTTGCGTAATCCCTGCAGGACCGGCCCGATGGCGATGGCGCCGGCACTGCGTTGCACGGCCTTATAGGTGTTGTTTCCGGTGTTGAGGTCAGGAAAGATCAGCACCGTCGCGCGGCCGGCGACCGGAGAGTCGGGCATCTTGGTGGCCGCCACCGACGGTTCCACCGCCGCGTCGTACTGGATGGGGCCTTCCACGAGCAGTTCAGGCTGCCTGGAGCGAACCAGTTCGGTTGCTATGCGTACTTTTTCAACCTCGGCACCGCTACCCGAGGTTCCCGTCGAGTACGACAGCAGCGCAACTCGCGGGTCGATACCGAACTGTGCGGCGGTCCGTGCCGAGGAGATGGCGATATCGGCCAGCTGCTCGGAGGTCGGGTCGGGCACGATGGCGCAGTCGCCATATGCCAGGACGCGGTCGGCCAGGCACATCAAGAAGATGCTGGATACCGTGGAGACCCCGGACATCGTCCTTATGATCTCGAACGCCGGCCTAATCGTGTGCGCGGTGGTGTGCGCCGCGCCCGAGACCATGCCGTCGACGATGCCGTTGTAGACCAACATCGTGCCGAAATACGAGACGTTGCGCATGATCTCGCGCGCACGATCGGCCGTCATGCCCTTGTGCTTACGCAGCTCGAAATACTGGCCTGCGAACTGCTCGGCAAGCTCACTTGTCTTAGGGCTGATGACAATGGCGTTCGAGATGTCGACACCGAGCTCGGCAGCACGGGAACGAATTTCGGCTTCTTCACCCAGGATGGTCAGGTCAGCGACCTGACGTTGGAGCAGCCGCCCGGCCGCCTTGAGAATCCTGTCGTCATCACCCTCGGGGAGCACAATGCGCTTGCGGTTGTCCCGCGCCCTGTCCAGCAGCTGGTATTCGAACATCTGCGGCGTGGTGACGGATGGTATCGGAATGGCAAGCTGCGCAATGAGATCTGCGCCGTCGACATACCTGTCCATCAGCGCGAGTGCGGTGTCGATCTTGCGCGCGGAGGCGACGGTCACCCGGCCGCGGGCATGCGCTGCTGCGCTCGCGGTCTCGAACGTCCCCGAATCGGTCGTGATGATCGGCAGCCTCAGCCCGATCCCGTCCACCAGATCGGAGATCCGCGGGTGCAACTTGAGTCCGCCGTTCAAGATGATGGCCGATAGCGATGGAAACCCCTCTGCCACATGAGCACTCGCCACCGCAAGCAGCACATCGGAGCGGTCCGCGGGGAAGATGACGGCCTGACCCTCCTGCAGCCGTTCCAGGCAGTGTTCGGCCGTCATGCCCGCCACCATGAAGCTGGTGGCTTCGCGTGACATCAGCGCCTCGTCACCGCTGAGCAACGAGCCGTTGACCGCCTTCATGAGTTCTTCGACAGACGGCGAGAACAACAGCGGCACCTCGGGCAGCACCCACGCGGGCTTGTCGAACCGCGAGAGCGCCTGGCGCACCTCCTCCAGCTGATCGGGTCTGCACCGGTTGGCGACGATGGCCGCGGTGTGCGCACGCTGCGCCTTGAGCTCACCGAGGCAGACCTCGGCCAGAGCCGCCACCTCCCCGGGGGTCCGATCGAATCCCTTGATGGTCAAGAGCACCGGGGCGCCGAGATTGACGGCGATACGTGCGTTGGTGCTCAGCTCGCTGGGGCTGGCGACATCGGTGTAATCACTACCGACAATCACCACGGCGTCGCAGCGCTCCGCGACCGAGTGGTATCTGTCGACGATTGCGGCGATAGCGGCGTCCGGATCCTGGTGCACGTCGTGGTACGAGACGCCGAGACAGTCCTCATATCCGATATCGGCGGTGCTCTGCTCCAGCAGCAGTTCCAGGATGTAGTCCACGCTTTCCCCGGACCGCGCGATGGGGCGGAAGACACCCACCCGTGCCACCGTTGCGGCCAGCCGATGCATTACACCCAGTGCGACGGTGGACTTTCCGGTGTCGCCTTCGGGCGAGGCAATATAGATACTCGATGCCTTCGATGCTCTAGCCTCGGTCATGCGCGCCTTTCTACGCCGGGAAATCGCAGCGTCAAGATCTTGAATGGTCGGAGTGTCAGATGAATCGCGTCGCCGTCGACACTGACGCTGCCAGATGCCTCTACGGCTTCGACGGAACGCTCCAGCAGGTCGGTGACGATCACCCGTTGGTGGCCGAAGTTGGTGTGGAGCTTTGCATCGGCCCGTCCGCCGCGCGACTCGTACAGCCGCACGATGACATCTCCCGAGCCATCCAGCGCCAGCTTCACCGATTCCACCACGACGGCCGGGTTATCCAGGCCGACAAGCGGTTGGATGTTCTCCACCGCGCCGTCGACACTCCGCGGGGTGAGGTTGCGCCGGTATCCCTGCTCGACGGCGTCGCCGATCCCCGCACCGGGCCGCACCGAGAACTTCAGCCGATGATGCCCCTGGTCGCAATCGGGGTCCGGGAACAACGGGGCGCGCAGTAGCGACATCCGCACCATGGTGGTGGATCCGCGTCGGCTGATGTCGTGCCCATAGGTCGAATCGTTGGCCACCGCCACCCCGTACCCGGATTCGCCCACATGTACCCAGCGGTGCGCGCATATCTCGAACTTGGCCTCGTCCCACGAAGTGTTGGCGTGTGTTGGCCGATACACATGGCCGAACTGGATTTCCGATGCCGACCGGTCGGCGTGCACATCAAACGGGAAGGCCAGTTTGAGCAGCTTTTCGGTTTCGTACCAGTCGATGTCGATATCGATGTCCAGTGTGGGCGACCCGTCTAACAGTGTGATCCGTTGCACAAGGTGCGAATTGCCGAATGTCCGCTCAATGACCAGCGCACCGTTCACGACGACCACCGAGTTCGCCGACGTCAGATTGATGACGGTGTTGCGATAGAAGCCGTCGATATCCCAGGCATCCCACTGGTTCGGCGTATCGCGGTGCAACTGCAGCAGATTCCCGGGCGCTGCCATCGCCTCCCGGCCGCTGGCAGCGTCGACGAGCGAGACCAACAGACCGTCGGTGTCGAAGGCGGCGGCGAGAATTCCATTGTCCAGCAGGAACCCTCCCTTGGTTGTCGTCGGAGTGACCGGCCTCGGCTCGTCGGCGACGGCGGCACCCAGTGCGGGCACCCCGTCGCGATCGTGTGGCGCGGCATTGAAGATCAGTCTGCGGTCGCCCTTACCTGCCAAGGTCCGTATCGCCGATTCGATGATGGTTTCGAGTCTCTTCGCGATCGCCGCATAGTTCCGCTCGGCGTCCCGGTGAACCCAGGCTATGGAGCTACCAGGCAAAATGTCATGGAACTGCTGCAGCAGCACCAGCTTCCAGATCTCATCCAGCTCGGCATAGGGGTATTCAAAGCCGGTCCGTACCGCCGCCGTCGCCGCCCACAACTCCGCCTCGCGCAGCAGATGCTCGCTGCGGCGATTGCCCTGCTTGGTATTCGCCTGCGAGGTGTAGGTGCCGCGGTGCAGCTCAAGGTAGAGCTCACCGGACCAGCGCGGTGGGTTGACGTACTCGGCTTGAGCGGCCGCGAAGAATTCCGCCGGGGCGCCCAGGTGCACTCTGGGTGATCCCTCCAGGGAGCGCTTTCGCGTTGCGTAGGCCAGCATTTCACGCGTGGGGCCACCGCCACCGTCGCCGTAGCCGAAGGGCACCAGCGACATGGTGCCCGCACCGGAGTCGCGATAGTTCCGCTGGGCATGGGCGAGGTCGCCGCCACCGAGGTCGGAGTTGTAGGTGTCGACGGGCGGGAAGTGCGTGAACACCCCGGTGCCGTCGATCCCCTCCCAGATGAAGGTGTGATGCGGCATCCGGTTGACTGAGTTCCACGAAATCTTCTGTGTCAGAAAATATTCCGAACCTGATGCGGCGACGATCTGGGGCATTGCCGCGGAGTAACCAAACGAATCGGGTAGCCACACCTCCGGGGTGTCGATCCCGAACTCGTCGAGAAAGAATTGCTTGCCCGCGACGAACTGGCGTGCCATCGCCTCCGAACCGGGCATGTTCGTGTCGGCCTCCACCCACATGCCGCCCACCGGAATGAACTGTCCCACAGCGACCTTGTCCTTGATACGCGCGAACAGGGTGGGGTACTTGTCCTTGATCCAGTCGTACTGCTGCGCCGAGGAACAGGCAAACCGGAAATCGGGATGCCGGTCCATCAGGTCGACCATGTTCGAGAAGGTCCGCGCGCACTTGCGGACCGTCTCACGCACCGGCCACAACCAGGCCGAGTCGATATGGGCGTGCCCGACAGCGGTGATCCGATGAGCACTGGCGTAAGCGGGGCGCGCCAGCACCTCGGCAAGTTCGGCACGCCCGGCCGGCGCGGTACGCGCGAGATCATCGGGATCCACCGTGTCCAGCATGCGTTCGAGGGCGCGCAGGATCTCGTGACGACGCGGCAGATCCTCGGGGAGCGTGTGCATCAGCCCGTCGAGGGTGGCAATGTCCTGCTGCAGCCCCCACAGGTTCAGGTCACGTAGCCCTAGATCGATTCCCCCCAGCCGATACAGCGCTTCTTCTCCCGAGGTGGCCTTGTCCCCCAACGGCATTCGCGACCAAAAGTGCTTGCCAATGTCCGGGTTGGCAGCGGCCTCGATGTAGAAGTCCACCGGAGCATCCGGATCATCGATGGGCACGAACGCATTGCGCGGCGCGATCCCCTTCACCACGGTGCCGTCGGGTCGATACACCAGACCCTCGGCATTGAAGCCCGGTCCTCCCGTGAAGCCGAGTTCCACCCTCATCTCTGGGGCACCCTCGGACCGACCGCGCCATTGCTCCGGCACGGTTCCTGTCACGTGCAGCCACATCGTCGACCACGGTGGACCCCACGGCGCCCCGGGAGCGATCTCGGTGAAGTCCCGCGTCACCGCCTCTGCGAACGGCACGGGCTCCCCGGGCACGGCCCACGCGCTCAGCGTCAGCGGCGCCGAATCCACGTAGACGGCACAGTTCAGGCGCTTGTCGACGAAACGCCGAATGCGGTCCTCAACAATGCGCCGATCGTCATGCATGACTCGACCCTATCGGCTACCTATTTCGCTCTAGGCGCTCTCGCCCAGACGGACCGTCACCGTCACGCGGCCGCTGTCGTCTTTTCTCGCGATTCCGTAACCGGGCACGTCAACTCCATTGAGCCAGAGCTGTAGCGGCCTGCCCTCTCCGAGGAAGTTGCGCCACCACTTTTTGGATTCAGGGATGCCGACCCAGATCACGATGTCGTCCCCTGAGCGCCAGTAGTTCACAGGCGTGCTGAAGATCTGTCCGGACCGGCGGCCGGTGTAGGTGACGACGGTGAAGTACCGGCCCGCCAGGCTGCGCAGCCCCGGCACGTTCAGCGCTATCACCGGCACGGTATTGACCGCATCGACGAAACGCCGCAGCAAGGAACTCATCTGTGCCTACAGGTCTTTGCGCGAGTGCTCATCCCAGCTTCCGTAGCCGGGGTTCGAGGTCGTTCTTGAAGAGTTCCAGGAACCGCTTCTGATCGTGACCGGGGGCGTGGAACACCAGGTGGTTTAGGCCCCAGCCCACGTAATCGGCGACCTTGGCGACCGCCTCGTCCGGGTCGGAGGCAACGATCCAGCGCTTGGCGACCTGCTCGATGGGCAGCTCGTCGGCAGCACGTTCCATCTCGATGGGGTCGTGGATGCTGTGCTTCTGCTCAGGGGTCAGCGACAGCGGCGCCCAGAAGCGGGTATTTTCCAGCGCCTTCTCCGGATCGGGGTCATAGGAGATCTTGATCTCGATCATCCGGTCGATATCCTCGAAGGATTTCGACGCCAACTCTGCCCCTTCACGCACGGCGGGAATCAGTTTGTCCTTGTACAGCTCCTCGCCCTTGCCCGAGGTACAGATGAATCCGTCACCGGCACGTCCGGCGTACTTGGCCACGACGGCGCCACCCGCAGCGATGTAGACCGGAATGCCGCCCTCGGGCACGTCGTAGATGGCCGCACCCTGGGTGCGGTAGTAGTCACCCTCAAAATCAACACGCTCTCCCGTCCACAGTTCGCGCATGAGCCGGACCGACTCGCGCAGCCGCGCGAAGCGCTCCTTGAACTCGGGCCACTCACCGATGAACCCGGTGGCGATCTCGTTGAGCCCCTCACCGGTGCCCACACCCAAAAAGATGCGGCCCGGATACAGGCAGCCCATGGTCGCAAACGCCTGCGCCGTGACCGCCGGGTTGTACCGGAATGTCGGGGTCAGCACCGAGGTACCCAGCTGCAGCCGCTGGGTGCGCTCACCCACAGCAGTCATCCACGCCAGCGAGAACGGCGCATGACCACCGTTGTATCGCCACGGCTGGAAATGATCACTCACAGTGGCACTGTCAAAACCATGCGACTCAGTAGCCACCGCCAACTCAACAAGCTCACGCGGCGCGAACTGCTCCGCCGACGCCTTATATCCCAGCTTCAGTTCCCGTGCCATCCGCGCGCTCCTCGCCTCAAGGGTGCTTACCGCTCATCGCAAGTTCTCCAACCACCCTAACCAAGGACTCATTACTCTCTATTTCATGGTCGAGATCACCCAGGTCAGTGACGCCGTGCACGTGGTCAATGGGGAGGCAGTCAACTGGGTGATCGCATCGGATGACTCCGGTGTCGCACTCTTCGATTCGGGCTACCCGGGGGATCGCGACGACGTACTGAAATCGATTGCGGCGCTGGGGCACAAACCTCAGCACGTGCGCGCGGTGGTGCTCACGCACGGACATATCGACCACATGGGGACGGCGATCTGGTGGGCCGCCGAGCACGGCGTTCCGGTATATGCCCACAACGCCGAGTTGGGAAATGTGCGCCGCGACTACGTGGACCAGGCCCAACCTTTCAAAGTGGCACTGAACCTGTGGCGTCCCGGATGGCTGCCGTGGATCATCCACGCGATGCGTCTCGGAGCCGGGGTCCGTGATGGCATTCCGACGGCGGCTCCGATCGGTCCCGAGCTCGCGGATCTGCCGGGAGCGCCCGTTCCCATCCCGACACCCGGACATTCCGGCGGTCACTGCTCGTTCCTGGTTGCCGGTCACGTGCTGGTGGTCGGGGACGCCATCATCACCGGGCACCCGATCGCGACCCGTTCGGGACCTCAGCTGCTGCCCACCCCATTCACCAAGGACATGGAGCAGGCACGCCGCAGCGCCGAGGCCCTTGCCGACGTGGAGGCCGACGTGCTGGCTCCCGGGCACGGTCCGGCATGGACGGGGTCACTGCGCGACGCGGTCGAGATCGCCCTGCGCCAGTGAGGTCACGGCGTCGAGCCCGAGATGTTCGCGCAGGGTCTCACCCTGGTACTCGGTGCGGAAAGCGCCACGCTCCTGTAACAGCGGCACCACGGTATCCACGAAGTCGTCGAGGCCGGCCGGTGTCAGATGCGGGACCAGGATGAATCCGTCGCAGGCGTCGGCCTGGATGTAGCGGTCCACCTCCGCCGCCACCTGTGACGGGGTACCGATGAACTGTTGGCGCGAGGTGACCTCTTTGATCAACTCACGGATCGACAGATTCTTGGCCTCCGCGAGCTCCCGGTACTTCGCGGCGATCTCCCGCGGGTCACCGTGGCGCGCCTTGCCGCGGGTTATCGAGTCGTCCCCCGTCGGCTCCACGTCCGGCAACGGCCCATCCGGGTCGTACCCGGAGAGATCGCGACCCCAGACCTGCTCGAGATAGGCCAGGGCGGTCTGCGGGCCCACCTGCTGGTCCCTGATGTATGCCGCTTTCTCGATTGCCTCCTGTTCGGTATCGCCGAGGACATAGGTGACGCCCGGGAAGACCTTGAGTTGATCCGGGTTTCGACCGTGGGCGACGGCACGGGCCTTGACGTCGGCGTAGTACTTCTGCCCCGCAGGAATCGAGGAGTGGATGGTGAACAACGCGTCGGCATGCTTGGCGCCGAAGTCACGCCCGTCCGCGGAATCCCCGGCCTGCAGTAGCACCGGATGCCGCTGCGGAGAGGCGGGTGCGGTCGCCACACCACGGACGGTGAACTGTGGCCCCTTGTGGTTTACCGGGTGGATGTCGTTGTCCCAGCTGTCCCAGAACTTGCGGGCCACCGTAATGAATTCCTCGGCCCGGTGATAGCGATCGGCATGGTCCAGGAAACCGCCGCGCCGGAAATTCTCACCGGTGAAGGCATCGGACGAGGTGACCATGTTCCAGCCGGCGCGCCCGTCCGTCAGATGATCGAGAGAGGCGAACTGCCTTGACACATTGAAGGGTTCGTTGAAGGTGGTGTTGATGGTCCCCACCAGCCCGAGCCGGCCGGTGACGGCGCCCAGCGCGGCCAGCACCGTGAAGGTGTCGGGCCGGCCGACCACATCGAGATCGTGGATCCGGCCCCGATGTTCGCGCAATCGCAGGCCCTCGGCGAGAAAGAAGAAGTCGAACAGTCCACGCTCGGCGCTGCGCGCCACGTGCACGAAGGAGGCGAAGTCGATCTGACTCCCCGACGCAGGATCAGACCATACCGTGGTGTTGTTGACCCCCGGAAAGTGCGCGGCGAGGTGAATCGGCTTGCGGTGTATGCCTTCCCGGACCTGGGTATCCGCCATCAGATCAGTCCCCATTCCTTGGCGATGAGCTCGTAGGACCTGCGCCGGTCCTCGTGCCGGTGGGTGATGGAGGTGATGACGAGCTCGTCCGCGCCGGTGACCCTGGCCAGGGTGTCGAGCCGCTCGGCGACCTGGCCGGCATCGCCGACGAACTGGGTGGAAATCCGGTCCTCCGACTGCCGACGTTCCTCATCGGTAAGTGGTTGCGCTCCATCGGGATTGGGGTACGGGATGGCTCCATTCCCCGACCGAATCGAGTGCACCCAGCGGCCAAATGTACTGGCGAGATGGCGGGCCGTGTGCTCGTCCTCGGCGGCCACGGCATCCGCGGAGACAACGACATACGGCTCCGTCAGCGCCCTCGAGGGCCGGAACGCATCGCGGTAGGCCTCCACGGCCTCCAGCGTGGACCAGGGGGTGACGTGGTAGTTCGCCACGAACGGTAGACCGCGCCGCGCCGCCACCTGGGCCGATTCACCCTTACTGGAGCCGAAGAGCCATAACGGCAGATCGGCACCCTCGCCTGGACGAATATGCAGTGCAACACCTTCCGGGCTCACATAGGTGCCATCGAGGAACGCCTGAATATCGGACACCTGCTGGTCGAAGTCGGCGATCTGCGCGCCCGGCTGCTGCAGGGCCGCAACAGTGGCCCGTAGCTTTGGGTTGTCCTTGATGCCGAACTCTGCCGGCGCCCGCGGGATGAACAACCCGTCAACATCATGTGCCGGTGCCGGTTCGGGCTTCTGCTCGTTTCCGGCGAGACGGTCCCTGATGCGATGGCCCGTTCGTCCGAGGCCGAGGTCGATACGCCCCGGGTAGAGCGCATCGAGGATGCCGAAGCTCTCCACGACTGCGGCAGCCGTGGTCGAGGCAATCTGAACAGCGCCGGCACCTACCCGGATCCGGTGAGTAGCTGCGGCGATATGCGCGATGACCAGTGCGGGAACTGTGCTGGCCACCGAGACGAAATGGTGCTCGGCGAGCCAGTATCTCTGGTAACCCCACTGCTCCGCGTGCTGGGCCAGGTCGATCGAATTACGCAGTGCCGCGGTGGCATCCGATCCTTCGCTGACCGGGGACAGGTCGAGAACCGAGAGTGGGACGTTCATGCCGACTTCCTTGCGTAGCGGTTGGTGGCGGCAGGCAGGCCGAGCCGTTCGCGCAGCGTTCCGCTCTCATACTCGGTACGGAACCCGTGATGGGTCTGCAGAAGGGGCACGAGTTCGTCAACTATGACCGGGATGTCGAGCGCATTGACGGCGGGCCGCAGGCGCAGTCCGTCGATCCCCCATTCATGCCACTGCGCGGCGAGGTCGGCTAGCTCAGCGGCCTGACCGGTGAATATTGCGGCATCCGAGTGGAATTCGTCGTCACGACCGAACGAGACCACCAGATCTGCCAGCACCTTGATGGTGCGATGCCCCGCCGTGTTGTGCAGCCGCGCCGGGATCTCGGTCGCGGAGGCACCATCGTGCGGGGTGACGAAGATCAGGTCGGCGTTCTTCGCGGCGAAGGCCTGTCCGGGACGGCTCCGGGCGAGTGCTGCGACCACTGACTGCCCCTGCGGGGACCTCGGCGTGATGGACGGCCCCTTCACCGAGAAGAACCGGCCCTCGAAGTCGACGTAGTGCAGCTTGTCCCTGTCGATGAAGCGCCCCGTCGCCACGTCTCTGATCTCGGCGTCGTCCTCCCAGCTGTCCCATAACCGACGAACCACCTCCACGGAGTCCGTGGCCTCCTCCAGCAGGTCTTGCAGCGGCAGCACCTTGGTGCGACCGAACACGTCAGCCTCTTCCCCGGAATCGGCGATGGTCACCTGCCAGCCGGCACGGCCACCGGACACGATATCCAGGGTGGCAATCGATTTGGAGAGGTGAAACGGCTCATTGTGGGTGGCTGGCGCGGTAGGGATGAGTCCGATATGCGTCGTCGTGGGAGCCACGCGCGCGGCGGTGAGTATCGCATCGACACGGCCGCCGGGGGTGCGGGCGAAGGTATCTTCGAACGTCACGAAATCCAGGAGCCCGCGCTCGGCGTGCTGGGCCTGTTCGGCCCAATACTTGCCGGTGAGCGCGCCGCCCGCGTGCTTGCCCTGCTCGGGATGCCACCCGTACCCATCCAGGGCCAGGCCGAGAAGTGTCGTCACAGTTGGCTCAACGTCCGCGAACCGCGTGATAACGGCGTTAATCTCAGCCTGAAGGAAAGGGGTCCTGAGTAACCGAAATTCGTCCTTGACCCTCGCGAGAAAACTCAACTAGACTCGAACATATGTTCGATGCGAGGATCAGGCTTCCCTCTCGCGATGAGGCCGACCTCATGATGGCCATGCAGGCCGCCGAGGAGGACGCGGAGCGCGCGGCGTTCATCGATCCCATCGAACGATGGTTGGCCGACGAGGCAGCTCGGGCAGAATGGGAGTCCGGCAAGGAGTCACGGCGGCGCCTCGAACGCAACGAGCTGTTCCGGCGGATCGATGCCGGCGAGGGGGTCTGCCCACCCGACGCCGGGATAGACCCCGCTTTCGAGCCGGATACGGACCCCGACACGCTGGTGGCTGGACTACTCGATCAGATGCGCGAGCGGTCCCGCCACGAGAATCGCGCTGCGGCGCAACGAGTTCTCCTGGCTCTACGGGTTCTCGAAGAGCGCATGTGCCAATCGCTTGCCGAGTACGGCGAAGAGCTGACGGGCATCAGGCTGGCGCGCGCTGAGATCGGTTTGGCACTGGGATTATCGCGGTCGGCCACCTCCACCTTGATCACCTGCGCCGAGCAAATCGGTCGACGGATGCCGCTGGTGGAGAAGCCGTTTCTCGATGGCGAACTGTCCTATGCCCATGCGTGCGTGATCAGCTCGGTACTGGCAGCCGCCTCACAAGAGACCGTCGACGCGATCAGTGCCGAAATGGTTGAGCTGGCGAAGACGCTTCCACCGCAACGCCTCCGGTCTGCAATCTGGCGCCAGTGGATCAGACACAACGCCGACGAGGCGGCCCGAGCTCGCGAACAGGCATCGGGCAATCGCTACGTCCGGGTGCAGCCCAACCCGGACGGCATGGCCTTCCTGACCGCACATCTCACGCTGTTGGAGGCCAGGACGGCCGAGCGGCGAATCGAAGACGTGGCGTCCACCGTGTGCCGGCATGATCCTCGGACACGCGGGCAGCGCATGGCGGATGCCTTCATGTCGGTCCTCGCAGGCGGGCACCACATCCCATGCCAGTGCGGCATGAGCGACTGCCCGTACCTGGGCATCAAGGCGCCACCTCAGCATCTACATCTCGCCCAGGTGGTGGTGGACCTGGAGACGCTGCTGGGGTTGGCCAACAATCCTGCGCGGCTCGGTGACGGCTCAGTCATCGACCCGGAACTGGCGCGCAGGATCACTGAAAATGCGCACTGGCAGGCGATTTTCATCGAACTCCGCAAGATGGTGCCGACCGTGGTGGGGCGTTCCACGGTCAAACGCACGCCACTGCCGGCACCGGTCATTGATGCGCCACCCCGCAAGGCCGCCCCGCCGGAGCCCGGGCCCGCCGTGCCCGCGCATCCCGACGGTCACGGCGGATACGGCGGATACGGCGGATATGGCGACCCACCGGCCGGTGCACTCAACTATCGGCCCGGCGCTGCGCTTGCCGATGCGGTGCGCACGACCTTCTCCACCTGCTCCTTCCCCGGCTGTTCGGTGTCGTCAGCGCGCTGCGAGCTGGACCGTATCGTCGAGTTCGATCATGACGCCCCCATGTGCGGTGGGTGGACGATCTTCGAGAACCTGCATCCGGTGTGCCATGACCACCATGACCTGAAGACGCGTCGGCGTCTGCGTGCAAGCCGGATGACCAACGGCGCCATCCGCTGGGCCGCGCGCACCGGCGACTGCGGGGTGACGCAACCAGAGCTAGGCCGGGTCCCGGCGGGGACGCAGATTGTCGACGAGCTTCCGCTCGCCCGTGTCGACGGATACTCCTGCCCCGATGACCTCACCGTCGCCGAGGGGGAAGCGCTCTACTTTGAGGAAACGTGGTGGGAAGTTCACTACGGCGATGAGACCGGCCCTTCACAGCGCGAGGTGGATCGCACCCTCGACCCCGAGGTGCGCGCCGAGTTGCAGAGCCTGGCTGATCGCTACCACGACCACCTCATGATCGGGGCGCGGCGACGGCAAGCCAGCCCGCGATGGGCCCGGGCCGCTTAGAGGTCCTTCTCGAACGGATGGATACCGACCTCATCGGCGGACAGGGCCTGGTCGTAGAGCGGTCGATACCCCGCGGAGAGGTACAGCGCCTTGGCCTCGGGTTGGCGCGGGCCGGTGGTGAGGTAGATACGCCGGTACCCACGGCTGCGGATCTCCAGCTCCAGCGCCGCCAGAGTGCGCCCCGCCAGGCCCTGACGACGGTGGGCACTGGACGTCCAGATGCGTTTGAGCTCCGCGGTATCCGCGTCATACCGCTGGAACGCGCCACCGGTCACAGCCACACCGCCCTGCAGGCCGATCAGTAGACCGCCGTCGGGAGCGGTGAAGTGGACGGCCGGATAGTTGACCAGGAACTCGTGATGCTCGTCGAGAGTTCCGCCGTATCGGGTGCTGTATTCCAGCGCCAGCTCGGCGAGTAACGGAGCGGCAAGCGGGTCCTGCTGCTGGACCGTCGTGAACTGCAGTAGGTCCTCACATGCCGTCATGTCATCCTTGCCTGGGTAGTCCGCGGGGGTTGACTTCGGACCGACTCACTGCTTCGTTCTCCAATCCCCAGCGCTGCAACACCTTACGATACGTGCCGTCGGCAATGGCGTGGTTAAGGGCGTCGGTGACGGCGCGCACCAGCCCATTGTCCTTCTTGGTGAGCACCGCGATCTCCCCCTGCAGCGCCTCCCCCGCACCGGAGAAGGTGCCGATCAGCTTCGTCTGCCCGGTCGCCTGGGAATGAAACACCGCCGTCGGGTTGGGCCCGACATACGCATCGATGCGACCCGACGCCAACGCCAGGTAGTAGCCGGTGGTCTGCTGGAAGTACTTGAGCTCGGCGGCGGGAAGACCTGCCGCGACATTCTGTTCGTTCCACTGCACCAGCAGTGCTTCCTGGTTGGTACCCGATCCGACGCCGATGGTCTTGCCGGCGATATCACTGGCACCCTTGACCTTCCAGTCCAGCGATCGCCGGGCCTCAAAGGAGACGTTGTCCAAACGGTATGTCGCGAAGTCGAATTTCTCCTTGCGCTCCTCGGTCACCGTCACATTCGAAATGAACGCATCGACCTCGCCCGAGTCCACCTTGACGAAGTTCTGCGCCCAGTCGGCCGAACGCAGGTCGACTCGCAGCCCCAGAATGTCCGCCACCAAATAGGCGACGTCCGTCTCGATCCCGATCATCGTCTTATCGTCATCGGCATAGAACCGCAGCGGCGGTGCGGAATTGGCGTCACCAGTGACAATCAGGGTGCCGCGCTTGCGGATGGCATCGGGCACCTCGGCGGCGATGGCGTCCGCCGTGGAGACACGCACCCGATCCTGGTCCGGGCTCAGATCGAAGGACGAGGATGCGCCCGGCTCCACACCCCCGCCACAACCGGTGAGCACAACCATCACAGTGCAGAACAGCGCGATAAGACCCCTCACGCCAGCACCTTCGACAGGAAACCGGCGGTCCGGGGATGCGATGGGTTGTCCAGCAGCTCTTCCGGCGGACCCTGCTCGACGATGGCGCCATGATCCATAAAGACCACGGTGTCCGCGATCTCCCGGGCAAGCCCGATCTCGTGCGTCACGATCACTAAGGTGGCACCGTCACGGGCCAGCTGGCGGATCACATCGAGCACCTCGGTGACCAGCTCGGGATCGAGGGCAGAGGTGGGCTCATCGAAAAGAATGACCTTGGGCCGCAACGCCAAAGCGCGCGCGATGGCCACTCGTTGCTGCTGTCCGCCGGATAGCCGGCGCGGGTACTCCGCCACCTTGTCGACAACCCCCACCCGTTCGAGCAGCTGGGTCGCCTCGGCTACCAGCTCGGCACGCGGCGCCCGTCGCGCTGCCAGGGGCGCCTCGATGACGTTTTCCAGCACCGTCATATGCGGGAACAGGTTGAAGTTCTGGAACACGAAGCCGACCTGCGAACGCTGCCGCAGAATGGCCCTTTCCGAGAGCTCGTAGAGCACCGATCCACGCTGCCGGTAGCCGATGAGCTCACCATCGATGCGGATGGTCCCGCCGTCCACCTTCTCCAAGTGATTCAGGGTGCGCAGCAGCGTCGACTTCCCAGAGCCCGACGGCCCGATGATGACCGTCACTTCCCCCTGTCGCACAGTCAGATTCACATCACGCAGCGCAACCACCTGGCCGTAGGACTTGCGCACCCCACGCACCTCAATGGTGCTCATCGGTGTGTGCCCCGGGCGTAATGCCGTTCGATGTAGTACTGCACGATGGTCAGCACCGACGTGATGACGATGTACCAGACTGTCGCCACCATGAGCAGGGGCACCACACGTCCGTTACGCCCGAATATCACCTGCACCTGGTAGAAGAGGTCGGCGATGGCCATGGTGGACACAATGGACGTGCCCTTCACCAGACTGATGACCTCGTTCGCGGCGTTGGGCATGACCGACCGCATGGCCTGCGGCAGCACGATTCGGAAGAACTGACGGCGCCGGGGAATTCCCAGGGCCGCAGCGGCTTCCCATTGCCCCTCGTCGACGGACAGGATGCCGCCCCGGATGATCTCGGCGAAGTAGGCACCCTGATGCAGGGTCAGCCCGATCACGGCGGCGGTCAGACCGCTCAGCAGTTCGTTGGTGTCGACGGTGATCAGGCTCGGCCCGAAGGGGATCCCGAAGCTGATGCTGTCGTACAGGTAGGCGATGTTGAACCAGAACAGCAGCTGCACGATCAGCGGTATGGACCGAAATATCCATACGTAGGTCCATGAGATGACCTTCAGGACGGGATTGTTGGACAGGCGCGCGGCCGCCAGCGCCACACCGAGCACAAACCCGAGCACCGTGCCGTAGATGGTGAGCCGGATGGTCAGCCACAGCGCCGCCAGCACCGATTTGGCGGTGAAGTACCGCGCGAATGTCGGCCAGTCCCACCCCGGGTTGCGCACCAGACCGTGCACGAACATGGCCACGAACAGCAGCGCGACGGCCGAAAGAATCCAGTTGCCCGGACGCGCCCGGCGCCGTACCCGCAGCACCGGCTCGGCAGCGTCGTCGGACGCCCGAGCGCGCGGCGGCGCAGCGGGTGCCGATGTCATGCGGTCGAACCTAGGAACACCGACCAGTGCACAACAGTCTTTGGCTCCCGGCGAATCGAACGGCGGCTATCCGTCAGGTTCGACCGGGGAAGCATCCACGCCGCTCGAATGTTCACATAGGACATGCCAGAAATCCCCGCGGGCTTCGAAGATCTCCTGGAACAGCGGCTCTACGGCCACCTAGCCACGGTCGGTAGCGACGGTTCCGCGCAGTCCAGTCCGATGTGGTTCAGCTGGGACGGCGAGCGGGTGCGCTTCACCCATACCAACAAGCGGGCCAAGTTCCGCAACATCCAGTCCGAACCCCGGGTCGCCTTCTCCATCCTGGACCCCACCAACCCGTACCGGTACCTGGAGGTGCGCGGCACCATCGACCAGATCGACGACGATCCGACGGGGTCATTCATCCAGGAGCTTGCCCACCTGTACCAGGCACCGTGGGCCGGAACGAGCACCGGCGACGAGGCAGACCGCGTCATTCTGTACCTGCGGCCCACCAAGTTCGTGAGCCACGGCTAGGCCAGCGGCCCCAGCAGGCGCATACACATATCGGTGGCCCTGGCCCCCAGTTCACCAGCGCTACACCTATTCTCATCGGCCAGCCAGTCCTGCATAAGGAGGGTGACACCCCCGACCCCGAATAGTGCGGCTTCAAGCTGAGCTGGCTCAGGCTTGTGAACATCCGGGGCGATAGTCAGGAGTATCCCGCGCGCAATACGGCGCTGAATGCTGCGGTGCTTAGCCACTATCCCAGGAAATCCGTCCAGGTCAGACGTCAGAATCCGCAAGATCGCACGGTCCGCGATGGAGTGCTCAAGATACGCGGTGAGCCCGGCCGTCAGCTGTGCATGCGGCTTGTCGCCGGCCACCCGGCCTGCTTCTCTCATAGACGCGAATAGTTCGGCGAACACGTCGTCCACGATCTGCAGAACCAAATCGCCGATGGTCGAGAACTGCTCGTAGAAATACCGATCGGTCAGCCGGGTCCGGGCACACACACCCCGCACGGTGACCGCGGCCAGGCCCTTGTCGCTCCACAGCTCACGGCCTGCCCGCAGCAGTGCGACGCGCCGCTCCTGTTGGCGCTGCTCTCGCGTCTTGCCACCGTACGTGCGGTGAGTCTGACCGTTCGTCACGCGTAAACGCCCTTCGTCTTGACATAGGCAACCTACTCGCTAATGTTGAGGACACCCGTCGTCAGAAACTTTCGACAATGTGGTCTAGGAGATTTCATGACACGTGCGCCCGAGCATTCAGCCTCCGACACGGATTTCGAGGAACTCGTCTCCCGGCCCTTCGAGTCCCAGCTGCGCGAATACGACTATGAGGTCACGGAGATCGACGGCACCCTGCCGCCCGCGCTGACCGGCACCCTCTTCCGCATCGGCCCCGGCAAGTTCGAGGTGGGCACCACCGTGCTGCGCACGATGTTCGACGCCGACGGCATGGTGTCCCGATTCGTCCTGGACGGTTCCTCGGTCCGCTTCACCAACCGATACGTGCGCACGCAGCAGTTCCGGGACGGGCTGCAGCAGGGCCCGATGCGCAGACCCGGGATCACCACTCAGGTGCCTGGGAAACTATTCGCCAACCTCCAGGTGCCGGCGAACACCGCGAACACCAACATCGTGTCGCTGGCCGGGGAGATGCTGGCACTCTGGGAGGGTGGGCCACCACACCGGCTGGACCCCGACACCCTGGAAACCCTGGGCACCAACGATTTCGACGGCAGGCTCGGGTATGTCGGCGCCTTCTCGGCACACCCGAAATGGGATCCCGTCACCGGCGAGATGTTCAACTTCGGCCTCGACGTCTTTCCCACACCCCGACTACGCTGCTACCGGGTGAGCCCCAGCGGTCAACTCTCGCAGATTAATTCGGTAACCCTGTGGGATATGGGCTGGAACCACGATTTCGCGCTGACCGAGAAGTATCTGGTCTTCATACTCGATCCGATTCGCCCCAACATTGGCCAGCTGCTGCGCGGCAAGCGTTTCGACGAAAGTCTCGAGTACCAGCTGACCAATGGCAGCACCAAGTTCATCCTGGTGCCCCGTGACGGATCCAAACCCATTGTCATCGAACACGCGCCTCAAACCCATATCCACGTCACCAACGCCTTCCAGGATGGCGCCGATGCGGTGGTCGAGTTCGTCAGATATGAGAACCTCGAGTTTCTGCGGCGGTCACTGGACGCCGCCATGGGGCCCAAAGACCATCCCAATCCTCATCACCATCTGGTAGTCCGCGAATGGCCGGACAGCCACCTGGTCAGGTTCCGCATCTCGCCCAACGGCAAGATCACCGAGGAGGTGGTCTCCCAGTCCGCGAAAATCGAATTCCCGCAATATGACTGGCGTCAGTCCACCCGCAATCATGAGATCACCTATACCGCCGGAACGCTGGAACGCAAGGGCCACTACAACGGCATCTTCAAGTTCGACCACCGCACCGGAGCTATGACGCACTGCGATTTCGGAAAGGCCTCGGTGTGCGAACCCATCTTCGTGCCACGCGACAAGGACTCCGCGCAAGATGACGGCTGGCTGCTCGCGGTCAATCACGATCTCGTGGAAAACCGTTCGCAACTAATCATTCTCGACGCGCGTGATGTCGAGCACGGCCCAGTCGCGGTGGCGCACTTGACGCATCACTTGCCGATAGGGTTCCACGGAACCTTCACCAGACGGGTTGCCAATCCCGATGCACCGCTACCACATCCGACTCTGCTGCACTAGCGGGACGATCCCCTGTCACGCCTTGGAGGGCCACCAGCTCAGCTTGCCGAAGGCCTGAGCCAGCGTCGGCACCATCAGGGTTCTGACGATGAACGTGTCCAGCAGGATGCCCACGCCGATGATGAACCCCATCTGCACCATCTGATTGACCGACCCGACCATCATGCCCAGCAGGCTGGCGGCGAACACCAGACCGGCCGAGGTGATTACCGACCCGGTCTGACGCACGGTCCGGATGATTCCGAGCCGCATGCCCCGGGCGCTCTCCTCCCGCAGGCGCGAGATGAACAGCATGTTGTAGTCGGCTCCGACGGCCACAATCAGCACAAAGGTCATGGCCGGGACGGCCCAATCCAGCTGTTGCCCAAGGAGAACCTGAAACACCAGCACACCAATGCCCAGTGACGCGATGTAGGTGAGCAGCACCGTGCCCAGCAGGTACAACGGCGCCACCACCGCGCGCAGCAGCAGGCACATCACCAGGAAGATGATGAGCAGTGTGACAACGATGATCTCGCGCAGATCACTGTCGTAGGCCTTCTTCAGGTCGGCATTGATGGCAGGGAACCCGCCCACCGACACCGTGGCCCCGGCCAGCGCGGTGTTGGGCGTCGCCTCGCTGCCGACGCGCTCCATATCGCGGCTCAGCTGCATCGCTTCGGGCCCATAGGGGTTGAGCGGCGACTGCACCAGATACATGGCGGTACGCCCGTCCTCCTGCAGGAATGCCGAGCTCAGCTCCTTGAACCCCGGATTCTGCAACATCGCCCCGGGAATGGAAAAGCCTGATGCCGCCGGTGAATTGGAGTCTTTACTGATGGTCTGCAGGGTCACCGCGGCCTCGCCCATGGACCGCACGGTGTCCTCGAGTTGGGTGTTCAAGTCACGGATCCGCACGCCCATCGTCTTGACGGAGTTCATGTCCACGCCCAGACCCTGTAGTTGCTGGAAGTACACCGATATGCGTTCGAATTTTCGTTCCATCTCGGGCAATTTCGCGACTAGCCCGCGAATCTGCTTGAACTGATTGTTCATATCGCCCAGCAGCTGGGTGACCGTTTTACCGCCGGTGACCGCCCGCACCGATTCCCGCAGGCTTTCTGCCGAGGAGAGCGGACCCGTGTCACGGAGCTCCGCTAGCTGGTTGCGTAGCTTCACACAGTCGGGCTGGACCGGGCAGAACGGGGATTCGGCGAGCGTCTGAGTCAGTGATGCCCCGGCGTCGAGAGCCGAGAAGGTGGCTTCGACCGAAGGGCCCATCGTGGCCAGCTGATCCACCATCCCGGCCACCGTACCCATCTGGGATATCAGCGATTGATACCGGTCAAGCTGCCCCTCAACCTCTTTGGCCATCGACAGCATCTGCGGCATCATCTGCTGCATCCGGGCCAGATCCCCGTCGCCCAGCTCGTTGGTCATGGCCGACATGACATCGGCGAGCGTGGACATCCGTTCGAGCTGCGGACGCAGGTCGGCGTTGACCTGACCGCTGGTCTTGTCGATCTGCGTTCCCATGTACCCGATCTGCCACGCCAACGTGGCCTGGGTGAGCTTGTTCCCATCCGGCCGGGTGATCCCGACGACCTTCCCGACCCCCGTGAGCTGGGAGATCCGCTCGGCCATCTGGTCAAGATCGGCCAGCGCGCGTGGATTGCGCAGATCCGAGGGTGCCTGGATCAGAAGATATTGCGGCATAACCGAATTGGTGGGGAAATGGGCGTTGAGGATGTGCATACCCTGATTCGACTGGGCCGAATCAGGCAGCACCCGCGACATATCGAAACTGGGCCGCATAAAGGGGACGAAGGACGCGGCCGCCAACAGGATCACGATCGCCACACCGAAGACGGGCCAAGGGCGCCGCACGATGGTCACGCCCATGCGGTGCCAATACACCCCCGCCCGGTCGGGCCCTGGCAGTCCCAACCCGCGCGTGGCCGCCAGGCTCAGCGTCGCCGGCAGCAGCGTGGTGACCACGAAGAACGCGACGATCACCCCCATCGACACCGCCGGGCCGGCCGCCGCGAGAAAGGCCAGCTTGGCGGTCAACTGCGCGATGTTGGCGATCGCCACGGTCGCCGCCGTCGCCAGGATGACCCTGGTCATCGAGCCACAGGCATGCGCCAGGGCCTCCGGCGGCTCCTCTCCCGCGCGTATTCGTTCGTGGTACCGACTGACGAGGAACACCGTGTAGTTGACGCTGGCGCCCATCAGCACGGCCATCATCAGCCCGGCGGACACCGAGGACACCGGAACCAGGGCACGATCGGCGAGCCCGGCGATGACACCGCGCGCGATGAGCAGACTCATTCCCATCACCAGCAGCGGCAGCATCGCGGTGAACCACGATCGGAACACCAGCAACAGGATGAGGCCGATGACCACCACGGTCACCGCGCCAATCTTGGGCAGATCGCCCAGTGCGGCGTTGCCCATATCGGTGATGGTCCCCGCCGCCCCGGTGATGTTCGCCGTGGTGGCCGAACCGGCGAAGGTCTGTCTCACCAAATCATCGACCGACCGATATGCCCTCTGCGCCAACGGAGTACCGAGATCCCCGGCCAACCCCGCCATCGCATACCAGGTGGTGCCGTCCTCGCTGAGGACCTGTCTACGTGCCACCGGGTTGTTGCGCATCCGTGGATCACCCAGCTGGTCCTGGACGAAGGTGACGTACTCCTTGTTTCCGCCCAGCCGATCGATCAGCGCGGAGTACCGGGCCTGTGCATCGGCGTCGAATCCCTTGTCGCTATGCATCACGATGATGACGGCGTTATCGATGCCAGGGCGGCCGAACGCCTTTCCCATCTCTTTCATCGATGCCAGTGCCGGGCTCACCTCACCCGTCGGAAGCGGACTGACCGAGTGCTCGTTGGCCACCCGCTCCAGTTGTGGCCAGGCGGTGTTGACGAGAACTCCCACCGCTATCCAGGCCAGAATCACCAACTTTGCGTGCTTGGCCACCAGGCGTCCTGCCCGCTCGAACGCCGGGCTGTATTGGTGCGACATGGTCAGCTCCTCAGATCAACGGCGGGAAGGTGACACTCGGCATGCCCGGCACACCGGTCATCGGCATCACGGTGTAGCGCAGGGTGAAGGCTCCACCGAGGTCGTCGCCGACCACGAGCACGGTGTACTTGTTGTTGAGGTAGGCGTCCTGGCCCATCACGGTTTGATGTTCGAATCCGGCGTCGGTCAGCAGCTTGCCCGCTGTGGCCGTGGCCGACGCGTCGACACCGCTGACCGCCAGGGTTCGAGAATCGCCCTGGGCGTCTTGGCGATACGTGCCTTTGATGACAGGGATGTCGCGTGGAAAGTCCGCAGGCAGAATGCTGACGCCGGGTGGGGGCGGCGGAATGGGTGTGATCGGCGGATACGTGGTGCGCTCCACGGCGCCGCCCACGAAATCCGACATAGAGCAAGCACCCACGGCTTGCGTCGTCACTGCGGCGGCAAACACGAGTACCGCGACATGAACGCTTCGTTGCGTCATGACGGGATACTACAAAGGCTTTGCCCTTAGTGCTAGCCCCTGCTAACTAAAGCTAGCCCGAATTAGCTCAGCGCCCGATCCAGGTCTGCGATGAGGTCCTCTGTGGACTCCAGGCCGACCGACAAACGCACCACGCCGTCGGAGAGCCCGATCGCCGCACGGCCCTCCGGCCCCATGGCGCGGTGGGTCGTGGTGGCGGGGTGAGTGATGAGCGACTTGGAGTCGCCCAGATTGTTCGAGATGTCGATGAGCGAGGTCCCGTCGAGTACCTCGAAGGCACGCTGCTTACCCGCGTCGCCGTCGGCGTCGAGCTCGAAGGTGACCACGGTGCCGCCGCCGCTCATCTGCCGCTTGGCCAGCTCGTACTGAGGATGGCTCGGCAGGAAGGGGTAACGCACCCAGCGCACCGCGGGATGCTGTTCCAGGAACTGCGCGATCTTGGAGGCTGATTCGTTGGCATGTCGCACCCGAAGATCGAGCGTTTCAAGGCCTTTCACGAGTGTCCAGGCATTGAACGGGCTCAGTGCGGGCCCGGTGTGACGCATCAGCGTCTTGACGGGGCCCTCGATGTATTCGGCTTCACCCAGGATGGCGCCACCGAGCACCCGGCCCTGCCCGTCGATGTGCTTGGTGCCGGAGTAGACCACCACATCGGCACCCAACGGGATGCCCTGTTGTAGCAGCGGTGTCGCAAAGACGTTGTCCAGCACCACCTTTGCACCTGCGGCATGCGCCAGCTTGCACACCGCCTCGATGTCTACGAGCGATTGCATGGGATTGGAAGGGGTTTCGAAGAAGACGGCCTGCGTGGGAACGGATAGCGCCTCTTCCCACTGGGAGAGGTCCTCGCCGTCGACGAACACGGTCTCCACACCCCAGCGGGGCAGGATCTCGTTACACACCACGAAACAGGAACCGAACAAACTCCGCGCAGCGACAAGTCTGTCACCAGCACCGAGTAACGCGCCCAGTGCTGTGAAGACCGCCGACATACCGGTTGCCGTCGCAAATGCTGCCTCGGCGCCCTCGATAAGCCGCAACCGCTCCTCGAACATGGAGATCGTCGGGTTGCCGTATCGCGAGTACACATACCGGTCGACCTCGCCGGTGAAGGCACGTTCCGCGGCAGCCGCACTCTCGTAGACATACCCGGAGGTCAGGTACATCGCCTCGGCGGTTTCCTCGAACTCGGAGCGCAGCAGCCCGCCGCGCACACCGATGGTCGCCTGGCTCACGCCGTCGGGCAGTGCCTTGGGAATCCGCACCGACGGGATACCGTCCGGCGTCTGGCTCATGACTGCCGCCATGGCAGACCGATGGCCCGCCAGCCGACGCCGCCACGGTGCCCGTTCTCGTCGAGGTTGCCCTCGAATCCGTCAAGCACGTTGTAGGACGGGGCGATTCCCGCCTCGGTGGCCAGTTCCGCCGAGCCGATCGACCGGTTACCGGACCGACACAGGAACACCACCGGACGACTGTCCCCCTGAGAAGGCCCGGTGACACCCGCAGCCGCCAGCTCGTCCAGGAACTGTTCATTGCGTTCGCCGTTGGAGCGCACCCACTCGACGTACACGACATCGCGGCCGAGTTCGGTCAGGTCGGGAACCCCGACCCACTTCCACTCCGCCGACGTGCGCACATCGACCAGCACGGCTTCCGGGTTTTCCTTCAGCAGCGCCCACGCCGCCTCGGGGGTGATATCTCCTGCGTAGCCCACAAAGAGCCAGTGTATTGGTTGCGATGAACCGCTTGCGTGAAGACCTTCAGTACTGACTGCAGACCCTCCACGAGCCGTCTTCCTTGGCGAAGGAGACGTCCGCGGTGAGCTTGTTGTCCTCGGATTTCATGTAGTGATAGGTCACCGTGGCGGTAGCGGTATCCCCGCTGACCTTCACGTCCTTGACGTCGTCCACGTACCGGTTTCCGTGCGATGCCTCGGATTTCTCCTGTGCGGCAATCACATTCTTTTCCGGCGCGACAATGGCCCGACAGGTGTTCGCCGCATAGTCGGCGTATGTGCGGCGCTGCAGCGCGTCGTTCTGCGCGATGACTGACTGCCCCACCCTGCCTTCCTCGGTAAGGCCGTCGCCCGTCCGGAAGAACGTCGATATCGCGATACCGATCACCACGATTCCAAAGATCGCGGCCCCGGCGATGAACGGTGCCGGGCTCCCGGTGTCCTCGCGATCCGCTGCCTGCTCGTCGGGTGTCACCGCAGATGCCGAGCGACCTGTTGTGCACGGCTCAGCGCCAACGCGGTGTTGGGCGCGGTCGCCAAGGCCACGCCGACACGGCGACGCCGGTGGATCTCGGAATGCCCGAACATCCGAAGATCGCTCTCAGGTATCTGTAGCGCCTCGTCGAGCTGCCGCGACGACGGACCATGACCGTCGCCGTAGACCACCTCGGCGGCCGCCGGTGACACCAGAATGGTGTCGATCGGCACACCCAGTACCGCGCGCGCGTGCATATCGAACTCGGAGAGCCGCTGTGATCGCACGGTCACCAGCCCGGAGTCATAGGGCCGCGCACTCACATCGCAGAAGTACACCTCGTCGCCGCGGACAAACAATTCAACCCCGTAAACACCATGCCCGCCAAGGGCATTGACCGCTCTGGCGGCAATCGACCGGGCCAATTCCAGCGCCGCCTGGCTCAGCGGCTGCGGTTGCCACATCTGCAGAGCATCGGTTCCGCTCTGCCGGTGTGCGATGGGTTCGCAGAAATACAGTCTGGTAGCACCGCCCACCCCGGCCGTTCGCACCGTGAGCAGCGTGATCTCGTAGTCGATCTCCACGGCGGTTTCCACCAGCACCCGCTGGTTGCCTCCGATGTTCGACGCGACGGCCTGATCCCATGCCGGTTCGGCATCGCTGCCACGCAGCACCACCGATTGGCCTTGGCCGTACGCCGCCGACACCGGACGTATCACCGCCGGGAAGCCCGCGGTCTCCAGCACCTTGTGCAGCTCCTCGACCGAGTTCGCGAACCAGTACGAGGGTGTGGGCAGACCGAGGTCCTCGGCGGCCATACGCCGCATCGCCTCGCGATCTCCGGCCAGCCGCACCGCTTTGGCGGTCGGAATCACCTGGGTGAGCTTGCCGTCGGCCAATCTGTCGAGGGCCTCGCCCGACGCCGTCTCGACCAGTGGCACCACGAAGTGGGGCCGTTCCTTCTCGATGAGCTCGAAAAGGCTCTCCGACTCACCAATCGGTGCGAGCACCGAGCGGTCCGCCGCGCTATGGGCCGGTCCGCCGTCGCCGGTGTCCACCACAACCACTTCGGCACCCAGCCGCTGGAAGGAGATGGCCAGCTCCCTGGCCAGTTCACCGGCCCCCAGCAGCATCACGGTGGTGCGGTTCGCGGCGGACGATTCCGGTACCTCCGGTACGGGGGCCTCGGTCCTGGCCACTTCGGGGACGGGTTTCACGCTGCTGGCGGATTTAGCGGCCTTGGCGGACTTCGCGCCATTGGTGGCACGAACGGCGTCCTCGGTCACCGGCGCCGCCTCGGCGGGCCCGGGCTCGGCGGTGTCGGTTGACCCCGTCGCCCCATGCTCGCTGGGGGGCGAACCCTCCTGCGTCACCACGATGCCTTCCACGCCTTCCGGTCGATCTGTTGCCCTATTGGACCGTGCCTAGCGTGCCAGATTGCCACACATCCTCAACCGAGAGTGCTGTGGACATAACACCAGCGCCAATCCTCGCCCGGTTCGTGTGAACGCATCACCGGATGACCCGAGGCGTGAAAATGTGCGGTGGCGTGCTGATGGGGGCTGGAATCACAACAGCTGACCCGGCCGCATTCCAGACACAGCCGCAAATGGGCCCACACCTGCTCGCCCAATGCCGCGCAGTCCTCGCACTGGCCGGGTGTCCGGGGTTGTGGGTCTTGTCCGGTGGCGGCCGCCAGCTCCGGGCACGGTTCCTGTCCCCGTGCCGACCCGGGCGCAGCAGATCCACGCCGAAACAGCCGCTTCATATTTGCCCTCTCAACGTGCCCGCCTAGGTGCCAGAACCGCTCTCCGCACAGAATACGAAGGTGAACGTTTCCCTGCTGGCGGTACTCACGGCCGCCCTGGTACTGGCCGCGATTTCCCGGCGATTCGGGCTGCCCACGCCGTTGGTGCTGGTCGTGGCCGGATTGGCGGCCGCCGCGATCCCCGGGTTGCCGCCCATCGAGATGGATCCGGACCTCGTGCTGTTCGTGATCCTGCCGCCACTGCTGTACACGACGGCGCTGGAAAGCTCCTACGTCAACCTGCGCAAGAACATGCGGGCGGTCAGCAGCCTGGCCGTGGTGCTCCCGCTGGTCACCACCGTCGCGGTGGGCTTCGTGGCGTTCTACGCCGTTCCCGAACTGCCGCTCGCCGGCGCGATGGTGCTCGGCGCCATCGTGGCACCGCCCGACGCGGTATCGGCCACCGCGATCGGCCGGCGCCTGGGACTGCCGCGCAACATCATGACGCTGCTGGGCGGCGAGAGTCTGCTCAATGACGCGACCGCCCTCACCGCGTATCGGGTGGCGGTAGCCGCGGCGATCGGGCTCGGCGCCACCCTGGCCGACGGGCTCAAGATCTTTGCACTCGCGGCCGTCGGTGGGGTGCTCGTCGGGTTTGTCATCGGCAAGTTGGTCAACGTCATCCGGTGCAAACTCGATGACCCGCTGTCCGAGAGCGCGATCGGACTGGTGGTGCCGTTCTTCGCGTACCTGCTCGCCGAGGAGATTCATGGCTCCGGCGTGATCGCCGTCGTGGTCGCCGGGCTCATGCTGGGACACCGCTCGGTGCACGCCGGATACGCCACCCGGCTCCAGGACGACGCGGTGTGGAAGGCCGTGCAGCTGCTGCTGGAATCCTTCGCGTTTCTACTCATCGGGTTGCAGCTGCCCAAGGTCGTCGAAGGACTACGAGGCCTGTCCTTCGCCACCATCGTGCTGTCCTCTATAGCGGTGCTGACCACGGTGATCGTGGTGCGCATCGTGTTCGTGTTCGCATTCGCCTACCTGCGGCCACCCGGCCAACGCCCCTCGGCGCGTGGGGTTTTCGTGGTGGCGTGGGCCGGGATGCGTGGCGTGGTGTCGCTGGCGATGGCCTTCGCGGTGCCGCTCACCACCATCACCGGTGAGCCACTGCCCGGGCATCCGCACATCGTCTTCCTCACCTTCGTCGTGGTGGTGGGAACGCTTCTGTTGCATGGGCTTACCCTGCCGTGGGTGATCCGGGTGCTCGGCGTGCAAAGCGATGACGAACGCAAGGACGCACTCGCCGAGGCGGCCGCTCAGGACAAGGCCGCCCGTGCGGCCGCGGACCGTCTCGAGGAACTCCTCGATGACCATGACGGCATCGAGGACACCAACGTGCGCAGCCGGGCCGCGGAAATCCTGCGGCACTGGAACACCCGTCGCCGCAATGCGGCATGGGAGCGTCTTGGACGTAGCGATGAGGACGCCGGTGAGAGCCCCATGGCGGCATTCCGGAACCTGCGGCTGGAGATGCTCGAGAAGGAGCGTGAGGTCTTCATCGCCGAACGCGACGCGGGCAACATCGATGACGAGGTGCTGCGCACCGTGCTCCGTGGACTCGACCTCGAAGAGGCCACCATGAATCAGGCCGACCGCTAGGTTTCACCCTCTCATTGGTGCTCGGCGTGCAGTGAACACCCGACGGATTGCGGGAATGCCGCACCCGGCATGGTTCGGAGTGGGCCGCGAATGAGGTTGGCCGCGCACCGGTCCATCCTCGGTTTCCGGCCACACCAGATGTAGCGGGTACCGTGACAGATCGCAGTCGCGCCCCGCTGCCGGTCGTAGGACCGTGCCCGTACGTTCCAGAAAGTCACCTAAATGTCTGCTGCCCAAACGCTTTCGCTCATCATGCTGATTGTCGTGCTGGTGGCCGCGATCTGGCGCCGGATGAACATCGGCGTGCTGGCCCTCGGTGCCGCGTTGCCCGTCCTCGCGCTCTCAGGGCTGGACGTGAAGGCAATGTACGCGACATTCCCAGGCGATATCTTCGCGCTGATCGTCGGGGTCTCGCTGTTGTTCGCGCACCTGGAGCGAAGTGGCGCCCTCGGCTGGTTCGTCGAATTGGTGTACAGGGCCGTGGGCGATCGTCACGCCATGCTGCCGTGGGCAGGCTTTCTTGTCGGCGCCATGCTGTCCACGGTGGGCGCGTTCTCGACGGCCGTCATCGCGTTCCTCGTGCCGCTGGTGGCGCACGTGGCCGTGAGGTACCGCAACAGCTTCTATCTGTGCGAGCTGGGCGTGGTGATCGGGGCCAACAGCGCCGGCCTCTCCCCTCTGAACCCGACAGGTGCAGTAGTCCGCGCCGCCGCATCCAAGTTTCACGTCAGCTATCCGGGATGGGCCCTCTGGGCTGTCTCCATGGTGGTCGCGGTCCTTGTGGTGCTATGCCTGCAGCTGCTCGACGCGTTTCGGCGCAGCAGCGGCCGAGGTTTCGACCTCACTCCGGCACCGGCTGCTACCGCTGAAACCGATGCGGCCGAACGACCCTCACTTCGATATGCCTGGTGCGCCGGCCTGGCGCTGCTGACCTTCGTGCTACTCGTGGTCATCGTCAAAACCGATGTCGGGGTGACAGCTATAGCCCTGGCCGCACTGCTGCAGATCGCATTCCGCCCACAGGAGCGGTCACTGCTCGCCCGGATCCCATGGCCCAGCATCCTGCTGCTGTGTGGCCTGCTCACCTACCTCGGGTTGATGCAGAAGATCGGCACCATCGATTCGATCGCGAGCGTCTTGCATCGCCTCGGGACGGGCGCGGTTCTCATCCTCGTACTCGCGTATTTGACTGCCCTGCTATGCAATATCGAAAGCTCCACACTCGGAGTTCTCGGGCTGATGATGCCCGTCGTGTTCTCCACCTTCACCGAGCCGGCCCAGATGTTCTGGGTGGTGTGCGCGGTCTGCGTGCCCGCCGCGTTGATGGTGATGAATCCGATTCACGTGGCAGGCACCCTGATCATCGGCAACAGCGCAGTCGAAGAACAGGACAACCTGTTCCGGAGGCTGCTGGCCCTCGCGGGAAGCCTGGCGCTGGTGGTGCCCGGGCTCTTGTCGATCGTTCCCATCGCGCTCGCATGAGGCGTGGATCGTCGTCATCGACAGGCGGCCACTAGGGCTGGCCGGGCAGTAGCTGCACCATCAGCCCATTCGCATCGGCCAGCACCGCCCCCTGCGCGTCGTAGAGCTCCGCGGAGACGAAGGCCTTGCGACGATCCACCTCGTCGATGCGGCTGCTCGCCGTCAGCGGCACGCCGACCGGCACCACCTGGCGATAGTTGACATGCAAGAAGGCCGTGCGGCTGATGGTGCGGCCCGCCATGATCACCGTCATGCCGAAGAGGTGATCGAACAGCAACGGCAGGATCCCGCCGTGCACGGCGCCGTTACCGCCGAGGTAGAACCGCGGGAAGTCGCCGTGAGCCTCGATACCGTCCGGGCCCGCCTGGTCGATGAACCACGGCGGCAGCAGCAGATGCCCGTTGGCGGGTTCGTCGGCGACTCGGTTGGCGGGTCCGACGCCTTCGGGCGCCTCGTATGGGTCCATCAACTCGACGAGCTTCTCGGTGAGATCGGCCGCCTCATCCCAGCGCGGATCGTCCATATCGGCGGATACCGCCAGATCCTGCAGCCGCCGCACGGCGGTCAGGAAACGCCCGAACCCCGGCCCCACCGAGGACGGCGAGTACTGCGGGAAACCCCCGCCACGGATTTCACGGATCGCCCGATTCATCTCTTCATGCAGTGCGGCGAGTCTGTCCCCGTCGGCGGTCATGACCTCGAGAGTATGTCCCGCCGCACGATCGTCTGATCCCGGCCCGGGCCGACGCCGATGCACGACATCGGCGCACCGGCCAACTCTTCGAGCCGCAGCACGTAGTCCTGCGCCTTGGCCGGCAGATCGCCGAACTCGCGGGCAGCGGAAATATCCTCCCACCAACCCGGAAGCTCTTCGTAAACCGGTGTGGCGCGGTAGATCTCGCTCTGTGTCATCGGCATCTCGTTGGTGCGCTTGCCGTCCACCTCGTACCCGACACAGATCGGGACGGTCTGCAGGCTGGACAGCACGTCCAGTTTCGTCAGGAAGTAGTCGGTGATGCCGTTGACTCGAGTGGCATACCGGGCGATGACAGCGTCGAACCAGCCGCAGCGCCGGGCACGCCCGGTGGTGACGCCCACCTCGCCGCCGGTTTTGGCCAGGTAGGCGCCGTGCTCGTCGAACAGTTCGGTGGGGAACGGACCCGAGCCCACCCGCGTGGTGTACGCCTTGAGAATTCCGAGCACGGTGGTGATCCGGGTGGGGCCGATACCGGATCCTACGGACGCACCGCCCGCGGTTGGATTCGAGGACGTCACAAAGGGGTACGTGCCGTGATCGACGTCGAGCAAGGTGCCCTGCGATCCCTCCAGCAGCACCGTCTCACCACGTTCCAGTGCCTGGTTGAGCTCAAGACGCGCGTCGGCGATGCGGTGCTTGAATCCCTCGGCCTGCTCCAGCACGCCATCGACCACCTGATCCGGGTCGAGCGCCTTGCGGTTGTAAATCTTGACCAGCATCTGGTTCTTGATTTCCAGTGCGGCGTGGACCTTCTGACGCAGAGATTCCTCGTCGAGAACATCGGCGACCCGGATCCCGATGCGCGCCACCTTGTCCTGATAACAGGGACCGATACCGCGGCCAGTGGTGCCAATCTTCTTGGATCCCAAGTACCTTTCGGTGACCTTGTCGATCGCGACGTGATACGGCATCAACAGATGGGCGTCCGCGGAGAGGATGAGACCCGAGGTATCGATACCCCGCTGCTCCAGACCGGCAAGCTCGGTAAGCAGGACGCCGGGATCGACAACGACCCCGTTCCCGATGACGTTCGTCACTCCCGGGGTGAGGATTCCCGAGGGGATGAGGTGCAGGGCGAAGTTCTCGCCGTTGGGTAAGACGACGGTGTGTCCGGCGTTATTACCGCCTTGGTAGCGGACTACCCATTGAACCGAGCCACCGAGCAGGTCGGTTGCCTTGCCTTTCCCCTCGTCACCCCACTGGGCGCCGATCAGGACTATTGCCGGCATGTGTGTTCTCTGCGCTTCCCTGTTGGCAGCACACACAGTCCTTCCGGCTGGGCGAAGGCGGCGCGACGCTGCGCGTGCAAAATGTTGTTCAGCCGGTGAGCCACTGTATCGCAAAAGCGCAAGCATGCGAGGGCACCGTACGTATTCACCACCGACGAAGGAGATCCATCGTGAGTACCCCGGGCGGCAGCGAAACGGCGCCCGCGCGGGTTTTGCTGTTCGGTGAACGCCGGCTGCCCCGCGCTCTGCGTGACCTCCTCGTGGACAGGGTGCAGGATTCCGACGCCGTGCGCGCGCTCGTGGACACCCTTGCCGACGGTGCGACGCGGCTCATCGTGGTCGGCGCAGATGCCGATCTCGGACAGGTGCTGACCCGGCTGATGCGCGCCGAAAGGCTGGACGTGGAACTGGGTTTTGTACCGGACCGCCGTTCGCGGACACGCCGGATCTACCGGATCGGGGTCGGTGCGGCACGGCGGGCCCGCAAGGGCCAGGCACGCCGGGTGCCGCTTATCCGGGATGACACCGGCACCGCCCTCGCCGGACGTGCCTCATGGCAGAGCCACGATGGCGGCGGGGTCACCGGCGAGGCCACCGTCGATGACACCCTGCTGTTCGCGGGCATCGCCACCGTCGATGTCGAACCCATGGAGTCGCTGCCGGGCCTGCGGGCCTCCGTACGAGGCCGAGCGCGTCTGGTTCCCCGCCGCTGGGTCACCGGACGGGCCGCCCAGCTGGGCTCCGAGGGGGCCGTCGTCGTCCGTGACGGTATCTCGGGCCCTCGTCCCGTCACCCGGTCCACGTTCTATCGGCACCAAACGGGCTGGTTGCTCGTCGGGTAGCTTTTGCCCGTGAACGTCACGCAGTCGGTCCGGCCCAGCCCTGTTTTTCTCGCGCTCCTCACACTCACCATCGCCGGGGCGGTGCTCGCGTGGCTCGGCGGCAATTCGACCGAGCCGCTGGCGCGTGGTGGCGTGTTTGTCTTCGTGTTCGCCGGTTGGGTGGTCTCGCTATGCCTGCACGAGTTCGGGCATGCCTACACCGCCTGGCGCTTCGGCGATACCGGCGCACGCGGATATCTGACGCTGAACCCGCTGCAGTACACCGATCCGGTGCTCTCCATCGTGCTGCCCCTCGTGTTCATCGCACTCGGCGGCATCGGGCTTCCGGGTGGCGCAGTGTACGTGCACACCGCGGGCATGACCAACCGGCAGCGCACTCTGGTGAGCCTGGCCGGGCCGAGCGCGAATGCCGTACTCGCGGTGCTAATTCTGGGAACGACCGCGCTTTTCGCCGACCGCGACCATGTGGTGTTCTGGGCGGCGATGGCCTACCTCGGATTTCTTCAGGTGACGGCGGTGGTGCTCAACCTGCTGCCGGTGCCGGGACTGGACGGCTACGGTGCGCTCGAACCCCATCTGAGCCCGAACACCCAGCGCGCGCTTGCCAATGGCAAGACGTTCGGATTCTTGATCCTGTTCGTGCTGCTGATGTCGCCGCCGATCAACAGGGCATTCTTTGACGCCGTCTGCTGGATCGTCGCGTCATTGGGCGTCGACCCAGATCTCTCCCGCGTGGGCGGTTGGCTGTTCCGTTTCTGGGGCAAGCTGCTCTAGCCGAGCCCTCCCTCCGCGTCGACACGCCGCCTGGTGGCAGGTTCGTATCGCACACTGCCGCCGTAACACGGCGTGTCGACGGAAGTGACGTCAGGACCGAAGCAGCGCGGGCCGGGCCGCCGGATCGCAGTCGTCGAGCAGATCACAGCACCGTGCGTACTCGTGGTCCTCACCGATCAACTGGGCGGCACGCGCGAGGGCCGCCACCGCCCGCAGGAAGCCACGATTGGGCTCATGCGAATACGGCACCGGACCAAAGCCCTTCCATCCGTTCCGTCGCAACTGGTCCAGGCCGCGGTGATACCCGGTACGCGCGAAGGCGTACGCCGTCACGGTGCTGCCCACGGAGCCGTCACCGTCCAGCGCGTTCTCGGCCAGTTCGGCCCAGGCGATCGAGGCGGACGGGTACGCCGCCGCCACCGCGGCGGGATCTTGGCCATTGAGCAGGGCGGATTCGGCGTCCTCGTCTCCGGGTAGCAGCACCGGCTCGGGACCCAGCAGATCATGCATTGGACTCATGGATCCCATTCTGACGCGAACCGCCTCCCGCGATCGCGATAGGGTGGGCGCGGTCGATCGCGCCTGCGCAAAAGAGCGCTCAGCACGGATAAGGAACGAGACGCATGGCGAACCCCACCGGTGGAAATTCCGAGGCCAAGCCCGGCGCACAGGGCGAGAAGCCTGCGGACTCCGCCGAGCAGCCGGAAGGCGCCGCGAACACCCCGGAGATATCCGATACCGCGGACACCGGGCCGGTCCCTCCGCTCGATGACGCCCAGACGGTCGTGATGGCTCCCGCTAAGCCCGACGTTCCGCGCTACACGGCACCGGGATTCGACGCCAACAAGACCGAGATGATCGCGCCCGTCGGCGACGATCCGAAAACCGAGCTCATCGCGCCGCTGGCGACCCAGGCCCGCCCCAAGGCCGCGACCCCCGAGACGATCGCTCCTCGCAAGGAGGAGAAGCGCAGCTGGGGCTGGGTGATCGCGCTGGCACTCGTCGTCGCCGCGCTGGCTGCAGTGATCGTCCTCGCCGCGGTCATCATCTCGCGCACCAGCGCACCGAAGGCATCACAAGAAGAGCTGGTGCGCACCAGCATTCAGAACTATGACAATGCCATCCAGACCGGCAACCTGGCGGCACTGCGGACAATCACGTGCGGCGAGACACGCGACGGTTACGTCCGCTACCCCGACGCCGAGTGGTCCCAGACGTATCAGAAGGTGGCGGCCGCCAAGCAATATCCGGTGGTTGCCAGCATCGACGAGGTAGTGGTCAACGGCGAGCACGCCGAAGCCAACGTCACCTCGTTCATGGCGTTTGCGCCACAGACCCGGTCCTCGCGGAGCTTCGATCTGCAGTTCCGAGACAAGGAATGGAAGATCTGCCAGTCCGACTGACGGACTCGCCGAGTGCGAGCGCTAACGCTCACACTCGGCGAAACAGCTCTACGCCATTCCGGCGGAGACCGACCGGCCCGCCGACTTCAGGTCGTTGCAGGCCTCGATGACGCGCTCGGTCATACTGGCCTCGGCCTTCTTCAGGTAGCTGCGCGGGTCGTAGGTCTTCTTGTTACCCACTTCGCCGTCGATCTTGAGCACACCGTCGTAGTTGGCGAACATGTGCCCGGCAATCGGCCGGGTGAAGGCGTACTGAGTGTCGGTGTCGACGTTCATCTTCACCACGCCGTAGCGCAGCGAGTCCTCGATCTCCGACTTCAGCGAGCCCGAGCCGCCGTGGAACACGAAGTCGAACGGCTTGGAGCCCTCGGCCAGGCCAAGCTTGGCCGAGGCGACGCGCTGCCCCTCGGCCAGCACCTCCGGCTTGAGCTTGACGTTGCCCGGCTTGTACACACCGTGCACGTTGCCGAAGGTCGCGGCCAGCAAGTACCGGCCGTTCTCGCCGACACCGAGCGCATCGACGGTCTTCTCGAAGTCTTCGGATGAGGTGTAGAGCTTCTCGTTGATCTCGGCCTCGACACCGTCCTCTTCGCCCCCGACGACGCCGATCTCCACCTCGAGGACGATATGAGCCTTTGCCGTGGCGGCCAGCAGTTCCTGCGCGATCTGGAGGTTCTCGCCGATCGGCACCGCCGAGCCATCCCACATATGCGACTGAAACAGCGGGTTCTGCCCGGCGGCCACGCGCTCTTGCGAGATGGCGATAAGCGGACGCACAAAGCTGTCCAGCTTGTCCTTGGGGCAGTGGTCGGTGTGCAGGGCGACGGTGATGCCGTACTTGGCGGCGACCACATGCGCGAACTCGGCGAGCGCGACCGCGCCGGTCACCATGTCCTTGATGCCCAGACCCGAACCGAATTCCGCACCACCGGTGGAGAATTGAATGATGCCGTCGCTACCCGCGTCAGCGAAACCCTTGATCGCGGCGTTGATCGATTCCGATGAGGTGCAGTTGATTGCCGGGAAGGCAAAGGAATGCTCCTTGGCCCGGTTCAGCATTTCGGCGTAGACCTCGGGCGTGGCGATGGGCACTTCGACGACCTCCATGTCAGCTCTGCGGATTCGCCCCTCACCATAAGGCAGCCAGGTTGACGATAGATATCGACGGTACTGTTGGCGCCGTGAACTTGCTGGCAGCACCCGAATCCGTGACCACCCTGGCGCTCATGCCAGATTTCCTGGATCCGATCAAACTGCTCGGTCACTTCGGAACCTTGGCGCTACTCGGGTTGCTGGTGGTGATCTTCGTGGAATCGGGGGTGCTGTTCCCGGTGCTGCCCGGCGATTCGTTGTTGTTCGTGGCCGGGATGCTGGCGGCCGGGACTGCCGCCGCAGCGGCCGACGGTGTTGCACAGGCCAATTTTCAGCTATGGCAGCTGCTGGTCTTCATCCCCATCGCGGCCATCCTGGGCGGCCAGGTCGGCTACTGGATCGGTCGCGGCATCGGCACGTCGATGTTCAAGCCGGAAGCCCGCTTCCTCAAGCAGAAGTACCTCGATGAGGCGCACGCCTTCTTTGAGAAGCGCGGACCGTTCGCCATTGTGATCGCCCGGTTCGTGCCGATCGTGCGGACCCTGGCTCCGATCACCGCGGGTGCGGCCAGGATGAGCTATCCGATCTTCGCTCTGTACAACATCCTGGGCGCCGTGGTGTGGGGCGTCGGTCTCACACTGCTGGGCTATTGGCTGGGTCAGTTCGAGATCATTCAGAAGCTGCTCGAGCCCATCTTCATCTTGATCGTGCTGGCCTCGGTGGCCCCGATGTTCTTCGAATGGATGCGCCGCCGCAAGGCCGCGAAGAGCCGCGAGGCAGCACCGGAGGCTTAGGCGCCCTCGAGCGGAGTCTTCTCGAATTCGTCCACCATGTCCCGGAAGGCATCCGGGAAGGGGGCGGATGTGCCATCGATCGCGTGCACATACACCGTCTCGCCGGTGATGAGATGTTCGCCGCCACGGTGAATTTCAAAGTGACACGTCATGCTCGCCGTACCCAACCGGGCGATGCGCACCCCGAGGTCCAGGACGTCATCGAAGCGGGCCGGCCGGTGATAGTCGATGACCGACTTCACCACGTACATGTGCTCAAAGACCCCGTCGCCGGTGGCGCTGCGTGCACCGGTCAGGGCGGCCCAGTACTCGGTGAGCGCGGCATCGAAGTACGCCAGATAGTGGGCATTGAAAACCACGCCCTGCATATCGACCTCGGCCCACCGCACCCGCAGCGGATGAAAGAAGCTGAAATCCTCGCGCGCCATCTCAGGCGACCACGTGCGCCGCTTCGAGCAGCATCCACCCGGACAGCTGTACCGACAGGTCCCGTTCGGGCACCTTCGAGGGGTTGACCGCACCGGCAATGAACTGCGAGGCCGGCGCGTGCGCGGTCGGCAGATCCGCCGTCCGCGTCCAATCCGCGCCGAATAACGGAAGGTCCTCCACAATCAGCCGATTGGCCCAGGCCGCCTCCGCGGAGGTCAAGAGGATGTCGCGGGCCGCAGCCCGTGCCTCGGTGTCCTGCGGGGAGTTCTCCGGAAGCATCGTGGCCACCAGCGCCAGATAGCGGGCGAGTATGCCGTTGAACAGCCCCCCGTCTCCACCGCCGCTGCCCCGGATGACGCCCTCCTCGGTCATCCGATCCCTCACCGCGCGGACGAGACGATGTACGCGCTCGGCGTGCCGGGCTTCGCCGGTGCGCACCGAGAGCTCGGTCTCCAACCCCAACACCACGCCCTGGCAGTAGGTGTACGTCGCCCGTTCCAGGGTGCCGTCCTCCTGTATGCCGTCGATGACCAGATGCGATTCGGGGTCGATGAGTGTCTTGTCGATCCAGTCGGACATCACCTCGGCCCGCCACACTCTTCCAGTGCGCGCCAACACGATTGCCGCCGGGCCGTTGGCGGGGGCGTTGAAGAACCTGTCCTGTTTACGCCACGGTATGCCGCCTCCATACTGCGGCATCCATGCATCGAGGAACTGCTGCCGTAGCCGATTGAGCGCGCGGGGGCGCTCCACGCCCAGTAGCTCGGAGGCTCGCTGCATCGCCAGCGCCAACCAGGCCATATCGTCGTAGTACTGGTTGGTCCACATAAAGACATTGCGGAAGCGGTGTGCGCGTTGCATATCCGCGATGTACCTGAGCCGGTCGGGGCGTGGGTCGCGCAGCTGCGCGTCGATCAGGCAGTCCTGCAGATGCGCCTGCCACCAGTAGTGCCAGTTCTTGAACCAGGTGGCACCCGGCGCGGGCGGCCAGGTGACGATGCCCAGGCGCATACGCGGCAGATGCCACAACGGCGAGAAGTGTCTGGCAGTGATTGCGGCTTCCGCGCTACTGGCGCGGTTGGCCCACAGCACATCCATGCACCCGATACTAAGGGTGACCCATCCCCGGGCTACCACGCCTTGGTCAAGTCGGCGTGCTGACGGATCCAGGCGTGCATGGCGATACCGGCCGCGACCCCGGCGTTGACGCTGCGGGTGGATCCGAACTGCGCAATCGAAACCGTCATCACCGCACCGCCTTTCGACACATCGGTGACGCCCGGCCCCTCCTGCCCGAACACCATCAAGCAGTCCGCGGGCAGTACCGCGGTCTCCAGAGGCACCGAGCCGGGCACGTTGTCGACGGCCACCACCGTCAGGCCGGTCAGCTTCGCGTACTCCAGAAGCTGCTCGGTGCTGTCATGGTGCATCAGATGCTGGTAGCGATCGGTGACCATGGCACCACGCCGATTCCAGCGGCGCCGGCCGACGATATGCACGGTGCGCACCGCGAACGCGTTGGCCGTGCGCACCACCGTCCCGATATTGGCGTCGTTTTCGAAGTTCTCGATGGCTATATGCAGCCGGTGCCGCCGCGTATCGATATCCGCGACTATTGCCTCACGCCGCCAATACCGATAGGCGTCAACCACATTGCGGGCGTCGCCATCGCGCAGCAGCTCCGGGTCATAGCGCGGGTCTGCCGGCAGCGGCAAACCCCGTTCGACCGCCCACGGCCCCACTCCGTTGCCGCTAGCGCCCCATAGGGAAGGTTCGGCGGGGGCATCCTTCTGATCCTTCGGATCCTCACTCACGGTTCATCCAGACCGCGGCGTGAGTGCCGATCACCGAGAGCGTCCCGGCGAGCACCGCGGCGTTGATCTCCCCCTGGAGACACAACGACGGCTGCATCTGCACGGCGTCGAGGGCCGCGTCCGGAAGCACCAGCACCGATGCTCCGTAGATGGCGCAGCTGCGCGCCAGCCCCTCTCCGGGCAGCGTCGGCGCCACCGTCACCATGAGTGGACCACCGCGCTCGGCCGACTCGTCGCGGTAGCGCGCCGCAATCCCCGAGATGTTCAGGCCCAGCAGCGAAAATCCGTTGCCGGTAAATGCATTCGGATCGCCCAAATCCACCTGGCTGATCTGCTGCCCGCTTGCCCTCCATGCCTCCATGCTCTTGGTGACGATCACCAGACCGGAGTCGTTCTGTGGGGTGGGCAGCAGCCCCATCGGGTAGGCCACCGGGTAGGCCACGGTGGTTCCGGCGATGCGATCCTTCGCCGAATACACGTACACACCACGCACCGCGCTCTGGTTCTGCATCGGCCCCAGGCACACCGTGCCGGTCAGGCCGGTCGCGGCCTCGAGGGACGGCGTCGCGGTCAGCGGATGCACGGAAAGGTCGGCCAGGTCACGACAGCCGTTCAACGCCGGCACTTCGAGCGGATGCGCCAAAGACCCGTACAACCCAAAACGCAGATCCTGGGCGGCGGCAGGCTTCTCCCCCGGCTTGGCGATCGCTCCTGTGATGTCGACCAGCACATACCCGTTCTGGAATCTCAGGTTGGCGACACTGAGGTTCCAACCCAACAGGCTCTGCGTTTCACCGATCTTGGCGGCCTGAGCACCGTAAACCAGCTGCTTGTCAGGATCTTTCGAGCAGCCCGTCAAGATCAGGGCCCCGGCGAGCAACGCGACGAGGGCCCGGCGGAAGGTCACGATCCGGCCAGGCCGAGATCCGCCAGTCCCAACACATACCGATAGGGAACACCTTCGGCGCGAATGGCCTCGGCGGCACCGGTATCACGATCGACGACGGTGGCCACCCCAATCACCTCGCCACCGGCCTCACGGACCGCATGCACGGCCGTGAGCGCGGAGCCGCCGGTGGTGCTGGTGTCTTCGACCACCAGCACCTTTTGCCCTGAGACCTCGAAACCTTCGATAAGCCGTTGCATACCATGGGCTTTCACCGACTTGCGCACCACGAACGCGTCGATGGGCCGTCCGGGGGCGTGCATGACCGCCGTCGCGACGGGATCGGCACCGAGGGTCAGTCCACCCACACCGGCATAGCCCCAGTCGCTGGTCAGCTCGCGCACCAGCCGCCCGATCAACGCACCGGCACGATGATGCAGTGTGGCCCGGCGCAGGTCCACGTAGTAATCAGCTTCCTTGCCCGACGACAATGTGACCTTGCCGTGCACCACCGCGATATCGCGGACCAAGGCCGCCAGCTCGTCGCGCTCGGCCACGTTCAGATCCGGTCCTACATCAAGTTCTGCCACGACCCCGTCCTACCACGCTATTGAATTTACGCACCAAACCTCTTGGTATTACCCGTGTTACCGATGTGATCGCCTTGTATTGCAGCCCGGGAACGCTGAGCACCTTACCGGCAGCGATGTCCTGCAGACACGCGTTGACCACATCGTCGACCTGGAGCCACATGAACTCCGGAATGGTGCCCATCTCGATTCCGGCCCGTTCGTGAAACTCGGTATGGATGAATCCGGGGCACAGCACGTGCATACCAACGCCGGTACCCGACAACCCATTTGCCAGTCCTTCGGTGAAGGAGACCACCCAGGCCTTGGACGCCGAATACGTAGAGCCGCGCCCGGACACCAGGCCTGCCACGCTCGCCACGTTGATGACGGTGCCCGCACCTGCCTCGACCATCGAGGGCAGCGCCGCGCGGGTGAGCTCCATGACCGCAGTGACATTGACGTCGAGCTGCGCGTGCAACAGCGCGGGCGCCGCCGTCCAGAACTCGCCGGCAGTGGCGAAACCAGCATTGTTGACCAACACGGACACCCCCGCCGCAACGCGCTCGGCGACCTTCGCGCGATCGGCGGCATCGGCCAAATCGGCGGGCAGCGCCTCGGCGTGGACGCCATATCGGCAGGTGAGCTCGTCGGCGAGAGCGCTCAGGCGTTGTTCGTCACGGGCGACGAGCACCATGTCGTATCCGAGAGAGGCGTATTTGCGGGCGAAACCGCCCCCCAGGCCCGAGGTGGGGCCGGTGACCAGTGCCACGGGGCGTACGGAATTTGGGGCAGGGCCGCTTGCACGAGGACCGTCAGCCGCGGATGAACCGCTTGCGTGAAGACCATCAGCCGCGGATGAACCGCTTGCGTGAAGACCGTCAGCCATGGTTGGTCAGCGTACCGGCTGGCCGGACGTGGCCCACGAGCCTGTAACCGGTACTAAAAGTTACTGGTACAAGTTGTCCGAAAATGGCCGCTTGCGCGATCAAGCATTGCTAGCATCGCGAAGTGTTCGACCGGCTGGTGGTGTGGCTCATCGAGCGTCAGCGCTGGATCTACCCGGTACTCGTAGCGTTATGGATCGCTGCGGGCACCTATATAACCACCGCACCGAAGGTTGCACTGCCCACCCCGGAAGCCACCCCGACGGCGCAAGCCATCAGCGCCATGTCGCTCAGCCAACCGAAAACCGTCACGTATGAGGTGTCCAGTAACGGCCGGCCCGTCACTGTGTCCTATCTGGACGAAAAGGGCCAGTCCAAGCTCTTCAATGGCCCCGCACCCTGGCGCACGAGCTTGACCACCAGCGACCTCGGATTCACGGCGGGCGTGACGGCGATATCGACCGACACCGTCACCTGCCGCATCACCGTCGACGGCACAGTGGCCGACGAGAAGACCGACATCGGCCGCACTCCCTCGGTGAGCTGCAATCTCGTCGCATTCCAGAAACTCGAACCGCAAGGCGGTCACTGATGCACGACAGCCCCATATTCGGACGCTTCGCCGGTGTCATCAGCAGGCATGCCGCCGTGATCATCGGGCTCTTGATGATGGTGGCCGGCGGTCTGATGGCATCCGCACCCAACCTCGAAGAACTCGCCCTGACCCACGGCAGCCCCATGATGCCGACCAACACTCAATCCGCCGCGGCGCTCAAACACATGGCCAAGGCGTTCGGGGAATCCGAGTCGAACAACACTGCCGCGGTCGTCGTCGTCAAGGACCAGCCATTCACCGAGGAGGATCGCCAGTTTCGTGCCCACCTGATGAAGGAGCTGCGAGCCGACACCGCGCACGTCGAACCGGGCATGGACATGTGGTCCGATCCGCAATTCGCCACCGCATCCGAGAGCCCGGATAAGAAGGTGGCGCTCGCCCAGCTGCAGCTGGCCGGCGAGATCGGCGGACCCAAGGCCATGGAATCCGCCAAGGCCGTGCAACACATCCTCGATAACATCGCGAAGCCGCCGGGCACCACCGTCTATGCCACCGGAACGAGCCAGGCCGCCGCCGACCAGATCAACACGATGATGCGTGATGTCGTGATCATCGGAGGGCTGTCGCTCGTGCTTGTCGGCGGTCTGCTGCTTTTGGTCTACCGCTCACTTGTGGTCGCGTTCCTGCCACTGATCACCGTGGGCGTTGCCGTCGGTATCGCGACCCCGGTGACCAGCTTCCTCACCCTGGCGGGACTGATTCCCACGTCCATGATGACCAATGCGTTGATGGGTGCGCTGGCGCTGGGCGCCGGCACCGACTACTCCATCTTCTTCATCGGCCGCTATCAAGAGGGCAGGCGTGCCGGCCTCAGCATCGACGATGCGTTCCGCGCCAGTTACCGGGGTGTGGCACCGGTCGTGATCGCGTCCGGGCTGACTGTCGCGGGTGCGTTGTCCTGCATGTCATTCGCGCAACTGGACATGATGAAATCCATGGGTCTACCCGGGGCCATCACGATGATCTTCACCGTGCTGTCCGCGGTGACGGTGACGCCCGGTGCACTGCTTATCGGGGCTCGCAGATTCGGCTGGTTCGAGCCCAGATCGACCATCCGGTCGACTCGACTGTGGCGCCGGGTCGGTATCCGGGTGGCACGCTGGCCCCGACCGATATTCGTCACAACCTTCGCCTCCTTGATCCTGCTCATGATGGTGATCCCCAGCGCCTCCTTCAACTACGACGAGCTGCAATTCATCCCCAAGGACATGCCGAGCGCGGCCGGTATGAACGCGATTCAGGAACACTTTCCGGCGGGACAGATGAATCCCGACATGATCTTGATCCGGGCTCCGGAAGACCTGCGCACCTCGGCCAACATCGGGCTCCTGGAGAAGGCCGCACAACAGATCACCAAGCTGGACAGCGTGGCATCGGTGCAGTGGATCACCCGGCCCACCGGCACGCCCATGGATCAAACCTCACTCATGTACAGCGTGCGGATGGCTGGAACGTTGATGTCGCAGAACAAGATCGTCATGGAACAGCGGCAGCAGCGGATGCACGCCATGACCGACGATATGAACTCGATGATGTCCACGCTCCACGGCCTACAGGGCACCTTGCGGACCGCGCAGCAGGGCGCCAAGCAATTCAGTGCCGCCGCCCAACCCATTCAGTCCAGCCTGAATCAGCTGAAGTCACAGCTTAATTCGGCAATGGGGCCGGTCCGTGAAGCGGTGCGTGCACAACCCAATTGCGCCGCCGATCCGATGTGCGTGGGTGCCCAATCGACCTTATCGAACTTCGAGAACATGTCGAGTGTCACCGATCAGATGCGCAGCCTCGTCAGCACTTCGGGGTCCATGACCGGGGGTTTGACCCAGGCCGCACGGACGATGCCGCGCATGCTCGAGTCGATGTCCTCGATGCAGGATCTGATGACCGAGACCAACGAGCAGATGACGCAAATGATGTCGCAGATCGACACCATGACCTCGCTCATGCAGGACCTCGGCCGAAGCAGCGCCGGTACCGGAGACTACTTCTACTTCCCCGCACAAATGCTCTCGGACCCGCGATTCAAGCCGTACCTGAAGATGATGTTTTCCGAGGACGGCACCACCACACGCATGATCGCCATCGGCAGCGGCAGCAGCTACGGCGACGAAGGCATCCAGCGCGTCCGAGACCTGGCGCACGAGATGAAGTACGCCCTCAAGGGCACTCGCTTGGAGGGCAGCGTGGTCGAGATCGCCGGACCGGCAGCGCTGATCGGCGATATGCGCGTGATGCTCGACCGCGACGAAAAACTGATCATGATCGGCTGCCTGACGGTGATTTTCACGGTGGTGCTGCTCCTGCTGCGCGGGCTGGTGGCATCGCTGATCGTCATCGGCTCGGTCTTGGTGTCCTTCGCATCCACTCTCGGTCTGGCCCTGGTGATCTGGCAGCATGTGCTCGGCATCCAGCTGCACTGGTCGGTGCCTGTCGCGGTGTTCGCGATCTTGATATCGGTGGGTGCCGACTACAACCTGCTGGTCGCATCGCGCTTCAAGGAAGAGATGAGCGCCGGCATCCGCACGGGTGTCATCCGCACCATTGCCGGCACCGGCGGGGTGGTGACCACGGCGGGACTGGTGTTCGCGATGACACAATTCGCCATGATGGGGTCGAGTCTGGTCAACGTCGCACAAATGGGCTCGACGATCGGACTGGGCTTGATCATCGACACGTTCGTCGTGCGCACCTTCACGGTGCCCACACTCGCGGTGATCCTCGACAAGAAGTTCTGGTGGCCGCTGCCGATCAATCAGCTCTGGCGGCGTTCCTAACGGCTGGGCGGCTGGCTGCCCTGACCCACGGGGGCGGGCTGCCGATCTCCGGCAGGCGCAGAGCTGCTGCCGACGGGCCGGCTGGGGCGTTCTGCGGCCTGGATGGGCGAGGGTGCCGATTCCCCGGACGGGGGTAACACCCGCAGCAGGTCGTTGAACTGGCGGACGGCCTTGAGGCCCTCGTCCCACTGGTCACGGTTGCTGTTGATGGGTAACGCGGCGAGCGTCCAGTGTTGTTCGTTCCACAACACCTCTGCCGTCTCGGGCGCGGTGTGAGCGAAGGTGACCATGCGCCGGTCACAGGCCCGACGGGCGGCATCCAGGTTCGTGGAGTACACCATGCGCGGGCCAATGGCACCGAGCAGCCAGATATCGGATTCGCGGGGTTCCTGCATGACCTTGAGTCGCAGGTCCACCATGACGTTGGTGCCCACCTTGCGATGCAGCGCGATGATGGTCGCGACATCCTCCAGATCGAAGACGTAGACGGCCTCGCCACGAATCTGTCCGAGGACCACATTGGCGGCCGCGGCTGATCCCGCGCTCGACATCACGCCACGGTTCCAGCGCTTGACGATCTCTTTGTCCTGCGACATGTAGTCGAAGCCGTGAGATCGCGCCCATGCCTTCCGGCGGTGTCCGCGGCTGCGGCGGCGGCCGATATCGACGTACAGCAGTACGCCCGCACAGACGAAGCAAAGCGCGGACAGCGTGAACCAAAGTAGAGCCATCCGCGACAGCCTAACCGGTGTCGGCCCAACTACCGCGCGGAGCGCTCGGATCGTGACCGACAGTTACCGGTCCGTGATGGGCGGAGCAGCACCGCGAGCGTGCGCTCACTGCGAGATATCGGCCGGAATCTCACAGCAGCGGCACGCTCGCGGTTACCGCTCAGGCGTCAGCCCAGGACGAGCGAGTCGCCATCGGCGCTGACGTTCACCGGAACGACGTCGCCGTCGTGCACCTCACCGGCCAGCAGTTGCTTGGCGAGCTTGTCGCCGATCGCCTGTTGCACCAGGCGCCGCAACGGACGCGCCCCATAGATCGGGTCGAATCCACGGTGAGCCAGCCATTTCTTGGCGGGCTCGGACACTTCGAGCGTCAATCGACGCTGAGCCAACCGCTTCTGCAGTTGCCCCAGCTGGATGTCGACGATCCGCACCAGCTCCTCGGGGTTGAGGCCCTCGAAGATGAGCACGTCGTCCAGACGATTGATGAACTCCGGCTTGAACTTTGCACGTACGGCAGCCATCACCTGCTCCTCGGAACCACCGGCCCCCAGGTTTGAGGTGAGGATCAAGATGGTGTTCCGGAAGTCCACCGTGCGTCCCTGTCCGTCGGTGAGACGTCCCTCATCGAGCACCTGCAGCAGCACATCGAACACGTCAGGGTGCGCCTTCTCCACCTCGTCGAACAGCACCACGGTGTACGGGCGTCGCCGCACCGCCTCAGTCAGCTGGCCGCCGGCGTCATATCCGACGTATCCCGGCGGGGCGCCGACAAGCCTTGCGACCGAGTGCTTTTCGCCGTATTCGGACATGTCGATGCGCACCATGGCGTGCTCGTCGTCGAACAGGAAGTCCGCGAGCGCCTTGGCCAGCTCGGTCTTACCGACGCCGGTAGGCCCCAGGAACAGGAACGAACCGGTGGGTCGGTTGGGGTCGGCGACACCGGCCCGGGCGCGGCGCACCGCATCGGAAACGGCCTCTACAGCCTTCGTCTGACCGACGACCCGCGCACCCAGCACGTCTTCCATGCGCAGCAGCTTGGCCGTCTCGCCCTCCATGAGCCGCCCGGCCGGGATACCCGTCCAGGCCGACACCACGTCGGCGACGTCGTCGGGTCCCACCTCTTCTTTGAGCATGAAGCTTTCACGCGCCTCTGCTCCGGGAAGTGCTGCCTCCAGTTTCTTCTCCAGCTCGGGAATGCGCCCATAGCGCAGCTCCGCGGCCTTACCGAGATCTCCGTCGCGCTCGGCGCGATCGGATTCACCCCTAAGGGTTTCCAACTGCTCCTTGAGATCGCGCACCACGTCGATGGCGCTCTTCTCATTCTGCCAACGCAGGGTAAGTACGGAGAGCTGATCTTTTTTCGCAGCGAGCTCCTCACGCAGCTTCACCAGGCGCTGCTTCGAGGCCTCGTCATCTTCCTTGGACAGCGCCATCTCTTCGATCTCGAGACGACGGACCACGCGCTCGACCTCATCGATTTCGACAGGGCGCGAATCGATTTCCATGCGCAGCCGGGATGCGGCCTCGTCGACCAGGTCGATGGCCTTGTCCGGCAGGAAGCGCGACGTAATGTACCGGTCGGACAGGGTCGCGGCGGCTACCAGTGCGGAGTCGGTGATCCGCACGCCGTGGTGGATCTCGTAGCGGTCCTTGAGCCCGCGAAGGATGCCGACGGTGTCCTCCACCGAGGGCTCGCCCACCAGCACCTGCTGGAACCGGCGCTCCAGCGCGGCGTCCTTCTCGATGTACTTGCGGTACTCGTCGAGCGTGGTGGCGCCGACCAAACGCAGCTCACCACGGGCGAGCATGGGCTTGATCATGTTGCCGGCGTCCATCGCCGACTCACCGGTCGCGCCCGCACCCACGATCGTGTGCAGCTCGTCGATGAACGTGATCAGCTGGCCCGCAGAATTCTTGATCTCGTCCAGGACCGCCTTGAGTCGCTCCTCGAACTCACCCCGGTACTTGGCGCCGGCGACCATCGAACCCAGATCCAGCGATACAACGGTCTTGCCACGCAGACTTTCGGGCACGTCACCGGCGACGATGCGCTGCGCCAGCCCCTCGACGATGGCGGTCTTACCGACACCGGGCTCTCCGATCAAGACCGGATTGTTCTTGGTCCGCCGGCTGAGCACCTGCACGACGCGGCGGATCTCGGTGTCACGACCGATCACCGGATCGAGTTTGCCCTCACGGGCACGAGCGGTCAGGTCGGTGGAGTACTTCTCCAACGCCTGGAACGTCGCTTCGGGCTCGGCGCTGGTCACCCGGCCGCTACCGCGCACCTGAACAAACGCATCACGCAGCGCATTCGGTGTGGCGCCGTTGTTGGCGAGGAGTTGAGCGATCCCCGATTCCCCGGTATCACCGGTGGCCAGGCCCACGAGTAGGTGCTCGGTGGACACGAAGTCGTCATTGAGCTCGGTGGCGAGCTGCTGTGCCGTGGTGATCGCGGCGATGGAGTCACGCGATAGCTGCGGGTTGGCACTCGCATTGCTGACCTGGGGCAGCCGGTCGGCAATGGCCTGCGCCTCGTTGCGTACGGTCACGGGATCGACGCCCACAGCCTGCAGCAGCGGCGCGGCGATGCCATCGGTCTGGCTCAGCAGCGCCACCAGCAGGTGCGCGGGACGAATTTCAGGATTGCCCGCTGCGGTCGCCGCCTGGAGGGCAGCTGTCAGCGCGGCCTGGGTTTTGGTGGTCGGATTGAACGAGTCCACAACACCTCCGTTGGTTGAGAGAAATGCTTGTCAGTAGTTCCAACGTCGCAAACCTTGAGTCTGTTCCGCTCAACTTTGAGAATTTTCGCGGGCCGCGTCTAGCTCATCACACCTACGGGCGCTCTGAACTAAATCCCGGAATCACACACGGTGGCCGCGCCCCTCGAGCAGCTCGCCGACTCGCGACAACACCGGAAGGGCCCCACCGCGCAGAACCGACCGGAGCTGGCGATTGAGTGGGGACCGCGGGTCAAATCCGCTCAGCGTCAGCCACAGCTGGGTGCCGCCGATCCGGGGAATGAGTCGCCATGTCATGCGCAGAACGGTGAGCCCACCCATGATCGGAATCTCGAAGGTAGACACGATGAACTCTGGCTCGCGCACCTCCAAAAACTCCATATCGACTCTCCCTCCGAATCCGAGAAGCGGAATCGGATAGGTGGTGATGGACAGCCGGGCACCGGCTTCCACCGACGCCAAATTGTGGTCGTTCACCAGGTCGCCAACGCACTCCTTCGAGGTGATGACCTGCCATACAGTTCGCGGCGAGTAGCCGTAGAACTCGCCGAGGCTGAATGCCGTCGCGTCATCGGGCGGGGGATCGCCCCCCGACTCCGGAGCACTCAACAGCTCTTCGATGCGCGACATGACCAATGCCCAGATATCCCGAACGAGAACGCGGAGCCGCGCATGGGCTGGATTGGCGAGGTCAAATCCGTTGTGCACAACCAGCAGTCGCGTACCTCCCGGCTCGGGATGGAGCGTCCAAGTGACCCGCAAATCCCAGGAGTCCTCTGGTGTGGTGAATCGGTAGACCATCCGCTCGCCGGGCACGACGTCGATGAACTCGCATTCCCCGCGGCCTCCGAAGTTCACCTCCGGCATCGGGAAGGTACTGAATGAGAAGGACTTGCCGGTCGCCACGGAGTCCTTGTCGACCTCGGCGGTCCAGTCGGAAATCGAGGCGGCCGACGTGATGGCGCTCCACAGCTGCTCGGCCGGATAGGAGAAGAACTGCCCGATGGTCACCGATGTCAGGTCGTCCCGCGACGCGGTCATACCCCTGGAATACCGCAGATACGTAGGGCGTGTGGGCAATCAGGCGGATACATCAGTGACCAGACGGTATGGAGGCCGGTCCTGCCCGGAGGATGCACTGGCGATACATCGCCCGAGCTTGCCCATCATCCCGGGCCAGCCGCGCTCGGAAATCGCCCGATACATACGCGACGCGGAATCGCCCGGATCGAAGCCCTCGTGACGCAGCGTGACCATGGTGCCGCCGGGAACCTCGTGCAGTGTCCATGTCACCGTCCACACCGTCTGCTTCGAGGACTTCATATCCCACCAGCAGATCGACAGCACCCTGTTCGGGGTAGCCGCGAGCACCTCGCAGGATAGCGCGCCGGAGAAGCCGGCCATGGGCAAGGGAAAAGCATCGAAGCGGAAACGGGTTCCCACCTGCGGCCGAAATCCAATCGGGTCCATCAGCCATTCCTCCATGGCCTCAGGACACACCATCACACTCCACACTTGCGCGGCCGGATGCGGATAGAACTGGTCCAGAATGATGGTGGCGGTGTCGTTCGCGTCGTCGGGCACAGCACTCTCCAGATTGATGGGGTTACCTTTCATACCCCATCAATCTGGGTCACCGCCGTGTTCTCATCTGTTAGCCAGGCAAACTCGGCCCAGATGAGTGCTCCATGGTGCCCTCATCAGTGGGTCTAGTCGCTGCACGATCGATGAGACGCCCCAACTTGGTCATCGCGGTCGGCCAGAATCGATCGGAGAGGACCGCCATTCGCCGTACAGCAGGGTCATCGCTGCTGAATGTCGGCCGGCTCAAGAGCACCCTGGTTCCGTTCGGCACCGCACACAGTGTCCACGCGGTTCGCCAGGCCACTGGGGCGGGAAGTTTCGTATCCCACCAGGAAATCGCCAGCATTTCATTTGGCGTAGCCACCAAGACTTCGCAGGCGATGTTTCCGGAATAGTTGGCAATCGGCACCGGAAGATCCATGAGCCGGTACCGCGTACCCGCCGCCGGACGGAACCCGGCCTGCTCGACGAACCAGTCCCCCATGACATCGGGATCGACCAAAACATTCCACACGCGTTCGGGAGAGTGCGGGTAGAAGAAATCGGCGACGACATCCGCCGGATCGTGCAACTCGCCCACAACACACCCTCCATTGTCGATGGTGACACCTTTTGTACTCCGCGAAACTGACGACCGCCGCAATTGAATCGATTAGCTAAGCAAACCTAATTCGGAAGCATCGGCCGTGAGGTACCGACCGACGGTCGGAGCCAGTATGGCGACCATCTGCTCCCTGATGAGCACAATCAGCGGATCGATCGTGAGCGCGTATCGCGAAAGCGCGGTCCCACCATCGATGTGGCCGCCAGCGCGAATCGCGTCCGCACCTCGGGCTAGCGCCACGTGAGGTGCCGACACGAATTTCGTGATTCCCCATACACCCGCACAGATAGCCACCAGCAAATACTAAGAATCCGCAGCCCACCGCTCCTGTAGTCGCTAAAGCTTGCACAAACGGATCTCCCAGCACACGGATGCGTTGCCGCGGCACTGCCTCCTTTTCAATCTGGCCTCACGCAGTCCCAGACGGGCCGGGAACTTCCCTCCTAGACTGGCGTCTCGGTAGGCAGGACCCCGGAAAGGTGAGGCAACGGAAGCTCGTGGGGCTTGAGGACGTCGAAGCGTTGCACGACTTGGTCGGCGGGGTCGAGCTATCGGGGGACAAACTTGTCAGAAGCTTCTATAGCCGCTGGTTCGCCATAGACCCCACCGTCGGCGATCTTTTCCCCGCCGACATGTCATCGCAACGCGAGCATTTCCGTCAGGCATTACAGTTCGTGCTCTGGGAGATGGCGGCGTACCGCACTGAAGGCCTGGTCAACTTCCTGGCCCAGTTAGGTCGCGATCATCGGAAGTTCGGGGCCACCGACAGCCAGTACGGCACCATGCGTCAGGCCCTGCTCGACACCACGCGCGAGGTGCTGCAGCCGATTTGGGACCCGCGGATGGAAGCCACCGCCACCGAGGTCTACACGGTGATGATCGAGGTGATGCGCAGCGCCGCAGCCTCGGACAGCGGCCAGCCCTGGTGGGACGGGAAGGTCATCGAATACCACCGAACCTCAAGAGATCTTGCCTTGATCCGGCTGAAGCTCAACGCACCCATGAACTACCACTGCGGGCAGTACGTTCATGTCCAGGTGCCGCAGAGCCCCCGGAACTGGCGCTATCTCAGCTTGGCGATTCCACCGGACCCCCAGGGCTACATCGAATTTCACGTCAAGGCGGTACCCGGCGGACTTGTCAGCGGCGATATGGTCAACAAGACCAAGGTGGGTGACACCTGGCGGATTTCGCCGCCACTCGGCGCGCTATCAGTGAACCGCGACGGTGGAGACATACTCATGGTGGCAGGAAGCACCGGTATCGCGCCGCTGCGGTGCCTCATCATGGAGCTGTCTCAATGGGCCGAGAATCCAAGGGTCCACCTGTTTTACGGCGCACGCTATCCACAGGAACTCTATGACCTGTGGACGCTGTGGCACATCGCCTCGATGAATCCATGGCTGTCGGTCACGCCGGTCACCGAGTACCCACGAAATCCGGACTGGGCCAACGAATACCACGATCCGACGCCGCCCCGCGGCCTCCATGTCCGTCAGACCGGACTGCTCTCCGAGGTGGTGACCACATACGGCGGTTGGGGTGATCGCCAGATTCTGCTCGGCGGCTCGGCGTCGATGATCCAGGCCACCAAGGAGGCACTGGTCTCAAAAGGGGCTGATGCCTCCAGAATTCAACACGACCCGATCTAGCGTTGCTGACGCGGCTGCCAGACGACGACGGCGGTGCTCTTGGGAATGATCGCGACCTCGCGGCCTGCTGTCGCCGCGCGCAGCTGGGCCACCTCGGCCGCCAGCTCGGAGACCTTAGCCTGTAGCGCCTCTACTTGGTTGGTCAGTTCGATAACCCGCTTGATACCAGCAAGGTTGACGCCCTCGTCCTGGGACAGTCGCTGCACTTCGCGCAGCAGATCCACATCACGCTGCGAGTAGCGCCGCCCTCCGCCACTCGTGCGTTCGGGGCTTACCAGCCCAAGCCGGTCGTAGGTGCGCAGGGTCTGCGCATGCATTCCGGCGAGCTCGGCAGCCACGGAGATCAGGAAGGTGCGGGCGCCCCGCTCGGGCTGGCGGCGGGGCGTCATCGCGCACCCGCCCAGCCGGCCCGCGGATCGAATCCGCTCGCTTTCTCGGCTACCTGGTAGCGCTGCAATGCCTCCAGGGCACTGTCTTCCAGCTTCGACGGCACCGCGACCTTAACGGTGACCAGCAGATCACCGTTACCGCCCGCACGCTTCGGAATACCGCGGCCACGTACCCGCAGTATGCGCCCGTCGGAGGTACCCGCAGGCACCTTCACTCCGACACGGCCCTCCAATGTCGGAACGGAAACTGTTGCACCCAAAGCCAATTCGGTGAAACTCACCGGAACCGTGAGGGTCAGATCATCCCCGTCGCGGGTGAAAACCTTGTCAGGCCGCACATGCACGGTGACATACAGGTCGCCGGAAGGAGCGCCACGCAGACCGGCCTCGCCCTGGCCTGCCAGCCGGATACGCTGTCCGTCGTCGACTCCCGGAGGAATCCGCACGGTGATGGTGCGGGTTCGGGTGGTTACCCCGGTGCCCTGGCAGTCCGTGCAGGGGTTCTCGATGATCGAGCCCGTACCGCGGCAATCCGCGCATGGTTCGGAGAACCCGAAGGCACCCTGGTTTCGATTGATGACGCCGCTGCCGTTACACGCGCCGCAGACCTTCGGGCTGGTACCGGGGCGAGCACCGCTGCCGTGGCAGGTGGTGCATGGCGCCGGACTGGTGAGACGCAGCGGAACCGATACGCCCTTGCACGCTTCGACGAAGTCCAGCTGGGTTTCGGTCTCCAGATCGTTTCCGCGGCGCGGGCGGCTGGCGCGCGGCTGCGCGCGCTGCCCGAAGAGACCGCCGAACAGGTCGCCGATTCCGCCGCCACCGGAGGTGTCGGCGTTGCCGAAGAGGTCGTTCAGGTTGAACTCGGCACTGTTACTGCCACCGCCGAATCCGCCGCCACCGCCAAATCCGTTGTCGCCAAATCGCCGTCCGAACCCGCCACCGGCGAAGAGCCGACGGGTCTCGTCGTACTCCTTGCGCTTGGCCGTATCCGACAGCACGTCCTTGGCCTCGCTGACGGCCTTGTACCGATCCTCGGCGGCCTGGTTGCCAGGGTTCCGGTCCGGGTGATTCTCGGCCAGCAACTTGCGTGCGGCCTTCTTGATCTCGTCTTGGGTCGCGGTAGAGGAGATGCCGAGCTCCTTGTAGAAGTCCTTCTCTACCCATTCACGTTGCGTCACCCGACATCACCTCCTTCGCGTCCATCGGGTCGTGCTGTGCAGTTCTTACTCTGATTCTGTCTTGGATTGCGTTTCGGTATCCCCTAATCCGGATCCCGTTTCGGGCTGATCCTGCGCCGTGTCGCCACTTTCCGGCCCGGCCTGATCATTCGGACTGCCGTCGGTCACCACGACCATCGCGGTCCGGAGCACCCGATCGCCCATCCGGTAGCCCTTGCGCAGCACCGCGGCCAGCACGGGGTGGCCATCCTGGCCGTCGTGCTGAACCGCCTCGTGCAGCGAGGGATCGAAGTCGTCGCCCTCGGCACCGAACGTCACCAACCCCAGGCCTTCGAAAGCTGCGGTCAGCTTGTCCGAAACACTGCGCAGCGGACCCGATTCCAGATCGCCGTGCTCGCGCGCGCGGTCGAGGTCGTCGAGCACGCCGAGCAGTTGCGTGACGACGGATGCCTTGGCCGAATCGATGACGGCCTGCCGGTCCCGTTCCACCCGCTTGCGGTAGTTGGCGAAGTCGGCGTGCGCACGCTGCAGGTCGGCCGTCAGTTCGGCCACCTTGGCGTCCACACTCGATTCGCCCTCGGAGGCCGCGGCCGCAGGGCCGGACGTCGCCGACCCCGCGGCTCCGGGTGCCGAAGCGCCCGGTTCCGCTGCAGCAGCCTGCTTTTCGGGGTTGGATGTCGCCGACCCCGCGGCTCCGGCCGCCTTTGCCTCTTCGCGAACCGCGCCGGTGTTGGGATCGATCCGGCGCTTGTCGGTAACGGTCACCGGTTCGCGTTCTTCATCCCGATCTTGCCCACCTGACGGGGTCACTTGCTGTCCTTCTCCTCGTCGACGACCTCGGCATCCACGACATCACTATCGGCAGCGCCGGCGCCACCTTCAGCACCCGCACCCTCGGCCTGAGCCTTTGCGGCCGCGGCCTCGTAAATAGCCTGCCCCAGCGCCTGTGACTGCTCGCCGAGCTTCTCCATGGCCTCCTTGATGGCACCGATATCGGTGCCTTCCAGTGCCTTCTTGGCGTCGGCGATGGCGTCGTCGACCTTGGCGAGGGTCTCGTCGGAGACGACCTTCTCGGCGCCTTCGGCGGGCTCACGCTGCTCCTTGACGAACTTCTCCGTCTGGTAGACCAGTGACTCGGCCTGGTTGCGGACGTCCGCCTCTTCGCGACGCTTCTTGTCCTCGTCGGCGTGCGCCTCGGCGTCCTTGATCATCCGGTCGATCTCCTCCTTGGAGAGGCCGGAGCCCTCCTGGATCTTGATCGTGTTCTCCTTGCCGGTGCCCTTGTCCTTCGCGGTCACGTGCACGATGCCGTTGGCGTCGATGTCGAAGGTGACCTCGATCTGCGGCACACCGCGCGGGGCCGGCGGGATACCGGTCAGCTCGAAGGAGCCCAGGAGCTTGTTGTGCGAAGCGATTTCGCGCTCACCCTGGTACACCTGGATCTGCACCGACGGCTGGTTGTCGTCCGCCGTGGTGAAGGTCTCGGACCGTTTGGTGGGGATGGTGGTGTTGCGCTCGATGAGCTTGGTCATCACGCCACCCTTGGTCTCGATACCGAGGGACAGCGGGGTGACGTCAAGCAGGAGAACGTCTTTCACCTCGCCCTTGAGCACACCGGCCTGCAGCGCGGCACCCACGGCGACAACCTCATCGGGGTTGACACCCTTGTTGGGCTCCTTGCCGCCGGTCAATTCCTTGACCAGATCGGTGACCGCTGGCATGCGGGTAGAACCACCCACCAGCACCACGTGGTCGATATCGGCCACGGAAACACCGGCGTCCTTGATAACCGACTGGAACGGCTTGCGGGTGCGGTCCAGCAGATCCTGAGTGATCTTCTGGAACTCGGCACGCGTCAGCTGCTCGTCGAGGAACAACGGATTCTTGTCCGCGTCCACCGTGATGTACGGCAGGTTGATCGAGGTGGACTGACCCGAGCTCAGCTCGATCTTGGCCTTCTCAGCAGCCTCACGCAGACGCTGCATTGCCATCTTGTCCTTGGTCAGGTCGATACCGGCGCTGGCCTTGAACTTGTCGACGAGCCAGGTAACGATGCGCTCGTCCCAGTCGTCACCACCGAGGTGGTTGTCACCGGAGGTCGCCCGGACCTCGACGACGCCATCGCCGATTTCCAGCAGCGACACATCGAAGGTGCCACCACCGAGATCGAAGACCAGGATGGTCTGTTCCTTCTCGCCCTTGTCCAGGCCGTAGGCCAGAGCGGCCGCAGTCGGCTCATTGACGATGCGCAGTACGTTCAGGCCGGCGATCTGGCCGGCCTCTTTGGTCGCCTGACGCTGAGCGTCATTGAAGTACGCCGGCACGGTGATGACGGCATCCTCGATGTCCTCACCCAGATATGCCTCGGCGTCGCGCTTCAGCTTCTGCAGCGTACGGGCGCTGATTTCCTGGGGGGTGTAGTTCTTTCCGTCGATTTCAACGGACCAATCGGTGCCCATATGCCGCTTGACCGAGCGGATCGTCCGGTCGACGTTGGTCACCGCCTGGTTCTTGGCAGGCTGCCCGACCAGCACCTCGCCATTGCGTGCGAACGCAACGACGGATGGGGTGGTGCGAGAGCCTTCCGAGTTCGCGACAACTACCGGGTCGCCGCCTTCGAGGACGGCGACAACGGAGTTGGTGGTCCCGAGGTCGATTCCGACCGCACGAGCCATAGTTCATTCCTCCTGTTGGTTACCTCATTGCCTTCAGTGAGATCCACTCAAGTTTGCCTTGTTCAGATCTTTTCGTCAAGCCATAGTTGAGCCTATACGACTCAAGTTCAACATACAGCTCAACGGCCCACCGTCGATGTTTGTTCCCGAGCAGTCCAACCCCGTCCATGCAGGGGTTTTGGTCACTCCTCCATCGCCAATTCGCTGGCTCCGCGGCATGCGCGAGCGCAGACTAAGGCCATGGACACCGCCATCGACGAAATCGCGGATGGCATCTTCCGGTTCTCAACATGGATCCCGGATATCACCGAGCATGGTTTTACCTTCAACCAGTTCCTGCTCACCGGCGACCAGCCGTTCCTCTTTCACACCGGCCAGAAATTCCTATACCCACATGTTTCCCAGGCCGTGTCACGCGTCATCCCCCTGGAGTCACTGCGGTGGATCTCGTTCGGCCATGTCGAGGCAGACGAATGCGGCTCGACAAACCAGTTCCTCGGCGCCGCCCCGCATGCCGAAGTCATTCACAGCCCGTTGGCGTGCATGCTTTCGCTCAACGACATGTGCGACCGGGCACCCGTCGCTGTGGGTCAGGAAGCCCATGACATCGGCGGACACCGTCTGAAGTTTGTTGCCACTCCGCATATTCCCCACAATTGGGAGGCCGGGCTCTGGTTCGATGAAACCACCGCGACGCTCTTCTCCGGAGACCTGTTCACCCACACCGGGCAGTGCCCGGCGCTCACCGAATCCGATTGCGTGGCGCCGGCCTTAGCGGCCGAGGGACTCTTCCACGCGACCGGCCTCACCACCACGTTGACGCCGACGCTCGATCAGCTCGCCGCCCTGGGGCCGACCACGCTCGCCATCATGCACGGATCGTCGTACGCGGGTGACGGAGCCGCGCAGCTGCGCGCATTGCGGGGCGGATATGCCGAACTCGCGGAGCGTGGGTAGCTCAGCGCCCTCTCCGGACCGCATACGAACTCGCCGCCGCGACAACCACAATCAGCACGATGCCACCCAGCAACGGCCATACCCCGGTGTCGTCGACGAGGCTCACGAGCCAGGTCTGCACCTCGCTCGCCGCATTGACCACCGGATCGTCGGCATTCCCGTCACCGAAGTTCAGCCGGATTTCGTAGTAGCCGTAATAGGTCACGTACAGCCCGGTCAGCAGCACGATCACCCCGGCGATGCGCCCCACATAGGGCAGGACCTTCCGCATCGTGGTCTGTACCGAGTTTCCCACCAGCGCAACGGCTAATGCCGCCACACCAACGGTCACCGCCATACCCGCGCCGTAGGCGACGAAGGCCAGCACCCCCGAGACGATGGACCCCTGCTTAAAGGTGGTGCTGATAACCGCCAGGAACGGCCCGACAGTGCAGGACAGCGACGCCACCGCGTAGGTGAGCCCATATCCGTACATCGAAAGCAGCGAGGCGGTCGGCACCCCACCGGAAACCCTGGGCAGCACGACAGTGAGCTCACGCCCGGATAGCAGCCAGATCGACAGCGCCACAAGCGCAACACCGATTGCCACGGTCGCGAAGGGCATATATCGACCGGCCGACGCGACCACCGGAGAGATGACAAGCCCAAAAATCCCAAACACCGTCAGGAACCCGGCGGCCATCGCCACGGTCGCGGTGGCCGCGCGGGCGATCGCAGTCAGCCTCGACGTCGTGCCATCGCTACCGGCGATCACCAGCCCGAGATAGCCCGGGAGAAACGCGAAGCCGCACGGGTTCAGCGCGGCCACCAGGCCCGCGCCCAACGCGAAAGTGAGTGCTGCGGTGTCAATCACGTCAGTACCGCAGCCTCAGTGCAGCTGTGCGATCTTCTTGTCCAGCTCTGTACCCGAAAGCGGGCTCTTGACCACCTCGGCCTGACCGTCAGCTCCCAGGAACGCGAAGGCCGGCTGGTGCGTGACGTCATACAGCGCCCACACCTTGGCGTCGGTGTCGGCCAGCTGAACAAAGGTGAGGTCATATTTGGTGACGAAGTCGCGCATCGCAGACACCTGGTCTTGCGCAGCCACACCCACAAAGGTGACATCCGGGTGCGCGGTGGCCGCCTTCTGCAGATCGGGAGCTTCCTTCTGGCAGGTCGGGCACCATGGCGCCCAGAACCACAGCACCGCCTTCTTTCCGGCCAGGTTGCTGCCCGCGAAGTCGGCCCCATCGATGGTCTTCGCGGTGAAGTTCAGCAATCGCGAGGACTGGACCGACGAGCTACGGGGTGACGTGTCGTTCTCCTCGGCTCCGGAACAACCGGTCAGTCCCACACCCAGAGCCAGAGCCAATACCGCTATGGCCGAAACCGCAACGCGTGATATCACTTTCCCTCGTTTCCCCGCATACTCGTCAACTCACGCAGATCTGTGTCCACTCACCGTAGCGATCCGCGCAAGTCGCCGGTGCCCGGGTATGGCGCCTTACGTACGCTGGCGGTCATGGACTTCCGGGTATTCGTTGAACCGCAGCAAGGCGCCACCTACTCCGATCAGCTGCGCGTGGCGCAGGCCGCCGAGGAGCTGGGGTTCACCGCGTTCTTCCGGTCCGATCATTACCTGGCGATGGGCGGCGCCGACGGGCTGCCCGGGCCCACCGACGCATGGGTGACGTTGGGGGCCATCGCCCGGGAGACCACTACCATCCGGCTGGGCACCCTGGTCACGTCGGCCACCTTCCGGCATCCGGGACCGCTCGCCATCACCGTCGCCCAGGTCGACGAGATGAGCAGCGGCAGAGTTGATTTCGGTCTCGGCGCGGGATGGTTCAGCGAGGAGCACGAGGCGTACGCGATTCCCTTCCCACCGTTGGGTGAACGGTTTGACCGCCTCGAAGAACAGCTCGACATCCTCACCGGACTGTGGACCACACCCACCGGCGATACCTACTCCTATGCGGGCAAGCACTACACGGTGACCGACTCCCCCGCACTGCCCAAGCCGGTGCAGGAGCCGCATCCACCGATCGTCATCGGCGGTCTCGGAGTCAAACGGACTCCGGCTCTCGCCGCTCGATTCGCCGCCGAGTTCAACCTGCCATTTCAGTCTGTCGACATCATCACCGATCGGTACGCACGCGTGGCGCAGGCGGTGGAAGCCGCTGGACGGCCAGCGGATTCGATGATCTACTCGGCGGCCTTCGCTGTCTGCATCGGCGACACGGACACCGATATCGCCCGTCGCGCGGCGAATGCCGGCCGCGAGGTCGGCGAAATCACCGAGAACAGCCCGCTCGCGGGCACTCCCGACGCCGTGGTGGACAAGCTGAGCGTCTACGTCGCCGCCGGTGTCCAGCGGGTTTACGTGCAGCTGCTGGATATACGGGATCTGGATCACCTGGAGTTCTTCGCCTCGACGGTGATCCCACAATTCGGCTGACTTTCTGAGTTAGGCTCCGGAACTGATGAGTGAGCACGAGACACCGAACGCTCCCGAGGATGACGAGAGCTACTTCTCGGGGTTGATCGAAGACAGCGAGAAGCCCGAAAGATCTCGGCCCTGGTACCGAACCGGGCCGGCAATCGTGGGCACCATCGCCGCGATCATCGCCATCGCCGCTGTGCTCATGACGATCGTGCTGTCCACGGACAAGCGTGTGGTCAACGACAACACACCATTGACATCGACACCGACACCGCCGACCCCGAGCACCACCACAACCGAACCATCCTCCGGACCCTCGACGACCGCCCCCACCACGGCCGAACCGTCGACGGAGCCGGCGACGCCGACACAGAGGTCTGAGCCCACGTACTACGAGACCCAGCCGGCCACAGAGTCGCCGACGTATCGGTATGAGGCACCCTCAATTCCGTCGCCGCCGGCCATTCCGCCGATCCCACCCATACCTCCAATCCCTCCGATTCCTCCCATCCCGCAAATCCCCGGGCTTTAAAGAAAGTTGGGTTACGCTCCGCACCATGTCTTACCCGGAGCCGCCAGAAGACCCCACGATGTACAACGAGCAGTACCACGACCAGGGGCCCGACCAGCCCAATCCTTGGTACAAACAGCCGGCGGTGCTCATCGCGCTGGCGGGCGCGGGCGTGGCCGTCGTCGCCGTGATTGCCGCGCTGGTGATCACCAGTAGCGACAAGCCGGCTCCCGCTGGCAGCACATCATCCGTCACGTCAACCACAAGCTCAACACCTGCGGGTTCCGGCGGCGGTCATGAGGGTCACGGCGGTCAGGGCGGAAACAACTCCGGCGGTAGTTCGACGGTGACCGAGACTCACACGGTTTCGGAGTCGCCCACCAGCCAGGACACTACGACGACCGAGCCGACCACGACGACAACGACCACCGAGCCGACCACCACCACGACTCAACCGACGACCACGACGACACAGCCGACAACCACCACCGGGCGATCAGTAGTCATCCCGATTCCGGGCGGCGGCAACGTTCAAGTGCCCGTTGGGGGTCAGTGAGCCATCCGCATCCCGGGCGGACCAGACAGTCCACGATGTGTCTGCCCGGAGCTGCTGGGCGAGCTCTCTTTCCACAGATGACCCGCCGCGCACAGCGCAATCACGAATGACAGCACACCGATCGGGATAGCCCAGATACGCCGCGTATCGAGCTTGGCCGCGCACTGGTCGTGGTAGTTCGTCGCCTGGTTCGCCGCGGAACTGATCTTGTCCAGCTCCGCGGTCCGTGAAAGTCGTGGCCCGACAGGCATACCGCACGTCACCGACTGCGTTGCGCCGCCCGTATCGACCTGAATCGACACCGGTGTCAACAACACCGCCATCGCAATGATCGTCGCGATACCGCATACGCCTGAAAGGATTCCGCGTCCGTGCATACCCCGGACGCTACGCCGTCAAGGGCACGCGTTGATGGTGATTCGGTATTCGAAGCGACAAAAAGTGGACGCGAATTTCAGCAGGCGCTGCTCTTGGCAGTCCGACAGATCGGTGCCGCCACGCTGCGCAAAACCTGCTGGTCGTCGGCGTCTACCCACGGCAAACCGACGGCGCTGGTCATGGCGTTTGTCACGGTCAGTTCGGCCACCGTCCCGGTGCCCGGCGGCTGCACCACGTATAGGCGGTACTGAGGTTGCTTACCGCCCTGCGCCGGCAGTGTCACCGTGGCCGCGTGCCCATTGGACAGGTCGGCCACCGCGACCTGAGCGCCGACGGCGTTGAAGCAATGATCCAGCCTGGCACGCAGGGACCGATAGACGGTCGATGCATACTGATCGGTGATCGCGGTGTCGCCGGGCCAGTGCGCGATCACCTGCACCGCCGTCCACCCCGACTCGTCGGAACCGACCGATGACGACGCCGATTCGGGCGATTGCGGCAGACTCTCACCTAGCGAGAAGCAAAGATTCGCCGACCAGAAGGCGGGACGGTCAACCGAGGTTGCGTTGCGCGACAAGGGAGCCCAATGCGAGACGCGGTCCATGGGAACGTCCCGCGGGTTGGTCCACACGGTCTCGGGTAGAGGCTTCGGATCCGCCACCGCCGGAGACGCGGTGCCCACGCAGGCAATCACGGCCATCGCCGAAACTACCCGCAGCCACCCGCGCATCGTCACATGAAATCCCGCGCTAGCAGGAGCCCTTGCACAACGGCTGGGCAAGCGCACGCAAGACCGTCGCATCATCGACGGGCTTCCACGGCGAGGGCTCGCGGCCGGTGCGGGGCACCGTGACCGCAAGTTCCGAAACGGTGCCCGACTCCGGCGGAACCACGTTGTAAATGTGCACCTCGCTCGTGGGGTTGTCACGCTCCTTGCCGACAAGCACGGTCGCGGCAAAGCCGTACCACGAAGGCGCAGGCCGCAAGTCGACACTGATGACGTCACCGACCCCCGGGCAATAGTTGAGCTGAGACCGAATACCGCTTTGGAAGGCCGAGGCCCCGTCCATGTTTCCTTCGGGCCACTGCCCCGCTGCCTGGACAACGGACGCCGCAGTGCCCGACGCGGTTTGCGTGGCGATGGCCGACGCCGGCGGCAACACGTCTGCGGACGGGGTGCCGCAGAGCCGCATGCTGAGGAAGGCGGCCCTGCCCGTTGCGGTCGGATTGGCCGCTGACCAGTGGTATTCGCCGTTCATGGGAATGTCGCCGGGGCTGATCCAGACACTAGCGGGCACGGGCTTGGACGCGGGCCCGGCCGGATTGGGACTGGGCTCGGCCGCTGCCGTCGCTGTGCTGAATCCGGCCGCGAGGACCCCGGTCGCGGCGAACAGACGCATCATCATCTGCTCAGTATGCCGGGCGCTCGTGCGTAGACAACTGGGTGAGTATGCCTTCGGCACTGCGGACCGCGGCCAGACACAGGCGGCTGGTAAACGGGTCGTTGAGCGGATACTCGGCCCGCGCCCGCCAGCGTCCCACCGCATCGATGGCGGCACGCCGCGGGTCTGGGCGCTTCTCGTCCAGACCCAATCGGGCAGCGGCATCCGTGCCGGAGGCCCCCAACAGCCTGCGAATGAGCATCGTCTCGTGCTCGGTGAGCGTGGTGGTTCGCGAGGTGAGCTCCGCCAGCAGCCGCAGCTCGTCGAAGGCGTGGGTGTCGGCGAGCAGCGGATCGATATCGTCGATGACCCGCCGCCCACCCTCGACCGGATGAGCGGTCAGCACCTGGCGAGCCGACAGCAACGCGGTGTGCGATTTGAGAATGCCCGCGCGCTGACCGAACTGATTCGCGATGATGTTGTACAGCTCCACCAGACCGCTGCGTTCGAGGAGTTCCTCCGCCAACCCGGTGGCATCGGTAACTCCGACCCTGATGACGGCCACCGAGATCCGGATACCGAACATCCCAAATCGGTGCAGCAGCGCCGCCCGGGTCTGGGCATTGACCGGCAGCGAATCATCTTCACGCACAAATCGGTCCACCGACAGCAGGGCTTTGGCCAGCACCTGCGGATCCACTTCGGCCAGCTTCCGCAGCGCGACGAACTCCGCCTGCCGCAGGGTGCGCGCGGTTAGCGCCAGCAGGCCCGCGACCGGTACGACGGCCTGGCAGATCCCGGTGCGTTCCATCTCCCCGGCGAACCGGGCGGCCACCTCGCGCGCGGACAGCATGGCATCGAGCCGGCCCACCCCTATCTCGTCGGCACGCGACACCACGCCAACCACCCCGACGGCTCCCCCGCGCTCCCCGCCGACGAGCTTGCCGATCTGGGTCAGCAAACCGATATCGGCAGCGTTCAGGCTGCGCAGCAGAAATATCACCGCGTCCACCCGTGGCACACCGTCCTCGGGCACCAGCAGCGCCAGGCTGCGTTCGGAGACATCGGTGGACAGCGATGACGTTCCCGGAGTGTCGATGAGGGTGATCTCATTCAATTCCGGTGCGGGCCAATGGACGTCAAGGTCGGATACCGAGGCGGGGTCCAGGCGGTCAAGCACGAAGGAAAGGCCCCCGTCACGCCGAATCGGAATGTCCTGGCGTGCGCCGCTGAACAGATTGGCAGTGACCTGCGGGGCGGCGCCGTGGCGAAACCATGCCACGATCCGAGTGGCCTCGGTGGCATCGGTGGGCGCGATGTCTTCTCCGACAAGCGCATTGACCAGGGTGGACTTGCCGGCATTGAGGGTTCCCGCGACGGCGACCCGGATCGGCTCGTCGAGCCTGCCGGCAATGCGCCTCAGTTCCTCATGCGGCTCGGCGACCCGTATGTACCGCGGATCGTCCTGGTACGCGCGCATCGCGTCACCGATGATGACGCGAGCCAAATCGATGCTGCTCATGTGGACGGCCGCAACCCTTCCAGTCCTTCAAGATGGGTGTTGACCTGGCGCAGGATATGCAACTGACGCTCCACCTCGCGGGTTCGCGAATCGCGATCCTCTGCTTCCAGCCGTGCCGACGCGATGGCGGCCTGCAGCGACTCGTTGAGTGAACGCGTGGTCTGATTAGCAATGTCGCGGAAGTGATCCCGAAGCTGGCGCTGAACCAGCCGCAGCCGGTCCCGCGATTCCTTGAGCACCACAAAGGACACGTCGTCGAGGAAACGGCGGACGTTGGTCTTGGCCTCTCCCCGGATGCGGAGCATCCGATTCTCCATGTCCTCGGTGTAGGTCTTCTTACCCAGCATCGCACCGGCGCCCAGCGAGATCAGGTTGAACATCCCGAGACCGGCGACGGTGGTCAGCATGCCAAACATGATGACGCCACCGTAGGACCCACGTAGTCCGGTGATGGCCTTGTGCCCCAATTTGATCGGTTTGGCCTCCAGCTTCGACAGCGACTTCAGATCGCTCAGATCGGCGCCCATCTCACTGGCCCGCAGGCGCGGCATTTTCACCGAGTCCATGCCGGCGTTGGCGAAGGTCTCGGCCACCTGAGCAGCCAGGTGCATCGCCCGCTGGTGCGCCCAGACAAAGTTGTTTCCCACCGAGTTGGCCACGGCCTCTTCTAGTTTAGCGCCGACCTCGGCCCAATTCTTGGTCGGGTCGGTGTGGTCGATCACCTCTTCGGTCCGCTGCAGGATGCGCCGGAATCGTGATTGCAGATCATGCTCGACATCGGTCGACACGTCGGAAATGCCATCGCCGAGAACCTGCTGCCACAACGCGGTGTGGGCGAGCGCCTCCTCGGCTTCACGCTTGCGCCGTTCCAGATCCGAGGTGAGCTCATCGCGGCTCTGCGGATCCTGCAACGCGCTGAGTTCGGCATCCAGGGTGAGCGTGAGATGCTCCGACGCCGAACCGATCTCGGCCACTGCCTGCTGCCGCGTGTGCGCCTGTTGGTCCGCGATGGCATTGCTGAGGAAGGTCACCAAGGCGGGGAAGTTCGACTCCGCGTTGAGCTCCTTGTCGTTGAGCTGCAATGCATGCGAGCGCAGCGCCGACGACACCGCGATGGCCGGGACGGTGACCTTGGCGCGCTGCAGATGCGCTGAGTTGGCCGCCACGACCGCCCGCCAGTGTGGGTACAAATCAGTCTTGGTGTTGACGATCGCCGCGACGGGGCACAGGTCGAGCGCCTGCTGAATGAAGACCAGTTCGGGTTCGGTGAACTCGGAGCTGAGGTCGCTGACCATCAACATGACATCTGCGTCAGGCAGCAGCCCGAGCGTGCTCGACAGGTGTGGCTGACCGAAACCGCCGACCCCGGGCGTATCCACCAGACACAGACCACTTTTGAGCATCGGGCTGGCGACAGTGACTTCCACCCGCAGCACCTCGCGGCCCTGGGCCTGCGGTGCCCTCTTAAGGTCTTTGCCGATATCGGCCACCGGAATCGGAATGATCTCGGGCTCCCCGGCGAGCCCGCCGCCGTCGTACTGTTCGGCGGGGGCCACCACCAGGGCGGCCGAGGGCTGCTCGCCGTAGCTGATAACAGTTGTCACCGAAGTGGTTTCGTCATCACCCACACGCGCGACCGGCATGTTGAGCAGCGAGTTCACCAGTTGGCTCTTACCCTGCTTGAGTTGCCCGGCCACTACCACGCGCAGCGGACGGTCCAGGAGAAGTTGGTCCACCCGGTCCAAGCGGTCGACCAGGTCGCCCCGATCGTTCTCGCCCGCGATCTTGCGCACATGCCCAAGCAGCTCATTGACCAGCGCAAGCTGCTGTTGGCCATCCTGTGCGGTGTCAGACACGGCTACCTAACCCTTCTCGCTCAAATTCCTCATTACTGTGCCATTTCTTCAGGCCGGCACAGTTCGATCCGGCATCCACGCGGATGCCCCGCACCGATGTGGTGCGGGGCATCACAGCCGGACGGAGTCCGGACAACTTAGTGGTGCTCGGTTCCCGGCAGGGCGGTGTGGTCGGCGACCGACGCATGACCCTGGGCCTGTGCCTGGGCCTCGAACCCGGTACCGGCCGCGCCGTGCGAGCCCATCGAGGAGTTGAACGACTCGTTCATCGAGGAGCTGTGCGACGCATTGAGCGGGCTGCTCAGCGAGTCGTTGATGGCGCTGCTGTGCGAGTTACTCACCGCGGCACCGCTGGATGCGGAGTGCGAGGTGTTCAGCGAGTCGTTGATCGCGTTGGTGTGCGAGTTGCTCAACGAGGTGCCGGTGTGCGCCTGGTTGTTGGATGCGATATCGGTGTTCACCTTGTTGTGCGACGCGATATCGGTGCTGGTGCTGGTGCTCGTCTGGTTGTGCGAGCCGATATCCGTCTGTGTCTTCACCTGGTTGTGCGAGGCGATATCGGTGTGGGTGGTGTTACCCGAGCCGATGTTGGTCGAGCGATCGGTGTTGAACGAATCGTTGATGTTGGTGGTGTTGCGCTGTGAGTGATCGTCGACGACGGTCACGCTCTTGTCGATGCCGGCCGAGCCGTGCCCGCTGACGTTGGTGTAGTCGCCGCCGACCCGGGTGTCGCTCTGGTCCACGTTGACCTTGCCGCCGTGGTCGGCGTTGATGATGTTGCTATCGCGCACATCGCCGTTGACCGCGGTGGAGCCCTTGCCGGAGGCGATGGGACCGGAGTTGCTTCCGCCCACGGCTACCGCACCGTCGCCGATGGCGTTGGTGTCGCGGTTACCGAACTGAAGATCGCCGAAGTTCAGGTCCAGTAGTGGACCGCGGTTGAAGCTGTCCACGTTGCCGCTCGGGCTCATGACCTGGTTACCGCTTGCGATCGGGTTGTGGCTCGCGAACTCGGTGTCGTTGTGGCTCATGAAATCGTTGTTGCGGGGGCTGAAGTTGTCCCGGGGGCTCAGCAGTGACGGCGACAAGATGCTCGGTGCGTCGGGCTGCGCGGCGTAGTAGTTCTGCAGATTGCCCGACAGGTCGTTCATCGGGTTGCCGGTGTTGACCCACTGCGACTGGTAGCCGTAGTTGGAGGCCACCGACTCGGCGACGACCGGCATAACCGCACCCACCTGGGCGGCGGTGACGGCCGACAGCCCGGCGTTGGCCAAAGAGGTCTGCGGGTCGGCGACGTAGCTTGCGGCCTGCACCGGGTCGCGGAAGAGGTTGAGGATGAAGTCGATGATGGACATTGGGTCTCCTTGGGGGATCGGAGTCAACCGGGTCTGTCCGGTCGAACTGAATACAAACCTACGAACCTGCAAGCGCCCTGAAAACGGGAGAACTTCCCCTTCTCCACCGATCCCCCTCGGGGGTCCGCAACCATCCCCATTAGGGGATTAGGGGGTGCCTAGGGGCAGGATGCACTGGCTCATCTCCACACGATCGCCCACTTGTCACTGCCGAAAACCGGGGCGACCTAAGGCCCTGAACAGCAAAGACGGCGCAAATACTAACTCACTTAGTAAGTAGCTACTATCTTTCCTAGTAGATAATTACTAAGTGAGTTAGTAGGTCGAAAGAGGGAAACCGTGCGGCGAAGCGAAAACCGTCAGCGTGATATCTGGATCGCCGGGATCTTGGGCGTGGTGATCATCGTGCTGGCCACGTACCTGTTCTTCGATCACAGCGGCCAGAGCACCGCATCGATCAACTCACCCGCGGGCACCAGCCACCACAACAGCCTGGCTCGGCTGCACAAAGACGATCCGATGGCACTCGGCCCTGTCGATGCGCCGGTAGTGCTGGTCATCTATTCGGATTATCGCTGCCCCTTCTGCGCGAAATTCAGCCGTGACACCGAACCGCAACTCGTCGAGCGCTACGTCAACACCGGGAAACTGCGGATCGAATGGCGCGACCTCCCGATCTTCGGCGCACAATCGGTGCAGGCCGCCAAGGCCGGCCGAGCAGCAGCGGAGCAAGGCAGATTCTGGGAGTTCAACCGGGCCATATTTAGGCATGCACCGGATCGCGGCCATGCCGAGCTGACCGACACGGTCCTCCTCGAGCGGGCTCGCGAAGCGGCAGTCCCGGACCTGGCCCGCTTCCAGGCAGCGTTTGCGGGCGATCGGCTACTGCCTGCTGTACAGCAAGATATTCAGGAAGCAGTCGCGATCGGCGCGGCCTCGACGCCGGTGTTCGTGATCAACGACAAGCCCGTGGTCGGCGCGCAGCCATTGGACGTCTTCGTATCGGTCATCGAGCAGGCTCAACGGTGATCGATGTCGGGGTCCTCGGTGCCCTACTCGGTGGGGTTCTGACGTTGGTCAGCCCCTGCTCAGCGATGCTCCTGCCCTCGTTCTTCGCATACTCCTTCGACCGGGCCGGACTGCTCCTGCGCAGGACCGGGCTCTTCTACCTGGGCATGCTGACAGTGCTGGTGCCGTTAGGAGCTGGAGTAGGTGCCGTCGGCGCGTTGCTGACCGAATACCGCGCCCAGGTGACAACGGCGGGGGGCCTCGTGATGATGGCGCTTGGCGTGGCGATCATCGCCGGGTTCGGCTTCCGCATCGGCCCGGCAGCGCGGGCGGCGGCTCGCCTCGATCTGTCCTCGGGCCTGTCGGTCCTGATGCTCGGCACCGTGTACGCGCTCGCGGGATTCTGCTCCGGGCCGATACTCGGGAGCGTATTGACGGTGGCCGCCATCGGCTCCAGCCCGGTCTATGGTGCTCTGCTCATGGCGCTGTACTCCCTGGGAATGGCGGCGCCCTTGTTCGTACTGGCATTCGCCTGGGGGCGGTTGGGGCTATCGCAGCGGCGCTGGGTCCGGGGACGCGAGATCCGGATCGGCCGGTTTCGCACCCACTCCACCAACCTCGTCTCCGGCGGAATGTTCATCGTGATCGGGGCATTTTTCGTGGCCACCGACGGGACAGCCGCACTGGGCGGGATCACCGGCAGCGATACTCAGTTCGACATGCAGGCACGGCTGCAAGATCTCACCTCCCACCTGCCGAACGCGGCCGTGGTGCTCGGGATCGCGTGTATCGCATTCGTGGTAGTCCTGGTGCGCCTGCTGCGTCCGCGTGCCAGTGCGGCGAGCGGCACCCGAAAGCGAAGTGACAGAACGAAAGAGGACGCCGATGACCACGCCTAGACAGAAGGAGACAGCGCGTGCGTGACCTGTTCGGCCTCGGTGAGCGGGAGGCGACGATCATGGAGGTGCTGTGGTCCGTGGCCGAGCCAATGACTGTCCGCGATGTCCTGGACCGGCTGGATCGTCCCCTGGCGTACACAACAGTCATGACGGTCCTCGACAACCTCCACAACAAAGGGCACGTCACCCGCGAGAAGGTCGGGCGGGCGTTCCGCTACCGAGCGGCTGAAACGCGCGAAGCTGCGGCAGCGCGCATGGTCCGGGAGGTCTTGGCCGCCAGCGGCGATGCAGAAGGAGTGCTCTTGCACTTCGCCGGGTCTGCCTCCCCAGAGGAATCCACGGTGCTGCGCAGGATCCTCCGCCGAGGCGGCCTGACATGACCGTCGCCCTGGTGTTGATGACGAGTGCCGCCCTCGTTGGTGTCGCCGGACCGGCCTGTCTGCGACCGACCGTACGTCCCACGTTGCTGCCCGCCGCCGCGCTGGCGGCATGGCTCGGAGCCATGATGGCCTTCCTCGTACTCACGGCGTTATCCGCGACGCTGCTGCTCTTTCCTCACCTACTGGACACCAGCAGTGTCAGGACGCTGGTGGGCGGGTGCCTAAGTGGAACGGTCCCGCACTCATCCTTCGGAACCCTTGTTCAGCTTGGGATCTCGCTGCTGCCGCTGACCATCCTGGCTCGGGTCGCGGTCGTGGCAATTCGGAGCCTGCGCTCCGCGCGCCGGCTCCGCGCCCGTCACTTCTGGATGCTGCGGACGGCGACATGCCGCTCCGGGCAAGTCCATTGGATCGATGATCCCCGGCCGATCGCCTACAGCCTCGGCGGTGCTCGGCCAGCGGTGGTCGCCACTCACGGCATCCGCCGCCTCGGCGAACAACAGTGCGCGGCCGTGATCGAGCACGAATTGGCGCACATTCGCGGCAGGCACCACGTGGCTGTGCTGTGTGCCGATATCGCAGCGGCGGCGCTGCCGATACTGCCGTTGATGCGCCGTGCGCCGGAAATGGTGCGGCTGATGGTGGAGCTGGCGGCCGACGATGCGGCGGCGAGAGCTCACGGGCCACGGACTGTGCACGCCGCACTGCTGGCCATGAGCACATCAGGTGTGGCGGTGCGTGGCGCCCTGAACATGTCCAGCGAATCGGTGGCCGTGCGGCTCATCTGGCTGCGAGCCCAGGGAGCCGCCCGCACACCCATAGGGCGGGGCCGGCTGATGCTCGGCTTCGCGTTGCTGCCGACGACTCTCACAGGCGCCGCGGTGGTCGCACTGTTCAGGGCGTATTGCACGTTCTGACACCCAGCCGCGCCGAAACCATGCTCATCGACCAAACAAAGGAACAGCTCATCAATCCTCAGCACGCCGGCCATATCCTGCGATGGGTCGTTCCGACGGGCGCGCGCCTCGTGTTCGGGGCCATCTTCCTCTTGGAAGGGACTCAGAAGATCTTTGGCTGGTGGAGCGGATCACCGACTGGTTCCGGACACCCCGAACCCTTCCTCAACTGGCCGTACTGGTGGGCCGGCGTGTTCGAGTCGATACTCGGCGTCCTGCTGACGGTAGGACTGTGGACACGAGTGTCCGCAGTCCTCGCGGCGGGAATGATGGCCTACGCATACTTCTTCGAACACCTGCCGGTGCATTGGGAGCCTATGCAAAACGGCGGAGCCTTTGCGGCGACGTTCTGCTGGGGCTTCCTGCTACTAGCGCTGGCGGCAGATAACGCCCGGCTGTCCCTCGACCGCGTGCTCGCACGCCGCGCCCGGCGGTGAATCGGCGAGTTCGCCGCTAGAACTGGTCGATTCCGGGATCGATGCCGGGGTGGTGTCCAGGATCTCCATGATCGAAGAACGGATCCTGCAGGCCCGCATCGCCGGAACCGCCGGCCCCCAGGTCGGACCCGAAATGCGCAGGCTCGAATCCCGCTGGGTCCAATCCCGACGGGGCCGCAGCCTGGAATTGGTCGATCGCGGCGACCGCACTGTCAGCCGAGGGACTGAACTGGTCTGGGACGGTGATCGCGTCCTGACGGTCGGTCAGGTCCGATACCGCATTGGTCGCGGTATGCAGACCCGCATCCAGGCTCGGGTCATGGGTCGGAGCGGTGAACGGTGAATCGAACGCCTCGAAGGCACTGGTCGCCGCACCACTTGCCCAGATGTTGTCGGCGGGCAGTGCCGTATGCACCGCGTGTGTCAGATCGGCTGCCGCCGGGTTCCCGGCGAACTGCGAGGCCTGTGTGCCGAGGGCGGCCGGTATCGACTCGCTGACCACCGGGATCAGCGCGGAGACATCCGCGGGCTGGACTCCGTCCAGGCGCGCATCGGCAATGACCTGTTCGGGATTGGCCGCGTACTGCGCAGCCATATCCTGGTCACGGACCAGCGCCATGACGAAATCCAACAAGTTATTGCCCATGTCTGCGATGGTAGGAGCCACTGCGAGCCCCGGCTACGGGGCGCGACCCGTTGCCCGCCGACGCCCGTTGGGGGACGCGCATTAGGGGATGTGCCGTCATTAGGGGGTGTGACGAGCGTCATCCCCTACTGTTGGGCTGCGGGGTGAAACACCACAGCACCGCAGAACGAACGGATAGGTATGGCCAACGCACTGGGACTGTCGATCGGCGCCACTCAACTGGTCGCGACACCCGACGACCCGCGGAGCCAACCCGTCGTGCGCAGTTCGATCCTCACCCTGCATGAGGACGCTCCGCCCGAAGTTGGGGTCCCCAGCCATCCAGGACTGACGCTCACCGGATTCGTCGGCAGGGTCGGTGACCCCGTGGGCATCGTGGCGGCGGACGGATCAATCCACCGGGCCGAATGGGCACTTACCGAGGCGATGCGCGTACTGATCGCCGACGCGGCCTCCACGGCCGCGTTCACCGCGCCTCCCGTGCTGTCCGCTTCGATCCCCGCCCATTGGAGCCCACAGACCGTCAATACGCTGCGCGACGCGATCGATCGCGTTCCCGCCCTCGCTCCGGGTGGCCGGCAGCTGAAGTTGGTCCCCGATGCACGCGCCGCCCTCGAATCGCTGGCCGCCGGCCCCGGGGTACCCGACCGTGGCGTCGTGGTGGTGTGTGATCTCGGCGGCTCGGGCAGCAGCATCACCCTGGCTGACGCCGCTCGCGGATTCCAGCAGATCGGGCAGACCATCCGATTCGTCGAGTTCTCCGGTCAGCAGATCGACCAGATGCTGCTGACGCAGGTGCTCACCGACCTGAACCAGGATCCCGAGGGCACCACGTCGGTGGGCGCCCTGACGAGACTGCGCGATCAGTGCCGTGTAGCCAAGGAGCGACTCTCCGGCGAGACCGCGACCTCGGTGCCGGTCGAGCTTCCCGGGATCACCACAGATGTCCGGCTCACTCGTGCCGAGCTTGAGGACCACCTGCGTGGACCGTTGTCCAGCCTGATCAATGCCATTCGGGACACCGTGGAGCGCAACGGAATTCACCCGGCGAACATCAATGCCGTTGCGTCGGTCGGCGGCGGCGCCAGCATTCCTCTTGTCACCCAGCAGCTTTCCGAGCAGATGCGGGTACCGGTCATCACCGGCGCCCAGCCGCAGCTCGCGGCCGCGCGCGGGGTGGCCCTGCTGGCCACCCGGCCCGATCTGCCACCACAGGACGCCACCGCGATGCGGCCGGTTGAGCAACCGCCGGGCGATGCCACCATGATGCGGCCAGCGCCCACCGGTACCGGTACCTTCGCCGCCCCGGTCGCCGCGGCCGCCGATGAAACGCCGGAATTGGCCTGGTCCCAAGATGATTCGGCCCCCGACCTCGCTCCGCTACAAGAGACCGGTTACCAGAGCGGGTACAACACCGGATACACCGTCGACCTCGACGACGAGTACCACGGCCCCGCCGAATCCACGACCGCCCGCCCCGAGCTTCAGTTCAGCCACGAACCGTATGCGGCCGACGACGATTACGACGACTACCCGCCGTTGCCGTGGTATCGCCGTCCTCTGGTGTGGTTCGTCGCGGCGGCCGCCGTGGCCGGCATCGCCTTCACCGGAATGATGGTGTCCTTGACCAGCAGTGAGTCACCGGCTCCTGCCCCGACGACACCCAGCGTGAGCGTGGTGCCGAGCACGGGTGACGCCCCGGCCGAGCCACCTCCCTCGCCGGAACCCCCGCCGCCGCCGCAGACCCACACCGTGACACAGTCGGTGCAACCGCCGCCGCCATCACCGGAGCCCCCGCCTCCCACCACCACGCCACCGGCGACCACCACCACCACCACGACACCGCCGACCACCACCACCACCACAACAACGACCACCACGACCACCACCACCACCACGACACCGCCGACGACGACTACCCCGCCGACGACCACGACGACGCAGCCCGCCTCCACGTCGACATCGCGCCCGGCGATCACGATCCCGGGCCTGCCCCCAATCCCGATCGGCCCGCGCAACTGAACGCCCCTCAGGATAACGGGCTCTCCGGGACGTTCGACGGAATCGCCTCGGCGATAACGACTATCACGCAGGCGTTATCCGCGGGCGGCGCTATGAAGGTGCTCATCACCGGCACAGCCGGCAGCGGAAGAACGTCGATCCTGACGCGGGTGCGGGACGTCTTGAGTAACTCCGGTGCAGCGCCGGTCAACCATGTCCCCGAGACGGCGTACAGCGGGAATGCCGGCCCATTCGTCATCGACGATGCCGACTCCCTGACCGACCACCAGCTCGACACCCTGCGCGCCGTCGTGGAGAACGATCCCGCGGCCGTCGTGGTCGTGGCAGCGGCCCCCCGGCGCAATCCCGCACTGCGCGCCCTCTTTCAGGCCTTGGAGCGCGAATCGCCCTCAATCACGCTCGGCCCCGTCAACACAGTTGATATCACCCGGCTTTCACCTCGTTCGACCGTTCTAGCCGATGAAATCGCCGCCGCCACCGGCGGTGTGCTGGCGCTGACGGCAGCAGCGATCGATCATCTGGGCGGGCCGGATCCACTCGACGCGGCGCTGCGCGCGATCGATACCCGTATTGACGAACAACTGCGCCGCCTATCACCGCCGGCCCAGGCCGCCGTGCTGCTGATGTCCTTGGATCCGGGCATCGGAGACTCCGACATCGCTGCGGCGCTTGCACTTTCCGATGCTGAAGCCCTTGTCGACGAGGCACTGGCGAGCGGATTGGTTCCCGGCCCCGGGCAGAGCGCGTTCGCGTCGAGAGTGCACGGGTGCTCCGCGCGGCTACTCGGAGCGGCACGGCACCTCGATCTCGAGCGATCACTGCTGCGCACACAGCTCGATATCGGTTCGGCGTCCGCCGACTTGGCCCTGGCCCTGGTCGCGCACGGACTGCGCGATCCGGCGCTCGCCAGTCTGTTATCAGAGTGGGCGGCAACCGAATCCGACCCCTTCAGTGCCGCCGATCTGTACCGGGCCGCCCTGGCGGCAGGCGCCGAGCCGGGGCCGCTCAGGGTGCCGCTGGCCGAGGCCCTGGCCCGCACGGGCGACCTGGCTGCGGCCGCCGCTCAGGCCGACGAGGTGCTCACCGCCACCGACCCGGGACATCGCGCAGCAGCCGTGCGCATCGCGGCAGCCATCGCATGCCATAACGGCGACTCCGGTCAGGCGGCCGCGTTGTACGACTGGCTGGGTTCAGACCTGGACAGTCGGACCGCCTTCTCCGCGGCGCCGGTTTTCGTGGGCACCGGCCAATTGACCAGTGCGCGAAAAGTACTGGAAGAAAACGTAGGAGCTCCACCAACGACATCGGCCACCGCCGCACGAAATACCGCGCTGGGGATCATCGCCTCGGTGGAGGGCCGTAGCCAGGAGGCGCTGTCCCTGCTGGGCCAGGCCGTCACGCAGCAGCCATCGACATCTTCCTTCATGCCGGACAGCACCGTCGCCCTCGCGGCCTTGACCATGCTGCACGGCGGCGACACGACACGCGCCCGCAGCATTCTCACCGGCGCGATGCGCACCGACCTGCCACATGATGTCTTCGCTGTGCGGCATCGGCTACTCGCGGCCTGGATCGCGATGCTGGCCGGCGACCTGAGCCGAGCCACTCATATGCTCCCCGGAGCCGACACCGAACTCTCCCGCCGCGATCGCCTGTTCGCCGAATCACTACGGACGGGTATCGCCCGGCGTCAGGGAGACACCGGGCCGCTGCGCCAGCACTGGCAGGCCTCCATGGATGCCTTATCGGCGTATTCGATCGATCTCTACACACTGCTCCCCGTTGGTGAGCTCTGGGTGGCCGCAGCGCGGCTGCGCACCCCGGACGCCATGGCACATCATGTCGATCGCGCCTTCGCGGCGCTGGCGCAGCTCGGCGATCCCATCGCCTGGTCCGCGCCACTGCGATGGGCGGGCGTGCACGCGGCGATCCTGACCAACGCACCCGAGAGCCTCGCCCCGCACGGGCAAGCCCTTGCCGCGGCCGCGGGATCAAGCGTGTACGCGCGCACGCTGGCGACCGCCGGGCGCACCTGGCTACGGGTGCTCGCCGATCAGGTGGACGGCGCTGAAGTGGACAGTGCCGCGCGGATGCTGGCCGACGCCGGGCTCGGCTGGGATGCCACCCGCTTGGCCAGCCAGGCCGCGCTGCACGCTAAGGACCCGAAGGTGGCCGCCGCGATGCTCGCACTGGCCCGCGATCTGCGGGCGCCATCGGCGGCAACCGACGGCCCGGACTGGACCGCCACGCCATCCCCGGCTTCACATTCGGTGACCTCGACGCGCCTTTCCGATCGTGAGCGCGAGGTCGCCGAGCTGCTGCTACGCGGTCTTCCCTATCGCGATATCGGTGCGCAGCTGTTCATTTCGGCGAAGACGGTCGAGCATCACGTCGCGCGCATTCGCCGTCGCCTTGGTGCCGAATCGCGCTCCGACATGTTCTCGATGCTGCGGGCGATTCTGGCGACATAAGTGCGAGAAAGTTCACCCATTCGGCGGGTTAGGTAAGCCTGACTAGGACTTTCGGCCCCGTCAATGCGACGATGACCGGGCATCGGACACAAGTTACCCGCGAGTAACATTACACTTGTTACTGACGGGTAACTTATCGGGACCGGGAGGTCAGTACCGTGAGTACAGCGACGATCACGCTGGGGATCATCGGCGTCGTCTTCAGCCTCGTTGCGTGGGGGTCATTCTTCGGCGGCGTCGTGAAGATGCTCCGGGTCGTTCTCTCGGGCCAACCTGATCGGACCCGCTGGCGTCCGATCGTCCCGCGCGTCAAGACCGTCATCGTCGAAGTGGTCGCGCATACCCGGATGAACAAGTTCCGCACTGTCGGCTGGGCACACTGGCTGGTGATGGTCGGCTTCCTGGGCGGCTTCCCGCTGTACTTCGAGTCCTACGGTCAGACCTTCAACCCGGAATTCCACTGGCCGATCATCGGCGACACGTTCCTGTGGCATCTGTGGGACGAGATTCTCGGTATCGGCACCGTCATCGGCATCGTGACGCTGATCATCATCCGGCAGCTCAATCACCCCAGGAAGCCCGAACGGCAGTCGCGTTTCGGCGGCTCCAACTTCCTGGCGGCGTACACCATCGAGTCGATCGTGCTCGTCGAAGGCCTGGGCATGGTGTTGGTGAAGTCCGGCAAGATCTCGACCTTCGGCGGTGGTCACCCGTCATCCGATTTCTTCACCATGAACGTCGCGCAGCTGTTGCCGGAGAGCCCGTTGATGGTGTCCATCTTCGCGTTCGTCAAGATGGTGTCCGGTGGCCTGTTCCTGCTGCTGGTCGGCCGCAAGCTCGTCTGGGGTGTGGCATGGCACCGCTTCGCCGCCTTCTTCAACATCTACTTCAAGCGCAATGCCGACGGCAGCGTCGCGCTGGGTGCGGCCAAGCCGATGATGTCCGGCGGCAAGGTGCTGGAAATGGAGAGCGCCGACCCCGACGTCGACGCCTTCGGCGCCGGCAAGGTCGAGGACTTCAGCTGGAAAGACCTGCTGGACATCACGACGTGCACCGAGTGCGGTCGCTGCCAGAGCCAGTGCCCCGCCTGGAATACCGGCAAGCCGCTGTCCCCCAAACTGCTGATCACCTCGCTGCGTGACCACACATACGCCAAGGCGCCGTACCTGCTGGCGGGTAACGACGAAGCACGCAAGTCCAAGCTGAGCGAGGCCGAGATCGCCGAAGGTGAGCGTCAGCTGGTCGGCGGCGAGGGTGCCGTGATCGACCACGAGGTGCTGTGGAGCTGCACCACCTGCGGTGCATGCGTCGAACAGTGCCCCGTCGATATCGAGCACGTCGACCACATCATCGACATGCGCCGCTACCAGGTGCTCATCGAGTCGGAATTCCCCGGCGAGCTCGCGGGCCTGTTCAAGAACCTGGAGAACAAGGGCAACCCCTGGGGCCAGAACTCCAAGGACCGCCTCAACTGGATTGAGGAGGTCGACTTCGACGTCCCGGTGTTCGGTCAGGACGTCGACAGCTTCGCCGACTTCGAGTACCTGTTCTGGGTGGGCTGCGCGGGTGCCTACGAGGACCGTGCCAAGAAGACCACCAAGGCGGTCGCCGAGCTGCTCGCTCTGGCCGGAACCAAATTCCTGGTGCTCGGTGCGGACGAGACGTGCACGGGTGACTCCGCCCGCCGCGCGGGTAACGAGTTTCTGTTCCAGCAGCTGGCCATGCAGAACATCGAACTGCTCAATTCGGTGTTCGAGGGTGTGCAGCAGAAGCAGCGCAAGATCGTGGTGACCTGTGCGCACTGCTTCAACGCGCTCGGCAATGAGTACCCGCAGGTCGGCGGCGACTATCAGGTGGTGCACCACACGCAGCTGTTGAACCGGCTGGTGCGCGACAAGAAGCTGGTGCCCGTCGCACCGGTCTCACAAGATGTCACCTACCACGACCCGTGCTACCTGGGCCGCCACAACAAGGTGTACACCGCACCGCGTGAGCTGATCGGCGCCTCGGGCGCCGCCCTCACCGAAATGCCAAGGCACGGAGAGCGTTCCATGTGCTGTGGAGCCGGTGGCGCCCGCATGTGGATGGAAGAGCAGCTGGGTAAGCGCATCAACATCGATCGCGTCGACGAGGCCCTGGCCACGCCCGCATCCAAGATCGCGACGGGCTGCCCGTTCTGCCGTGTGATGCTGACCGACGGCGTGACCGCTCGCGACGATTCCGCGGCAGTCGAGGTCGTCGACGTCGCGCAGCTGCTGCTCGAATCCGTAGGCCGCACCGAGGAAATTCGGAAGGCTTTGCCCGTCAAGGGAACTGCCGCTGCTGCGGCCGCCGAGAAGGCCGCCACCAAGGCCGCCGAGCCCGAACCTGTTGTCGCCGAGGAAGAAGCGACGGCGGCCGAAACCGCTCAGGTCTCCGCGCCAGCTGCCGACGCCAAGCCCATCACCGGGCTGGGCATGGCCGGCGGCGCCAAGCGCCCCGGAGCCAAGAAAGCGGCCTCCCCGGCCACCGAGGCCAGCACCGAAACGGCGGCTGCCCCCGCAGCGCCCGCACCACCCGTCAAGGGACTCGGCCTGGCCGGCGGCGCCAAGCGCCCCGGAGCCAAGAAGGCCGCGCCAGCCACCGAGGCCAGCACCGAAACGGCGGCTGCCCCCGCAGCGCCCGCACCACCCGTCAAGGGACTCGGCCTGGCCGGTGGCGCCAAGCGCCCCGGAGCCAAGAAGACCGCCGCACCGGCTGCCGAGGCGGCTGCCGCCCCATCCGAGCCTGCGGAGGCACCGGCAGCTCCCGCCGCACCGGCACCACCGGTCAAGGGTCTAGGGATGGCCGCCGGCGCGAAGCGCCCCGGAGCCAAGAAGGCGGCCCCCGCTCCCGCGGCACCGGCTGCCGAGTCCACGCCCGAACCCCAAGCAACGGCACCGTCCACGCCCGCGGAACCGGCAGCTCCCGCCGCTGCAGAGCCTCCGGTGAAGGGCCTCGGCATTGCCACCGGTGCGCGCCGTCCCGGAGCCAAGAAGGCGGCTCCTGCCGCGGCTACGCCCGCTCCGGAACCCGAGCAGCCGGCATCCGCTCCGGAACCCGCCACTTCCGCCCCGAAGGAAGAGGCCCCCGAGGCCGACTCGGCACCAGAACCGCCGGTCAAGGGTCTGGGTATGGCCCCGGGAGCACGCCGTCCAGGCCGCCGAAATTAGATATTGGCTGGACAGCAATGCCACCATTGAGACCGTGAGTACCGATAACTTGCCGACTGACGTGCCTCCGCGCGTGCCCGGCATCTCGCCGCGGCAGCATCAGCGGGTGTTTGCGCAGTCCACCAAGCTGCAAGACGTCCTCTACGAAATCAGGGGTCCGGTACACGCTCACGCCGCCCGGCTGGAGGCCGAGGGGCACCGCATCCTGAAGCTCAATATCGGCAACCCGGCGCCATTCGGCTTTGAGGCACCCGATGTCATCATGCGCGACATCATCCAGGCGCTCCCCTATGCGCAGGGGTACTCCGATTCCAAGGGCATCCTGCCCGCGCGGCGCGCGGTGGTGACCCGCTATGAATTGGTCGAGGGATTCCCGTACCTGGACGTGGACGATGTCTTTCTGGGCAACGGGGTATCCGAGCTCATCACCATGACCACCCAGGCACTGCTCGACAACGGCGACCAAGTGCTCATCCCGGCACCCGACTACCCGCTGTGGACCGCCGCGACCTCGTTGGCCGGCGGCACCGCGGTGCATTACCTGTGCGACGAGACCAACGGCTGGATGCCAGATCTCGAGGATCTGGAATCCAAGATCACCGAGCGCACCAAGGCCCTCGTCATCATCAACCCGAACAACCCCACCGGTGCGGTGTACAACCGCGAAATCCTCACCAAGATGGTGGAACTGGCACGCAAGCATCAGCTGCTGCTGCTGGCCGACGAGATCTACGACAAGATCCTCTACGACGACGCCGAGCACATCAGCGTCGCATCGCTGGCCCCGGATCTGTTGTGCTTCACCTTCAATGGTCTGTCCAAGGCGTACCGGGTGGCGGGCTACCGGTCGGCCTGGCTGGCCATCACCGGGCCTAAGGATCACGCCGCCAGCCTATTGGAGGGCGTCAATCTCCTGGCCAATATGCGCCTGTGCCCGAATGTGCCCGCCCAACACGCGATTCAGGTTGCACTCGGTGGCCATCAGAGCATCGACGACCTGGTGCTGCCGGGCGGCCGCCTGCTGGAGCAACGCGATGTGGCCTGGACCAAGCTCAACGAGATTCCCGGTGTCTCCTGCGTCAAGCCGAAGGGCGCGCTCTACGCCTTCCCGCGCCTGGACCCCGAGGTGCACGAGATCCACGATGACGACCAACTCGTGCTGGACCTCCTACTCAACGAGAAGATCCTGCTGACACAGGGCACGGGCTTCAATTGGCCTGAGCCTGATCATCTTCGTATCGTCACGCTGCCATGGGCCCGCGACCTGGCGGTCGCCATCGAGCGGTTGGGCAACTTCCTGGCGAGCTACCGCCAGTAACGTTCCTGGCGATCCCGGTCACGAAGCGTGGGGTAGCTCTTCCACCCGCTTGCCCAGGCAGAACACGCGCCATCCGGCGTTGACCCACTTGGCGGCATCCAGGCAATTACGGCCGTCCACAATGACTTTGGTGCGCACAACCTTGGCGAGCTCATCGGGGTCGTAGTCGACGAATTCTTGCCATTCGGTGAGCAACAGCACGGCATCGGCACGGTCGGCGGCCTCCAGCACCGAGGTGGCGTAGTTCAGCGTCGGGAACAGCCGGCGCGAATTATCCAGGGCCTTCGGGTCGTAGACATTGACCGCCGCGCCGTTGAGCTGCAGTAGACCAGCCACATTGAGTGCCGGCGAGTCACGGACGTCATCGGACTCGGGCTTGAACGCCGCACCCAACACCGCGATGTTGGCGCCGAGTAGCGACCCCCCGCATGCCTTGGTGGCGAGCTCCACCATGCGGGTGCGGCGGCGCATGTTGATGCTGTCGACCTCACGCAGGAAGGTCAGCGCATGGCTGGCGCCCAGCTCGCCGGCGCGGGCCATGAAGGCCCGGATATCCTTGGGCAAGCATCCGCCGCCGAAACCCAAGCCCGCGTTCAGGAATCGGCGGCCGATACGCGGGTCGTATCCGAGCGCGTCCGCCAACGTGGTCACATCAGCGCCCACCGCCTCGCACACCTCGGAGATGGCATTGATGAAGGAGATCTTGGTCGCCAGGAAGGCATTGGCCGAAACCTTCACCAACTCGGCGGTTTCCAGATCGGTGACCAGGAAGGGAACTTCCTCGTCGAGGATGGGCCCGTACAGTTCGCGAACGAGCTTCTCGGCGCGGTCGGAGTTCTGCTGCACACCCAATACGATGCGGTCCGGGTGCAGGGTGTCCTTGACGGCATAGCCCTCGCGCAGGAACTCCGGATTCCAGGCCACTTCGACGTCAACGCCCTGAGCCGCGAACCCGGCTGCCCGCTGGCCCAGTTCACGTGCGGTACCCACCGGGACGGTCGACTTGCCGATGATGACTGCCGTCCGTGAAAGCAGCGGTACCAGGGTGTCGATCACCGCGTGGACGTGACTCAGGTCCGCACCGTATTCACCCTTCTTCTGCGGTGTACCGACGCCCAGAAAATGCACATCGGCGAATTCGGCTGCCTCGGCATAGCTCGTGGTGAAGCGCAGCCGCCCGGCTGCGATGTTGCTCTGCAAGATCTTTCGCAGGCCCGGCTCATAGAACGGGATGTCACCGCCCGAGAGCTTGGCGACCTTGCCTGGGTCAATGTCGACGCCGAGCACCTCGTGGCCAAGCTCGGCCATGCAGGCTGCATGGGTGGCGCCGAGGTATCCGGTTCCGAAAACGGTGCATCTCATACTGCCTATATAGGCCTCCAGGGTTAGCAACCTGGATACGCCGCACCATCGGCGTCCTAACGCCGGATGTACGGCGAAAAGCACTGTGAATTACGGATTAATGCCCGCCAAACGGCCAGGGGAATCCCGAGTTCGACCCGCCGCCGGATCCGCCCGATCCACCGCCGTGAGAGCCGCTGTTGCCACCCCAACCACCACGGGAACCGCCGCTGTCGCCCCAACCGCCACGCGAGCCGCTATCCGAGCCACCACGCGAACTTCCGCTGTCGCCCCAACCGCCACGCGAGCCGCTATCCGAGCCACCACGCGAACTTCCGTCGTCGCCCCAACCACCACGCCCCGAACCACCACGCGATCCACTATGGGAACCGCTGTCGGAGTCGCCGCCCCCGATCGGCGGCAGGCCCGGAATCGAGATAATCGGCGGCTGCTGGGTCTGAGCAGGAGGCGTGTACGTCGGACGGTTGCGGTCCGGCCACCACGGATTCTCCTGGCGCCTCGGCTGCTCCCACACCGGCGGGAACAAGGGAATCGGCACCGGCACGATGGCAGGCGGCGGTGCCACCGGCGCGGGCTGCTCCTCGGGCAGGGGAGCAGGCGCGGCGGGCGGCGGAGGTGCCTCCGGTGCGGGTGCCTGCGGCGCGGGCTGAACAGGTGCGGGGGCCGCGGGCTTGGCGGCCGCTGGAGCGGGGCTGTGCTGCGGAGCCGGAGCCATCACCTGCTGCACCGGAGCGGGCGCCTGTACCGGCGCCGGCGGCTCTGCCGGGGCTGCGGGTGGAGCTTGTTTGGGGGCCTCGGGCGGCAAGGCGTTCTGCACCGGGTTTTGCACGACGGCGCGGTCCGGCGAGGACGGTCCCTGGTCCACCGTGGAGCGGACCGTCACGGTCAGCGAAACGGCAAGCGCGATCGAGCAGATGCCGAAGACCAACAACAGCGGCGCACCCACCAGGAGGAACGGCTTGCGTTCTGCGGGCGGGTCGTCCAAGTCCTCGTAATCGCGCAACTCGGTCTTTGCATCCGCGGCGCCCTCGGTAACTGCTGTGCTCGCTCCGGGATGCACAAAGCCGGTTCCGGTGGGCCCTTCGAGCGAGTAGGCCTGGCCCAGCAGCGCGGTGCTGGCCTCGAAATCCGGTTCCTGCGCCGACGCCAGCGCGGCACCCCGGGCCAGCGCCAGCTCGGGTTGGTCCGGAGAATTCACCGGCAGGGAGATCGCCTCGCCCAGCGGATCGGTGAGATCGGAGACATCGGTGCCCAGGCCCAGCAGGAACACCCCGTCGGGGGCGTTCTCCTGGCCCTTGAGCGGATTCACCAGGCTTGCCAGCACCCCGGGGGTGACTCCGGTGATGAGCGGCTCGCTGGCCAGACCGACGACCGACCCATCGGCGGAGTCCACCACCGCAAGCGTCGCGTTCTCCGGCTCGATGACCAGCAGGGCCGATTTGTCGTACCCGGTGACATTGCTGGCCGCCTTGGCCAGCGCACCACCGGCATGCAACGCGGAGAAGAATCCGACACCGTCGATCCCGCGGCTGGCCAGGGAGTCACGCAGCTCGGCGGCTTCGGCGTGATCGCTCCACACCACGCCGGTGGACACCAGATGATGGCCGCCGTCGAGCATGCCGTCCCGGGTGCCCACGATTGCCGACAGCACCTGTTCGGAAGCGGAGCCTTCGCCATCGGAGACGATGATGGTGTCGGTGTCGACGATCCTGCCGTCCGCACCCGCGCCCTCGACCAGTACCAGCCGGGCAGTCGTCGGTGTCATAGAGACACCAAGTACGACGTCCACGTCAGATCCTCCGCTACATGTCGACAGTGTCACCCGAACAAACGCGCCAAGGCCGTCAAAAAGTTCGAGTTGTTGCCGATTGTGTATCGGTGCGGCGCGTTTCCTCGTTACCCCGGTTAGGGGTCGATGAAGTTCTGGTAGGAGCGCGACGGGGTCGGACCGCGCTGCCCCTGGTACTTCGACCCTACCCCGGCACTTCCATAGGGGTGCTCGGCCGGAGATGTCAGGCGCAGCAGGCACAGCTGCCCGATCTTCATGCCCGGCCACAGGGTGATGGGCAGGTTGGCGACGTTCGAAAGCTCGAGGGTGATGTGCCCGGAAAAGCCGGGGTCGATGAATCCGGCGGTGGAATGGGTCAACAACCCCAGGCGGCCCAACGAGGACTTTCCTTCCAGCCGCCCGGCAAGGTCGTCGGGCAACGAGCAGATCTCCAGCGTGGACCCGAGCACGAACTCACCGGGATGCAGCACAAACGGCTCGCCCTTGTCCGGCTCGACCAGACTGGTCAGCTCGTCCTGGCGTTGTTTGGGGTCGATATGCGTGTAGCGCGTGTTGTTGAACACCCGGAACAGGCTGTCGAGCCGAACGTCGATGCTGGACGGCTGGATGAGGGCTGGATCAAGGGGCTCGATGCCAAGGCGCCCGGCCTCGAGCTCGGCGCGAATATCGCGATCGGACAGCAGCACGCGACGAGCCTACCGATGAGCCGCCCACGAGAAGAGGCTCGGGCGGGCGCACCTACCCCTTGATGGCGATGACAGCTCCTGGCCGCAGCCAGCCGATGAGTCGAACGAGGGCGGCATCGTCCAGCGTCACGCATCCGGCCGAGGGTCCACCGTCGGAGGCATGCACGAAGAACGCCGACCCTGCGCCGGGCGTGTGCGGCGTGTTGACGCCCATGACGATCGCGCGCGGGTAGCCGTCGAGCTCTTCACTGAGCGACGTGTCAAAGGCACACGCGGATTGAGCGCAACGCTGGTGCGTGTTGTAACCCGGGCTGGCGGGATCGCCGTCCCACCAATCGTCGGCGTCGACCTGCAGATAATTCAGGCCGTGCGCCACCGACGGTTCTGTGCCAAAGGCGTAGTCCAGGCTGAAGACGCCCGTGGGGGTCGCCGGACTGTCGTCGCTGGCGGTATCCGCAAACCCGGCCGCACCGACATCTGAGGGCAGGCCCTGTTCGACAGGCTCCCAGGTACTACCCGCCCGCTGCCAGGTACCGATGACGGCCTTGGTGCCGCCGGTTCCCTGGACCGATACCACTTGCGTTGCGGTACCGACAGATTCGGCAAACCACGGCGGCGGTGTCGCCTGCGCTGCGGCGGCGGGAGCCACCGCGACCGGCCGCAGCCCGGGACCGGTGCCGCAGGCTCCCGCCAGCAGCACAACGCTCAGCGGGAGCAGACGGATGGGGAACACTCATCCATGGTGCTGGCTCAACCTGCAAAACGCCTGTCAGTAACTAACCTTTAACGGCAATAACCGCACCCGGCCGCAGCCAGCCGATCAACTGCACGAGCATCCCGTCGTCCAGGGATACGCAGCCCGCGGTCGGGCCGCCGTCGGTGGTGTGAACGAAGAAGGCCGATCCGCCACCCGGGACCCTGTCCTTGTTCACACCCATGACGATGGCGTGCTTGTACTGCGGGATCGGGAGGTTCTCGCTCTGCGAGGTGTTGAACGGGCACTCAGCCTTGGCGCACTGCTGATGGGTGTTGTAGGTAGGGCTGTTGCTATCCCCGTCCCACCAGTCGTTCGGTCCGACCTGGACATACCGCAGCCCGCTCGGCGGCGGTGGTGCGGTCCCAAAGGCCCAGTCCAGCGAGTAGACCCCGTTGGGGGTGGCCGACGCCCCTTCACGCGCCTTGTCGATGAACCCCGCCGAGCCCACATGCGCGGGGATTCCCGTGGACACGGCCTTCCACTCGTTGCCGCTGCGCTGGAACACGTCGATCTTCGCTGTGGACCCCCCTGCGCCGTTGACCGCGACCACCTGCGTCGCGTTGCCGACGGACTGGGCGAACCAGGGCACGAAGGGTTCCGCGGCAGCAGATATTGAGGTAGCCAGGGCGAGTACGGCCGCACACAGCAGCGTCACAGGACGGAACACGAGACCATCTTCGCCGATGTTGTTCTCGAATCCTTCAAGGTTGAGACACGGTTGTGCCACGGACCGATCGGTATAGTTCGGCCATGGACGCCGAGCTCGAAGAGTGGAAAGCCGCCGGGCACTATTTCGACTACCTAGGTTTCGACATCTTCTACCGCATCGAGGGCAGCGGGCCTCCCCTGCTCCTCATTCACGGGTATCCCTTCAATTCATGGGATTGGGCGCTCATCTGGCCCACGCTGGTGCAGCGGTTCACCGTCATCGCGCCGGACATGATTGGCATGGGCTTCTCCGACAAACCCGTTCAGTACGGGTATTCGGTTCTCGATCACGCCGATATGCATGAGGCGCTGCTGTCATACCTGGGCATCGAGCGGGCGCACCTGCTCACCCATGATCTAGGCAACTCCGTGGGCCAGGAGTTGTTGGCGCGCTTGGAATTCGAGGAACAATCGCGCGGCCAGGTACCCATCGACTCGGTGACGTGGCTCAACGGCGGACTGTTCATCGAGGCCTACCGCCCCCGTATCGCCCAAACCTTGATGTCGCGAACACCTCTGGGCGACTTGGTGAGCCGATTCCAGGGCACGCCGATCTCCCGCCGAATCCTGGATGCCGCCGTCAGCGAGATGTTCGGCCCCGACACCAAGCCCTCGGCGCGGCTGCTGTCATTGTTCCAGCAGGTGTTGGAGTACAACGACGGCGCGCGCGTCACCCATCAGGTGGGCCGATTCATCAACGACCGGTATGACAACCGGAGCCGATGGGTACGGGCCATGCGCGAAACCGCCGTACCGATGCGGATGATCGACGGACCGATCGACCCGAACTCCGGATTGCACATGGCCGAGCGCTATCTCGAGGTCATTCACGACCCCGACGTGGTGCTACTCGACGACAACATTGGCCATTGGCCGCAGATCGAGGCGCCCGACGCGGTGCTCACGCACTTCCTCGCGCACATCGATCGAGTGACTACTTAGGCGGCGCCGGCGGGGCCATGTCCAGGAACGACGAGAAGGTTGCGTAGTTACAGTCGGCCTCTCCGGTGCCGGTAGTGCTCTGACACACCACCTTGTCGTTCAGGTAGATGCGCACCGTCACGGCCGCATCCGGGGTCGCGGTGGAACTCCAGTCGGCCTTGAGCTCCGCGTGGTTGGGGGTCTTCGCGCCACGGGACAGATCGCCGACAGTCGCGTCGACCTTCCAGGGCAGGGTCACGCCGTCGGCGGGCTGCATCTCGGTGCCGTCCCAGTACTGGACGTTGGCTGTGGTCGCGGTGGACGAGATGACCTCGTAGGTCACCGTCTTGTCATCCGCGTGCGCCGCCGCGGGGAAGCTAAGCGCGCAGGCTGAGGCCACGGCTAACGCGGCAAGTAGTTGACGGACAGTCATGGAACACCTCGAGATGTCAGTTAGGTTTACAGATCGTTAGGCACGCTACAGGGATTTTCTGGGCGTCTGCTGAGTAGACCCCGGTGCGGATCAGGCTCACCTTTGGTGGCCCGGGCAGCCCAACCAGATGATCGTCGACGGTGACGATGACGCGGGCCACACGGTCCATCTGCGCGTCACCAGGATGGACCCGGCCTCGTTCCCGCTTGTCGAGCGCGATTTCAATTGGGTGCAGGAAGCTCCCTACAACCGCTGATCTGATAGAACGGGTGGATGGCACTGACCGAGCTAGTGGAGCTACCGGGTGGGCCATTTTCCATGGGCTGCAACAATTTCTACCCCGAGGAACGGCCCGTACGCACCGCGAGGGTCGACGCCTTGGCCATCGAACGGCACCCTGTCACCAACGCTCAGTTCGCGGAGTTCGTCACCCATACCGGGTATGTGACCGTCGCCGAACGTCCCCCCGATCCGGCCCTCTACCCGGGTGCCTCACCCGACGATCTGGTGCCCGGGGCCATGGTGTTCCGGTCAACCAACGGCCCGGTGAACCTGCATGACTGGCAGCAATGGTGGGACTGGGTTCCCGGTGCCTGCTGGCGGCGGCCGGCCGGGCCGGACAGCGATATCGACAGCGCCGCAGATCATCCCGTCGTCCAGGTGGCGTACACCGATGCGAAGGCCTACGCCCGCTGGGCGGGCAGGCGGCTGCCTACCGAAACCGAGTGGGAGTACGCGGCGCGCGGTGGCGGCGATACGACCTACGCCTGGGGCGACGAGGTGTCCCCCGGCGGGCAACTGATGGCCAACACCTGGCAAGGCAGCTTCCCGTATCGCAATGACGGTGCGCTGGGCTGGCGCGGTACGTCTCCGGTCGGCACCTTCCCGTCTAATGAGTTCGGCCTTCTCGACATGATCGGCAATGTCTGGGAATGGACCTCGACGCGATTCGAACCCGGCGCAGAGGCCCCCACGTCGTGCTGCAGCCCTTCTGATAACCCCGACCCGTCGGTGATCCAGGCACTCAAGGGCGGCTCGCATTTGTGCGCGCCCGAGTACTGCCACCGCTATCGTCCCGCGGCGCGCTCGCCACAGTCACAGGACAGTGCGACGACCCATATCGGATTCCGCTGCGTGGAGAGCCGGGCGTAACACATACGCTGTAGTGGCACCCACACCGCAGGGCGCCACTAGCAGCAAGCGGGCCGATGGTTCCGATGTCAGACTGATCCTGTCTGACGGCAACGCACATCATCGTATTGACTTGTGGGAGGAACGGTATGAAACGTGATGTTGGAGCCCAACTCGACGTCGACATCTTGGCGCCATCAACATTGGAGTTCCAGATCGCTGTGTCGCCGCTACCCGGCGCCCATGTGACGGAAAGCTTGTCGCTGGAGCTGAACGGACAGCGTGTCGAGGCCCAGGAGGTCGCGGGCGAGCACGGCAACCGTATTCACCGGCTCGAGGTCGGGCAGGGAAATCTCAAAGTCTCTTATGCGGCAACCATTCTCGGACAAGCCGACGAAGTGCCCGTTGAGGCCGCGGACCTGTCGACGTACTTGCGCCCGAGCCGCTACGCCGAGGCCGACAAGTTCTACGGTTTCGCGGCAACCGAATTCGGTGATCACACCGAACCCTCGGTGCTGTTGGAAAAGGTCTCGTCCTGGGTCGGCTCCCGTTTGACGTATTCGCCGGGATCGAGTGACCCCATCGATGGCGCCGTCGACACCCTCTTGGCGGCGGCGGGGGTCTGCCGCGACTACGCACACCTGGTGGTGGCGCTGCTTCGGGCCGTCAAGGTGCCAGCCCGGCTTGTCGCGGTGTATGCACCGGGCTGTGACCCCATGGACTTTCACGCTGTTGCCGAGGCGGTCGTCGACAACCGTTGGCAGGTGGTGGACGCCACCTGTCTGGCGCCGCGGCAAACGATGGTTCGCATCACCACCGGTCGCGACGCCGCAGATACGGCGTTCCTCGACAACCACGGCGGCCAGATCGTATTGAACCAATCGTTCGTCACCGCCGTGGTCGACGGCGACCTACCCGAGGATCACGTCGATCAACTGGTCTCCTTGCGATGACATCCTAGGAGAGACCAGCTGAGCGAAAAGGCTAGGAGTTCCCGGTCGATACATCGATTTCCGGCAGCGAGCGTCAACGCCATCTCCGACTACGCACGGGGACCGTGCCTATCGATGTTCGCAACGCCTTCCATTTCTGGATCTTGGTGAGACACAATGAGGCACGTGATCAATAGCGCCGTGGTGACATCACTGCAAGCTTCCTAGGCCCTGATTTTTCGTGTCGAGAGGATTACCCATGGAATCGCACAACGGGGACGCCACCGAACCCGCCGAGGACGCCACGCGCGGGAAGGTCTCGCGGCGTTCGATTCTGGGCGGTATCGCTGCCGCCGGAGTCGGCGCCGCCGCCGCTACCGGCGTGATCAAGGGCTTCGAGGGCACTGATGACACGAAAGGTGCCGGTACGCCGGGAACCGGGCCAACCAACGAGGACTTCCACGGGAAGATCGCCCTCGACGTACGCGATTCCACACCCGACTGGACACCCTATGAGCTGAAGCACGCGCCGGAGGGGGCGCCCAACGTCCTGGTGGTGCTCTACGACGACACCGGACTGGCGGCCTGGTCACCGTTCGGCGGGCGGATCAATATGCCCGTCATGCAGCGCCTCGCCGACAATGGGCTGCGGTATTCGCAGTGGCACACCACCGCATTGTGCTCGCCGACACGGTCGTGTCTGCTGACCGGACGTAATCACCATGTGAACCGGTTCGCGTCCATCACGGAGGGCTCCGACGGCTTTCCCGGTGCAGCGGGCCGTCTCCCCGCCGAGTGCGCCACCATCGGGCAAGTGCTACAGGACAACGGGTACAGCACATTCTGGGTGGGCAAGAACCACAATGTGCCCCAAGAGGATGTCGCCGGCGGTGGCAGCCGGTCGGAGTGGCCGGTGCAGAAGGGCTTCGACCGCTTCTACGGATTCCTGGGCGGGGAGACCAACAACTGGTACCCCGACCTCGTCGAGGACAACCGGTTCATCGAGCCGCCATCCACTCCAGAGGACGGCTATCACCTGTCGAAAGACCTTGCTGACCAAGCACTTCGGATGCTGCGCGATCAGCGGGCCACCAACCCGTCCAAGCCCTGGTATCTGTGGTTCTGCCCGGGGGCCAATCACGCGCCGCACCACAGTCCGGCCGAGTACGCCGAGAAGTACAAGGGCAAGTTCGATGACGGCTACGAGGCCTACCGCGAATGGGTACTGGCCCGCATGGTGGAAAAGGGCGTTCTCCCGAAGGACACCAAACTCACCCCGCTAAACCCCATGCCCGCGGACATCGCCAACGAGGCGGATGCGGTGCGTCCCTGGAACACGCTGAATGCCGAAGAGAAGCGCCTATTCGCCAGGATGGCGGAGGTGTACGCCGGGTTCTCCGAGTACACCGACGCGCAGGTCGGGCGGATCGTCGACCACCTAGAGCAGACCGGCCAGCTGGACAACACCATCATCTTGTACGCCGCGGACAATGGCGCTTCGGGCGAGGGCTCCCCCAATGGCTCGGTCAACGAGAACAAGTTCTTCAACGGCTACCCCGACGAGCTCTCCGAGAACATGAAATACCTTGAGACGCTGGGTAGCCCAGACACCTACAACCACTATCCGACGGGCTGGGCGGTTGCTTTCTCCACACCGTTCCAGATGTTCAAACGCTACTCACAGTTCTCGGGCGGGACATGTGACCCGCTGGTGATTCACTGGCCTAAGGGCATCAAGGCCAAGGGGGAAGTGCGGCATCAGTACCACCACGTCACCGATATCGTGCCCACCATCCTCGACGTGGTGGGTCTCACGATGCCGGACACCTATCGCGGCGTCACGCAGTACCCGGTCACCGGGGTATCCATGCGATACAGCTTCGACAAGGCCGATGCACCCACCGCCAAAAAACGGCAGTACTACGCGATGCTCGGCACCCGCGGAATCTGGGAGGACGGCTGGAAAGCGGCCGCGCTGCATGCACCGATCAGCGGCAAGGGGCACTTCGACCAAGACAAATGGGAGCTGTACCACGTCGATGAGGATCGCTCCGAGTCAACGAATCTGGCCGACCAACATCCCGACAAGCTCAAGAAGCTCATCGACGTGTGGGCCGAGGAAGCCGACAAGAACTTCGTCCTGCCCCTTGATGACCGTTCCGCGACCGAGCTCCTCGAGATCCAGCGCCCTCAATTCGAACCGAGGCGAAACCGCTATGTGTATTTCCCCGATGCGGCGCCCGTCCCCGAGGGCGTGGCCGTCAGCATCCGCGGGCGGTCCTACAAGATCATCGCCGATGTCGAGACGGCAAGGGACGCACAGGGGGTGATCTTCGCGCACGGTTCACGCTTCGGCGGCCATGCACTGTTCATCAAGGACGGAAGGCTGCACTACGTATACAACTTCCTCGGGATCAAGCCAGAACAAGTATTCGTGTCGCCGCCCCTGACCCCGGGAAAACGCACCTTGGGTATGGAATTCGCCCGCAAGGACAAGGGCAAGTATGGCGAGTCTCTAGGCACCACAACGCTGTATGTTGACGGGAAAGCTGTGGCGAACGGGCCGATGCGGGCTCAAGTCGGCACGTTCACCCTTGCGGGCGACGGCCTCTGCGTCGGCTACGACAGTGGTGACAACGTGTCCCCGCTGTACCCGAGGCCAGGCAAGTTCACCGGCGGCACCATCAAGGGTGTTGCGGTGGACGTCAGCGAGGAGACCTTCATCGATTTGGAGCAAGAGGCACGCGCAGCGTTTGCGCGGGACTAGCCGCCCATCCAGGTCAGGGTCAGCTCGTCACGGGTGCCGAAGCGTTCAAGATGCCGCTTGACCACTTCGCCGAACTCCGCCGAGCTCGCCTCGACATGCAGTTCACCGTCCTGTGGGCGCAGCACGGTGATCGCATCGGGGGTCATCTCGATCTGTATCGCACCGCCGTCGAGCTCGGTCACCGTGCTCTTGGCTGCCCAATGCTGCGCGAGTTGTTTCGCATATCGCTCGGGACGTTCCGTGACGATGACGCCGTGAATAGTGGCCATCTCACGATTCTTCCAGGTTCTGCGTAATGCGCCCGTCTCGCGGACTCCTGTACAGCGCGGTCACGTTTCGGACTGTCCCAGGGTGACGTGGACCGTGCGCGAGCTTCCCGACGGGTCGTCATAGGTGAGCGCCATGGTGTCCCCCGGAGCCTTGGAGCGGACGGCGGCCACCAGAGCCTCGGGGCCGTCGATGACCTGGTCGTCGACCTTGGTGATCACCGAACCCTTGGGCAGACCGGCGGTTGCCGCCGCGCTGCCGCGCACAACACCAGCCACGAGCGCGCCACGTGTGTCCTGGTCGGAGCCGAGTTGGACGCCCAGCGAGGCTTGCCGGACGGTCCCGGTGGCCACCAGTTCATCCGCGATGCGCTTGGCCTGATCCACCGGGATGGCGAAGCCCAGGCCAATCGAGCCAGCCTGACCGCCGCCCTGCGAGTCCTCGCCGCCGGATAGCGACGCGATCGCCGAGTTCACGCCGATGAGCGCGCCGTTCATATCCACGAGCGCGCCTCCGGAGTTGCCGGGGTTGATTGCCGCATCCGTTTGGATGGCACTCATCACCGAATGCTGGCCACTCTGCTCATCGCCGGTGGCGACAGGGCGACGCAGCGCGCTGATGATGCCGGTCGTCACCGTCCCCTGCAGGCCCAGAGGCGAACCAATGGCGACAACGTTCTGCCCCACCTTCAGGTCTTTCGACGAGCCAATCGTGATCGGGGTGAGGTCGGAAACGCCCTGGGCGCGGACCACCGCGATGTCATCGGCGGGATCGGCGCCGACCACGGTGAACGGCACCGTACGGCCGTCGGCCAGGGTCACCGTTGCCTTGACACCGTCCCCGGTGCGTGCCGAAGGCCGCGTGGTGCGCCCGTCTGAGCCGTCAAGTTCCGAGCCGTCAAGTTCCGAGCCGTCACGCCCGTCCCGATAGCCACCGGGCAGCTGGCCGCCGGGGAGGACGCCGGGCGGAAGGTTGGAGAGCGGACCGCGGGGCGCGGGAGCCGAGGGTGCCAGATCGCCGCTACCGGACATGGCTGCGGCCACGACGTGGTTGTTGGTCAGAATCAACCCGTCGGCGCTCAGGACCACACCGGACCCCTCTTCGCCCTGTTGTCCACTTCGGATCTTCAGTTGCACCACACTGGGCAGCACCTTGGCCGACACCTCTTCAACGGAGTTGCCCGCGGGCGTGCTGCCGGGCTTTCCCAGTATTGAACCCGTTGGCAGTGAGGGCTTTCCGCCGGGCGCGGGGCCAGAGACCTGCGCGACGGGGGCCGGGCGCGCGGAATGGTTGACCACCACGGCCGCCGTGGCCGCGCTGGCGCCAATGGCCACCACGACGGCACCGGCCGTCAGCCCTAGAGTGCGAAGACGCTTCCCGTGCACAGGGTTCGGAGCCTGCGGGGCACGGTCCTGGTACATCTCGTCATAGGGGTAGCGTGTCCGGGCAGTGGTGGATGCGCCATGCACCTGCCGATAGCCGTGCTGGCCCACAGGGAATTCGTTTCCGTACGGCGGATGCCCAGGCTGGTAGTTCATGGATAGTTCCTTCTTCCTCAAGATGCAGTCAGGGCACTGGCCGCCTCTGGTACGCCCTGTCAGAGTGCCTGCATCCACTGAGGCCAGGCTGAGAATTTCCTCTCTGCAGCCCAAGACTTTTCAGGGGGTAGTGGCGAGTGCGGTCCGGATCCACCACAGGATTGCGCGCAATCAGCGGAATATCTGCGGCGAACCGGGCCCGGCGGAGGCCGAATTAGATTGTGATGCAGATGGCTTGGACCGAGCACCTGCTGCTACTTGCTCGCGAGAAGCGGTCACCGGCCTGGCGGCTGTACCGAACTGTCTTCGGGAGCTGGAGGGTTCGGGCCTTGCCCCACGACGCGCTCCTGCAGGCGGTACAGGGTGTACTTGAAGCTACCGACAAAGTAGCCCCAGTCTGCCTGCTTGGGTCCGTGGTAATCGCTGGAGCCCTTGTTACCTGCATCGTCGAGGTTACCCAGTGCGAGCTTGGCGATGTTGACGTCATGTGCCTGCGCACTACCGGCGTTCGCCTTGATGAGCATTGGTATCAGCCGGTTAAGTGCGACCAGGCTGGTGTCGGGGCTCACCGCGATGTCATTGAAGCCGCGGGCGATTGCGTTGAGGTCGGCGATGGTGCTGCGGCCGTCGGAGCCCTGGATCGATGGGAGCTTCGCAAGTTGGTCACTGATCTGCCCGCTTGTGGCGGCCAGGTCGCCGATCTGGTTGGCATCGATCGCCCGCACACCCGGGGCTAATGCCTCGAGCAGATCACCGATTGTCTTCTGTCGTGACGAGATCGAGGCGGCCAGTTGGGATGTCTTGTCCAAGGAGTTTTGAATCTGTACCGAACGCCCATTGAGGGTGTCCAGTAGCTGATTCGATTGCCCCACAATGTTTCCCAGGGTTTGACCATTGTCTGCCGAAGCCTTGCCGAGCCCGTTGACCAGGTGGGTCAGGTTACGTACCACGCCGCCGTTGACCAATACCGCTGCCGAACTCAGCACACCTTCCACGGTGGCAGCCGACGACGTGGTTTGTAGGTCGAGAGCGTCGCCGTCCTTGAGGAGTTCTGTGGCCGGACGATTGGGTGGTTCGAGAGCTACGAATACATCGCCCAACGGGGTTGCACTGCGCAGCTGGGCGGTTGAGCCAACGGGCAGTCGCACGCCCCTGAGTATCCGAAGCTTGACGACGGCCACATAGTCGATTGCGTCGATGGATTCGACCTCGCCGATATCTGCACCGTTGAGGCGCACCTTCGCCCTGTTTGGCAGGTTCAGGGCATTGGCGAACTTTGCGGTCAACCCATACGCGTCGGAACCGATGCCTGGTGCCGGCAGGTTAAGGCTCTCCAGCGTCGGCGGATCGCAGGCCGACACCGCCATGGCCAACAGGGCCGCAGCGGCGGCCTGAATGACTGTGCGGACGCGAAAAGATGCCTCTGGCGCTATTGAGCGAAGCGGTGCACATCGGCGAGAATTTACCTGGGAATGAGCGTCCCATGTCATCGCGCAACGGTATCAAGAGAGTTTGCACGAATCGCATCGTGAAGCTAGTGAGACCAGTGATCTCCACTACATAACGCTATATAAGTTGAGCGATCTCACAGTGCCGTCTGGGTCGAACGGGTTCACGTGCTCGCCTGCCGCGCATTTGCTGTGGCGCCACGGCGCCCACCGAGGTCAGTTGCTACAACCGGCCGTCAGGGGGCGAATGCGGTCCCGCATCCACTACAGGAAGCGGTGCCGTCGCCGGTTCCGGCGACTGAACGTCGCGGCCACGCCGAACGATCTCGAAGGTGTTAATCGGCCACCAGAACCAGCGCCCGAGTGCCGCGGCGATCGCGGGCGTCATGAAAGCCCGCACGATCAGCGTATCGACAATCAGGCCGATACCGATGGTCATGCCGAGCTGACCGACCACGCGTAAGTCACTGACGATCATCGACATCATGGTGAACGCGAACACCAGGCCGGCGGCGGTCACGACGCGGCCGGTGGCCCCCATACCGCGGATCATGCCGGTGTTGAGCCCGGCGTGGATTTCCTCCTTGAGGCGTGACACCACCAGCAGGTTGTAGTCCGAACCCACGGCCAGCAGGATCACCATCGACAATGGGATCACGATCCACTGCACACCCAGCCCAAGGATGTCCTGCCACAACAGCACTGACAGACCACAGGCCGTACCCAGGGATGCGGCAACGGTGCCGACGATCACCAAGGCGGCCACCACACTGCGTGTGATCAGCACCATGATCACGAAGATCAGGATCATCGAGGCGAGGATCGCGATCGCCAGGTCGACGGTCACGCCGTCCTGCATGTCGGCATACATCGATGCGGTGCCGGCCAGTGAAACCTTCGCATTAGAAAGCGGGGTGCCCTTGACCGCGTCGGCGACAACACCTTTGATGTCACGGACGTGTTCAATGCCTTCGACCGATGCCGGGTCGCCCTGGTGAGTGATGATGAATCGGACCGCCTTGCCGTCCGGCGATACAAACATCTTGAGCCCACGTTTGAAGTCCGGGTTGGTAAACACGTCCGGCGGTAGATAGAAGAAGTCGTCGTTCTTGGCTTGGTCAAAGTAGAGGCCAATTTCCGTGGAGCCCTTGGCCAATTCTTGTTGTTGGGCCTGAGTGCCGGCCTGAGTGCTATGCATGGCGATCATGAAATCGCGCATCCTGCCCATCGAATCAATGGTCGTTCTCAAAACCGGCAGCATCTGGGGCATCAGCTGATCCATGTGATCCATATCGGCGACAAGGCCGCGCATTTGGTCGGCGAGCACGTCAACACTGTCCAAAACATCAAAGATCGACCGCAGCGACTGGCAGATCGGGATATCAAAGCAATGCTTCTCCCAATAGAGGTAGTTGCGCAGCGGCCGGAAGAAATCGTCGAAATTCGCCAGGTTGTCACGCATCTGCTGGATGGTTGCCTCCATCTCGTGAGTCCGGCCCACCATGCTGTGCATGGTGCCCGTGAGCTCCTGCATGATGCTGTACATCCGCTCCATGCTGGCGAGGGTCTTGCTCAGCTCGTCGGCCTGCTCAAGCATCTGGGCAGAGCTGTCGTTGTTGAACTTTGCGGTCTGCAGCGTGCCCGCATTCTGAGCACCGAGCAGGAACGGGATCGAGCTGTGTTCAATCGGCGCACCGAGCGGACGCGTAATCGTCTGCACTCGTTCGATACCGCGCATATGGACGATGCCCTTGGCCACCCTGTCGATGACGAGCATGTCTGCCGGGGTCCGTAGGTCGTGGTCGGCCTCCAGCATCAACAGTTCCGGGTTCATGCGGGCCTGAGAGAAGTGGCGATCGGCGACATCCATCGCGCGGTTGGCCGGCATATCGGCAGGCGTGAACTTCTGATCGTTGTACTGCGGCACATAGGTCATCAGGCTGACGAAGCCGATGATCGCAATCATGCTGGTCACCAAGATAATGGGAATGGGCCAGCGCACCACCGAGGTACCCACCTTGCGCCACCCCGTGGTGGAGAGCTTGCCCCTGGGTTCGAGAAGCCCGAACTTCGAGGCCACCGTCAGGACGGCGGGCGCCAGCGTCAGCGCCGCGACAACGATCACCAGAACCGAGATCGCGCACGGCAAGGCCATGCTCTGGAAGTACGGGAGCGTGGTCATGCTCAGGCACATGCACGCACCGACAATGGTCAGACCGGATCCGAGAATGACGTGCGAGACACCATGGTAGGCAATGTAATACGCGTCTTCACGACTGCGACCCTTTGACCTTTCCTCGTGATAGCGGCCGAATAGGAAGATCACGTAGTCGGTACCGGCAGCCAACGCCAGCATCGTCACCATGCTCACCGCATAGGGGGTCAGACCGATAATGTTCAGGTAGCCGGCAGTAGCCGTAACGCCTTGTGCAGCAAATAATTCCAGTCCAATGATGACCATGGATATAAGCATCGTGACGATGGAGCGGTAGATAAACAGGATCATCACGATGATCACGCCCACCGACACCAATTCCATGGTCGCCATGCTTTGATGACCGGCAACCTGGGTGTCGGCGTTCAGCACGGAGGTGCCTGCGATATGCGCCTTGATGCCCTGCGGCGCGGGCACGGAACTGACAATCTCGCGCACCGCGGCGACAGACTCGTAACTGGCACTGGTGCCCTGTGATCCGTTGAGGAAGATCTGCACATAGGCGGCTTTACCGTCCACGCTCTGCGAGCCCGCCGCGGTCAACGGATCACTCCAGAAGTCCTGGACGTTCTGCACGTGCTCGTGATCGGCCTTGAGCTTGGTGACGATGTCGTCGTAGTACTTGTGCGCGGCATCGCCGAGTTTGTCGTCGCCTTCCAGGACGACCATCGCCGAAGAGTCCGAGTCGTACTGCTGAAACACCTTGCCGATGTTCAGCATCCCTTGGTACGACTCCGAGTTTTGCGGGCTCAGCGGCACGGACCTGGTGGCCGCCACCTCGTTGAGCGACGGCGTGACCGTGCCCAGGATGACCGCCAGCCCGACCCAGAACAAGATGATCGGCAGCGAAAAGATCCGGATCAGGTGGCCGACAAACGGCCGGTGCGGCTTCGCGTGCACGTTGCTCATACGGATTTCACCAAGCAGTAGATGAACGGTTTGACTCGGTCTGTGCTGGATCGGTCGTCACGCACACCCCCGTCGACCGTCACGCGGCACCCAAGACCGCTGACGTTGCGATCGCCTTGCGCGACGATGTTGGCCGACATCGATGGCATTGTTGTCACGATCGTGAAAGACCAAGGCAGTGAAGCATTCTCAACGAGATGGGGTTGCCCGTTCTCATCGAGGTAATTGAGGTTCGCAGTGCCGCCCGACCCGACGACCTCATAGGTGATGTGCTTCGGGTTGAAGTTGGCGGTGATGCCCGATCCCTCGCCCGGCTTGGGCGGAGGCGGATTTATGGAGCTACGGATCTGTGCGATCGCGTATCCACCGATCCCGACGACGACCACCAGCAGTAGCGGAATCCAGAACCGCTTCAACAGTCGATACACCCGAGCATCCCCTTCTGCACCTGCCGATGAGGCCACTACCGGACAACCGGCGACACAATATTGCGTACCGCCGGTCTATTACGGCGGGAACCGTACCACGTTAATAGACCGACGGTTCACTATGAGGCGCCCGGCGGCGCACTAACATCGGGCCATGACCTTCCGGCGCGCGCGCAGTGAGGAGCAGCGCGAGATCCGCCGGCAAGCCATCCTGGAAACCGCATCGTCCATGCTCAGCGACATGCCGGTCAGCCAGATAACCCTCAATGAGCTGAGCCGACGTACCGGTCTAGCAAAGTCGGCGATGGTCCGCTACTTCGAGTCTCGCGAGGCCGTATTGCTGGAGCTGCTCGATGCCGCGCTGCGCTGCTGGGCGACCGAAATTGTGGCGGAGCTCTCTCGCGACACGTACTCCGGTACTGCGCAGGAACGGGCCGACCACGTGGCTACCCTGCTCAGCAGGTCGCTGCGGCAGCACGCGGTGTTGTGCGACTTGATAACAGCCCAACCGGGTGTGCTCGAGCACAATGTCTCGGATGGAACGCTGCTGTGCTTCCGGCGATCTGCCCATGCCAGCATCGCCTCGCTCACCGAAGCCATCCGGAGCTACATTCCCGAGCTCGGTGACGACGCCCAGAGTGTGTGCCTGTCCATCCTGGTGACGAGCGCTGCGCTGTGGATGTACGCGCGGCCATCAGCCAGCGCGATCGCCGCCATTGAGGCCGATCCCGCGCTGGCCGATATCCATTTGAACTTCGACGCCGACTTGGAAACCATGCTGGCCCGGCTCATCGTCGGCGCCCTGGTCAAGCGCAGTTCCTGATCGGCCGTCCGCGTCTCACGCCCGCCAAACCGGTGATGGCACGGACTCGGAGACGTTCTCACATGTAAGCTCACACGCCGAGAGGTTCAACCAGATCTGCTGGACGGACCTGCCTCCGCCGATGTAGTTCAATGGCAGAACATCAGCTTCCCAAGCTGAATACGCGGGTTCGATTCCCGTCATCGGCTCCACCGCTTCTCCGCCCCCGTGCGCACGGCTGGCTTAGTCGCCCGCGGGTTTCTTCGCAGGCTTCTCCGGAACACTCGGCTTCTTAACGCCGACGTCTCCGAACGCCTTCTTTATGGCCCCACCCAGTCCGCGCATCACGTTCGGCTGCTTCACCTTCGGGGACATCCCGGGATCGGGTTTCGACGTCAGCTCCGGCGGCTTCCCGAACATCGTCTGCTGCGTCGGCCTGAGATTGGGCAGCGCTGTAAGCGTTTTGGTCTGTGGGGTCGCCTTGATGGCTTCCATTGCCGTGCCCGTTGTCGTGACGGCTGGCTTCTCCGCCGGCTTGGCTGCCACTCGCGGCGTGATCGGGATGGGCTTGGTCAGCGCATCGCGAATCGGCGCGACCGACTCCGAGACCGTCGTGGCCACCGCCTGCCCGGTCGCCTGCACCGCCTTTCCGACATCTCCGGTGCTTCCCAACGTCGTCAGAAATGCATGGGGCACCCGCGTCAGGATGAGCGTGAGCTGTTCTGTCGAATGAAACGCCGCCGCCCAGAACACCTCGGTGCCGCGCACCGCGGCCGCCTCCAACGGCGTATGCACGACGGGCACAGGCTCGGGGCCCGGCGCGTTGTTCAACGCATCGAAGAGATCGGAGCGCGCCTGCCCAAGAACCCCGGGGAGCTGGCCAGGCTGGGTGAACGCCGCCTCGCCGATCCGCACGAGCCCCACCGCAATCACCTCGGTACCGAACTGTGTACGCGGCACCACCTGGTCCAGGTCGGTGCGGATGAGCCCGGTCCACACATCGTTGGCAGCCCCACTCACCGTCGCACCGGCAAGTCCGAGCGCCTGCACCACAGGCTGTCCGGACTGCAGCTGAGCCACGAACGTGCCCGGCGCCAGCAGTATCGACGTCGGCACCTGGACGGCACCTTGCACGACGAAGGGACAGATCAGCGAGCAGTTCTGCGCCTGGTTGGCGAAGAACTGGGTGATCAGTGCGCCGGGCGCAGGCTGCACCGACGCCGCGGTGAGATCGACATCGAACCGTGCGGGCCCCGGCGAAGCAATCACTCCTACGGACGTTGCGAGTACCGCTGACGCACATGCCACCGCGAGAACTCTCACGCAGTAACCACGAACCAACCCACCGTCGGGTTCGATCGCGGCGAAACCGGTTAGGCCCCGGCTTCCTCCGGCACATCGTGGCGTACCACCCGCACCTTGCCGCGCGGCAGGCTGGCCACGTACCCGTGGTACTTGCCGTAGATCTCCCACGCCGTGTCGAAGTCGTGATGCGGCACATCGATCACGTGGTCGTCGGAGAATTCCATGTGCAGATCGCCCTTGTCGTTCCACCTGGCCTCGATGCAGGTAGCACCCGAGATGCTGAAGAGCGGACGCTCCTCATCCAGGATCGCCTTCGGATCGACGCAGACGATTTCCCGTGGCCACCTCCCCGCCGGGGGAAGCGTGAGCCACATCGACACGGCGATAACCACCTCGTTGTAGTCACCCAGGCTGATGACCAATCCGTCACGGAACATGATCCGCTGGACCGGTAAGCCCTCAATCCATGCTTCGGACATACCTTCACTCTGAACCCACTCAAGAGGCCTGCACAAGGGGTTGACGCCACAAGTTTTATTGTCAAAACTGGATGAAACGTAAACGTTATTTGTGCTGCCCGCAGACCGTGGGCAGCCATCGGTTTTGCTGGGTTTTCACACCATTTCCGGGCTTCGCGCCGACAAAGGCATCGCCGTCTTGACGACAGAATTTCGCTTGGGTCCCATAGCATTCGTTATGAGCTAGCAGCGTGGCTAGCACGCGGGCGAAAGGTATACCCATGACAGCGGAGCTATCGGAACCTGTAGAACAGCCGCGGATCACCCCACGACCGGCCCCCACAGCAAGCCCCCGGCTGCCTCGTCGCGGTGACCTGACCCTGCGGGAACGCGCGATGGTCGAGACGTCCGCACTCACGGATATCGCCCTACGCACCGTCGGCGCCCTGTCCGTCATGGGCGTGGTGGCCCCTAGCCTGGTCATCGACCGCGAGTTCGTGGCTCGTGAGCGCGACAACCTCGCCTTCTACGGCGAGCTCGCCGCGATGGGTGATGCGGATCTTTCCTTCCCGGCGCCGGAGACCACACCCGTGGTGTTCTCCCGCCCTGCGGGCCCGGTCGCTCAGGCCTTGGCCAAGGGCACGGTGGAGAATCTGGATTTCGAAAGCCCTTATGAGACAAGCAATCCCGCCTTCCGCGACTATTGGAAGCGCTTCCCGCACAACAGCGTCGCACGCGCCCAGCACTGGCGCCATGACGATGGTCCACGCCCCACCCTGTGCGTGATCCACGGGTTCTTCGGATCGCCCTACCTGCTCAACGGCGTGTTCTTTGCCCTGCCCTGGTTCTTCCACAACGGCTACGACATCTTGTTGTACACCTTGCCCTTTCATGGGCGACGCGCCGAGAAATACTCACCGTTCAGCGGAGCCGGGTACTTCAGCCACGGGTTCACCGGTTTCTCCGAATCGATGTGTCAGGCCGTACACGACTTCCGAATTTTCGTGAACTATCTGCGTGGCACCGGAGTGCAGAGGATCGGGCTGACAGGTTTGTCGCTCGGCGGATACACCACCGGATTGATCTCGACCGTGGAGCGCCGCATCGATGTCACGATTCCCAATGTGCCCGTGGTCGACGTGAAATCACTTCTACACAGCTGGTTTCCGGCGGAATCCACGATCAAGCTCGCCGCCAGGCTCGGCCACCTCGATCAGGATCAGCTGAACGGGGCTCTCTCCTACTCATCGCCGCTGACCTATCAGCCGGTGGTCCCCAAGGAGCAGCGTCTCATCATCACCGGACTCGGCGACCGCCTAGCGCCCCCACAGCAGTCCGAAATGCTCTGGGAACACTGGGATCGCTGTGCACTGCACTGGTTTCCCGGAAATCACATCCTGCACGTGAGCCAGGGCGACTACCTACGGCGCATGACCGGATTCCTCGACCGGCATCTCACTGCCTAACCCTTGACAGCCGATACCAGGCTGATCGAGTTGAACATGTACCACGCGGGTTGGCTCGGCTCCGGCAACGTACGTCCCGAGACATTCAAGTAGTCCAGCAGCTCGGTGCGCTCCGAATCCCAATTGTGGCAATGGAACCACGTGGTGGCTTCACTGCGCTGCTCGTTGTAGATCAGAGAAAAGAAGTCAGAATTCGCCTGGTCTCCGCTTGCATTGGCGCCCGCCACCAGCATGCCGAAGACCACGTCGGCGTAAGTCGCCATCTGCTCAATACCCACGAAACTGCCCGGAGCGGCCAGCTGATCGATGGACTCGAACAGTCGTTCCTGTGCGTCGGCCGGCAGATAGATCAACAGTCCTTCAACAATCCATGCCGACGGCTCCGATGGATTGAAACCCTTGTCTTGCAGTGCTTTACCCCAGTCCTCGCGGAGGTCTACGGAGATCTCCTGGCGAGACGCCTTGGCTTCGGCGCCGTGCTCGGCGAGTACTTCACGCTTGAATTGATGCACCAGAGGCTGATCCAACTCGAAGACTGTCGTCCCGGGAGCCCAGTCGAGTCGATAGGCCCGGGAGTCCAGGCCCGATGCCAGGATCACCACCTGCTTGACCCCGGCGTCGATAGCCCTACCGAAGTAGTTGTCGAAGTAGCGGGTGCGAGCACCTTGAAAGCTCACGAAGTATTGTCCGAATTCGTCCGAACGCAAAGGATGTTCGGGCCCGCCACCGGCGACCAGGTCGGCCCACTCCCCGCCTGCGGCGCGGCAGAACACCTCCGCGTACTGATCCACGGCCAGCGGTGCGGGTTTGGTGGCCTCAAGTGCCCGACTAGCCGCCACGAACAGGGCGGTGGAGCCGACGCTTGTATTGATATCCCAGTTGTCGCGATCGGTACGCATGGTCGCGACAATACTCCGCGACTGTGACAACTAGATTGACATGCGTGGGCGCCTCGATGACGCGCTAGTAAGCCCCGTCGCTGCGCACCACCGCGCGGAACGTGCGCCACAGGATGGAGACATCGGACACCATGGACCAATTCTCGACATACGACAGATCCAGTCGCACCGCCTCATCCCACGGCAGATCGGAACGCCCACTGACCTGCCACAAACCGGTCATCCCGGGCTTGACCAGGAGCCGGCGCTTGATCACGTCGGTGTACTCCTCCACCTCGCGGCGCAGCGGCGGACGGGGGCCCACCAGACTCATCTCGCCCCGCAGCACGTTGAACAGCTGCGGTAGTTCATCGAGGCTGGTGCGGCGCAGGAACCTGCCCACCGTGGTAACCCGCGGGTCCTCACGCATCTTGAAAAGCGGTCCCGCGCCATCGTTTTGGACCATCAGCGCAGCGACCATCTGGTCGGCCCCGGCCACCATGGACCTGAACTTGATCATCCGGAACGGCTTGGAGCTCACGCCGATGCGCTCGGCCGAGTAGAACACCGGTCCACGCGACTGCAGCTTCACGGCGAGGGCACAGGCCAACAGGATGGGGCTGAATCCGATGATGAGCAGCAAGGCACCAACGCGGTCGAACAGAACTTTGTGCATGCGCGAAGCGCCCTCGTATTGAGGCTCTGCGAGATGGATCAGCGGCACGGAGCCGGCCGGTCGCACGCGAACCCGGGGTTGGTCGACGTCGAACACGCCGGGAGCCACCAGCAGATTGACGCCGATCTCGCTGAGCCGCCAGGCCAGTTCGCGCATCTTCTCGGGGCCGAGCTGCTCGGTGGCAGTCACCGCCACAGTGTCCGCACCGGCCTCCATGACCGCGGCGACAATGCGGTCCTCCGAGCCGAGAATGGGGACCACCCGGTCGATGACCTCGATGTTCTGGCCTGGTGCACCCAAATATCCGGGAACACACACGCCGACAACGCGATATCCGAGCGCGGTGTCGCGCCCGAATGCCTCGGCGAGGTTGAGCGCCGCGGTGTCGCCGCCGAGCACCACCACCCTGAAAATCTGCTTGCCGCGCGCACGCTGCCGGTTGAGCCAGCTGCGGCTGAGTTTGCGGTTGAGCAGGAGGAACACAATCCCGACGATGAGCGCCATCCCCAGCGCGAAACGCGAGACGTTGAATTTGAACAGCACACTGACGATGGCGAAAAGACCGAACATGTGGAATGTGGCACGCAGTACCCGGTGGTATTCGTCGCCACCACTGCCCATGAGATGCGGTGCCCTGCTGCGGTACACACCCAGCAGCAATGCCCAGTAGGAAAAGAAGCCAATCCTGATCCACAGCTCGGCGGGGGTCATCGGGTTGGTGGCGTTGCGCAGTTCGATCCAGGTCCAGCCGGCGACCGCAACGACGAGGGTGTCCGTGACCATCAGCCACCGGGTGTAGCGATCTCCCCATTGCGCGGCCCGGTGCCCCGCGGAGGTTTGACCGACTACGGGGGACCGGCGCGGGCGTCGGACACTGCCGATCCGGCCCCTCAGCCGGGTCGGCGCAGGCGAGCCGTCGTTCACCGCGACCACGAGCGTGTCCTTCCAGAGCAGCCCCAACAGCAAAAACTACAAGCCTTATGTGATGAAGCGCCAGACGCCGAAGTCCGTGTGCAACCCGACGATGACAACCATCGCGCGAACGAATCAGATCGGTCGCGGCGCTAAAGGTGAAACGCTCGTTACCCAGTTTCGTACAGAAGGGAATGTATCCAGGGAGCCGTCACCGGGCAACATCTCACCGCAGAAGGCCTGCAATTGTGATCGAGCTCACCGGCCGAGGGGTGAAATGTACAGCTTGTTCTTATCCGAAAAGTATTAAATCGACTTTGAACTGGACATATGTCAGAATCCGTCAGGTCGAGCAAAGTTCAAGACGTACAAAATTAGCTCACTACAAACGTCGTGGAGCGGCACACCAGCAATGCCCATAGCGAGCAATAGAAGCAGCTGTGCAACGTCTGCGAGCAGAGATGCGGAAGCGCCGAGGGCAGCGAGGGCGTCATCGGGTCGCCAATCGGCGACCTAACAGATTTTGCTCACAAACAGAAGGGACATCCAGTAATTGTGGTAATGGCAGTGAACCATATGGTCAACGGGCTGGGCCGGTCCACGTCACGCCGCTAACTGGATACGTTTGTTAGCCCAATACTGTTCAGACCAGTGCGCGACCGGTGCGAATTCTCCAGTCGAGATCGAGCATGAGCGCGTTGAAGGGGAAACGTCGCAGCCCGTTAGGCAGCAGGCGATTGGCCATACCCAGGACACTGACGACGGCCCGGAAGGTTCGCTCGCGCGCCGGGTTCCAGGGCAGCCTCATCTCGTCCCGGAACCGCTGCGGCAAGAATCCCGTCGAGATGAGTCGCGAGAAGGCACCCACCGGCCGACGCATGAACCGCGGCACCGCAATGGTCGCGGAAATGATCCGGTACAGGTACGGCCGCACGTGATCGTCGATATGAACCTGATCCAACGACTGCTCCCAGTACGCATCGAACTCCGCGCAGGACTTCGGCCACATCGCGAGGGGCATCTGCAGCGTCGTCCCCATGACGGCACCCTCCTGCAGACACCGCTCGGCCATATCAGCCGGCATCGGACCTACGAAGGCCTCGTACACATCGACGAATCCCTTGTAGAGGCAGATCGCTACCCATTTCTGCAGTTCCGGGTCGAAGGCGTTGTACTGCACCGGGTCCCCCGGGGCCGAGCGAACCTGCGCATGGGAACGATTGGTCGCCTTCCGGAATGCCGCCTTCTGCTCCGGGCTCCCCAAGGACGACACCGCCAGGAAGGTGAAGGTGGTACGGGCCCGCTTCACGGGGTGCAGATCGGCGCGGCCACTTTCCACCTTGCTGTCGACGACGCCGTACCCGACGCCGGGGCGTGCCAACTGCATGACGATGTTGGCCGGGCCTCCCAGCAGGGCCAACCCCATCAGGTTGTCGGCCATATTGCTCTGGCGCCGCCAGGACCACCACGGAGACAGACGTGCAGGGGGAGGTACCGGCTCGTCACGACGACTCCGCGTACCCGGACCTCCGTCACCGACGATCGATTGATCGACCTCTGACACCCGTTCGATTGTCACCGTTGACCCCTTAATCTGCGAACGCTTGTTCTCAAATATCTTCCAGCGGGGTGCCACCTGTCAAGATGTAGTGGTGACGTCATCGCGGGTTTATGGAGGCGTGCAGGCCCCTGACCGCCAGGCCGAGCGCCGGAACCGGCTCCTGGAGGCAGGCCTGGACCTGCTGACCTCCGGTCCTGCGCCCAATGTGACGGTCCGCGGTGTGTGTAAGCACGCCGGCGTAGTCGCCCGGTACTTCTATGAAAACTTCGCCGATCTCGACGAGCTGACGGCGCAGGTGTACGACGGTGTGATCGGCGAGGTCGCCACCTCCACCCAGAAAGCCGTCGACGCCGCGCCGCTACGCGAGAAGACGGCGGCAGGCATCGCCAATATCGTGCACGTCATCGGGGCCGATCCTCGGATCGGCCACCTACTGTTCGGCAGCAATCCCGCTAATTCGGTTATCGCACAACGCCGTAGCGCGGCAGAACAACTTTTTGCCGCCCTCTCCGGCCAGCATCTGAACAAGACATATCAGCTGCCAAACGACGAATCAATGCGCGCCGCAGCCTACTTCGCCGTCGGCGGTGTCGGTCAGACGCTCGCGGCCTGGGTAACCGGCCAATTGAAGCTCGGCGCAGACGAGCTTGTCGTCGTGCTTACCCGTCTCCTCGAGCCGGTCAGGCGGTAGCGACCTCCCGCGGGGTGCGCTCGGCGGCCGTCTTCGGCGCAACACGCACATCCGCTGCAGTGAACTCCTTGGTCCAGCATGCGAATTCGAGGGTAATCCCGTCAGGGTCCAGGAAGTAGAACGACCGCACATACACGCCCGGGTGCAGTTCCTTCGATACCTGGAACTCACTCTCGTCGTGGTTGAGAATGGGCCCCACCCGCACACCCTTGGCCTTGAGCTTGACGCGGTACTCGTCGAACTTTTCGGCGGGAACGTGCAGCGAGATGTGGTTCATGGAGCTGACGGCGCTGATAATGTCGCCGATTCCCGGAATGGCGGCCGGGGCCGAAATCCCCGGGACGCCGTCCGGCGCATCCTTGAACCAGAAGAAGGCCAGACTGTCGCCACCACCGGCATCGAAGAAGAAGTGTTGCCCCTGCCCCATGGGCAGGTCGAGCGACTTGATGAGCGGCATGCCCAGCACGTTGGTGTAGAAGTCGACGGTGCGCTCCATATCCGAACACACAAGCGCCACATGGTTGAAACCACCAAACTCAAATTCGGAGTTGGGGTTGTTCGGTTTGATCATCGTCATGGGGAGCCTCCTTGATCCGACCGCATGACAGCCTTGCGTTGTACGCTAATCTGAATCTAACATCAGATTCAGAAACGGGTCAATACCGTGTGGCGAGCAGACAGGGGTGAGCGTGGTCCAACCCACCGTACGAGGCCGTCAAACGCAGGCCGCGATCGATGAGGCCGCACGAACCGTGATCGCCCGCAAGGGAATCCTTGCCACCACCGTCGCCGATATTGCCAGTGAGGCCGGCCGGTCCACGGCCTCGTTCTATAACTACTACGACTCCAAAGAAGCGATGGTCGCGCAGTGGGCCATGCGATTTCGCACCGAGGCGCAGGAGCGGGTCTCCTCGCTGGTAGCCGAGCCACGGGCACAGACAGATAAACAGCGCGCACGCGACATCGCTACCGCGCACTGGCTCACCTGGCGCCACCAGTTGGCCGAGATGATCAGCGTGTCGCAGATGGCCATGATCAGTATTGAGTTCGCCGAGTTCTGGAATCAAATATGTTCCGAGCCCATCGATTTCCTCACTACCACCATCAAACGGGCACAGCGTGACGGCTATAGCCCAGGCAATGATCCGCATCTCATGGCCACCGCGATCGTCTCGATGATGAACCAGTTCGCCTACAACCAGCTCAGCCAGGGCAATGCCGCCACCGTCGACGACGATGCCTGCATAGACACCCTGGCCGGAATCTGTTACCGCGCCATCTATTCCAAGGAGGTCTGCTGAACATGACGACGATCGTGCGGGACTTTATCGGGCTGCCCTCGCCGACCGCGGGACGCAACGGCGCCGGTGGGCATCCATGCCAGGGTCTGTATCACCGGGCGGCCGGCACCACGCCCAAGATTGCCTTCATCGCCACCCATTATCAGATCGACTTCTCCGAGCATTACATCGCCGAATACCTGGCCCGGCATGGGTACGGATTCCTGGGCTGGAACACCCGATTCCGGGGATTCGAAAGTCACTTCCTACTTGACCACGCGCTGGTGGACATCGGCGTGGGGGTGCGCTGGCTACAGGAACAGGCGGGCGTGGAAACAGTGCTACTGCTGGGCAATTCGGGGGGTGGCTCGCTGATGGCGGCCTACCAGTCGCAGGCGGTGGCTCCCAAGGTGACACCGCTGGAGGGCATGCGCCCGGCCGAGGGCCTGGACAGCCTGCCCGCCGCATCGGGCTACGTGGCCAGCGCCGCCCACCTCGGCCGCCCCGATGTGCTGACCGACTGGATGGACGCCTCGGTGGTCGACGAGAGCGACCCGGCCTCCACCGACCCGGCCTTGGACTTGTTCAACGAGGAGAACGGGCCCGCGTACTCCCCTGCCTTCGTTGCCAAGTACCGCGAAGGCCAGGTGGCGCGTAATCACCGGATCACCGCATGGGCACTCGACGAACTCGCGCGGGTGCGCGCAGCCGGTTTCAGCGACCGCGCCTTCACCGTGCACCGCACTTGGGCCGATCCCCGCATGGTCGACCCCACCCTGGAGCCCACCAAACGCCCGGCCAACCTCTGCTATGCGGGAGTGCCGGTCAAGGCCAACCGCTCCACCTTCGGAATCGGTTGTGCCACCACGCTGAAGAACTGGCTCGGCATGTGGAGCCTGTCGCACGCCCAGACCCGCGCCGAACCACATCTGGCCGATGTCACCGTCCCCGCCTTGGTCATCAACGCCGATGGCGATACCGGCGTCTTCCCCTCGGACGCCCAGCACATCCATGACGCGCTGGGCTCGACCGACAAGTCCCAGGCTTCCATCGACGCCGACCACTACTTCCAGAACCCCGGGGCTCGCCAGGAGCAGGCAGATACCATCGCAGAGTGGGCAAGCACGCGGTGGGGCTGAGATGAGCCGCTCGCGCGAAGATCATCGGGTGAGAGTTCTCGCGCACTTTCCGGGCGGTCCGCGCGTCCGTGAACAGCTTGCACCGCACACCGATTGGCTTGACGTCCATTTCTGCGCCGAGGACGATGACGACGCCTTCTACGAAGAACTGCCGCACGCCGCGGTGCTCTGGCATGTGCTTCGTCCGCTGTCCGCCGACGACGTCGCGAAGGGCGAACGGCTACGGCTGATCCACAAGTTCGGCGCGGGCGTGAACACCATTGCTCTGGACGCCGCATCCGCGCAGGGTGTCGCCGTCGCCAACATGCCGGGCGCCAACGCACCGTCGGTCGCCGAGGGGGCGCTGCTGTTGATGCTGGCGGCCCTGCGACAGCTGCCACGGCTGGACCGCGACATTCGGGCCGGCCGCGGTTGGCCCACCGATCAGTCTCTCGGCGATACCGTTCGCGATATCGGCTCCTGCACAGTCGGATTGGTGGGATACGGCAATATCGCCAAGACCCTGGAACGGACCTTGCTGGCGATGGGTGCCACCGTCGTGCACACCAGCACCCGCGATGACGGCTCCACGGGCTGGCGCAGCCTCGATGACCTGTTGACCAGCAGCGATATCGTGTCCCTGCATCTGCCGCTGACCGAAGCCAGCTCCGGATTGCTCGGCGCCGCGGCCCTGGCCCGGATGAAACCCGGATCTGTCCTGGTGAACACTTCGCGCGGCGCCGTCGTCGACGAGGCGGCGCTGACCGAAGCGCTACGGCAGGGACCGCTCGGTGCCGCGGGTCTCGATGTCTTTGCGCACGAGCCGATCTCGCCGGAAAACCCGCTGTTGGCGCTGCCCAATGTGGTGCTCACACCGCATGTCACGTGGTTCACCGCCGACACCATGACGCGTTACCTGGAGCATGCAATCGACAACTGCCGGCGTATACATGAGGGGATGCCCCTAGCTGACCGGGTGCGCTAGGCTGGCGCCCGAAGATTTACACTAAGCAGAATTCGTAAAATTCGTACAACAGATACCACAATGGCGTGGGAGGACGAATGGGAAGAACCGTGCAACTTGCGGGCAAGGTCGTCGCCATCACTGGCGGAGCTCGCGGAATCGGACGGGCCATCGCCACGGCGTTCGCCGCCGAAGGCGCGAAGGTCGCGATCGGCGATATCGACAAGAAGCTGTGTGAGAACACCGCCGCCGAGATCGGACACGGCACCATCGGCCTTCCGCTCGACGTGACCGACTATGGCAGTTTCGAGGCCTTTTTCGACACCATCGCAGCCACCGTCGGACCCGTCGACGTGATCGTGAACAACGCCGGCATCATGCCCATCACCCCGTTCGGGGAAGAATCACTCGAATCCATCCAGCGCCAGCTGGACATCAACGTGCGCGGCGTCATGTGGGGCAGCCAGCTCGCCGTCACCCGGATGAAGCCGCGTGGTGGCGGCGTGATCGTCAACATCGCGTCGGCGGCAGGCAAGATGGGTGTGCCCGGACTGGCCACCTATTGCGCGACGAAATGGGCGGTGGTCGGTCTGTGCGAGTCACTGACCCTCGAACTCAAGGACGACAACATCTCCGTTGTCTGCGTGATGCCCGGCGTGGTCAACACCGAGCTAGTCGCCGGCCTCGACGAGCATTGGCTGCTGGGAATCGTTCAGCCCGAAGACATTGCCGCCGGCGTACTGAAGGCCGTGCGCAGGGGCAAGTTCCCCGTCATGGTGCCCAAGAAACTCGGCCCACTGCTGCGGACAACCGCCATGCTGCCCCGAGCGCTGTACGGTCCGGCAGCACGATCACTGGGGATGGATCACTTCATGCTCGACGCCCATGGCACCTCCGCGCGAGCCGCCTACGAGGACCGAGCCAGCCACAGCGAGCCCAGCGCCGAATAGTTAGGAAGCAGCCCAATGCCTATCGCCATCAACAGTGAGCATGTAGCACTTGCGGATTCGGCGCATGCGTTCGTCGAACGTGTGGTGCCCTCCGAGCTGCTCCACGAGACCCTCGAGACGCCATTGCCGTGGCCTCCGCCGTTCTGGAAGGCTGCTGCCGACCAGGGTCTTACCTCCGTGCATCTCGCCGAATCTGTTGGCGGCCAGGGATTTGGCGCACTGGAGCTCGCGATCGTGGTGGCCGAGTTCGGACGGGGAGCCGTGCCCGGACCGTTCGTCCCGTCGGTGATCGCGAGCGCGCTCATCAGCGCCCATGATCCCGACCATCCGCTGCTCAACGATCTCGCCTCGGGTGCGTCCATCGCCACCTTCTCCTCCGCATCGTCGTTCACCGGAACGACTTCCGGTGGGGGCCTTACCGTGGATGGGCAGGCTCGTTCAGTGCTGTCGGCCGCGTCTGCGGCCTATGTGGTGGTGCCCGTTTCTGTCGGCGCCGATCGGGTATGGGTGGTTCTGAGCGCCGACGACGTCAGCCTCGCCCCGCAGCAGAGTGTGGACCGGCTCCGGCCGGTCGCGCATGTGACGGCGACCGGGGCGCAGGTTCCCGCCGACCGCGTGCTATCCAACCTCACCGATGCCCGCGCCACCAGCATCATCGCCACGATCATCTCGGCCGAGGCCGTCGGCGTCGCGCGCTGGGCCACCGATATCGCATCCGAATACGCCAAGGTGCGTGAGCAATTCGGCCGTCCCATCGGACAGTTCCAGGGCATCAAGCACAAGTGCGCCACCATGGCCGCCGTCACCGAGCGCGCCACCGCGGCCGTATGGGATGCCGCGCGCGCCCTCGACGACGCCGACGAGAACGCCGGCGTGGTGGAGTTCGCGGCCTCCGCCGCCGCCACGCTGGCACCGGCGGCCGCCCAACAGTGCGCGCAGGACTGCATTCAGGTGCACGGAGGTATCGGCTACACCTGGGAACACGATGCCCACATCTACTACCGCAGAGCGCTGGGTCTCATTGCCGCCCTGGGCCGTTCCGGCAGTGCACCGGCGACCGTGGTGCGCACCGCCGTCGAGCACGGCCTGCGCAAGGTGGATATCGACTTGGCCCCGGAAACAGAGGCACTGCGCGAAGAGATTCGCGCCGAGGTCGCCGCGCTCAAGGAGATTCCGTCCGGAAAACGCAACGCGGCCATCGCCGAAGGCGGATGGGTTTTGCCGTACCTGCCCACGCCATGGGGACGCGCCGCGTCGCCCATCGAGCAGGTGATCATCTCCCAGGAGTTCCTCGCCGGAAAGGTGCGTCGGCCGCAGCTCGGCATCGCGACCTGGCTCGTGCCGTCCATCGTCGCGTACGGCACCGAGGAACAGAAGCAGCGGTTCCTGCCTCCCACCTTCCGTGGCGAGATGATGTGGTGCCAGCTGTTTTCCGAGCCCGGCGCCGGGTCAGACCTCGCGGCTCTGTCGACCAAGGCCGTCAAGGTGGACGGTGGCTGGCGCCTCACCGGCCAGAAGATCTGGACCTCGGTGGCGCAGTTCGCCGACTGGGGCGCCTGCCTGGCCCGCACGGATCCGGCCGCGCCCAAACACAACGGCATCACGTACTTCCTCATCGACATGAAGAGCGAGGGCGTCACCGTTCGGCCGCTGCGCGAGATGACCGGCGGCGCGCTGTTCAACGAGGTGTTCATCGACGACGTCTTCGTGCCGGATGAGCTGGTGGTCGGCCAGGTCGACCGGGGCTGGGAGGTCAGCCGCAACACGCTAACGGCGGAACGAGTTTCGATCGGCAGCTCGGATCTGCCGTTCCTGGCCAGCCTGGATGACCTGGTGGCCTTCGTCGGCAAGAGCGAGCTCAGCGAGGTCGCGCGCGACCGGGCGGGACAGCTCATCGCCGAAGGACACGGGGTGAAGCTGCTGAACCTGCGCTCGACCCTGCTCACCCTTGCCGGTGGCGACCCGATGCCCTCGGCAGCGGTCTCCAAACTCCTTGGCATGCGCACGGGGCAGGGATACGCCGAATTCGTCGTCAACCATTTCGGACAAGATGGCGCCATCGGCGATTCCGAGCAGGAGCAAGGCCGCTGGGCGGACTATCTTCTAGCTAGCCGCGCCACCACCATCTACGGCGGCACCTCCGAGGTGCAGCTCAACATCATTGCCGAGCGACTGTTAGGACTGCCGCGTGACCCGTAATTCCGCTGTCGAGACCGGCTGGCGCCTGAACGAGGGATTTTTCACCGCCGCCGATGGCACCCAAATCGGGTTCTCCGATACCGGGAACCGTGCAGCGCCTGTGACAGTCCTATTCCTGCACGGCTGGACCCAGAATCGCGAGGCCTGGGATGACGTAGCGGGTCCCCTACACGAGCGCAATCCCGAACTACGGGTCATCGCGCTTGACCACCGGGGCCATGGCAAGTCCGATCCAGCGCCCGGGGGCACCGTGAATGTTCCCCAACTGGCCACGGATGCTGCCGATTTCATCAACGCAGAGATTCCCACGGGGCAGATCGTGATCGTCGGCCATTCCATGGGCGGCATGACCATGATGGGTCTCGGTGAATATCATCCCGAACTCGTGGCCCAGCGGATTTCCGGTGCGGTATTCGTGGCCACCTCCGCGGGCAGGCTTCTGCACCGGCTCCGGGTCGTCCCGCCGGTTTTCGAGGTAGTCAAGGCGGTGATCCTGGGTGTCGTCGCGCAAGGCTGGTTCCTCCAGCAGGGCTACCTCATGCGCCCCATCATCTCGACGCTGGTGTTTGGACGCGACCCACGTCCCTATGACGTAAGCCGAGTCTGGGACCAGATCCGTTCGGGGTCCCCGCAGAGCTACAAGGATGCCGCCGAGAGCATGGTGCTCCACGAGGACTTGACCAAAGGCCTGAGCGCCTACCGCGGCAAGCCCGCCGCAGTACTGGCAGGTGCGCGCGACTTCCTCACTCCAGCAGGCGATTCACGCATCATCGCCGCGGCCCTGCAAACCAACGAACTGCGTACCTACCCAGGTTCGGGCCACATGCTGCCCAACGAACGCGCCAGCGAGGTCGTCAACGAGATCGTGACGGTGCTGGAGGCGATGGATCACAAGCCGGCCACCCGAGTTGCCAAGGAGTCTGCCGGGTAATCGGCGCCCCGGTAGGCCCGTTGTCGGCTAGCTGTACCGACTGTGAAGTCGGGTCAGCGTGGCCTCGATCCCTCGGGTGTTTCCCTTGATAAAACCGGCCAGCTTGTAGTTCAACAGGTTTTGTACCGGGCCGGCATTGCGGAAGTCGAATGTCTCGGTGACACGTGTGCTGGTCGGCGATAGTGCGTCAAACTCCCAGCGCCACCGGTGGCCCAGAGGATGCCGCCATTCGACGACCCTGTCGGGTTCGAGTGCCGTGACGGTGCTGGTGATGCGGTAAGGAAGCCCGAACATCCGCATTCCGGTGGAAAAGCGCGAGCCCACCTCGAGATGGTCAGGCGTGCGGATGTTTTCGCCGACAGTGCCCGATCCGTCGAGTTCGTGGTGACGCCGCGGGTCTGCGACGATGCCGAACAATTCCGTCGCCGGGGCAGACACCTCGACTGAGCGACTGATCTGCTGAGGTCCTGCCTCTACCACTGATACGGACATACACCCACTCCTTCGTTTAGCGGTGGTTACTAGAGGCGTTCGACTTCGACGGTCACGCCCTGGGCCACCCGCAGCCGTTTCAGCAGCGGGTCACCCATGGCGGCCGCGGGCGTCAAAACCCCTAGCCGGTCTGGTAATTCGCTGCGGTCAAGTGCCAGGGTCAAGCCACTCTCGCCCAGCAGCACCGCGGTCGCCTTGTAACCGGGATCGCCTTCCTGCGCGATGACCGCCCGATAACGCACACCCTCGGTTGTGGTGGTGTAGGTCTCGACCCGGTAATGGCCCTTGTTCCGGGTGCGCTCACTGGGGCCCGAACCCGGCTTGGGCAGCAGGCGCTGGGCAACGAATTTCGGCATAGGCACCCGCGTCCCCAGACCGAAACCCGCTGTCAGGAAACCCGTGACCGCGGCCGCGGCGATCGGCGCAACCACCGAGCTTCCCAGACTCATCACCTCGCGATAACGCATACGGGTTCCATAACCCCAGTCCAGTAATGCGTTGCTACGTCGCACAACCCGGGTGTTGACCGGCCCCATGAAGAAGGCCCCCAGCCATTTACCCGCCAACTCCGGCGCCACAGATTCGCCACGGAGCGTCTGAAACTCACGCTGACGCCCCACCTCCGGCTCGGCCGGGCGATCCGGGCTCAGCGAGTACGGATCCTGAGAGTTGCGACGCACCTCCGGATCCTCGGCGCTGGCCTCCATCACCTCGACCATCGACGCCGCCGTACCACCGCTGACACCACCACGGAACTTACTCAGCACATAGGTCGTCTCGAGCAGCTCGCCGGTGCCGTCTTCCTGAGCCCGCCGGTACAACGCATACACGCTCAGATCCGAGGGGATGGAATCAAATCCACAGCAATGCACAATCCTGGCACCGGTGTCAGCGGCCTGCTTGCCGTACACGTCGATGCTCTCCCGGACAAAGTTGACCTCACCGGTCAGATCCGCATAGTCGGTTCCCGCCTCAGCGCACGCGGCCACCAACGGCAGCCCATACTTCGTGTACGGCCCGACGGTGGTAATAACCACCTGGGTAGAAGCGGCCATCGCCGCCAGCGTCGCCGGGCGCGTGGCGTCAGCCTCGATCAACGGCCAATCTCGCGCCGCCGGACCACACCCATCACGCACGGCGGCAAGCTTTTCGGTGTTGCGTCCCGCCAGTGCGATGCGCGCCCCGGTGGCTTCAACTCGGCCCGCCAGGTAGAGCGCGGTCAGCTTCCCCACATATCCCGTCGCCCCGTAAAGGACCACGTCATAGGCACGGTCGTGTTCCCGAGACATGCGTTACACCTCCAGGTCGCGCAGTTGGCGCTTGAGGATCTTGCCGGAAGGGTTGCGCGGCAGGATATCCAGGAACACGACGTCACGCGGCACTTTGTAGCGCGCCAGGTTGTCGCGCACGTACGCACGGATGCTGTCGGCGTCCACCGTCGATTCGGGGTGACGAACCACGAACGCCCGCAACCGTGCTCCCCAATCCGCGTCGTCGACACCGAGCGCGGTGGCCTCGATGACATCCGGGTGCCCACTGATGAGGTCTTCGACCTCGGCGGGGAAGACGTTCTCGCCGCCCGAAACGATCATCTCGTCATCGCGTCCGGACACATACAGCAGCCCGTGCTCGTCGAAGTAGCCGACGTCGCCGCTGGACATCAGACCGTCGATGATCTGCTTGTGCCCACCACCGGTGTAGCCGTCGAACGGGATCGCGTTGCTGACGAAGATCCGGCCGACGGTGCCTGGCGATACTGGCTTTCCTTCGTCGTCAAGGATTTTCACGGTCGCACCCTTGACGACCGGGCCCACCGTGGACGGGTTGATGGCGAGATCCTGGGGCCGCGCGATGGTGGCGAAGGCGACTTCGGTCGAGCCATACAGGTTGTAGATCACCGGTCCCAGCGTGTCCAGAGCCCGCGCCGCGAGCTCGCCACCGAGTTGCGACCCGGACACGAAAACGATGCGCAGCGAGGACAAGTCGAGCTTGCTCTCCGTCTCATCGAGGGCGTTGAGTAGGCGATTGAGCATTACCGGCACCACCACGATGGCGGTCACCTTGAACTTCTCGATATCGGCAAGCACGTTCTCGGGCTTGAACTTCCGATGCAAGATCAGCGTGCAACCCAGCGTCAGCGCCAGGCTCTGATGTAGATAGCCCAGCGCATGGAACATCGGGGCGGGCACGGACGTCACCTCCCCCGAACGGAACGGCACATGCGAGAACATGCCGCCGACAGGCGCCAAGGTCAGCGCCAGCTTGCGCGGGGCACCCTTCGGGGTTCCGGTGGTGCCGCTGGTCAGAATCACCAACGACGAGTATTTAGACGGCCGCGGCGCCGGCGTCGTGCTGTTGCGCTTGATCACCGACGCGATGGTCTCGTCGGTGGAGGCCGGCTGGTCCGGGTTCTCGGGGTTGGTGGGCAGCGCCATGATCCGGCCCAGCTCGGGGCGGTACCCGTCCAAAAACTCGGCGTACTCGGCGTCGTAGATCAGGACGCGGGCGCCTTCACGCTCGGCGACCTCCTTGGTCTGCGGTCCCGAGAAGTCGGTGTTGAGCAGGATGACGCGGGCGCCGGCGCGATGCGCTGCGTAGTTGGCGATGATGAACCAACGGTGGTTACGCGCCAGGATCGCGACCCCGTCGCCGCCCTTGATACCGAGACGATTCAGGCCGTGAGCCAGGGCGTTCACCGAGTCGTTCAGCTCTGCGTAGGTGAGCGAACCCTCGTCGTCGATGATCGCGGTGCGCGACGGGCTGCGGTGGGCGCCGAACGCCGGTACGGCACCGATCTCGCCGAACCGGTAGAAGTCGCGGACGATGCCCGCCAGCACGTTCGGCGGATCCAATTTGAGCATGCCCGCCTCGATGACCTTGCGGAGATAATGCAGCTCAGCGCCACCGCGCTTCGCAAGAGTCTGAAGTTTCGAGAAGAGCGGCCGTTCGGCGGTGATCGACATGATCGACAGCCTATGTGACCTCCCTCTCAGCGGCACAGCCAACCGGTCGGTCGGGGGCACGTCACCAAGTACCTCCAAGAAAGTCGGTCTACAGCCCTACGATGGCGCCATGGCAGAGGTCGTGCTGCAGGTCGCGGGGCGTGAGGTCACCATCACGCACCCCGACAAGGTGATGTTTCCCAGCGGGGAAAACACCGCGGCCGTCACCAAGGGTGACCTGGTCCACTACTACCTCGATGTCGCCGACGGGGCGCTGCGAGGAGTACGTGACCGGCCGATGATCCTGAAGCGATTCGTCAAGGGCATCTCGCAGGAGGCGGTGTTCCAGAAACGCGTGCCGGAGAAACGGCCGGACTGGATCGCCTCAGCCGAGCTGCACTACGCGCGCGGGACCTCCGCCCGCGAGGCCGTCGTCACCGACGCGGCCTCCCTGGCCTGGGTGGTCAACCTGGGCTGTGTCGATCTCAATCCGCACCCGGTGCGCGCCGATGATCTGGACCACCCCGATGAGCTGCGCATCGACCTCGATCCTGTTCCGGGGGTGCCATGGAGCCAGATCCTCGATGTCGCGTTTGTCGTCCGCGGGGTCCTGGAGGATCACGGGCTGACAGCCTGGCCGAAGACGAGTGGCTCTCGGGGTTTTCACATCTATGCGCCCGTCGCGCCACGGCGGACCTTCCGGGAGCTGCGGCTGGCCGCCGAGACGGTGGCCCGTGAGGTGGAGCGCCGCGCCCCGGAGCTCGCGACCAGCCGATGGTGGAAAGAGGAGCGCCACGGGGTGTTCGTCGATTTCAACCAGAACGCGAAGGATCGCACGGTGGCCTCCGCCTATTCGGTGCGTGCCGTCCCGGACGCCCGGGTGTCGACGCCGCTGCGGTGGGACGAGGTGGCAGGCTGCCGCCCCGCGGAATTCACGCTGACCACGGTGCGGGAACGATTCGCCGATATCGGCGATCCGTGGCAAGGCATGGAAGGCGCCACCGGCACGCTGGACCAGCTGCTGGAATTGGCCGCAGAGCTCGGCCCAGCCGAAAAGGCGCCCAAGGGCGCTTCGCGCGACGGACGGCGGCGGTCGACGATGCCGCTCATCGAGATCGCGCGGACGAAGACCAAGCCGGAAGCCGAGGCCGCGTTGGCCGAGTGGCGTGACAAGTACCCCGACGTATCGAAACTCCTTGAACCGCAGGATGTTCTCGTAGACGGCATGCGTGGCCCGAGCTCGGTGTGGTACCGGGTGCGGGTCAACCTGATACACGTGCCGGAGGCGGAGCGCCCGCCACAGGAAGAGCTGATCGCCAACTACTCGCCGTGGGGCTAGCCCGATTGCGCCGGTAGGGCGGCCAGCGAGGCAGCACCCGCCGCGACGGCGGATAGTGCCACTGCGGTGCCGACAATCGAAGTGAACCTTCCGATTTCGCCCCGGCGCCCGGCCGCGACCAACACCGCCGCATCAACCGCATCGGTCAGTATGTTCAGCTTCAGGAATGTGCGGGGGGCGGTGAACGCATCCAAGCGCGACAATCCAAATGCCAGCAGCGCGTTGCGAATGCCGAACATACGGCCCATGGGCACTGCAGCCGTTCCGGCGACCTCCATCCGGAAAACGCGCCCGAACAAGTTCGGCGTCAGCAGGCTGCCCGAGGCGACGAGTGTGCGCCCCAGGATGAGAAGTTTCAGGGGACGTGAACGGTCGGCCGCTCGTGCTGGCATGGAATCCTCCTCATTGAGTTCCGCCGATAAGACGCTGTAGTACAAGAGAATCGACCCATCGGCAGATGTATACCGATTGGTATACTAGGCGGCATCGCGGGCGCCCGCAAGATGCCCCGGCTACCAGCGATGGCCGCGCCCCTGCTCGCGGTACCAGTCGATAAGATCCGGATTATCGATCGACCGCGGATCCAAGGACACATCCGCGCGTCCGGCCAGCACGCCGCCGATGGGCACCTCGAGCTTCTTGCCGGTGCGGGTGTGCGGAATTCCGGGAGCCTCGATCACCTCGTCGGGGACATGGCGGGGTGACAAGCGGGCGCGGATCTCCCGCGCGATCCGCGCGCCCAGGTCGGTATCGAAGGCATGCCCCGCCGCCATGGTGACAAATAGCGGCATCCAGTAGGCAGCGTTGGGCCCGTCGACGCCGAGGACGAATCCCTCGGCGATCTCGTCCATTGATTCCACGACCTCGTAGATATCCGCCGAGCCCATCCGGATTCCGTTGCGGTTCAACGTGGCATCGCTGCGTCCATGAATGACCAGCGATCCCCGATCGGTGACGGTGACCCAATCGCCGTGCCGCCAGACCCCGGGATGGCCACCATCTGACCACTCATGATCGAAATAGGCAGCTCGGTACCGTGACCCGTCGGGGTCGCCCCAGAATCGGATCGGCATGCACGGCATGGGTTGCAGGATCACCATCTCGCCCACTTCCCCGATGAGAGACCGGCGATCCGGTGACCAGCTGCGCAGATCCACCCCCAGGTAGCGCGCGGGCAACTCGCCGGCCCGGGCGGGCACCCCCGGTGTGCCGCCGGCGAATGCGGTGCAAACATCGGTACCACCCGAGAGCGAGGACACAGCGACGCCGACACACGATCCCGCCCAGTCGAAAAGATCGGCCGAAAGCGGTGAACCGCTGCTGCCCAACGTTTTCAGCGCACTCAGGTCGTGCTCGGCCGACGGCTCCAGCCTCGCCTTCTTGGCTGCCTGTAAGTGTCCAGGACTGGTGCCGAAGTAGCTCACCTTCTCGGATTCCAGCAGCTCCCACAGCCGATCCGCGTTGGGATACAACGGGTGTCCGCTGTAACAGACCACGGTGGCACCGACCAGAAGACCGCTTAGCCGGAAGTTCCACATCATCCAGGAGAGCGCCGTCTGCCAGAAGAAGACGTCACTTCGCCCCAGATCGCAATGCAGCCCCACACCCTTGAGATGCTCCAGCAGCATGCCCCCGTGGCCGTGCACGATGCCCTTGGGTCTGCCGGTGGTTCCCGAGCTGAACAAGACCCAGATCGGATGATCGAATGGCACCATCTCCACGATCGGGTCTGCACTGCCCGTCGGCAATTCGAGCATCAGCCCGGGGTCGCCCGGCAACAAACGGTGGAGTTCGGTGGTGTCGGGCCCCTTGTCCACCCACCGGCCGTTGTAGCGGTACCCGGAACCGGAGATGAGCACCTTCGGATTGAGCTGCCCCAGCCGTGCGGCCGCGCCCTCGGGGGCATAGTCCTGCCCGCATCCCGCCCATATCGCGCCCACCGCAGCGGTGGCCAAACAGGCCACCATCGCATCGGGCACATCCGGCAGATACGCGGCCACACAGTCACCGCGGCTAACGCCGAGACGGCGCAGCGCAGCAGCCACCGCGCCGACGCGGCCGGGCAATTCGCGCCAGCCGATCTCGGTACGCTCCCCCGCCTCGTTGACACCCACGATGGCGGCCCCGTCTTGATCCGCATGGCGCAGGATCGGATCCACATAATTGAGCTCTGTTCCCGGAAACCATTGCGCCCCAGGCATTACCGGAGTGGCCAACACACCCTCATCACCGTCTTGTAACCCACGTCCCGGAACATCGAAGAACTCCCACAACGCACGCCAAAACTGGGGAACGGAGCCGACAGACCAGCGCCATACATCCGCATAGTCATGGACTGACAACGCATACCGTCGCTCGATGTGGTCGACGAATCGTTCGTAGGTACTACTTCCCATGTGCGTGGCCCGGCTCTCGTAATCCCAGAAGTTCCATGGCCTGTATCCGCAAGTCGATTTTGCGTACCTTTCCCGTCACGGTCATCGGGAAACTGTCGACGACGTGCACGTAACGCGGGATCTTGTAGTGCGCAAGGCGCCCCGAGGCGAAGGCGCGGATGGCGCCGGCGTCGAGCGGTGCACGGCCCGTCCGCATCCGGAGCCACGCGCACAGCTCCTCGCCGTACTTCTCGTCGGTAACCCCGACCACCTGAACGTCCTCGATATCCGGATGGGTGAGTAGGAACTCTTCGATCTCGCGCGGATAGATGTTCTCGCCGCCGCGTATCACCATGTCCTTGATCCGCCCAATGATGGTGCAGTAGCTATCGTCTCGCATGACCGCCAGGTCACCGGTATGCATCCAACCGTCGGTGTCGAGCACCTCGCGGGTGTGCTCTTCATCGTTCCAGTAGCCGAGCATCACCGAGTAACCACGGGTACACAGCTCTCCGGATTGCCCGCGCTCCACTGTCTCTCCGGTGCCGGGATCGACGACTTTGACCTCGACATGCGGATGCACACGCCCAACAGTCGCAGTGCGGCGTTCCAGGTCGTCATCGAACAGCGTCTGGCAAGAGACGGGCGAGGTCTCGGTCATGCCGTACGCGATGGTGATCTCGGCCATGTTCATCTCGTCGACGCATCGCTTCATCACCTCGACGGGACACACCGAACCAGCCATAATTCCCGTCCGCAACCAGGACAGGTTGCGCTTTGCGAAATCAGGATCGGCGAGCATGGCAATGAACATGGTGGGCACCCCGTACACCCCGACGCAACGCTCGTGTTCGATGGCGTCGAGAGTGCGCGCGGGATCAAACCCCGGTGCCGGCATGACGATGGTGGCACCGTGTGTCGTGCATCCGAGATTGCCCAGAACCATTCCGAAGCAGTGATAAAAGGGCACCGGGATGCACAAACGATCTCCGGCCCCGAGGTGAATCGACTCGGCCACGAAGTACCCATTGTTGAGTACGTTGCGGTGCGACAGCGTCGCACCCTTGGGATAACCCGTGGTCCCCGAGGTGTATTGGATATTGATGGGATCGGTGTTGGACAGCTGCGACATCCGGTCGCGCAGCGCGGCCTCGGGGACACGGTCGGCTCCCGTCACTAGATCGGCCCAGTCGTCCGTCCCGATGAACACCACGTCGAGCAAGGTGGAGACATCCGGGCGCACCTGGTCCACCATCGTCACGTAGTCGGAGGACTTGAATGCCGTAGCACAAATCAGCGTACGGATCCCTGACCGATTGAGCGCATAGGCCAGCTCATGGGTTCGGTAGGCCGGATTGATGTTGACCAGAATCGCGCCGACTTTCGCGGTGGCGTATTGCACCAGCACCCATTCGGCGCAGTTCGGCGCCCAGATTCCGACGCGGTCCCCTGCGCCGATCCCCAACGACATGAGCCCGCGCGCAACGCGGTTGATCTCGGCGTCGAGCTCACGGTAGGTCCACCTCCTCCCGCCGGCCACATCGACGAGGGCATCGATATCCGGATAGGTGCCGACTACGCGCTCGAAGTTCTCCCCGATGGTCTCCTCGATGATCGGGGACGTCAACGGCCCGGCGTCATAGGACTTCATCGTGCCGCTTCACCACCTGCAGCGCTGTGCTCCGTCCACGGATCAGTGGGACGGATCGAGCACGACTCTAACGACGTGTCTGGGCCACCACCCTGAATTCCGGTGCTCAGTTCGACAATCCGTTGAGCATGTCTGAGCACGGGCGCATCCACCATCGCCCCTTCGAATTGGAAGACACCACGTTCCCGACCTGCCAGCTCGAGCACGTCGCGCGCCCACCGCGCCCGCTCCTCGGTCGGCCTGTATGCCTCCCGAATGACGTTCACCTGGGTGGGATGGATGGCCACCTTGGCATCGAACCCGACGGCCACGGCATCATCTGCCTCCGCACGCAATCCGTCGAGGTCCTTGATATCGAGGTAAACCGAGTCCAATGCCAACCGGCCACATGCCTTTGCCGCCAAGAGAGCTCGGGAACGAACATGTTGTGCCACATCGCGGTAGCTGCCATTGGGCCAGCGGTTGTCGGTGCCCCCGGTAGCGGCGAACAGGTCCTCCGCGCCCCACATCGCCGCGACGGCGTTCTCTGGCCGCACCAGCTCAACGACGTTGAGTGCCCCCAGCGGAGTTTCGATGAGCACCACCACATTCAGCGGCGCCAACGCGATGACCTGATCCGCGTACTCGCTCTTGGCCAGCATCACCGTGGTGTACGCGGTCCGCGCGATCGCTTCCACGTCCAGTAGGTGATCGGCGGTGCCGGCCGGATTGAGACGGACCACTGTCCGAGTGGGATCCAGTGGGGTATTGATCAACGCATCGCGGGCGGCTGCGCGGTCGGTGGCCGCCACCCCGTCCTCAAGATCGAGAATCACCACATCTGCAGCAACAGAAGCCTTTTCGAAACGCTCGGGACGGTCGGCGGGACAGAAGAGCCAGCCCGGTCCCCTGTTCGTAAGTGTCATTAACCCTGTCCTTCAGCACGTTTGCGCACCATGGTGTTTCGCGACGCTGTTGCCACCACGTCACCGTGCTGGTTCCTGCCGGTGTGCATAAAGGTGACGATGCCCTCTCCCGGGCGGCTCTTGGACTCGCGCTTATCGATCACCTCGGACTCCGCGTAGAGCGTGTCTCCGTGGAACAGCGGTTTAGGAAAAGCGATGTTGGAGAATCCCAGATTCCCGATGATGGTGCCCTGGGTCAGTTGTGCGACCGACAACCCGACCAATGTCGACAGCGTGAACATCGAATTCACCAGGCGCTGATTGAACGGTGGCAACGCCTCCGAGAACGCCGCATCGAGGTGCAGTGCCTGGGTGTTCATGGTCAACGTCGTGAACAGGACGTTGTCGGCCTCGGTAATCGTCCGACCGGGCCGGTGCAGATACAACACATCGGTCTCGAACTCCTCGAACCATAGACCGCGCTGCTCGACGGTCCGTTTGTCGCTCACAACCACCTCCATGCCCAGCCGGGCGTCCACTTACCGGCGCACCCCCACCATGGCCGAAAACCATGCAGCACGGCAAGGATGGCGTCCAATGCTCCCACCGGATGAACACGAGAACGTATAAATATCCACTCAGCGGACGCGTATCGTAGGCTGGGTGACCGAGGCCCCCAGCGTGGTACGCCGCACCGCGGCCCTGCTGCGCGCGATCTCTGCCGTAACCGGAACCGGCGTCAGCACCACAGAACTCGCGCGCCGTACCGACATTCCACGGGCCACCGCGCACCGCCTGCTGGAATCGCTTGCTATCGAAGGGTTTGTAGAAAGAGACACCCGCTCCGGTCAGTGGTTCCTGGGGCCAGAGATCTACGTGCTCGGTGCCACGTCCACTCCCCGATACAACATCACGGAGAAGGCGGCCGCCGATGTGACGGCACTGGCACGGGAAACCGGTGAGAGCGCGTTCTTCTCGCTGCGCCGCGGTGATCACACCGTCGTGCTGCTGAGCGAGGACGGCGACTTCCCGATCCGGTCACATGTGTTGTACCAGGGCGCGCGTTTTCCGCTCGGAGTCGTCTCGTCGGGAATGGCCGTCCTGGCCTATCTGCCCGACGAGACGATTCATGCCTATCTGGATAGAGCCGACCTACAGTCGGAGTGGGGCAACGGCTTTCGCACCGATGCCGTCTGGGATCGTATCGGCGCCACCCGACAGAGCGGTTGGGCCGTCAATCCCGGTCAGCTAGTTGAAGGGTCCTGGGGTATGGCCGCCTCGGTGTTCGATACGAACCACAATCCCGTCGGCGCGCTCACGTTGACGGGTATCGAGTCTCGGTTCAATGCCGAACGCCAGCCAGTGCTGGGACAATTACTCCTCCGGCACGCGCATCGACTGAGCCGCACCGTGCGCCGCTAGCACGAGCTGGTCAAGCCGGATGGCAGATGACTCTGTTCAAGGCCATACCCGCCGTCCACACGGTAGATCAGTGCACGATCACTCCACGAATGTTCTTGCCATCGCGCAGGTCCTGGTAACCCTGATTGATGTCTTCCAGGCAATATTTGGTGGTCACCAGCTCGTCAAGCTGCAGCTGGCCGTCGTTGTAGAGCCGAAGCAGCCGCACGATGTCGTACTGTGGATTAGCGGAGCCGAAAAGGGTTCCCTTGATGGTCTTTCCGAACAGCACCAGCTCCATCCCCGACACATGCACCGTCAGCTTCTCGGGGTCTGCCAGCCCCGTCACCACCACGGTGCCGCCCTTGCCGATCGCATTGAATGCGGCGGTGACAACTTCTTCGTCCACCACCCCGACGGTGATGATTGCCTGATCCGCGCCCTGCCCCCAAGACAATTCATTGAGCTTCTCGGCGGCCTCGTCTGCGGTTGCGAAGGCATGTGTAGCACCGAATTTGGAGGCCATGTCACGTTTGAACGGCACCGGGTCGACGGCCACGATGTACTTGGCTCCGGCCTGCGCAGCGCCTTGCACGGCGTTGATGCCGATCCCACCGATCCCGTACACCACGGTGATGTCTCCTGGCCGCACGTCACCGGCGTAGGTGGCACTGCCCCATCCGGTAGGTACACCGCACCCCACGAGGACCGCCGTCTCCAGCGGAATCCAGTCGTCGATCTTAACCACTGAATATTGTGAGATAGTGGCCTTCTGAGCAAAGGTCCCGAGCATGCACATCTGACCGAAATCGGTTCCACCGCTGCGGAATCGGAATGTCCCGTCGGGCATACAGCCCTCCAGGATAGTGGCGCCCATATCGCACAGGCCCTGCCTGCCGGTCGAACAGTAACGGCAATGACCGCAGGTCGGGATGAAGCTGCACACCACGTGGTCTCCGGGTTGGACCTTGGTGACGCCTGGCCCCACTTCTTCGATGATGCCCGCACCCTCGTGTCCGCCGATAATGGGGTAGCGCGGAGGCAGGTCTCCCTCAGTGAGATGCAGGTCTGAATGACACAGTCCCGCAGCGGTGTAGTTGATCAGGACCTCTCCGTCGCCGGGGCCCTCCAGGTCGAGCTCCATGATCTCGAAAGGCTTGCCTGCTTCTAGAAGTACTGCCGCTGTTGTCTTCATCGGTATTCTCCTTCTCAAGGTTTATTTATCGACGAGGTTCGAGGTAACGAGCAGTCTCCGCCGGCGACAGCGCCGGTCCAGCAACACAGCGATGCGAGCGACTGCTGCTCGTCGTCCGAAGATGCGTCGAGTAGTCGGTTGGGTTCGGTGGTCAGGCAGGGGCAGACACAACCAGTGAGAACGCGCGCTTAGCCCTGTCATTTGTCATGTCGACACGTATCAACTTCGGCTCGAGATACTCACGCAGAGCATCGGGGCCTAGTTCACGTCCGAGACCCGACTGCTTAAAACCCCCAAATGGGTGCTGGCAGTCCAGCATGTGCCAGTCATTGATCCAGATGGTCCCCGCATCAAGTCGACGCGCCAAAGCCAGGGCTCGCTGGTTATCGGCACTCCATACCCCCGCCGATAGCCCATATTCACTGTCGTTCGCGATCCGCACTGCGTCCTCGTCATCCTCGTACCGAATCACTGCGAGGACCGGTCCGAAGATCTCCTCGCGAGCGATCCTCATGTCGTTAGTAACGTCAGTGAAAATCACCGGGGCGACCCAGTGCCCACTGGCCAAAGCGGGGTCCTGCGGTGTTGTCCCTTGGTAGGCGATCGTCGCGCCCTCTTCTTGGCCGAGCGCTATGTACTTCTCCACTCGCTGCTTCTGCTTCAGCGATACAAGTGGGCCGATGTCGGTATCGGTATTCATCGGATCACCAATGGTGATCGTCGCAATACGAGCGATCAATTTCTCCACAAAGACGTCGTGGATGGAGGCGGGAAGCAGCAGCCGCGTCCCAGATAGACAGACCTGGCCGCTAAGCAGAAGGAAAGCGAACAGCGCGCCATCGACCGCGAGATCGATATCGGCGTCGTCTAAGACGATGTTGGCGCCCTTACCGCCAAGTTCGAGGGTGACCTTCTTGATGTTGTCGGCGGCCCCGCGCATCACCTGCCTGCCCACTTCGGTCGAGCCGGTGAACGCGATCTTGCGAACATCGGGGTGCCCGGCCAGCCGAGCACCCGTGGTGGCGCCCGGGCCAGTCACCACATTCAGCACGCCCGCCGGAAGCCCCGCCTCGTCGGCAGCGCGAACAAGCTCAAGCAACGTCAGTGGCGTCTGCTCATCGGGTTTCACAACCATCGTGTTACCCGCAGCCAACGCTGGTCCGAGCTTCCATACTGCGATCAGCAAAGGAAAGTTCCACGGCACAATCGCACCACACACGCCGACCGGCTCACTTCGAACAATTCCCGCTGCCAGCGTGGGAGATTCGAGGAGATCCCCGAGCTTCTCAAACGGGAACCTCCTCGCAAGGTCGGCGAAATAGCGAAGATGAGCAATCGAATAGCCGACCAAAAACGAGGCCGCCGCACGTATCGTCGCCCCGTTCTCACGGACCTGTAACGCAACGAGCTCGTCTCCCCTCGCCTCCAGGCGGTCCGCGATGTCATCAAGGACCGCCGCGCGCTCAGCAGGAGACCGGTCGCGCCAGATCCCCGAATTATGCGCCGCACTTGCCGCGGCGACTGCCCGGTCTACCGCATCCGCATCGCCTTCGGCAACCGTGGCGACCAGCGACCCATCTGTGGGCGAATGGATTTCGACCACAGACGGCGAGTCCACCCACTCGCCGTTGATATACATCCGGTAATGAGTTGTGTAGGGCATCGGTGCGCCACCTGTTCCGTTTTCTAGTATGGGTTTGCTTCTAGGTATGAGAAATCCAGCTTCTACTGAAGCTCATCGTTTGCACGGACAGCGGCCGCGCATTTCACGAATTATATTGTTATCCAAAGCCTTTCAATCAATTCAGCCATTACGGGTACACGATCAGATCTTGGCGGAGGATCGAACGGAGAGCGGTCAGAGGTATGTGGGTTTCGACTGCGCCGCCGTCCATGGACCACACCAGCCGGTCCTGGGGCCATGGACTCTCGTGGGCCATGGGCCGGTCGGGCATGAAGAGGATCAATTCGTCTGGGGTCAAAGCGAATGCCCGGTAGTCGCCCGAGTAGTTAGAAGCGTCTGCCTGTGGTTCGAATCGGTCAGTGGTGAATGGATAGGTCCCTGTGTCGTGGGGTGGTTGCGCATGGTCGAGCGATTCGGTGAGGAATGGTCTCGCCAGCGGTGGCAGCGTCGTCCGTGGATCGACACCGGGCTGGAAAAGGTCGGCGAGTGCAAGTTGCCTGCCGGTGCCAAGGTCGAAGGTGAAGCTCCGAAAGGCGTTGTTGGCCGGGTTGCCCACGGTCTGCTGGAACTCGTGGAACACCACCGATCTGACGGTCTTGTGCGAGTACGTTCGATTGTCGATCGTGACATCGCTGGCACGCACCATTCGATGCCCCTCGGCGCGCCAGGTCTGGGCTCGATCTCGCAGGTAGCCGAGGACGGGCGGGCCGAGCGCAGGATGGCCGATAAGGTCTCGCGGCAGGTCCACCTCCAGGGCCATCACCGCTTGGCGCTGTGAAACGATCGACGTTGTACACGTGTCATTGCGACGATCCCACTGACCATCCAATGCCGCGTCGCACACGTTGTCGGCCCGTGCCGGCGAGGCGGCCGCCAGTGTGGTGAAGCCGATACATAGCGCACCGAGTATCGCGCTGAGGATAGTGGTATCCATGATCCCTACTTGATGTCTACTTTGCTTGCTAGCCAACGGTTTGCGATGTGCTCCAGGGTGATCACTACCCGGCTGCGATCGATTCGGGGAGTGGGGTTGGCCACGTTGGATATCGATTGGTCGATGAAGAGCAAGACCTCGACCTTGTTTGGGGTGGCTGATTTGATGGCGGAATCGACCACGACGCTGCGGCTGACGGCCTTGTTGTCGACCAGCAGTTGGCGTAGTTGGGCGGCGGATTTACCGTATGTGTCTCGGAATTCACCGGTGGCGCCGTCGAGCACCTTGGCATAGTTCTCGTCGACCTTGGCGCTGTCGATACTGGTGAGGACCACCGCGTAATCGTTGGCAACTGCCAACGCCGCGCGTCGGGTGTCCAGCATCTCGTCTTGACGTTTGAGCTGCCACCCGAGGAAGGCGGCCACACCTACCGCGGCGAGCAGAGTCGATAGGGTGCCGCCGAGTAGGAGCCGTCGGGTGAGCCTGCCCCGTCGATCCGGACGCGGCTCGACTATGTCTTCTTCGACGATCTCATCGAACACATCCGTAGGTGATGTTCGCTTAGGCACAAATCCTCCTGGTTCTACTTCGGTGGCGGTGCCAGATCCGGCGGAGGACCGCCGTACGGCGTGGGAATGGTGTTGGGGCCAACCGGAGTCGGGTCGGTTACCGCCATACGGTCGTATCCCGGGGGCGGTCCCGCGGTGTCATCGTCGGATGGCCGCGGTGCATTGCGCGCACCCCGGACGAGAACCGCGGGATCCGGGTTGGCGCAGTAGGTGTACCGATAAGGCTCCGGAAAATCCGCTTGCGAGGGCGGGTGCCGCGGCAGGTCGTAGTCACATGAATAGCGTGGGTACGGGTCGACGACCTCCCAGACATAACCATCGTGGAAAATGGAGCCCACGGCGTCGAGAACCGAACCACGTTGCTCGACAGGAGGAAAGAGTGCCTTCAACGCGGGCACTCGCACGTAGGACAGCTGCGCGACGGTGGTCAGATTGCCGAGTAACTGCACCATAGTGTCGGAGTTGTCGGCGATCACGGAATCTAGCGCCGACAGTGGCCGACTGCCGGCGCCCACCAGCGTCCGATAGCCACCCTCCATTCGGCTGGCGCCCGCCACTACGTCGCGCACATTCGCCCCGGTTTCACGCAACTTCGGACCGGCATCGGAAATCATCGTCAACACGGTGCGGCTGCTGCGGATCAGGCGAATGGTCTCTGGCAGTACCGAATCCAGTGTCGATATGAGAAATACCCCGCCGTCGAGGATATCCGCTAGCTTCCTGGGACCCTCTTTCCCCACGCCGATTTCCTTCGTCATCGCCGCGAGCTGTGCCGGATCGAGCTGCGCGAGAAGCCCTTCGGCATCTGTTACCAGTCTGTGGAACTGCACGGGGATGGCGGTCTGATTCATGGTGACGGTGTCGCCGTCGTGCAGGAACGGGCCGTCTTTGTGGGCAGGTCGGATGTCGAGATATTGTTCGCCGGCCGGCGACAGGCCCGATACCTGAAACGCCGAATCCCTCGGAATGTGGATGCTGGGGTCTATCGCGATGTCGGCTAGTAGTCCCTCATCCGCTACCTGGATGGCCTCAACGGTGCCAATGTGGACGCCGCGTAAGGTCACGTCCTGACCGGCCAGGAGTCCACCCGATTCCGGGAGCTGAACGCGCAGCGCGATGGTGGGTCGTATCGGGTTGTAACCGAGTGCACCCGCCGAGACGTAGCTCAACGCTATGAGAAAGGCACAGATCAACCCCACAATCGCAACGGTCGCGCGTCGTGATTGAAGAGCCCTGATGGCGTCGACGGCCCTGACAAGGCATCGTGAGAAGAGTCCAGAAACGCTCATCGGTTGGGTCCGTAGATTCTGTTCAGCAAAAGGTTCCACTGGTATCGCAGGCTGCCGATCATCGCGTGCCAATCGGTGCCGTCGGGCCCGTGTGTCATGGGATCGCCCGGGTAGTTCATATCGGGCAGGGCCCCGAGGATGAGTTGCTCAACATCGCCAGATGCGTGCAGGTTGGCCCCGGAGGTCAGCTTGAGAACCCGTGGAATTACCCGGTTGAATGAAGTCAGCGAGGTCGCGGGGTCAACGCTCGCGTCGTTGAATGCCGCACTCAGGGCATTGATGTCGGCGATCAGTCCGCGGGTATCGGTGCCCTGCAGTGAGGGAAATCGTGAGAGTTGTCGCGTCACGCGGGCGACGGCGTCAATCAGGGTGAGTATCTGGTCTCGGTTGTCCGCGATGGCGGCGATTGCCGGATCGGACGCCGAGAGTGCGCTGTTAAGCGTGTCTTGACGTGCGGAGAGGGCCGACGCGAGCTTCGAGGTGTGACCGAGCGCATCCTTGATCTGCCCAGAACGCGCGTTGAGCCGCGAGACCAGTTCATTCGATTGACGAAGCAGATCAGCAATTTTCGCACCGCTGTCGCCTACGGCCGAGCCTGCGCCGTTGAGGATGTGGGTCAGACTCCGAACCACGCCGCCGTTGACAAGTACGGCCGCCGAACTGAGCAGCTCCTCGACGGTGGCGCCCGCGGAAGTTGCGCTTAACGGTATCGTGCCGCCGTCGGTCAAGCGCTGGGCGTTCGCCGACGTGCCTTGGTCCGATCGGATGGCGACGAAGAGGTCACCGAGTGGAGTAGCGGACCTGAGCTCGGCAGTCGCCCCCGCGTACACCGAAATATCGCGTCGGATCCGCATTGTGACGTGCGCGGTGAACTCCTTGGCGTGGATCGTGTCGACTTCCCCGACGTCGGTACCGCTGACTTTCACCTTGGCGTGGGCGGGAAGGTTCAGGGCATTGGTGAAAACCGCTGTCAGTCGGTAGGTTTCGCCGTCCACCGAGGGAGTGCTCAACGGGAGGCTCTCCAACCCGGTGGAACAGCCGGACAGGACCGTTATGGCGCCGATGGCTATGAGGACGCGTGCGCGACCGATCGGGGCTTTCATTTTGCGCTTCCCGCCATGAGCTCGAGCATTCCGGTGAGCCCAAAATCAGGCCCGTAGTCACGCAGAGTGCCGGTGGCGCAACCTAGTTGCCGAAGGCCTATGAGATTGCACATCTCCTTGGCGAGCTGACTGTCCAGGACGATCTTGTCCGCCAGTGCGTGAAGTCGCACTGCGCCGTTGTCCATGTCGATGACGTTCCAAACGTTGTCGAGAGTCAGCGGGGCGAGGTCGAAGAACTCGGCCGTCTCCCGCCGATAGTCCACGAGGGCTTGGGTAATCGTTCGTACATCTGTTGCTGTGATCTTGAGTCCGTCTCGGTTCGCTTCTAGCACCGAGGCTGCCCGCTCAAGAATCTGGTTGATCTTCGCGCCGGTGGTTCCGGCGCCGAGGCTCTCGTCGGCCAGGATTGTGCTGAGTTGGTGGATGTTTGACCCAAACTCCCGAATCGTCTGCTCGTTCTCGGCCGCTGATTGGCTGAGAACGTCTAGGCCGGTGGCGATCTGGTCGATGTTCTCTTTGGTACGTGCGCCGTGGTCCGATCCCAGGCGCAGGGCCGACGACAGCTCCCCTAGGGCGCCCTTGATGTCATCACCGTTATTGGTCGCGATCTGCGCACCGATGTTCACCAGGCCAGATAGCGGTCCGGTACCTGCTCCGTCGCCACGCAGCGCCACCGCCAGCCGGTCGATCATCGCCAACGTCTTATCGAACTCCACGGGGGTGCGGGTCCGGCCAAGACCGATGATATCTCCGTCACGCAACGTGGGTCCGCTGCGGTAAGGAGGAGTGAGTTCCACGTGCCGGTCGGTGAGAATGGAGGTGGAGACGGTGACCGCCTGGACGTCGGCAGGTATGTCGACGTCCCCGTCGAGCACCAACGTGACCTCGACCGAGTCGCCCTGGGGCGTGATGCGGGAAACGTGGCCCACCGGCATTCCCAACACCGCTATGGTGTTGCCCTCGTACAGCCCGATGGCGTCCTCGAAATGCGCGGTGATCGTCATCGTTTTGGTCTCGGCGCGGGTGACCGTCACGATCGTCGCGATGGCCATTGCGACCACCGCCGCAGTCAGTGAGATAGCTGCTCTTTTACTCATGCGCAATCCTCGAAGTATTCGACTAACCCGAACTGTTTCGCACGCCCGCTTATCGCGCACATCCACGAATCGATCAGCGGGCCCGATGTGAATGTCCCGTCCACGGCGGTGCCGCTGCCCGAGGCATTTGCAGCATTTCGCAAGGCAATAGGTAAGACCTGCAACGTATTGCGGAACAGGGCGTCATGCTCGGCGATCATCCGAGAGAAGTCGCGAACGCTCGCAAGCATGTCGTTGAGGGCGGGTGCGTCGTTGAGGATTCGGGACAGCGTCGCCACCATGGCGGTAGTGCCATCGAACAGTCGTTCAACCGCTGCGCGGCGCGCGGTGATTTCCTTGAGCAGGTCGCGGCCTTGCGTCACCAGCAGCCCGAGATTCGCCTTTTGGTTCAAAATCGTCGTGGTAAGCGTGTCGGTGCTGGCCAGCAGGGTGCCGATCTGATCTCGCCGGTCCGAGACAACTTGGGACAGTGACCGCAGGTTGCGCAGTGCGTCCGGGAGAGCCTCGGGTAGGCCATGGAGACTGCGGGACGCGATGGTCATGGACTCGGCGATTTGATCGGCGTCTATCTGGTCGAATGTTGTTGTGGCATCAGCCAAAGCAGTTTGCAGGTCGTACGGTGCTGCGGTGTTCTCTAGGGGGATCGTGCGGTCCGCGAGGTCACCCGTGCGCCCGGGCGTCACCTCGATGTACCGGGACCCCAGGAGAGTCGTCAGCCTGATGTCCGCCTTCGTGCCGCTGCCCAGGCGGACGTTCTTGTCAATGGACAACCGGATGTCGACGCGATCACCTGCCAATTTCAGGGACTCGACCTTGCCTACCGGGATGCCCGCGATCGTGACTTGGTCGCCCTTACGAACGGAAGCCGCCTGCAGAAACTCGGCCCGGTAAACGGTTTTGCCCACATTGACGGCGCCGACCAGGCCGATTGCACCGATCACAACCACGACCACTGCCAGAGCGAGTAGACCCAGCTGCACCCTGTTGTAATCCTCGAGGGGGCGTCTGAGCTTCGGGCCCGCGAATGCGCGTTTGATCAAGGCGTGACCTACCTGCATATCGGTGTGTTTTTCATGGTGTTCCCAGGTGTTGCCGCCCGCACGATGTCGGGGATCAATCGGCCGAGGAAGTCGAAAATGGTGACGTTGATATCGCAGGGATACACGTCGGCGTAGGTTCCAGATTGCATCGAACGGGCTAGCCCCTTCAGCATGGCGGGCAGGTTGGCGCCGAAGTACGCGAAGCGCTCGCGCGCGTCGGTGCTGAGATGACCGGTGAGGCCGGGTTCACGGAGCATCAGTTCGTTGATGTCCGGTTGGACGTTCCCTGCGATCGACGCCAGTCGGTTCACGGTGGAGGTGATAGATCCGACCGATGCGACAAGTTCGGTCCGCCGGTTTCCCAGCGCCACCATCAGCTCTCGGGTGCGGGAGATGACCAACTGCAGGTTCGTGTTCTGGTTCGCCAGGATGCCCACCGTGTCGTTCAGGTTGGTGATGACCTCCCCGAGGATCTGATCCGGGCCGGCGAATAGCTCAGCCAGTGCCGATGTCTGTGTGATGAGCGTCAGCACCGAACTGCTATCTCCTTGCAACGCTTGGACAATCCCTTTAGTGAGGCTGTCTACTTGCTGCGGGTCCAACAGCGTGAAGAGAGGTTCAAATCCTCGCAGCAGCTGCGTAATGTCGAACGAGGGCTCTGTGCGCTCGACGGGTATCTGGCCGTGATCGGCCAGAATTTGTCTTTTCTCGTCTCGCCCGGATGCCAGGCCAAGGTAGCGCTGTCCCACGATGTTTTGATAGGTCACCGATGCCACAGTGTCGGTGTAAAGGGTCTGTTCCCGGTGGACCTGAAATGTCACGTCCGCTAGCGCGTCATCTCCCAAGACAACCTTCTCCACCCGGCCGACACGCACTCCGGCGACCCGGACGTCATCACCGGCATGCAGACCCGCCACGTTGGTGAACACTGCCGAATAGCTATTCACCGGCCCACTGACCTTGCGCAGCAATGTAACTGACACCAGCCAGGTGACCGATATGCACAGCACAAGAAACAGGGCCAGGCCGATAGAGGCCTTCCGAACGTTCACCGCGCTACCTCCCTACGTCCGGTTCGATATGCACCGCAGTGCCGCGCACCACAGGCCCCAACAGCAGACGATCTGACGAATTAGCGTGGTGGCCGACGATCTGACTCAGTTGGGCACCCTCGGTTGAGCTGCCCACCGGACCGACGGTGCCGCCGTACTTCGCGGGCTGGGTTTGGGCCCCGGCATGGTCGGTTGACTCTGGATTCGTTGCCGGGCTTGGGAGTGGGATCGGTGCGGGGGGCGCGTCCGCACCGATCCCACCGGGCACCTCACCGGCGTGCCGTACCGAATCACGCGGCGGGGCGAGGTTGGGGCGATTCTCGTTGGCTCCCGGCGGAGGAGGAATTCCCATTGAAGCAAGGGCTGGGAGAAGGTCCGGCGCGGTGGGCACCTCTGGGGCGGTTTGACAGCTGGGCCCCTCGAGCGCGCCGTAGCGGGGGCAGTCGGCGCGGACGTACTGCCGGTAGGGCGCGAGGGTTACGACAACTTTGATGACGTAGTTGTGCCGCTCCGTGTCGTAAGTTTCCTCGACGCGTTCGGCCATCCGCGCCATCCGGGTGGCAATCGGCGTGAACTTGTCCGAGTTGTCGGCAAGGACCCCGACGACAGGCGTCAGCTGCGTGGTGATGGCGATCAGTCGATCTGTTTGGTTGTCGAACGCATCGCCAAGCGTTCCGGTCGTCTGCACGCCCGCCGATAGCAAGCCAGTCAGCTGCGACCGCGTCTCGGCAAGTGCGCGCATCGGTGCCACGGCGTTCGCCAACGCGTCGCTCAGGTCCGGCTCGGCCTGCCGCAGCGCTTGGGCAGCGGTGGCGAGGGTCGATAAAGTAGTGGGCTCGTCACTTCCGCCCATAACCGTATTCAGTTGACTGACAATATCCTTCAGGTCGGCTCCCGCGTCCCGCAATGCACTGCCGCGGCTTTCAGTGGCGCCACTTAGAGCTGCCAATACTCCAACGGTGTTGTCGGTACTGTCTCGGCTCACAGACTTGAGCAGCTGCCGAATTTTCGTCAGAAGCGACTGAAACAGAACGGTCGGCAAGCTGGTGTCTTCGCGAATCACAGAGCCCGAGTGCAGTGGCAGGATACGGGGACCATTCGAGACCAGCTGCACCGAGGAAACCGCGAACACGTTCGATGGGACGACTCGTGCGGTGACGGTGTCGGGAATCTTAGATGCGTAGCGCGGCTTGATGTTAATTCGCACGGTATTCGGTTGGCCGCTTCCACGCAGCTGCACCTCGGTCACCTCACCCACCAGCAAGCCGCGGAACTTCACATCCGATTTGGCCGGCAGACCATCGCCGACGTCGACCAACTCGGCGCTCACCCGCACGATGTCGTCGAGTCTGCCTTGGGATTTCATCAGACACAGCTGGACGATTCCGGCAGTAATAGCGCAGAAACACACGCCCGCGACGAACAGTCGCCGGTTTGACGGTCCTCGGAAGTCTGAGTCGAATGAGTTTGGCACGCTATCCGCCGAACCTTGCACCCGAGTCGACGCTCCACAGCGCCATGGTGAGCAGCATGTTCACGATGATCACGACGGTGATGCTGGCGCGCATCGCACGCCCGGCCGCGACACCAACGCCCGCAGGCCCGCCGCTGGCATAGTAGCCGTAATAGCACTGCATCGTGGATGCGGTAAAGACAAAGACGACAGCCTTGATGACGGCGAAGAAGACATCGCGCCCGCTGGTCGCCAGGTTGAAATAATGCAGGTAAGTGCCCACCGAGTGATCACTGACGGCGCCCGCCACGATCTGAGCAGTCAGGTACGCGGCGGCAAGGCAGATGAGGAATAGTGGGATGGCAGCCGCGACGGCTGCCATGACACGGGTAGTAACAAGGTAGGCAATGGAGTTGATGGCGAGGGCATCTAGGGCATCGATCTCCTCATTGATGCGCATCGCGCCCAGCTGCGCCGTGAAGCGGCAACCGGCCTGGGTTGCGAACGCCAAAGCGATCATCACCGGCGCGAGTTCACGCGTCCCAACGAATGAGGAAATCAATCCGGTGGCCGGCCCCAGACCGAGCAGGTTGAGGGCGTTGTAACCCTCCACGCTGATGAGTGCCCCGGCGGTGGCACCGAGCACGATCGCGACCCCAATCGTGCCGCCGCCTACCACGATCGCCCCGTTGCCCCACGAGATGTCGGCCAATACTCGGATGAATTCCTTGGAATATCGCCGTGCCACAAAGGGTACAGACATCAGGATGTTTCGAAAGAAGTAACTGATGTGACCGCTCTTAGCTACGAGCATGCCGGTGGCCCGCGCGGCGGTGACTACCGGCCGCAGTCCAGGGAACGGTTGATGAGTCGATGCAGTCATGTGTCAGAAGCTCGCTCGGGGGAAGATGACGATGTAGAGCTGGGTCATCACGACATTGACGATCATCAGCAGCAGGATCGACTCGACCACCGCAGCGTTCACGGAGTTGGCCACTCCAGCCGGGCCACCACGAGTACTTAATCCCTTATGACAGCTCACAATTGCCACAATGCAGCCAAAAACCACAGCCTTGGCGAGGGCCAGCATGAGATCCCCCAGTGTCGCGAACGAGGAAAAGGTCGCGACGAATGATCCCGGGGTGCCGTTCTGCATGTAGACGTTGAACGTGTAGCCGGCAAGAAAGCCGACAAAGCTTGTCAGGCCAGTAAGTGCCATCCCGACGACGATGACTGCCACGAAACGTGGGACGACCAGGCGGTGGATCGGAGACACACCCATCACCGTCATCGCGTCGATTTCCTCACGCATTGTCCGCGAGCCCAGGTCCGCGCATACGGCCGAACCGACGGCGGCCGCCAGTAGCACGGCGGCCACTAGTGGCGCACCCTGCCGGATCACCGCAAGGCCGGTCGCGGCGCCGGCTAAGGAAGTCGCGCCCACCTGTCCGGCCAGCAGACTGAACTGGATAGCCAACGTGACGCCAATCGGTATCGTCACGAAAATCGTTGGAACAAAAGCAGTTGAGGCCATGAATGCCGCTTGTTGCACGAACTCCCGGAACTGCAAGCGTCCTGCGACAATGTCCGTGAACAGACACTGGACCGTCCGAATTGCGAGCACAACCTGCCCACCCAAGGTGTCCAACGACATAACTGGATGTGAAGCGACATATCGCCGACCCCAGCCGATCACCTCGCCGCCGACATCACGGTCCAGCTGTGGTCGCGCGTCGTAATCACCATGTGTCGTCATTGGCATCTTCTGAACTCACGTGAGACAGATGTGGACATTTCCTCTACTCCCTGTTGCCCAGGAAGTCCTGGATCCGATTGCGCTGGCATATAATTCGTTGCAGCATGCGGTGTCTCGACAGCGTCCACGGATGGTGTACGCGAACTCATGGGATGGACTGCCTGATCGACCGTAACCACGCCAATCTGACCGGTTGCCAACCACAGCACCCTCGCTGTTACGCAAACCCAGATGAAGAACATCGGGACGATGAAATAGAACGAGACTCCTCCGTTCCATCCGAACATCCCCCCTGCCGGCATGAAGAACACCACCCCTGCGGGGGCGGTAATGAACGCCTGCCATAGCGAGTACCACGCATACCAGCGGGGAAAGACAGTCTGGGATCGATCCCGGAACGCGGCAACGGCGATGACGACCATTTGGATATCACCCAGAAAAGGAACACCAATGAGCAACAGCCACAACACATCCATCCAGAACTGATACGTCTCGGGTGCTCTATCCCGAAGAGCCACGGCACCGACGACCGCCATCACTACGCCCGCGAACGTGTAGTTGATGGCACCCAACTGCAACTGGAAGTAGGTCAGCGGACTGTTCTGCCCTTCGCACCTGCGCACAAGGGCCGAAAGCACCGCCGGATATCCGGTGCTCAGGGTCGTGCCGATGAGCGCCAAGACCGCCCCAATCCGAATGTTGGTGCCATTCGATTGCCACAGATATGTGATCTCCGCCGGCGAAGCGCTCGGGGAGGGCGGTGGAATGAATCCCATGATGACCAGACCGCCCGCGAACATCGCAATGCCGACAAGCGCGACTACGACGCACCCGCGCATCACTCTTCTGTCGACCGTCGCCTCGATGTTCACCGTTGGGGCCCTTCATCATCCATACAAAAATACGTTATCGTTCTTTTATTAGGGATGATAGTAAGGGTGCCTACGGCTGCCGTCAATAGCGGCGCCAAACTATTACAAAGAGGCTTGAGAGCTCGGCGGCCGCAACTTAAACACGTTGCGGCGCTGAGAGTTCAGATATCAATCAGATGTCGGCGCGGTAGAGTGCGCGCACGATGGAAACGATGTCGTCCTCGAGTTCGAGCATCTGCTCGATCCTCCCGTTAAGCATGTTGGCGACGACTAGCTCGGTGAGTGCGGCGATGACCGCACGGTCACTCGATCTGAGTTCTATGGGTTCGAGATCACTGCCGACCGCAGTGCCGCTCACCAGAGCCCGCAGCAACGCGGCATATCGCCTGTAGGCTTCCTGGCGTAGCCTCAGTCCGTCGTCACCCACCGCGTACAGCTCGATACCGAAGCACCGGATGAACTCCGACTCTTCCGTGACCAACTGGAGGTAGGCGCGCATAGCGCCGCGCAGTTCTTCTCCCGGCTTTGCGCTCTTGGCGCCGGCCACGATCCTATCGAAGATCAACTCAGCGCCGTCCTGCGCCGTTGCCAAAAAGCAGTCCTTCTTATGGCTGAAGTGCTCGTAGAAAACCTTCCGAGAGACGCGCGCGCGGGTGACGATGTCCGCGACAGTGACTTCGGCATAACCTTTTTCAGCAATCGCCGATACCGCGGCGCGCAGCATGCGGCGGTATTGCGCTTCTTTTATGACACTCTCAGGCAGCTTCCCCCGACCACGCGGCAGGGCCGGCATGTCGGCACTGTGCGTTCCCGACAACACGGAACGGCGTGAGGAGTCCACAAGCCCGTAGTATATCGGTGCCGCCGAACCGCACCGATTACCCGCTTACTCATGCCATGGCTAGAACCACAGCCGAGAGAGCGATAAATGCCAACACTGCATATATTTCCAGCATTCGCTCCAGCCAGCGCGGGGCATCTGCGACTTCCATAAAGTAGCGACCGACTAGGAACGCCTTGAGAAGACCCACCGCAATAATCAAGATGTTCGGAATAGTCGTGTCGACCATCGACAGTCCGGCCGCACGACCGAGCCACCAATTGGCCGCCGTGGCGACCACGAGGGCTAGCCAAACGACCATGATTCGGTCGCGAACAAGCGTCATATCGCATCACCTCATGAAGTAGAGCAACGGGAAGATCAGAACCCACAGCAGGTCCACCATGTGCCAGAAAAGCGCCGAGCACTCGATATAGTTCATGCGCGAAGGCGCCTTTTGGGGGCGAAGCGACTCCCATTGCATGTAGCCGAGCAGTACCATCCCTAGCACTACGTGTAGCAGATGCAATCCGGTGAGGACGAAGTACCAAGACCAAAATCCGTCGCTGCCCAACGAATCGCCGGAACTCACATGCGAATACCATTCGATGACCTTGAGCGACACAAACGCGGCAGCGCACACCTGTGCGCCCGCGAATGCTTTTGCGCCCCCACGTTGTTCACGAATCCCTTGTACCCCTCGCACCACCAGTAATGAGCTGGTCAGCAGCAGCAGCGTCATTACCGCCCCGTAGCCGACCGCGAGTTTGCGTTCGCCCGCCACGAAGATGTCGTGATCATGCGCGCGTTGCCCCAGATATAAGGCGAAAAACAGGGTGAACGCACTGAGGTCACCGAAGATGATCACCCAGAAGCCCGGTTCACCTGGCACATGCCCTGCAGAACCCGACCGGACCGACCTCTCCGGCGGAGTCGAACGATTCCAGAACACGGTGGACGTCACGCGAACCCTTTCCCGCACAGCGCCGTACGTTTAAAAAACGTATTCGTTCTTTTGACGCAGCTTATACGACCCGTGCTTCCGGCGTCAACGCAGCCGGCTAGCCCCCGCGCCGCAGAGCGGAGGCCGCCTCGCGCACCGCCGAGGTGATCGCGTTCACCGTCGACGACTCGAATTTCCAATGCTGCCAATACAACGGCACATCGAGATACCGCCCGGGCGCTAGGTCGACGAGGCCGTCGCGATCCAACTGCTCGGGCATCATTCCCCAGCCCAGCCCCACTCGCAGTGCCTCGGTATTTCCGCCCGTCGTCGGCACATAATGCTCCGGCACGGTGACATCCCGACGAAAAAGCTTGCGCAAGAACTGATCCTGGAGGGCATCACGTCTATCCCACCGCATCATCGGCGCCCGCCGGACGGCATCGATCCCCGAATCGAGCAGCCCATCCGGAAGGTAGCGCGCGGCGTACCCCGGTGACGCCATCCCGAAGTACCGCATGGCACCAAGCGATTCGGAGCGGCATCCGGCGATGGGCTTGGGTTCGGTGGTCACCGCCGCCATGACGACGCCCGCACGCAACAGTTCCGCGGAATGGTCCTGGTCCTCAATGCGGATATCGACCAGCACGCCGTCGGGAATCCGCGCCAACACCGATCCCATCCACGTTCCGAACGAGTCGGCGTTCACCGCGAGCGCTACCCGTATCGGGGCGCCGTCGGCGCCCATCTCGCGCAGCGCCTCTCGCTCCAGTGTGCCGACCTGGGCCGCCAACCTCATCAGCGAGGCACCCGCGTCGGTTGCCACGCAGGGCTTTTCCCGGCGAACCAGCACCTGGCCCACCGATTGTTCCAGGGCCTTGACGCGTTGACTCACCGCCGAAGGGGTGATGACAAGCCGCCGGGCGGCGGCATCGAAGCTGCCCTCCTCGATGACGGCGGCGAAGGCGATCAGCTGCTGCGAGTCCAGACTCACATTAGCAATTCTAATGCATAGTAAGAATCATTAGCTGGACTGCATATCGCCGCGGCCCTAGCGTCGATGTGGTGACCGTTATCTTCCTCGGCTTTCTCACCGGAATGTCCCTCATCGCGGCCATCGGCGCCCAGAACGCCTTCGTGCTCAGGCAGGGGATTCGCAGTGAACACGTGCTGCCGGTGATCGCGGTATGTATCACCGGCGACTTCCTGCTCATCGTCGCGGGCATCGGCGGCCTTGGTGGCCTGATCGCCGCCACGCCGAGCCTGCTCACCGTGGCCAAGGTGGGCGGCGCCGTGTTTCTGATCGGCTACGGATTGTTGGCCGCCCGCCGCGCATTACGCCCCGGAACCCTGGTGCCGGCCGAATCCAATCCGGCCCGCCTCGGCGCGGTGCTGACGACCGCGCTGGCCATCACTTTCCTGAACCCGCATGTCTACCTCGACACCGTGGTGCTGCTCGGCTCCCTGGCCAACGCACACCAGGACGCACGCTGGCTGTTTGGTGCGGGCGCCCTGACCGCGAGTGTCACCTGGTTTGTCGCACTCGGATTCGGCGCACGGCATCTTGCCGGACTGTTCCAGCGTCCGGGAACCTGGCGCGTGCTTGATGCCGGGATCGCCGTCGTGATGATCGCGCTGGGCATCTCACTGGCTATCTGATCACCCTTGCCGAACCAGTTGGTTCGGTGTTAGCGTCCTTCCCGAACCAACTGACTTGGGAGAGACATGGACGTCGACAAGGCCCGCACTCGTTTCGCCGAACTTCGCAGCCAGAGGGACGTCAGCCCCGCCGATCTCGACGAGATCTGGGCCGCGCTCGACACCGTCCGACCCGAGGACATGCTGGGCAGGTGGAAGGGCGACGAGTTCCACACCGGGCACAAGATGAACGGCCAACTGGCCGCCGCCCGCTGGTACGGCAAGATCTTCACGTCCATCAACGATGTCGAACCCATCGTCTGTTACGACGACGACGGAAAGCTGTTTTCCAATAACGCGTTGAGCCTGGGCGGTGCGACCCTGTGGGATATCGAGTTCCGCGGCGAGGTCACCGGCACCATGGTCTACGACGGCCAGCCCACCTTCGATCACTTCAAGTGGGTCGACGAGAACACGATGATGGGCATCATGAACGGCAAGCGCCAGCGTGCCAGCGGCAACTACCTCTACTTTCTGCTCGAACGCGATCAGTGAAAGTCACTGCAGCGCTGAGCCGCTCGGCGGACTCTCCGTTCACGCTGGAAGAGGTCGAACTCGACGGACCGCGCCCCGACGAGGTGCTCGTCAAGATTTGTGCCACCGGCCTCTGCCATACCGATCTGACCTTCAAGGCACAGGCACCGATCCCGGCGGTACTGGGCCACGAGGGCGCCGGGATTGTCGAGGCTGTGGGCGATGAGGTGACCGGTATCCGGCCGGGAGACCACGTGGTCTTGAGCTACCGCAGCTGCGGCGAATGCAGGCAATGCGATTCAGGCGAGCGGGCCTACTGCTCACGGGCCGCGCGGCTGAACCTCTCCGGCACCCGGCTCGATGGCTCATCGACACTGTCCCAGAACGGGAACGGCCTGTTCGGCTCGTTCTTCGGGCAATCCAGCTTCGCGCAGTACGCACTGGCCACCGCCGACAACACTGTCGTCGTTGATCCGTCGACCGATCTCGTAACAGCCGCACCGCTCGGATGCGGCCTGCAGACGGGCGCCGGTGCGGTGCTCAATGTACTTAGGCCCGAGCCGGATTCGCGTCTTGTCGTATTCGGTGCGGGCGGTGTCGGCCTGGCCGCGGTGATGGCCGCCAAGGCGATCGGTGTTCAGACCATCATCGCGGTGGACCCGGTGGCCTCACGACGCGACAAGGCAGTGGAACTGGGCGCGACCCGCACCGTGGACCCGACGGCGGAGGACGTGTCCTCCGTGGCACGCGGGGCCACGCATGCACTCGATACGACGGCGAACACCGACGTCATCGCCACGGCGCTCGGCCTGCTGCGGCAGCGCGGTGTGCTGGTTCTGGTGGGGCTGGGGGCTTCCTGCGGAACGATCGACCTCACCGATCTCATGTTCGGCGGCAAGGTGATTCGCGGATGTATCGAGGGCGACGCGAACCCACAGGAATTCATTCCGGAACTGCTGCGCATGCATGCAGAGGGCCGCTTTCCGATTGAATCGCTGATCAGTAGGTACCCGGCGCGCGCGATCGATCGGGCGGTGACGGACGCGCGGTCCGGTGCCGCGATCAAACCGGTGCTGCTCTGGTGAGTGCCATGCGCGCGGCCGGTCAGGCCACACACGATCGGATCATGGCCGCCGCCAAGGCCGAGTTCACCGAGCACGGACTCGCCGGCGCACGGCTGAACCGGATTGCCACCAATGCGAACGCGAGCAAGGAGCGGCTGTACAGCTACTTCGAGAGCAAGGAACAGCTGTTTGAAGCCGTTGTGGCGCAATGGATTAATGATGCGCCCTACAAGGTGCCGCTGCACGCCGGCGACGTGCCGGGGTACGTCGCCGGGCTGTTCGACAACATCGTCGCCGATCCGCAGGGCGCACGGTTACAGCGCTGGATCGAGTTGGAGGCCCCCGACGGGATGTTCGACAACCACGTGCTGCGGCGCATCTTCGAAGCGAAACTCGATGAGGTACGTCGGGGGCAACGGACCGGGCTCATCGATCCGGCATGGGATCCCGTAAGCCTGCTCATGATGCTGATCGATATCGCCTATTCGATGGCGGTCAGCGGGTTCGGCATCGACCGGATTGTCGGTGAACCGCTGGATGAGGACATGCTCGCGGATCGACGGGCCGCCGCCGCCGAGGCAGCGCGGCGGCTGGTGGGCTGTCCGTAATACATCACCAACACATCGCCGCGAATCGTAAAAGCACCTGGGTTGCGTGCGCCAGCTACTCTCGATGTGTGCCACCTGGGATGATCACTCGCCGCGGACTTCTTGCCGCCGGTGCCGCCCTGGCCGCGGGCGCCGCGCTGGCCTCCTGCGCGGAAGACTCCTCTCCCACCTCGGAGCAGAACGGCACCGCCGTCATCAAGCACGCATTCGGGAAGACCGAGGTCAAGGCTCCGCCGAAGCGCATTGTCAGTGCCGGATACACCGGACACGACTACCTGTTGGCGCTGGGCATCATCCCCATCGCGGTCACCGAGTGGTACGGCGGCTTCCCGTTCGCGACGTGGCCGTGGGCGACCGACCGGCTCGGCGCCGCCACACCTGAGCTCCTCACGCTCACCGACGGACTGATGGTCGACAAGATCGCTTCCCTGAAACCCGATCTCATCCTCGCCACCGACGCCGGACTGGACCAGGACACCTACAACAAGTTGTCCGGGATCGCACCGACCATCGCGCAGTCCGGCAAGTACGCGTTCTTCGAACCGTGGAAGAACCAGGCCAAGGCCATCGGGCAGTCGGTGTTCAAGCCGTCGGAGATGGATGCGGTGGTGCAGGCCGTCGACAACAAATTCGCGGCGGCCGCATCCGCGCACACCGGCTTCAAGGACAAGAAGGCCATCTACCTGCAGGGCGAACTGCTCGACGGACAGGCGATCGCCTACCGATCCGGGCCGCGCACCGGATTCCTCACCGCTCTCGGGCTGGCCGTTCCGGCTGAGTTGGAGAGCTACGCCAAGGATGACCAGCTTGCGCATCTTCCGGGCGACCAGCTCTCCAGCGTGCTCGGCCAGGCCGATGTGCTGGTGTGGGGCACCGAATCGGACGAGCAGAGCGCCGCACTGCGGGCGGATCCGGTGATCACGAAGCTGGGATCCTCGGTGCTGAACCGCAGCATCTTTGCCAGTAAGGAGTTGGCGGGCGCCATCAACTTCAGCACCCCGCTGAGCCTGACGTACGTGGTGGACACCCTGGTCCCCCAGCTGGCCCGGATACTGGGCTGATGTCGGTCCCGGGCACCCGCCCAGGGCCGTATTGGGCTGACGTCGCGATTCGCGTGGTTGGCGGTGTCGTCGGCGCGACCGCTCTGGGCATCTTCGGACTGGCGGCATTCATGGTGTTGTCGTCCCGATTGTCGTCGGATCCAGTCGCCGACCCTCATGGCTTCGGGCTGATCTTGGGGATGCTGCTCGCCATCCCCTTCGGACTGCTGGCCGCGGGTACGTTGCCCCTGACGCTTCCCCGCGGACAGCGGCTTCGCGCCGTGACGATCGGTTTCATCGTGTATCTGGCCTCAGCGGCGCTGTTGATCTACGCGGCCGCCACCATGCCCAACCGCCCGCCGCCCTGCGCGACAAATCCACCCGCACCGCATTGCGCGCACGCACCTTAGACTTCGCGGAATGGAGACAAGCGAGGTGGAGAAAAGTCCCCAGGACCAGGTGGTCTTCGCGCAGGTCGGTCGCAGCTATTATCCGTTACTGTCGGCCGTCTTTGTCGGCGTGGTGCTTATCTCGAATGTGGCTGCCACCAAGGCAGTTGGATTTGGTCCCGTCATCGGCGATTGGTCGCTGATCACCGACGGAGCGTTTGTGCTGTTCCCGCTGAGCTATGTGATAGGCGATGTACTCAGTGAGGTCTACGGGTATCGCGCCACCAACCGGGTCATCCTGCTGGGGTTCGCGATGGAGCTATTGGCCTGCGTGGTGCTCTGGATCGCAATGGTGCTACCCGCCGCCGACTTCTACCCGAACCAGGACGCCTTCGCGACCATCGTCCGGAGCATCACCACGCTGATGGTCGCCGGACTCGCCGGATACCTTGTTGGGCAAACCCTTAACGCACTTGTTGTGGTGCGGATGAAGAAGCGCTCCAAGGAGCGCCACCTGTGGGCACGGTTGGTGGGTTCGACGGTCGTCGGCGAGTTCGCAGATTCGCTGGTGTTCTGCTCGATCGCGGCCACTGCTTTAGGTATTCACACCCTCGGCCAGTTGGCGACGTACACGGCCTTGGGCTGGATCTTCAAGTCTGTGGTGGAGATCGTGATGCTACCGATCACCTATCGGGTGATCGGCTACATCAAGAAGCACGAGCCGACTTATACACAGGCGGGATAAATGCGCCCTTAGGCGCGACCACGGGAGTACCGTCGAAGTATGAGTACCGCAACGGATTTGAAGGTGCGGGATCACGGGGATCGGGCGTTGTTGCTCGAATGCACATCCGTGCAGGAAGTGCTGGCGTGGACGTCAGCACTACATGCCGACCCTATCGACGGCATCACCGATATCGTTCCCGCCTCCCGTACCGTCCTGCTCAAGCTCCGCGACCCAGCCGACCAGGCGATAGTTCGGCACCGGCTGACACAGCGCACGGCGCCACCCGGCACACTCGAGGGCACCACCTCACCACCGGTAATCATCCCGGTCCGGTACGACGGCCTCGATCTCGAAGAGGTCGCCGAGCACACCGGCCTGGGTGTGGACGGTGTCATCGCGGCACACACCGGAACGATCTGGACCGTCGGATTCTGCGGTTTCGCACCGGGATTCGCTTACCTCGTGGAAGGCGACCCGCGCCTGTCCATCCCCCGCCGTGCCGAGCCGCGCATCAAGGTACCCGCCGGTGCAGTCGCGCTTGCCGGTGAGTTCAGCGGTATCTACCCACGGGAGTCTCCCGGCGGCTGGCAGCTGATCGGTAGCACCGATGCCGTTGTCTGGGACCTGGACCGCAACCCACCGGCGCTGCTCACGCCCGGCACCCGTGTCCAATTCCGAGTCCAGGGGACGACGGCATGAGACCCACTCTGGAAGTCATGCGCACCGGCCCGCTGGCACTGGTCCAGGACCTCGGCCGCATCGGCAAGGCGGCCATGGGGGTCGGGCGCTCGGGAGCGGCAGATCGCGGATCGCATTCCCTGGCCAACCGGCTGGTGGCCAATCCCGACAATCTGGCCACCATCGAGGTAACCCTGGGCGGTATGTCATTTCGGGTGGCCGGCGGTGACGCTGTGGTGGCCGTCACCGGCGCCGACACCGATCCATCCATCAATGGGATTCCCTTTGGCACCAACAGTATTGCGCAGGTTCAGGATGGCGACGTGGTGTCACTCGGCGCACCGCGCAGCGGGCTACGCAGCTACGTGGCGGTGCGCGGTGGAGTCAGTGTGGCACCGGTGATGGGTTCGCGCAGCTTCGACGTCCTGTCTGGCATCGGCCCCAAACCACTGCAGGCCGGGGACAGGTTGCCGGTCGGACCACGGTCCCCCTCCTTCCCGGAGGTCGAATTGGCACCGGTGGCTTCCATCGCCGATGACACTGTCGAGCTCAAGGTGGTGCCCGGTCCACGCGACGACTGGTTCATCGACCCCGATGCGCTGACACACGGGGCCTGGATTGTGTCCGATCGGAGTGACCGGGTGGGCACTCGACTTATCGGCAAACCACTGGAGCTGCGCGACCCAGCCAGACAGCTGCCAAGCGAGGGTGTGGTCCGCGGCGCGATTCAGGTGCCACCCGGCGGCCAGCCCGTTATCCTGGGCCCTGACCATCCGGTGACCGGAGGCTATCCGGTGATCGGGGTGATCACCGATCACGATGTCGATCTGGCTGCCCAGGTGCGGCCAGGACAAACTGTCCGGTTCCATTGGTCACGACCGCGCCTGGGCTAGGAGATGTCGGCTGTGTCCAATATGCCAACCGTCCCCGTCATCCGGACCCACACCGCGCGGCTCATCCACACAGCCGACCTGGACAGCGAAACACGCAACGCGGCAAGGGAATTGCTGGTCGAAGCATTCGAGGGTGACTTCACCGAAGAAGACTGGGAACACTGCCTGGGCGGTATGCACGCGCTCATCTGGTACCACGGAACGCTCATCGCCCACGCCGCGGTCATCCAGCGCCGACTGCTGCATCAAGGACGACCACTACGCTCCGGATACGTCGAAGGTGTTGCAGTAGATAGTGATTGGCGCGGACATGGGCTCGGCACCGCGATCATGGACGCGGCCGAACAGGTTCTGCGCGGCGCGTACGAGCTGGGTGCCTTGAGCGCTGACGACGACGTCGCCCAGTTTTATCAGGCCCGCGGCTGGGTGCCCTGGCTCGGAACCACTCCCGTCATGACAGCAGAAGGCATCGTGACCGCCGAGGACGAAGGTGTGCACGTGCTGCCGATAAGCTCCGGCGTCGACCCATCCGGCTCGCTGACCTGCGATTGGCGCGGTGGCGACGCATGGTGATGCCCACGACGGCGCAGGAAGACCCAGATCACGGCGATCACAAACGCCAGCCGCGCGGCGCTACCCACCGAGGCTAGTAGCCCGTTGGCCACCTGCGCGATATCGACGGAGTACCGCAGGATGATGCCGGCCATCACGGCGGCCTGCACCAACTCCAGCGTGCCGACAATCACGCACAGCCGCACATGCATCCGGTGATAGGCACGCAGATCCGCATCGGCCCAATGATGTCGCGCTACCCAGCCCGGACGGATCAGGTCGACGATGACTTCGGTAAGTGGTCGTTTCGTCAGACAGCTGCCGATATAGAACAAGCCGAACAGCACCACCGGGACGACGTGGGTGAGCTGAGCCAGCCGCGGTGAGCTGGTCAGCAGCGCAACCACAAGCGTCGCGCCGTGCATCAGCATGATGAATCCCGCCACGATGTCGAAGCGCTTGTCCCGTATGGCGGTGTAGATGACACGCGCTGCCGAGACCACCGCCGCGGCCATCAGTGCATGCAACTCCGAGGCGCCCAGCAGGCGCATTCCGTAGTACGTTCCCAAGCCGAGCGCGGCGCTGACCAAAGCGTGCCCGAGCGTGAATTTCCCTGCACCCTTACCCAACCCACTCACCACAGCGACGGTACCGACGCAATCTGAGAGAGCCTGAGAAAGTGGATCTACCGGCCGGAGAGGGCTCGTTGCTTGCGGCGCAGGTACATCCGGATCGCGACGACTACGCCGACGATGAGTCCGCCGGTGGTGAGCATCGACACCACCGGATTGACGGCCTGTACGACATCGACGGAGAAGCTGTAGATGATCACCACCATGAGGACGCAGAACAGCAGGCTGAAGATTCCGCACCAGAAGCTGACATAGATATGCAGCCGGTGGTACGAGCGCTGATCCTCATCGGTCCAGCCCTGTTCCTCGGCGAGTTTCTCCACGCCGCCGGGCCACAGCTTGGTGACCAGCAGCTCCGTGAGCGGTTTACCGATGAGCGCGCTGACCAGGAAGTACGTGGCCAGCAGCATGCCGGGTACCTCGTTGGTGACCTGCGACAGGCGGGGGTCACGGGTCAGCCACGCCATGACGAGGCTGACCCCGAAGATCGGCACCACCAGCAGTGAAACCGGGTCAAGAGCTCGTTTCCACGCCATCTTGATCAATGCCTGGGTGGCAGAGACCGCTGTCGCGGCCATGAGCGCGTGCAGTTCCGAGAATCCAGCCAGGCGCAGCCCGAAGTAGGCGCACAGGGCGGGTCCCACATTGAGCAAGCCCTCGATAACGAGCTGGCGGGGCGAAATCCCACTCGCGGTTTCAGGCTGCTCGGTGGTCAGGGACACGGCGCGACTGTATCGGGTCGTCAGGCCGCGGGCGAGTCGTACGTCACGCGCTGCAGGTGACGCCGGATGACCACCACGATGCCGATGATCAGGCCCATTGTGGTGACCAGAGAGAAGATTTGGTTGACAGCCTGGGCGATATCCACCGAGAAGCTGTAAATGATGACGATCGAGGTCGCCGAGAGCAGCAGGCTGATGACACCGCACCACAAACTCACGTGGACATGCATCCGGTGATACGACCGGAAGGTGTCCTCAGTCCAATGGCGTTCCGCCGCGATCTCTTCGATGCGTCCTGGACGGGCCTTTGCGATCATCAGCTCGGTGAGCGGCTTACCGACCAGCGCGCTTCCGATAAAGAACAGCGAAAGCAAAATGCCGGGAATGGTGTTGGACACCTGCGCCATGCGCGCATCAGAGGTGACCAGCGCAATCACCAGGCTCAGCCCGAAGTTGAACATCAGAAAGCCCGATAGGACGTCAAACTTACGGTTCTTGACCACTTTGACGAGCACCTGGATGCCGGAAACTACCGTGGCGGCGATCAGCGCGTGAATCTCGGGCTGACCACACGCGCGCAAGGCGTAGTAGGTGCCCAGCGAGGGCCCGACACTGACCAGGACCTGTCTCAGCACCTCACGCGCGGACGACTTCTGGGCTTCGCCGGTCTGCTCGGGCACGGCGCGAGATTACGCGAAGAACCTGGGAATCCCGGGCTGGCACGCAGCACCGGCGCTGCACCGTCTCCCCCTGGGACAGCTCCGGAAACGAGTCGGTGCGAGTGTTCGCCGTCGGCGTACGGAAATCGGAACTTTAGCGCAAGTCACTCAAGTTTGTACGAGTGACGGCCGGTTAAGACTCCGGCCCGGTATGAGGAGAGAGCTATGAGCAATCTGGTGTGGACACGACGCAGCCCGTTCGCCGAATTCGACGCGCTGGTGCGCCAGTCTTTCGGCCCAGCCGCCAGCTGGCCGTCCCCCGGTTTCGTTCCGGCCGCCGAGATCGTGAAGGACGGGAATGACGCCCTGGTCCGTCTCGACCTTCCCGGCGTCGACGTCGACCAGGACGTCACGGTCGAGGTCGAGCGCGGCACGTTGGCGGTATCCGGTGAGCGCCGGGACGAACGTGCTGAGCCAACCGGCGACGAGTCAGCAGCAAGCGCAGGACGTGCCCTGCGTGAGGTCCGCTACGGCAAGTTCCGCCGCACATTCACCCTGCCAACCCATGTGACAGGTGATGCGATCTCGGCGAGCTACAACGCCGGCATCCTGACCATCAAGGTTGCCGGTGCATACGCCGATGCCGAGACGCAGAAGATCGAGATCACCAAGTAATCAGGGGACCGAGATGAGGAGCCCGCGCTATCCGGCGCGGGTTTCTCTCTTCTTGGCCTCACGGGCCAGCATTCGGTCGCGCTGTTCTTCGAACTTAACCACTTGGCACTTAAGGTCTTCCACGTATGCGGCAAGTTGCTCACGTCGTTGTTCACCCTTGGCGCTGAAATCATTGCGCTCGAAAATCTGCCACTTACGCAGATTCGGCGTCACGACCTCTTCGAGATGTTGACGCGGGTCGTAGATGCCATGCTTGGCCATCAGCACACCGTTACGACGGAAGTTGGGCATGCCCTGCCCGGGCATCCGGAAGTTCTCGATCACCGCGCCGATCGCTTCCAACGCCTGATCGGGCACGAGATCCAATGCGGCACTGCACATGTTGCGATAGAAGATCATGTGCAGGTTCTCGTCGGCGGCGACGCGCTGCAGCATCCGATCCGCGACCGGGTCGTCGCACACTTTGCCGGTGTTGCGGTGGCTGACGCGGGTCGCCAGTTCCTGCAACGTGGTGTACGCAACCGACAACAGGAAGTCGGTCTTGTGAACCGACTCCTCTTCATCGGTGGTGTCGAATCCCGCGGTCATGTGCTCCATGCGAGCGCGTTCCAATGCCACCGGGTCCACGCCGCGCGTGACGACGAGGTAGTCGCGGATGACAATGCCGTGCCGGTTCTCCTCCGCGGTCCACCGCCCCACCCAGGTTCCCCAGGCACCGTCGAGACCGAAGTATTTTGCCGCCTGGCGGTGGTAGGACGGCAGGTTGTCCTCGGTGAGAAGGTTGGTGATCATCGCCGCCTTGGCGACCTCATTCAGCTGCGACTGCTCAGGATCCCAGTCCTCGCCGCCCATCTGTGCGAAGTTGCGGCCACGATCCCAGGGAACATAGTCATGCGGATGCCACTCCGTGGTCACCGCCAAATGCCGGTTGAGATTGGCTTCAGCAATGGGTTCCAACTCGCTGAGCATCTCAAGGTCGGTGAGCTCTCTCGACATTTCACCTTGTCTTTCGCGTTGGAACCCCGAGCCCTCGGACAGGGTAACTTATCTGAGCAATGCTCTGGCCGAGCCGCCCACCAGGGATGATGGCAGGCAACCTCCGCGCCAACCATGCAGCCGGACGGGCCAATCTCCCCGTTACAGCCCCCACGACTGGGCAACGTTTCGCTATCTGGCCGGTATGTGGACCGGCTACTGAGCACCCTAACCCGGTGAGAGCAACATCACTAAACCAGCCGTGTCGCCGCACACCGCCGAATCTGAGCAGCGCGCCATATCCGGGCGATCGGTACGTTGGGTGAACGATCACCCACGTACGACCACCACGAAAGGTGCAGTAAGTGCGAACCGCAATGTCTCGCGCGGCAGCTGCCGCCGCTGCCTTCCTCGTCCTGGTCGTGGGGTACGGGTTGCAGGGGCCACCGACGGCGCACGCATCGGCCTGCGCCGACATTGACCTGGCGTTCGCCCGCGGCACCAACGAGCCGGCAGGCCTCGGCGACGTCGGCAAGTTGTTCACCGATGCGGTAAAGAAACGACTGCAGGGCGCCAAGGGGATGAGCATCTCCACCTATGGAGTGGACTACCCCGCGAGCATCGACTTCATCCAGGCCGGTAAAGGATCCGATGACCTGAGCAAGCACATTCAGAAGACGGCCGCCGACTGCCCGAAGATGAAGTTCGTCGTCGGCGGATACGCGCAGGGCGCGGCGGTCGTCGATGTGCTGCTGGGGGATACGCCGCCGGGGACCTACACCTTCACCAATCCCCTGCCCGCCGGGCTCGAGCAGCGGATCGTCTCGATCGTCCTCTTCGGCGATCCCAAAAACATCCGGCCGCCCGGTGTCGACGCGAACCTGGCGATTCGTGAAGACCTGCTACACAAGGTGATTGACGTATGTAACCCGGGAGACTTCTTCTGCGACCCGCAGGGCGGGGACATCATCTCCCACACCACCTACGCCAGGGACAAACTCACCGACGGTGCGGCAGAGACGGTGGTCCAGCGACTGGTCGCCGAACTAGGAAACCGCTGCCAGCGCAGCGAGCCGCCGGACAGCTCCGCGACTGACGCCACCTGTTCTCGCAGCTCGTAATGTCGTCTTCCCACAGTCCCTGACGCTTCAAGCGGAAGATAATCCGATGCGCAGACGCACCTTCCTTCGTTCCGGCTCTGTGGCGTTGCCGGCCGCAGCACTGGGCCTCGCCGCGGCCGGGAGCGCCACCGCCGACGTGCGGCCCACCGGGTCGATTACGTACCCCTTCAGCGCCATTGACGTACCCGCGCGAAGCGCCCCTTGGACCCTGGAAACGGATCGCGCCGCCTTGCTGGTCCACGACATGCAGCACTACTTCATCAAGGCGTATACGCCGCACGCCGATCCCATCACGACCGTCCTGAGGAACACCAAAAACCTCATCGACACCGCACATGCCCACGACGTGCCCGTCTTCTACTCCGCTCAGCCGGGCGGCATGACCCCGGAACAGCGTGGACTCTTCGGCCAGCTGTACGGGCCTGGCATGCCGGACGACGACGCCGAACGGGCGATTGTCGATCCCATCGCGCCGGCGCCGACGGATACCGTTCTGACGAAATGGAAGTACAGCGAGTTCTTCCGCTCTGATCTTCTCGAGATGCTGCGCAATGCCAACCGGGATCAGCTGATTATCGTGGGCGTCTACGCCTTCTCCGGAATCACCGCGACCTCCACCGATGCGGTCCAGAACGACATCCAGGCGTTCATCGTCTCCGATGCCGTGGCGGACTACACCGCTGCGGGCCACAGCCAGGCGCTTGCCTGGTGCGCGGAGCGGACCGCGAGAATCCTGACCACCCGGTCAGCGCTGGCGGCACTTGATCATTCGTAACAGTTGACGGCACGACAAAGGCCGCCTGCATAACACACGCAGGCGGCCTTATGTCTTTTGTGCTTAGACCAGCGCGGGTACCGTGGCCAGCGCCTGGGCGACGCCAGAGACGATCGCCGCGATCTTGAGCGCCTCGAGTATCTGCTCGCGGGTCAATCCGGCCTCACGCAGCACCTTCTCATGTGAGCCGACGCAGAAGTGACAGCCATTGATGGTCGACACCGCGAAGGACCACAGTTCGAATTCCGCCTTGTCGACGCCGGGGTTACCGATGATGTTCATCCGCAGACCCGGGCGCAGATCGTCATAGGCACCGTCGAGGAAGCCCCGTCCGCGGTAGAACACGTTGGTCATCGCCATGATCGAGGCAGCGCCGAGCGCGGCGTCGAGTGCCTCAGGCGACAGGACCGTCGCGGCCTCTTCGCGAATTTCCTTGAACACCTGGTCATTCCGGGTGGCCGCCGCCGTCGCGACGAGGGTGCCCCAGAGCTGGGCCGGCGACAGTACCGTGCCGCGGGCCACCGTGCCCAGGTTGAGCTTGAGATCCTTGGCGTACTCGGGCAGCGCCTCTTTCAGGTTGTCAATACCCATGTCAGACGCCCGCGCTCATCAGCTCGCCCGCATCGATCGTCGGGTCGCCCTTGCGCCAGTTGCAGGCGCACAGCTCATCGGACTGCAGTGCGTCGAGTACACGGAGCACCTCATCGACGTTGCGGCCCACAGAGCCCGCCGTGACGGACACGAACTGGATGATGTTGTCGGGGTCGACGATGAAGGTCGCACGGTCGGCGACACCATCGGAGTTCAGCACGCCGGACGCCTCGGCCAGCTCGCGCTTGAGGTCGCTGAGGATCGGGAACGGCAGGGTCTTGAGGTCCTCATGCTGTGCCCGCCACTGGAAGTGCACGAACTCGTTGTCCACCGATGCGCCCAGCACCTGGGTGTCGCGATCGGCGAACTCGTCGTTCAGACGGCCGAAGGCCGCGATCTCGGTGGGGCACACGAAGGTGAAATCTTTGGGCCAGAAGAAGATCACACGCCACTTGCCGGGGTGGTCGTCGCTGGTGACGGTGGTGAAGTAGTCGTCGGGCTGCTGGGCGTTCACCTTCGACAGATCGCCGCCGATGACCGCAGTCAGGTTGTAGGCCGGGAATTCATCGCCGATGGTCCGCAGAGTCACGATTCTCCTTCACGTATTCGCTGAATGGTTACTGGCACCATCGTGCCGGAAATCTTTCAAAAACAAAACGTGATTGTTCGCACTATATTGATAGGTATGTCCGATCGTAGTTATCAGCCGACGGTGGTCGGCTTGCGCGCATTTGTGGCTATCGCCCGTAAACGCCACTTCGGCAGCGCTGCGGCCGAGCTCGGAGTGAGTCAGCCGTCTCTCTCGCAGGCATTGTCCATGCTCGAGGAGGGTCTGGGGGTGCGGCTCATCGAACGCAACACCCGCAAGGTGCTGCTCACTCCCGAGGGTGAGGCGTTGCTAGAAAGGGCCACCGCCGCGCTGAGTGCGATCGATGAATTCACCGCTGCCGCAAGCGGCGTGCGCGATCCGTTCGCGCAGACACTGCGACTGGGCCTGATCCCCACAGTGGCTCCCTACGTGCTACCCATGGTGCTCAGCGGCCTATCCCGCGCGTTCCCCGAGATGTCCTTGCGGGTTACCGAGGACCAAACCGCGCGGCTGCTGCGGTCCCTGGCCGAGGGGGCACTGGACGTCGCGGTCATGGCACTGCCCGCGCAAACTCCCGGTATGGCGGAGATCCCCATGTACCGGGAAGACTTCGTTTTGGCTCTGCCAACAGGACATCCGCTTGCCGGTAGCACGAACGTCGATCCTGCGGTGCTTGCCGAGATGCCCTTGCTGTTGCTGGATGAGGGGCACTGCCTGCGCGATCAAGCCCTGGAGGTATGCCAGCTCGCCGGGGTGCGACCCGATCTCGGCCACACCCGCGCGGCCTCGCTGGCCACCGCGGTGCAGTGCGTCGAGGGCGGCCTCGGGGTCACGCTCATCCCGGGTACCGCCGTCACCGCCGAAACCGCGAGCGGCGGACTGGCCACCGCTACCTTCGCGGCGCCCGTCCCGGGGCGGCGAATCGGCTTGGTGTACCGCGCGATCAGCGGCCGCGAGGATGCCTATCGGCGGCTGGCCGAACTGTTGACCCGCCTCGTTGCGGCGGTGCACCCGGTCTCGGCGGAAACGGCCTAGCGCCAGCGGGCGAGAATCTCCTCGGCCCGCGTCGACAACACCCGCTGTAAGAACGGACCGAAACTGATGCGCCCCACACCGAGGGGACCGAACGACGCCGGGTCGTCCACATCGGGCACCGCGATCGCGTTCACCGGAAGCGGAAGTTCAGATGTCAAGCGGCGCTGCACATCCGGATCGTGTCGACCCACCGGGTACAGCGAGTCGGCACCCGCCGCGGCCGCTAACGCGAGCCGAGCGATAGCCCGATCCACCCGATCCGACTCGTCCCCGATCTGACGCAGGAGGATGTCGGTACGTGCATTGATTACCACCGGTATGCCCACCTGATCGGCCGCAACACGAAGTGCACCAACAAGATCCGCATGTTCTTGCGGCTCACGGATCCGGCCGCCCTCGCTGTGCACCGAGTCCTCGATATTCAGGCCGACCGCGCCCGCTTCGATCAGTCCCTCGATGAGCCGCTGGGGTGTCTGCGCATAGCCGGACTCGATGTCCACCGACACCGGCAGGTCGACAGCGGCGGTGATCTGCGAGACCCGCGCCAGCACATCGTCGTACGACATCCCCTCCGCGTCGGGCTTGCCTACCGAATCGGCAAGCGGATGCGAGCCCACTGTCAGCGCCACGAAACCGGCGGCCTCGGCAAGCCTTGCCGACCAGGCATCCCACACCGTCGGAAGGAAAACCGGGTCACCCGGTACGTGCAGAGACTTCAACAGGGTGGCCTTGGTGGCGAGGTCGTTGGACATGCCTACATCCAACAGCGTCCCGTTCGGATTTACTCCGCCGATGCGCCCACGGAACCACGGCGTGTCATGAGCCTCGTGACCGCATCATGCATGTGCTCCTCGATCAGTCGATACGCGGCGGGCGCGTCACCCGCCCCGATCGCCGCGCAGAGCACCTCGTGTTCACGAACCTGCTCACTCAGGTCCGGGTAGGCGCCCTGGAGTTCGCCCAGCAGCATCCGCGTCTCCAGTAGGAGCGTGCGCATCGCCCGGCGCAGCCGCGGGCTTCCCGAGCAGTCGACCAGCACCTCGTGAAAGTCCTGATCAGCGTCGGTCACGGCAACGAGATCGCCGCGAGCGGCGGCCTCCGTCATCACCGCTACCGGCGTGAGCAGTCTCCGGTAGGCGGTGACAGTATCGCCGGACATGATGCATTCCAACGCCGCTCGTTCGATGGCGGCTCGCGACCGATAGACGTCCAGGACGTCTTCGTCCGTCAGCTCGATGACGAAGATGCCGCGATTACGCTCGCTGCGGAGCAGTCCCTCGGACACCAGGCGCTGCATCGCTTCGCGCAGCGGTCCTCGGGATACCGCGAACTGTGCGGCAAGCGACGCCTCCCCCAACTGAGCACCGGGCGGCAGAACCCCGCGCATGATGGCGACCCGCAGCCGCTCGGCGATCAGCTCTGCGGTCGATTGGCGCTCCAGCGGAGCGAACTCTTCGGATACGACTGTGGTCATCGTGGATGAGCCACTCGCGCGAAGACGATCATTGCTGCCTCCTGAAAAGCCGCCCCAAACCCGAAATATCGGGCACCTCGTCGATTAATCGCAAACCTTCCCACACCGTCACCTGGTTCGCGGTCAATACCACCTTGTCCAGTCGTGATTCGAGCCGCTCGACATGCGCGATGGTGTGCATGGCGGTATCCGGGATCAGTAGCGCCTGGGCATCAGGGTGGTCATTGGCCTCCGCCAGCTCGTCGACCTGGTCTGCGGTGAGCCTGCCCACCTCGGCGGCGGTGTCAATGCCGGCCTCGCCCATCGCCACCACCTCGACGCCGTGGGCGGCGAGGAAGGCGACGAAGAGTTCGGCGATATCGCGCGGATAGCTCGCCGCCACCGCCACCTTCGAAACTCCAAGTGCGGCAGCAGCATTGACGAACGCGAAAGAGGTACTGGATGCCGGGGTACCGCTATGCTTCGACAGTCCCGACACCTGTTCGGCCGCACCCTCCGGGCCGTACACGAAACTGCCTGAGGTGCACGCCCATACGACAGCGCCCGGCTCGTGTGGGCGCAACAGCCGCACGCCTTCCGCGAGTTTCTCGGGGCTACCCAGATCAAGCAGCTCGGGCACCGCGTGCAGGTCGGTGCCGTAGATGTGCACGACGGGAAAGTTCATATCCAGCTGGCGCGCCACCAGCGGGTAGTCCGACTCCGCAGCGTGGTCCGGGTAGATGAACCCCACCGTCGGACGTGTATTACTCACTCGAACCTCCTCCGAACACACCGCGGAGCCACTTGCCGGGCCCCATCATGGGAAGACTCATCCGGTCCAGACAGGCCCAGATGGTCAGTTGGTTGGCCGTCAGCACCGGCTTACCGAGCAGGCGCTCCAACGGGTCGATCACGTCATACGTCCGCAGATTGGTGCAACTGACGAAGATCGCCTCGGCATCGTCGGTATCGGCAGCCAGGATCCGCTCGGCGACGGTGCGGTAGTTGACCTTCCAGATGCCCCCGCCCAGGCCCAAATGGTCGGTGCGCACCACCGTTACGCCCAGCTCCCCCAAGAACTTTGCGAGCAGCTCGGTCAGCTCGGCGTCGTACGGAGTGATGACGCTGATCCGGTTGATGTTCAGCGCGGTCACCGCCTCGGCCAGCGCTCCCGAGGTGGTGACGGCAGACTTGGCGCCGGCCGCCATGATGGCGTCGACCAGCTCCCGCTCGTGCTCGACGCCACGGATGAAGCTTCCCGAAGTACACAGGTAAGCAACGACTTCCGGTTCCACGTGCAACACATCACGGGTAGCCGCTTGCAGGTGGCTGGTATTGGACACCAGCTCGGCCATCGCCCGGCTCACCGGCACCGGCTCGTACGGTGTGCGGGCCAGATGCAAAGACACCTCGGCAGGAACCCATCGCCACAGCTCGCGCTCCAGCGCGAGATCAAAGGGCGCGATGATGCCAATACCTCGCTGATCAGCCGACTCCGCGAAGTCGGGAAGTGACGAAAGATCCACCGGCAGGGCCTAACACTCGCAGCATCGCTTCGCGCCTGAGCCAGACCGCGTCATCACTCAGATTGTTGACAATCATACGATATCTCCATACGGTGTCAACGTGAGTGCCCGCCGGATTGTCGCGGATGAGCCGCTCGCGCGAAGACAATCAGCCCCGGATGAGCCGCTTGCGCGAAGACCAGTAATAGTGGTGCAGCACGCCGCCGGCCAGGTGCCGGACCGTCTCGCCCCGGTGGCTGAGGCAGCTGAGCTACGCCTGGTGGAATCCGATCACCTGGCGACGGCATTGCCCGGAGCCGAAATACTCTTTGCCTACGACTTCCGTTCCTCCGCGTTGCGCGAAACTTGGTACGCCGCAGACTCGCTGCGCTGGGTACAGATCGCGTCCACCGGCGTCGATACCGTGCTCTTCGACGAACTCGCCGCGAGCGATGTGGTGCTCACCAATTCGCGTGGCATTTTCGAGCGCCCCATCGCCGAATACGTACTGGCGCAGATCCTGGCCTTCGCCAAGGACATTCGCCGATCCACCCGTGCGCAAGCGGCATTGAGCTGGCGGCACTTCGAATCGGAATCCATTGAGGACGTTCCCGTCGCCGTGCTCGGTACCGGGCCGATCGGGCAGGCCATCGTCACGTTGTTGAGTGCCGTCGGGATGCGGGCCACGGCGCTCGGCAGGGCCGAGTCCGCCGATTTGGCCTCTCACGTGGGCGATGCCGAGTACCTGGTGGTCGCTGCGCCGTTGACGGCACAGACGGCGGGCATCGTGAACGCGCATGTGCTGTCGGCAATGCGCCCCACCGCCCGGCTGATCAATGTGGCTCGCGGTGAACTGGTAGGCACCTGGGATCTGGTCTCCGCTCTGCACCAGGGGACCATTGCCGGTGCTGCGCTGGACGTCACCGACCCCGAGCCACTGCCCGTCGGGCATCCGTTGTGGCGCACACCGAATACGCATATCACTCCGCATAACAGCGGTGACGTGCACGGCTGGTCCGATCAGCTTCAGGACCAGTTCGTCGCCAATGTCCAGCGCTACCTGCGGGGTGAAAAACTTCTGAATATCGTCGACAAGAACAGGATGCACGGCAATGCATGAACCGACCGACCCCACCGAGATGACGGCGCTGGAGCTGGTGGCCGCCTACACCTCGGGCGAGCTTTCGCCGGTGGAGGCGACGGCGGCGGTGTTGTCTCGCATAGCCCAAACCGACAGTGCCATCAATGCCTACTGCCTCGTCGACGAGGAAGCGGCCCTGGCGGCGGCAAGCGAGTCCGAAGAACGTTGGCGCGGCCACTACACCCGCGGACTGCTCGACGGTGTGCCGATCTCCATCAAGGACGTCTTCCTCACCCGAAATTGGCCCACCCTGCGCGGCTCCGGGCTGGTTGACCCCGCCGGCCCATGGGAGGTGGACTGCCCTGCCGTCCAGCGCATCCGGGCCGACGGAATGGTCATGGTCGGTAAGACGACCACTCCCGAGCTCGCCTGGAAGGGCGTTACCGACAGCCGACAGCGCGGGATCACCCACAACCCGGCCGACCCGCGCCGCACGGCCGGCGGGTCCTCGGGCGGTAGTGCCGCCGCCGTAGCCGCGGGCATGGCACCCATGTCGATCGGCACCGACGGCGGCGGCAGCATCCGGATACCCGCCAGCTTCTGCGGAGTGGTCGGATTCAAACCCACCCATGGCCGGGTCCCGATGTATCCGATCAGCCCCTTTGGCCCACTGGCACATGGCGGTCCGATCACCCGCACGGTCGAGGACGCGGCGCTGCTGATGGACATCATCAGTCTGCCGGACCACCGCGACCCCACCTCGCTGGCGCCCACACTCACCACCTACCGCTCACAGGTATACCGGGACATGACCGGTCTGGACATCGCGTACTCCCCCACACTCGGATACGTCGACGTCGATCCAGAGGTGGCCGCCCTGGTGGAGAATGCGGTGAACGCCCTCGACGAGGCCGGCCTGCCCGTGACGCACGCCGACCCGGGATTCTCTGATCCGATCGACGCATTCGAAACACTGTGGGCCGCGGGCGCAGCCGCCAGCCTGAACAGCTACGGCCCCCTCAGCCAAGTACGCGACGGCATCGATCCCGGGCTAGCCCAGATGTGGGAGGCCGGGGCCGCGGCCTCCGCCACCGAGTATCTGGCGGCACGCAACACCTGCGTGGAATTGGGCATCGCCATGGGCGGTTTCCACGAGATGCACAACGTCCTCATCACCCCCACCGTGCCGATCCCCGCGTTCCCGCTGGGCGCCGACGTTCCGCCGGAATCCGGGATGCGCTGGTGGGCACAGTGGACACCGTTCACTTACCCGTTCAACATGACTCAGCAACCGGCACTTTCCATTCCGGTGGGCAACACCTCCGCGGGGCTGCCGGTGGGCATGCAGATCATCGGCCCGCGCCACAGCGACGACCTGGTGCTCGCGGTGGGCCACTTCGCCGAGCGGGTACTCGCGGGCTAGGACACAGACTAGGCCCGCGCGAAGGCCAGCTGCTCTCCCTGAACCCCGGTAAGCCACAGGTCCTGACAGGCGGCCGCGATATCGGCCAGACCCTCTTCGATGGTCGCGAAGACATTCCCGGGCACCCAGCCGGCATCACCGTTGATCAGGAGATTGTTCCGGCCGTAGAAGATCGCCAGATCGGTCGCGCCTTGGGCCGAATGCGCTTCCGATCCCGGTTCGTATCCGTAGGCAGGGTTACCGATCTCCCACGGTTCGAATCCGAAAAAGCACACATCGCCGGGAATCGGGGTGATGGTCGGGTTCTCACGGCCGGGTGCCGGTAGCAGCGGCGGGAGCAGTGTGTAGACCTCATTGCGCGCATACTTGGCGTGATAGGCCTGACCGAGCACCGGTAGTGAATTCCACACTGTTTCACAGGTTCTCGGCGCCTCGGCGTCCAGCAGCCGGGCGCGGCAGGTGATGTCCCGCTTGCTCAGCGTGATCGAGATGTAGCGGTCCATCACAGCCCCGCCAACACGGAGTTCCAGATGCCGAGTGCATCGGCTACCTGGTCGGCCGTCACCACCAACGGCGGAATCATGCGCACCACATTCATATGCGGTCCGCACATCAGCAGGAGTAGTCCGTTCTCGGCGGCGGCGGCCTGCGCACGAGCCGCCAGCTGCGGCGCGGGACGGCCATCCTGACTGAATTCCATGCCAACCATCAAACCCAGACCGCGCACGTCGCCGTCAATCCCTCTTTCCGCGACGATCTTTCGCGCACCGTCGAGAAGTTCACGGCCCCGATCCCGCGCGTTCTCGACAAGCCGTTCCTCGTCGATCACATCGAGGGTGGCAACCGCGGCCGCACATGCGACGGCATTGGCGCCATAGGTGCCCCCTTGCGATCCGGGCCAGGCGCGCCCCATCAACTCGGCGGATGCCGCAATACCCGAGATGGGAAATCCGCTGGCAATCCCCTTGGCCATCACCAAGATATCTGGTGTCACGCCGAAGTGCTGATGCCCGAAATACTCTCCGGTGCGACCGAATCCGGTCTGGACCTCATCGAGCACCAACAGGATGCCGTGCTCACGAGCGCGTTCGCCAACACCGACGAGGAACTCGGTGTTGGCGGGGATGTACCCGCCCTCGCCAAGCACCGGCTCGATGACCATCGCCGCCACCTGACCGGGCGCTGTCGCGGTTGCGAACAGATAGTCGAGCTCTTGCAACGCGAACCGAGTGGCCTCTGCCTCGCTCCAGCCGTATCGATACGCCGTCGGGAACGGAGCGGCGTACACGCCCGCCATCAAGGGACCGATTCCCGAGGAAAACCGCGGTCCCGAGGTCGTCATCGTCGCCGCTGCCAGCGTGCGTCCGTGAAATCCGCCCTGGAACACAACGATATTCGGGCGACCGGTGGCCTGCCGCGCCAACCGCACGGCGGCCTCGATGGCCTCGCTACCGGAATTGGCAAAGAACAAGGAGTTCAGATCCGCGGGCAGCACGTCACCAAGACGGCGCACCAGGTTCTGCAGCGGACGGTGCATCACGGTGGTGTATTGCCCGTGGATCAGCGTGGCCACCTGCCGTTGCGCGGCCTCGACCACGCGTGGGTGGCAGTGACCGGTGCTCACCACGCCGATGCCTGCGGTGAAATCCAGGTATTCACGGTCACTTTCGTCGTATAGATAACAACCCTGGCCTCGCGCCGCCACCACGGAGGTGGCCTGCTTGAGCACGGGCGATAACGCGGTTGCGGATGAACCGCTTGCGCGAAGACCAACAGTCACGGCATCCCTTCCATTGAATCTATTGACTCCATTAGACATGTCCGGAGCTATTGTCGATTGTTGACAATCTCCCTAGCATGGTGGCATGCATCCCGGCACAGTGTCTACCCCCCTGTCCACCGAGACCGCGGTGATCGCCACCGCAGTCGCCCAACAGGTTCGCCACGGTCCCACCTTCCCTGTCGTCGACCCGGCGACCGAAGAAGTGCTAGCCGATGTCGCCGATATGGACAGCGCCGGCGCCCTCACTGCACTGGGTAATGCCGTTGCCGTCCAACGGTCCTGGGCCTCGACATCACCGCAGCAGCGTTCCGATGTGCTGATGCGCGCCTACACGCTGATGATCGAGAGCACCGACGACCTGGCCCTGCTCATGACCCTGGAGATGGGCAAGCCGCTGGCGGAGTCGCGCGGCGAAGTCGCCTACGCGGCCGAGTTTTTCCGCTGGTTCGCCGGCGAAGCGGTGCGCCTGGACGGGGGCGTGATGCTGGCGCCCGACGGCGCATCGCGGTTGATCGTGACGCACCGCCCGGTGGGGCCGTGCCTGCTGATCACACCCTGGAACTTTCCGTTGGCCATGGGGACACGAAAGATCGGTCCCGCGCTGGCCGCGGGCTGCACCTGCCTGGTCAAACCGGCCGAGCAGACACCGCTGTCGATGCTGGCCCTACTCGGGATCCTGCGCCAGGCCGGAGTTCCCGATGGGGTAGTATCGGTGATCACCACCGCCGACCCCGGATCCACCATGGCGCCCCTGCTCGCCGATCCCCGAGTCCGCAAGCTGTCGTTCACCGGATCCACCGATGTGGGTCGCTATCTCCTCGCGCAGTGCGCCCCCACTGTCAAGCGCACCTCGATGGAGCTGGGCGGAAACGCGCCGTTCATCGTCTTCGACGACGCCGATCCCGAAGAGGCCGCCGCCGGTGCGCTGATCGCAAAGATGCGCAACATCGGCCAGGCCTGTACCGCGGCCAACAGGATCTACGTACAGCGCGGTATCACGGAGCCGTTCACCGAGGCTCTCACCGAACGACTGGCCGCATTGCGCATGGGACGCGGTACGGAATCGGGGGTGGACGTGGGCCCACTGATTGACCCCGATGCCGTGGCCAAGGCCGACCGGCTGGTCAGGGATGCCCGGAATCGCGGAGCCACCGTACGATTGGGTGGCGAGGTGCCAGACGGTACGGGCTACTTCTATCCCCCGTCGGTGTTGACCGATGTGCCTGACGACAGCGACATGATGCGCACTGAGATCTTTGCACCGGTTGCCGCAATAGCGAGCTTCGACACCGAGGAGGAAGTGATCGCCCGCGCCAATGACTCCGAATTCGGTTTGGTGGCCTACCTGTACACCAACGACGCGCGACGCGGATGGCGTGTCTCCGAAGAGCTGGAGACCGGCATGGTGGGCCTGAACCGGCCCGTCGTGTCCACTCCCGCCGCACCATTCGGCGGCGTCAAACAGTCCGGCATCGGGCGCGAAGGGGGCTTCGCCGGAATCGGGGAATTCCTGGAGACCAAGTACATCGGTGCGGCCGTATGAGCGCCCGGATGAGAATAGCGACCATCCCGGGTGACGGCATCGGCGTCGACGTGACCCGCGAAGCCGTCAAGGTGATGGACGCCGCCACCGGTGGCCGCATCGAATGGACCGAGTTCGACTACTCCTGCGAGAGATACGCCAAGACCGGCGCCATGATGCCCCCGGACGCGCCGGCGACGCTGGCCGGCTTCGACGCGATTCTACTTGGCGCCGTGGGATATCCGGGCGTCCCCGATGATGTGTCGTTATGGGGCCTGCTGATCCCGTTGCGGCGCGCCTTCAACCAGTACGTGAACCTGCGACCGGTGCGCCTGCTGCCCGGCCTCGCCTCGCCCCTTGCCGGAGTCTCCGCGGACGCGCTCTCGATGGTGATCGTCCGCGAGAACTCCGAGGGGGAATATTCCACCATCGGTGGCGTGCACAATCGCGGCAGCCAGCACGAATTCGCCTTGCAGGAATCGGTTTTCACACGTATTGGATGTGAACGTATCATCCGATACGCATTTGAGCTGGCCGCCTCGGCGGGATTCAGGGTCTGTTCGGCGACGAAGTCCAATGGCATCATTCATTCAATGCCTTACTGGGACAGTATCTTCAACCAGGTGGCCGCCGAGTATCCACAGATACCGTCCATGTCGATGCACGTCGACGCCCTCGCCGCGCGCATGGTCAGCGACCCGGGAAGCCTGGACGTTATCGTGGCCTCCAACCTCTTTGGCGACATCCTGTCCGACTTGGCTGCGGCGGTCACCGGCGGTCTCGGGCTCGCGGCATCGGGAAATATCAACCCGGAGCGCACGGCCATCTCCATGTTCGAGTCGGTGCACGGCTCGGCGCCCGATATCGCCGGACAGGGCATTGCGAATCCCGTCGCGCAGATACTCGCCGGGGCAATGCTCCTGGATCATCTCAACGAGTCCGGCGCGGCGAACAAGATCCGCCGCGCCGTCGACCAGGTGCTGGCGGAAGGTCGCATCCGTACCCCCGATCTCGGCGGCACCGCCACGACCGAACAGCTCGGCACAGCAATCGCGGAGTCCGCTCGGTGATCGTGAATTAACCGAAAGACATCAGTGACTTGTGTCACCTCGCGTTCGGCTGTCCTGGCAAGATGAGTGTCGTAGCCTGTGATCCACGACACCTTCAGCCCAAGGAGTCCGATGTCGACGAAGACGGAGCTCACCGAGCTCAACCAAGCACTTGGCAGCCTGCGCCGCTGTGTCCATTCCCTGGAGTCTCGGTACGGCGACCTGCCGGCCGTGCGCCGCATCGTCAATGACGTAGAGCGGCTGGATATCGACGCCGCCGAACTGGACCTCGCGCCGCATGAACACCGCCATGGCAGCAACGAGAAGATCCAGATCCCCGATACCGAGTACGACCGGGAGTTCTGGGGCGATATCGACGACGAAGGCGTGGGGGGCTATCGATGAGCCGCTTGCGCGAAGAGCGACTAACCCCGATGAGCCGCTTGCGCGAAGAGCAAGGAATCAGATGAGTCAAGCCACCGGGGTCTTCTCGCCTTCGCGTGCCCATATTCAGCAGCGCACACTACGCACCGACAATTGGTGGCTCGCACCATTACTCACCAATCTCGGCCTGGCGACCTTCGTCATCTATGCCACCGTGCGGGCATTCTGGGGTAGCGCATACTGGGTGCCGCAGTATCACTACCTGACGCCGTTCTACTCGCCCTGCATCAGCACCGCCTGCGCCCCCGGCGCCAGCCACTTCGGGCATTGGGTGGGCGATCTGCCCTGGTTCATTCCCATGGCATTCATCTCGCTGCCATTCCTGTTGGCCTTCCGGCTTACCTGCTACTACTACCGCAAGGCCTACTACCGGTCGGTCTGGCAATCGCCCACCGCCTGCGCCGTCGCGGAGCCGCACGCAAAGTACTCCGGTGAGACCAAACTGCCCCTGATCATGCAGAACATTCACCGGTACTTCTTCTACGCCGCGGCGATCATCTCGGTCGTCAACACCTACGACGCCATAGTCGCCTTCCATTCGGAGAAGACCGGCGGCTTCGGATTCGGCTTGGGCAACGTGATCTTGGTGACCAACGTCGTCCTGCTGTGGGTGTACACGGTGTCATGCCACTCCTGTCGGCACGTCACCGGCGGGCGGCTCAAGCATTTCTCCAAACACCCTGTCCGGTATTGGATCTGGACACAGGTCAGCAAGCTCAATACCAGGCACATGCTGTTCGCCTGGATCACGCTGGGCACGCTGATCCTTACCGACCTATACATCATGTTGGTAGCCAGCGGCACCATCTCCGACCTGAGATTTGTTGGTTAGCAACCACATCCATTCGCAACCAGATGGGGTTAATTAATGGCTGAACTCGAACGGCACCAATACGACGTCGTCGTGATCGGTGCCGGTGGCGCTGGCCTGCGCGCCGTCATCGAGGCCCGTGAGCAGGGCTTCAAGGTCGCGGTGATCTGCAAGTCTCTGTTCGGAAAGGCACACACCGTGATGGCCGAGGGTGGCTGTGCGGCGTCGATGGGCAACGCCAACGACAAGGACAGTTGGCAGGTGCACTTTGGCGACACCATGCGCGGCGGCAAGTTTCTGAACAACTGGCGGATGGCGGAGTTACATGCCAAGGAGGCCCCGGACCGGGTCTGGGAGCTGGAAACCTACGGCGCCTTGTTCGACCGCACGAAAGACGGCCGGATCAGCCAACGCAACTTCGGCGGCCACACCTATCCGCGGCTCGCGCACGTCGGTGACCGCACGGGCCTGGAGATCATCCGCACCATGCAGCAGAAGATCGTCTCGCTGCAGCAGGAGGACTTCGCCGAAACCGGTGACTACGAGGCGCGTATCAAAATTTTCGCCGAATGCACCATTACCGACTTGCTCTTGGACAGCACCGATGGTGTCTCCAAAATTTCGGGCGCATTCGGATACTGGCGCGAATCGGGCCGGTTCATCCTTTTCGAAGCCCCCGCAGTGGTTTTGGCCACGGGCGGTATCGGCAAATCGTTCAAGGTGTCGTCGAACTCCTGGGAGTACACCGGTGACGGGCATGCCCTGGCGCTGCGCGCCGGGGCGACGCTGATCAACATGGAGTTCATCCAGTTTCACCCGACCGGCATGGTCTGGCCACCCTCGGTCAAGGGCATCTTGGTCACCGAAGGTGTGCGCGGTGACGGCGGAGTACTCAAGAACTCCGAGGGCAAGCGGTTCATGTTCGACTACATCCCAGCGGTTTTCAAGGGTCAGTATGCCGAGACCGAGGAAGAAGCCGATCAATGGCTCAAGGACAACGACTCGGCGCGGCGCACTCCCGACCTGCTGCCCCGTGACGAGGTTGCCCGGGCCATCAACTCCGAAGTCAAGGCCGGCCGCGGCACCCCGCACGGCGGCGTCTACCTGGACATCGCCTCGCGCATCCCCACCGAGGAGATCAAGAGGCGGCTGCCGTCGATGTACCACCAGTTCAAGGAATTGGCCGAGGTGGACATCACCAAAGACGACATGGAAGTCGGGCCAACCTGTCACTACGTGATGGGTGGTATCGAGGTCGATCCCGACTCCGGCGCCGCGACAGTGCCGGGTCTCTTCGCCGCAGGTGAATGCTCCGGCGGCATGCACGGCTCAAATCGGTTGGGCGGCAATTCCCTATCGGATCTGCTGGTGTTCGGGCGACGCGCCGGCCTCGGCGCCGCCGAGTACGTCAAGGGGCTCGCGTCTCGTCCGCAGATCTCCGAGTCCGACGTCGACAAGGCCGCCGTCCTCGCTTTGGCACCCTTCGGCGACCCCGCGACCGAGGGCGCCGAAAATCCCTACACCCTGCACACCGATCTGCAGCAGGCGATGAACGACCTGGTCGGCATCATCCGCAAGGAAGAAGAGGTCGAGCAGGCCCTGGTCACGCTGAACGAACTCAAAGAGCGCTTCAAACACGTTGCGGTCGAGGGACACCGGCAGTTCAATCCCGGCTGGCACCTGGCGATCGACATGCGCAACATGTTGCTGGTGAGCGAATGCGTGGCCAAGGCGGCCCTGCTGCGCACAGAGAGCCGCGGCGGGCACACCCGCGACGACCATCCGAACATGGATGCCACGTGGCGCAAGACGCTCCTGGTGTGCAGCACCACCGGCGGCGATCCTGCCGTGCCCGACGTACTTGTCACCCCCGAGCCGCAAGTCCCTCTGCGCCCAGATCTTTTAGAGATATTCGAGATCGGCGAGCTGGAGAAGTACTTCACACCGGAAGAATTGGCAGACCATTCGGGAAGGAAATCCTGACATGAGCTACGACGCACAACTCCGGGTCTGGCGAGGCGACGATGACGGCGGCGGCCTCGTGGACTACACCGTTCCGGTGAGCGAAGGCGAGGTGGTGCTCGACATCATCCATCGCATCCAGGCCACACAGGCCTCGGATCTGGCGGTGCGCTGGAACTGCAAGGCCGGCAAGTGCGGCTCCTGCTCGGCCGAGATCAACGGCCGTCCGCGGCTGCTGTGCATGACCCGGATGTCGACTTTCGATGAGTCCGAAACCGTCACCGTGACCCCCTTGCGCGCCTTCCCGGTGATTCGCGACCTGGTCACCGACGTGTCGTTCAATTACCAAAAGGCCAGGGAAGTCCAATCGTTCACCCCGCCTAAAGATCTGAAGCCCGGCGAGTACCGGATGCAGCAGGAGGACGTGGAACGGTCACAGGAGTTCCGCAAGTGCATCGAATGCTTCCTCTGCCAGAACACCTGCCACGTGGTGCGCGACCACGAGGAGAACAAGAAGGCCTTCGCTGGCCCGCGCTATCTGATGCGCGTGGCCGAGCTGGAGATGCACCCGCTCGACGTCGCCGACCGCCGCGAGGTGGCACAGGAAGAACTCGGCCTCGGCTACTGCAACATCACCAAGTGCTGCACCGAGGTGTGCCCGGAAGGCATCCACATCACCGATAACGCGCTGATCCCCATGAAGGAGCGGGTTGCCGACCGCAAGTACGACCCGATCGTCTGGTTAGGCAATAAGTTGTTCCGCCGTTAGCCAGATTTGGCATAGGAGGAACGCATGGAAACCTGGCTCGTCATCGTCATCGCCGTTGTCTGCCTGGCAGCCGCCGGCGTCGTCGCGGGCCTGATCCTGCTCGCGATCCTTGCCGCGGGGGGCATCTCCGCCGCGCGATTCAACCTCACCCCCGTGGCCGCCGATCAGCTGCGCGAGTACCTGGACTCCGAAGCCTCCTTCGCGCTATCCGTGCAGCGCGACTTCTTCAATCCTCCCGACCAGGTGTTCAAGGCCCTACTCGACGAGCGGTTCATGAGCTGGATGCCCTTCACCACAGGTGTGGACTACGCCGGCACGGCGCTGCGCGAGGTGGGAACCAAACGCGCGTTCGTCAACACCTTCAGTGTGCTGGCCGAACAGATCGTCGTGAATGAGCCCAACCGCATGCTGGGTGTCACCATTACCGCGTGTTCCATTCCGCTGGTTCTGGATTCGGCAGCGGAGATCTTCCAGGTGACGGACAACGGAACGGGTGGCACCCGGCTTACCTGGCATGTGGGTGGCACCCCGAAGTGGGTGGGTTGGCTGCCGCTGCGCCTGGCCGCACCCCTTGTCCGCCCCATCGCTAGATGGCAGATCGGCAAGCTCCGAACCATCACCGGCCGCCGCTGAGCTCCAAGTTGTTGGCCGGGACTTTGTGGCTGGTGGCCAATGCCCATTTCACGCAATGCGGGCAGCATCGGAATATGGGTGACACCGTGAGCGTGACCGATATCCGCACTGCCATCAAGGAGCTCTCGTTGCGCGCCGATCTCGCCGATCGCGAAGGTCGCGCCGATGATGCACGCGAGCTTCGCGACCGCATCCGCGGATACCAAGAAGAACTCGCCAAGCGTCCCTGAGCCACACTCGGCGCGGGGAGCATTATCTGCGGGTATTTATATTGCATTGCTTCTATATAGAAAGACTGCAATACTCAAAATATGGACGTCTTCGAAGCGGTCGCAGACCGAAGCCGCCGGACTCTGCTTGATGCCCTCGCCGGCGGTGAATGGACCGCCGGGGGACTTGTCGCGACACTGCCCGGCCTGACGCAGCCCACCGTCTCGCGGCATCTGCGCGTGCTGCGCGAGGCGGGCCTGGTCGACGTCAGACCCGATGCACAACGCCGGATCTATGCGCTACGCGCCGACGGCTTGATCCAGATCGACCAATGGATCGACCCATACCGACACCTCTGGAGTGCCCACTTTGGGTGAGCCTTGCGCTCACCGTGGGTGCGCAAACCGATGCGGACGCAGGCCCGGACCACGCACACCCCGCCGATCCACAGACCTGCCGCCGCCGGTGTGAACGGGTGGCCACCGTGACGCGAAACCTGGTGGCGGGACGGCTAGTGGCAGCGGACTAACGGCCTGCCCACCGGACCTCGATGCCGTCCGCATCCACCTGCTGGCCCGGGCGGGACGTCACCCGCACCTCAACTTCCCGACCGGTCTTCTTGTCGATCAATTCCAGTGGCTTGTGCCCGTCCTGCAAGTACTCGTCCCCCCACTTGAGCAGGGACAACAGCACCGGAAGTAAATCCTCACCCATCCGGGTCAACACGTACCCGTCTCGCTCCCGCTGGCCAGGTTCACGGTAGGGCACCTTCTCAATGACGCCCGCCGCCTCCAACTGCCTCAGTGCACGCGACACCGCCGGCGCCGATACCCCGATGCGCTCGGAAAATTCATCGAATCGAGTTGAGCCGTAGAAGCATTCGCGAACTATGAGGAATGCGGTCTTGGTACCCAGCAAGTCCAGGGCCTTCCCGATCGAACACGGATCGGTGTTCCAGCAGGACCGGTCCCGCAGCAGCCGCTCAAACTCCATGGTCACCCGTCCATTGTAACTAACGCTTGCGTTATTCAGCTAGCCCCGCTAACGTTCTGACTAATGCAATCGTTAGTCAGGAGATAGGGATGATCGAAGACAAGGTCGTATTGGTCACCGGAGGACGCCGCGGGTTGGGCGCCGCCATCGTCGACGAGGTGCTGAGCCGTGGAGCTCGCAAGGTCTACAGCACCTCCCGCGAACCATTCGCGGATGCACGCGAGCACGTGGTGCCCCGACAACTGGAGGTGGGCTCCGAGGATTCGGTGCGGGCCCTGGCCCGCGACCTGACCGATGTAGACATCGTGATCAACAACGCCGGTGTGCTGTATCCCGATTCGCTGCTCACCGGCGACCTCGATCGAGTCGATGCGACGTTCCAGACCAACGTGTTCGGGCCGCTACGAGTCATCCGAGCCTTCGCGCCGATCCTCAAGGCCAACGGCGGCGGCGCGATCGTCAACATCCACTCGGTGCTCTCGTGGCTGGGCGGGGCAGGCGCATACGGGGCCTCCAAAGCCGCCATCTGGTCGGTGACGAACAGCCTGCGCCTTGAGCTGGAACCCCAGCACACCCATGTGCTCGGTGTGCATGCCGGATTCATCGACACCGACATGGTGTCCGCCCTTGACGTTCCGAAGACACCGCCCGGTGTGATCGCGGCACGCATCATCGATGCGCTGGAGAAGGGCGATAACGAGGTATTGACCGACGATCTCACCGCCCAGGTCAAGTCCCAGCTGTCCGGACCCGTCGAGAACCTCGCCTACCGCGCGAGTCACTAGCCTCCATCAGACAGGACAATCGACATGCCCCTGTGGACGATTTACCACACCCCAAACATGTTTTCCGACAAGGAGAAATCCGAGCTCGCCAAGAGCATCACCGAGGTGTACGTCAGGGTAGGACTTCCACGGTTCTACGTGGTCACGGTGTTCAAGGAGATTGAACCGTCCAACTTCTATATCGGCGGGGAACAGACCGGGACCGCCGTGCGGATCGTCGTGGACCACATCGCTCGTACCCTGCCCGACAAGGCAGGACGCGAACGCATCACCCACTACCTCGGCCGGGTCTTGGCACCCCACCTGGACAAGGCAGACCTGCACTGGGAGTTCCACATCGACGAGACCAACGAGGAACTCTGGATGATCAACGGACTGGTGCCGCCCCCGATGAACTCGGACGCCGAACGTGAATGGGCACGGACCAACCGGAGCAGTCCCTACCCGGCGCCTGTCTAACCAATCAGCTTGCGGAACTTACTGCGATGGAACACTATCGGCGCCACGGCGGAGTGCACCGTCAATCCGTGAATGTTGAGGATGATGATCGCGTGGTCACCGGCGGGCACCTCGGACTGGATCGAAGTCTCGATCCAGGCGGTGGTGCCGCCGATGAAGACCGCACCGCTGTCGGTCGTTGAGGTATCCAACCCGGCGAACCGGTCACCGGTCTTGGCGGCCAAGGTGCGGGCGGCATCGTCATGCGCCTCACCCAGCACGCTGATACCCAGACGTGGGGCGACCCGCAGGTTGGGCCACGTTGTCGAAGAGTTCTGGACGCAGAAAGCCACAAGCGGCGGATCCAGCGACACCGGCACAAAGGTGCTGGCCGCCAATCCGGTTCGCGTTCCGTCGATCTCGGCGGCAATGGCAACCACGCCGGTCGGGAAGTGTCCAAACGCTTCCCGCAGCGTCGCCGCGTCCAAAGTGGTGTCGCTCGTCATAACTGGATGTCACCTCTAGTCTTGCTTCATGACGTCACATGTGACCCTACGCGTCGACGGCCAGGTAGCTCGCGTCACCTTGTCTCGGCCCGAGAAGCTCAACGGACTCACCATCGACATGCTCAACGGGCTGACCGCCGCCGCACGCCATATTGCCTCCGACACGTCGATCCGCGTTGTGGTGTTGTCCGGTGAGGGGGACACATTTTCTACCGGGCTGGATTTCGCGGCCGCCGGCAAGGACCCCGCACGCGTCGTCGCGAACTTCATTCCGCTCCCCTGGCTGGGCACCAACGGTTTTCAGGAGGCCTGCTGGGCATGGCGCCGGTTGCGCATCCCCGTGATCGCCGTCATCCAGGGCCGTTGCTACGGCGGCGGGCTGCAGCTGGCGCTGGCCGCCGATTTCCGGTTCACCACACCAGACGCCGAGTTCTCCATCCTCGAAGCCAAGTGGGGTCTCATCCCCGATATGTCCGGAAGCGTCACGCTGAGTCAATTGATCGGAATTGACACCGCCAAACGCCTCACCATGACCGGCGAGATGTTCGACGGCTTCTACGCCAAGGAGATCGGCCTGGTCACCCAGGTGAGCGCCGACCCGGAGGCCGACGCACAGGAGCTCATCGACCAGATCTTGTCCCGCTCCCCTGATTCGGTGGCGGCCACCAAGACCCTGTTCGACAGGGCATGGTCGATGGTGCCGCGACGCGCCTTCGGCCTGGAGCGGCGCCTGCAGCTGCGGCTCATGCGTGGACCCAACTTCGCCATCGCCCGCAAGGCTGGTATCGACAAATCCGAACCTCAGTTCAAGGCCCGCAGCATCTAGCGCCCCGTGAACGACAAGGCGCCGCCCGACGGGTACTGACGGGCCTGGTCTTGCTGCCGGACACCGCCGGCGGCGTGGTGGCCATCACCCCCATCTGGCCGCGGGCGCGTTGCCCATGCTCATGACGTGCAGTTGAACTTGTTTCGCTCAGCCCGCTGCAGGGACGCAGTCGCGAAGCTCGGGCGCCATGCCGTAAGGCCCCCACATCTGGCGTTCCGCATCCTGACGCGCCTCAGGCTCGTTACTTCCGCGACCGATCACCGAGCCGGCCCATTGCTTCATCCCAAAGCCCATGCCCGGCATGCTGCCCGGGCCAAACCCGGGTGGGCCAAAGTTGTTGTTGGCATAGACCTGACACTGGACCGCAACGGGCCCCTCCCCAGGTATTGCCGACGCGATGGGCGCAGCGAACACCATCGCGGCACATCCGATCCCCACAGCCATCGAACAGATCGTCCGCATGGTTCCTCCTCCTCGGTATCTGGCAATAGTTTGCCACAGCCCGAGTATTGCGCGTAGAAGTGGTTCGCGGGGAGGAACCGCAGGATCGCTAGGCTCCGAGGTGACCGTGCGCCGCGGCCACATCGGGATGGGCTCGCAGCCGGCTTTTCCAAGCGTTTTCGCCGTAGGTCGCATGGATCGGGTCATCCGGATCATCCGTGGTACCCCGCGCGCGATCCCTCAGCTCCGGCGGCAGCTCCAGCGTGGGGATGTGCGCGTCAAGCCGGGGATTGAAGAAGTAGGCGACGGAAATACGCGGCTCGCGCGTCAACGTCACCCGGTGACGGGTGGCACGTAGGTATCCACCGCTGGCCCGTTCCAGCAGTTCTCCAATATTCACGATGAACGCGCCCGCACGCCCGGGCGCCTCCACCCACACCCCGTCCACCTCGACCTGCAGACCCCCGGCGTCCGGTTCGGCCAGCAGCAAGGTCAGCACGCCAGAGTCACGATGCGCGCCCACTCCCTGCCCGGTCGTGCCGCTGGCGGGATATCGGATGACCTTGATCAGGGTCGCGGGTTCGGCACCGAATGCATCGTCGAACACTCCGCCCGCCGATCCAAGGGCAATAGCCCACTCTTGCAGCAGCTTTCGCCCTACTGCGGAAAGCGCCGCATCCCAGCTCGCGAGGCTCGTTCGCAACTCGGGAACCCCGTCCGGCCACTGATTGGGCCCTTGTAGCCGCAGGTAATCAGGTCCCTGGCCGTGCGCAATCGCCCGGCGTTCCGGCCCGATGTCGATTTGTTCACGCCAATCGGTCAACCCGCCGGTCAGCTCTCTGCCCAGCCGGGTGAATCCACGAAAATGCGGGCTCCGCAGCATGGCGATGTCGTCCTTGTCTGCCGCCGGCAACGCGAAAAGCCGGCGAGCGGCGGACAGCACGTCGTCGACCAACCGGGGTGAAATGCCGTGGCCAGTGAGATAGAAGAACCCAACCTCATGCGTAACCTCACGCAGCATCGTGCGTAGCTGGTGCGGATCGCCGGACAGGTCGACGACGGGAAGCTCAACCATTCCCCCATGCTCCTCGGCGAGCCGTGCAGGGGCCACGGTCTTGACCGCCCTGAGGAAATATCCCAAGTACGATGGCCGAACCGTCGGGCGGAGAGGGACGCACAGGGGAATGACGCCATCGGAGAGGCCCCCATCGGGTCCGGGTAGCCAGCAACCCGGGGACCTTCCGCCGGGGACGGTCATATCCGGATATGAGATAGAACGCGTCCTGGGCCGCGGCGGCATGGGAACCGTGTACCTGGCGGCCAATCCGAACCTGCAGCGTCCAGAGGCACTGAAGATCCTCAGCGCCCAAGCCTCACGCGACCCGGCCTTTCGGGCACGTTTCATGCGTGAGGCCTCGCTCGCCGCCTCCCTGGACCACCCGAACATCGTCACGGTGCACAACCGGGGCGAAACACTGGAGGGCGACCTGTGGATCGCCATGCAATACGTCCAGGGCAGCGACGCGCACTCCGAGTCCATGAACGGGCGCATGTCGTTGACCCGCGCCGTTCACATCATCGGCGAGGTCGCCAAGGCGCTCGACTATCTGCATGCCCGGGGTCTGGTGCACCGCGATGTGAAGCCGGCGAACATCCTGTTGTCCGAGGGTGATCGCCGAATCATGTTGGGCGACTTCGGCGTCACCCGCGCACTGGACGACAGCAGCACCGTCACCTCGGCGGGGAACGTGACCGCCACGATCGGATACGCCGCACCGGAGGTGTTGTCCGGCGCGGCGATCGACGGCCGCGCCGACGTCTACGCCTTGGGCTGCACGCTCTTTCGGATGCTGACCGGCCAGCCGCCGTTTGGTTCCGGCGCCTCGCTAGCCGCGATCATCAATGCACACCTTTCGGCACCTCCGCCCCGGATATCCCAATTCGCCTCTGTGCCTCAGTCAATGGATGCGTTGATCGCCAAGGCGATGGCCAAGAATCCCGCCGATCGGTATCAAAGCGCGGGCGAGCTCGCTCTTGCCGCGCAGCAGATTCTGGCAGACCCGCATCAGCACAGGCAGCCGGTGACTCAGCCGGTGCCGACCGTGACACCGCACATCATGACCGACTCGGCACGAACGTTAGGTCGACACAAACGCATTGCGGCAATTGTCGGCACCGTCGTTCTGCTCATCGCATCGGCCGTAGTCACCGTCGTGATCTGGCCCCGCCCTCGCACCGAGACAAAGCCCAATCCTGCGCCCGGCTCGAGCACCGCCACGGTGAAGCCGGGCGAATCCTTGGCCGGACAGCCGAATACCATCCTCAACACGTTGCTGCCCGGCCAGTTCGACTATCCCGACGGGTGGGAGAAGAATCCGTCGCCCGCCTTCAGGTCCGGGGAATTCAATCCCGCGGTGTCACCCGGCGCGGCCACCACCATCGGCGGAACCCCTGCGGGCTGCAACACCATTGATCCCTTCTGGGCACTCCGCGCAAAGGGCCGCGAGACGTCGACGTTGTATCTACGCGACCGCAAGAAGCCCGAACGGGAAATCCTGATCCGGATCGTCCCGGCATCCGATGCCCTCTCTACGGACGGCGTGTCCGCGGCGTTGAACAAGTGCGACGCCGTCGCGTACACCATCCCCGGTGCGAGCACCACGTGGCGATGCTCGTTCGAGTTCGACGAGCCGGCCCCGGTTCAAAATGGCCAAACAGAGCTCACCGCAACGGAATTGTGTTTCATGTTTCCATCCGGAGCGAACCGCATGCGACAGCACGTCTCGTTCAACGTCGTGCGCGGCCTACTCGTGTACATCCTGGCCAGCGGTGCGTCCAACCGCAACGACGCGGCGGGTTCCCTCAGTGCCACCGCATTGAACTTCGCGACCACCATGAAGATCCTGCGCTACGGCCGCTAACCCTGAGGCGACCAAGGAGTGAGCCAGTCCGTGGGCTCCCAGCCCTCGGCGGCCGCCAACAGCTCGTACATCGTTGCGCCATCAATGGACTCGCGAATGACGTCCGCATGCCCGGCATGCCGGGCAAGTTCCTCGATGACGTGTAACGCCACCCACCGCACATTCCACGCATCGACGTCCTTGGGAAACCACGGCGCAGACGGGACCGGCACCGGCGTATCCAGCCCCTTCTCCTTGATAGCGGCGAGAGTGGCATCGCTCTGCGTGGCGAATGCTGCCAACGCTGCGGCAAGTGTTTCGTCCGCGCGCAAGGTGAATTCGTCATCGGTGCGTTGACGGTCGGGTCCCGGGTTGGGCGCAGCGACGATCTTGTCTGTCCAACCTGCCTGCATGTTGGTGACGTGCTTGATGAGGCCACCGATCGACAGCGTGCCCGCCGTCGGCGTGAGACGGGCCTGATCATCGGTCAGTCCAAAGGCAACGATCCGGAAGGCGTCTTGCTGCTGGGCAATGTACGCGATCAGGCCATCCAACTCAGTCGGAACGGGTGGGGGCATGGCAGGCATACGAAGTTCCTCTCAGGGTCTGTGAGCTGGCATGCACAAGCCAACACCACACCGCCGACATCACTCTCGGAACGATGAATAAACGGCCCCTGACCTGCGATATTGAATTGTGATGACAACCACAAGGCCGGGACTTTTGTCGCACGCTACTCAGCGGTATAGTTCAGTTGTTACCGGTGGGTAACTTAATCAGAAGTAAGAACCCAACCGAATATCAGAACAGCCCCACGAGAAAAGGCAATGACGCACATGGGCCACTACAAGTCGAACGTCCGCGACCTGGAGTTCAACCTCTTCGAGCTCTTCAACATTCAGCAGGTATTCGGTGGTGAGGAATTTCCCGAGCTGGACGAAGAGACCGCTCGCACCTTCCTTTCCGAGATGCGCACCCTGGCCGAGGGGCCGCTGGCCGATTCTTTCGTCGAGGGCGATCGCAACCCGCCGGTCTTCGACCCGGAGACCCACTCGGTTGCCATCCCCGAGGCCTTCAAGAAGTCCGTCAAGGCAGTCACCGACGCCGGCTGGGACCGCCTCGGCCTGATCGAAGAACTCGGCGGCAGCCCGGTTCCGCGCTCGCTGATGTGGGCCATCCAGGAGATGATCCTGGGTGCCAACCCGGCAGTCTGGATGTACAGCGGCGGTGCCGGTTTCGCACAGATCTTCTACAACGTGGCCACCGATGAGCAGAAGAAGTGGGCCGAGTTCGCCGCCGAGCGCGGCTGGGGCGCCACCATGGTGCTCACCGAGCCCGACGCCGGTTCGGACGTGGGCGCTGGACGCACCAAGGCCGTCAAGCAGGAGGACGGTTCCTGGCACATCGACGGTGTAAAGCGCTTCATCACCTCGGCCGACTCCGATGACATGTTCGAGAACATCATGCATCTGGTACTGGCCCGCCCCGAGGGTGCCGGCCCCGGTACCAAGGGTCTGTCGCTGTTCTTCGTACCCAAGTTCATCCCCAATTTCGAGACCGGCGAACCGGGCGAGCGCAACGGCGTCTTCGTCACCAACGTCGAGCACAAGATGGGCCTGAAGGTTTCGGCCACCTGTGAGCTGAGCCTGGGACAGCACGGCGTTCCCGCCAAGGGCTGGCTCGTGGGCGAGGTGCACAACGGCATCGCGCAGATGTTCGACGTCATCGAGCAGGCCCGCATGATGGTGGGCACCAAGGCCATCGCCACCTTGTCGACCGGCTACCTCAACGCGCTGGAGTACGCCAAGACCCGCGTGCAGGGTGCGGACATGACGCAGCTGACCGATAAGACCGCTCCGCGCGTCACCATCACCCACCACCCGGACGTGCGCCGCTCGCTGATGACCCAGAAGGCGTACGCCGAGGGCCTGCGCGCGCTGTACCTCTACGCCACCACGTTCCAGGACGCCGTGGCCGCCAAGGCCATCAACGGTGTCGGAGCCGAGGAAGCGGTGCGGCTCAACGACCTGCTGCTGCCCATCATCAAGGGCGTGGGCTCCGAGCGTGCCTACGAGAAGCTCACCGAGAGCCTGCAGACCTTCGGTGGGTCCGGCTTCCTGCAGGACTACCCGATTGAGCAGTACATCCGTGACGCGAAGATCGACTCGCTGTACGAGGGCACCACGGCGATCCAGGCGCAGGACTTCTTCTTCCGCAAGATCGTCAAGGACCAGGGCAAGTCACTGGCCTTCGTTTCCGGCCAGATCGAACAGTTCGTCAACAGCGAGACCGGCAACGGTCGCCTCAAGGCCGAGCGTGCGCTGCTCGCAACGGCTCTGGAGGACGTGCAGGGCATGGCCGCGACCATGACGGCCAACCTGATGGCCGCCCAGCAGGAGATCACCCAGGTCTACAAGGTCGGCACGGCCTCCGTGCGCTTCCTGATGAGCGTGGGCGACCTGCTGATCGGCTGGCTGTTGCAGCGTCAGGCCGCCGTGGCCATCGAGGCCCTCGACGCCGGCGCGACCGGCACCGAGAAGTCCTTCTACGAGGGCAAGATCGCGGTCGCCTCGTTCTTCGCCAAGAACATGCTGCCGCAGCTGACCTCGACCCGGGCGATCCTGGACAACGTCGACAACGACATCATGGAACTCGACGAAGCCGCATTCTGATTCATTGATCACGAAGCCCCCGTTTCCCGCTGGGAGATGGGGGCTTTGTGCATTCCGGGGTACCGCCGTTATCAGACCACACATAGGGTTGCCGTATGCCTCGTTACTACCGCGACCAGCAAGCGTGGAAAGACCTCCAGCTGTTCCTTCCCGAGCGGCTGCGCCTCGATGAGTCGACGGTGCCGCAGGAAGAGTTCTGGGACTGGCACGGAAACCAGGTACACCTGGATCGGTACGCCAACCCAGGGGCACCGGTGAAAGTGGTGCTGCTGCACGGGGTTGGTACCAATGGCCGTCAGATGTCGCTGATCCTCGGTGCGCCGTTGGCGCGCAGGGGCTTCGAGACCGTCGCCATCGACAACCTCGGCTATGGGCTTACCGAGGTGGCGCCGGGGGCGGTACCGGGATACGGCGACTGGGTGGACCTGGTGGTCGACTATCTGGAGTACGAGCGGCGCCGCGATGTGCGCCCCATCGTGCTGTATGGGCTCAGTGCCGGCGGCATGCTCGCCTACCACGTCGCGGCCAAGGCGCCGCGCGACACCGTGCGCGGCATCATCGGGATGACGTTCCTGGACCAGCGGGTGCGCGAGGTGGCCGACGGCACCGCGCATGATCTGCTGACCGCACGTGTCGGCGTGCCCTTCCTGCGGCTCGCGGCCAAGACCCCGGCTCGGCGGGTCCGCTATCCCATGTGGCTGGCCGCGAAGATGAGCACACTGGCGAACAGCCAGGCGGCCATGAGGGTTTTCATGAAGGACCGTACGTCCGCGGCGAACTGGGTCAGCGTCAAGTTCCTGGCCGATTACATGAGCTACGCGCCCGCCGTGGAGCCGGCCGACTTCGATGTGTGCCCCATCCTCCTCACCCAGCCCGACGAAGACCGGTGGACTCCGTACGAATTCAGCAAGCCGGTGCTCGATCCCATCACCAAGGTCCCGGTGACGGTGGTGCCGCTGGAGCGCACCGGGCACTACCCGCTGGAGGATCCGGGACTGACGCAACTGGAGGACGCGGCGGTCGGGTTCATCCGCGCCGTCGCCGGCTGACGACTTCGGTCAATCTTCGGGCAAACTTGACGCATGACCGACGCCCGACGTGCCGTGCTGGTTTTCGCATTGGTCGCAACGAGCCTGCTGACCTTACTGCTCGGTGTCACCGATCCGGCGGCTCCCCTGTTCTACCCAACCCGTTTCCTCATCTGGAATCTGTTCCTGGCCTGGCTGCCCGTATTCGCCGCGCTGGCGTTTTCTGCTGTCCGGCATAAGGTTTGGCTGATCCCGATTGGGTTGGTGTGGCTCGCCTTCTTGCCCAACGCGCCGTACCTCGTCACCGACCTGGTGCACCTGATCGACGGCATCGCGTTCTGGCGTCATGTTCTGCAGTACGGTGTGGCCGCCTGGACCGGGATCATCCTTGGCGTGGTGTCCATGCGATTGGTGCACCGGCGAATTCAGCGCGACTACGGCATCGCCACCGGATGGATAGTCGTGATCGTCTCCGTGGGTCTGTGCGCCGTGGGAGTGGTGATCGGGCGCTTCCAGCGCTGGAACTCCTGGGACCTGATTCACCGGCCAGGTGCCGTCGCCGCGAGCACCCTCGAGTGGGTGAGCTCGCCGTTCTCATTCGTGGCCCATACCGGTGTGGCCGTCGCCGTCGCCGCGTTCTTCGGGCTGGCGTACCTGACCGTGTGGTCATTATCTGCTCCCGACGAGCCCGCGAAGGCATAAGTATCCGATCCTCGATTCCAGACGAAACATGGCCTACCGTCAGGTGTACTGACAACGGCTCTAGCGGCAAGGAACGGTGATGGGTGATTCTCCGCGCGACGCCGAACGCAGCGCGCCGCACTCCTCGGATCCACCCAAGCCGTCACCGTCCGTCGGAGGTGTCGGCGATCCGCTCTTCGTCGGGATCAGCGCGATCTGCGACACCGCGGCACGGCTGGCGGGGGTAGACGGTGCCGCCGTCGCCGTGCTGACACCGTCGAAGGGTGTCAGGGAGCTGGTATACGCCACCGATGCAGTCGCCCAACAGATCGATGAGCTTCAGTTCGTCCTAGGCGAGGGCCCGTGTCTGGACGCCTATCAGCACGGCGAACCCCAGTTGTGTGCATCTCTAGACGAGCAGCGTTGGGAAAGTCGCTGGCCCGCCTTCATCGCCGAGTTGACCGCGGTGGGCGTTGCGGCGGTTTTCGCCTATCCGGTGCTGGGAGAATACCGGCCGATGGGTGTGTTGGAGCTGTACCGCCGTACCGAGGGGGTCCTCAGTGATATCGAGCAACGGTCTGCAGAGGTATGCGCTACGGCATTGGGCACCACTATCCAGTCCAACTGGCATGAACATCTGTTGCAGAACGCCACCGTGGAAGCAGCCATTGACGCGGCCGCGCTGCAGGGAGCGGACACTCAGACAGACCCGTTCACCCGTATGCAGGCCCATGTCGCGGCAGGCATGATTGCGGTGCAGCTGAATATGTCGACCCAGGATGCGCTGGACCGGTTGCGAGCGCACGCCTTTTCGCAGAGTAGATCCATTGTCGCTGTCGCCGCCGATGTGGTGGCCCGCCGACTGTCATTCCGGGATATGCGAGACGATTCATGATCACCCGGTTCCGAACGTGAAAGGCCTCCGATGACCGCTGCACGCGATCGGTTGGCAATCTCCGAGCTGACGGCAGTCATGGCCGGCGAGTTCGATCTGCCCACCGTGCTGGACACCGTCGCTCACGAGGCGTGCCTGGGTTTTGACGCCGCCTCGGTGGCAGTGATTCTTATCGATGAACAACATAAGACCGGCGACACCGGGATCCAGGTGGTTGCCGAAGCCCTGCGCAGCCCCGCGGATATCGATCTGAGTTTCATTGGCACGGGCCCCGCACTGGACAGCGCGCGCGGCGGCGCAGTGACGATGATCTCCGACATCGCAGCCGCCGAGGACACGCGGTGGCCGGACTATCGGCGCGACGCCCTACGGGCCGGTATGCGCGGCATGCGCGGCTTTCCCGTCACCATTCTGGGCTCTTCTGTGGGCGCGCTGGTGGTACACACCGAAGACCCCTGGGGGACACAGCGGCCCAACGATTTCGGGCAGGTGCTGGCCAACCTGGCCGCTATCGCGATATCGATTGCGCCACATGTGCTTCAACGGCGCAGCGATGTAGGTGACACCATCGACACGCTACTGAAGGGTACCGTTGCCATCGCAACCGCCACGGGCCTCATCACGGAGATATTCGGCATTGAGCCCGCACAGGCACGGCTGCACTTACACCGGCTTGCGCGCGCCCACCAGAGCACGGTGACGACGCACGCCGAGAAGATCATCGCGGCACACGACAACGACCCGCGCCACATCCAGCGATCGGGCTTGCTTACCGCACCCGAAGATCTCGCGCCGCCACCGCACATCGACTCTTAACGTGCGCCGCGGCATGTCCTGACGGAGTCGGCCGTCAGATATCTCCGCGGGCGTCGGCGGCTGATGCGGGTCGGTTCTCTGCAGTGGATGGCGCTGCCATGTTGGTGCCGGTGATGAGATGATCAATGACACTGAGCGTGCCGGCCGGCAGTCCGTGACTCATGACGGCCTCCAGGAACTGTGCCGCAACAGTTTTCAGCTTTACTTGGGTAGCTTGGGACCTCCACTTGAGAATATCGAAGGCCCGTTCGGCATCAATTCCGTAGGCCATCATCAGCACGCCCTTGGCCTGCTCGATCACAGCGCGGGACTCGACTACACCCGCGATCATCGTCGTCACATCGGCCTGCAAACTATCGGTGACGTCGACGTAAAAGCCTTGCGTACCAATTGCTTCTCCGGTTTCGGAGACCATCCGGTCACCCACCACGACTACCCAACGAGTCTTTCCGTACGTGTCGATGATGCGGTGTCTGCTGCTGAACGGTCCTCCGAACTCGACACGATGCAATATTTCGGCGACTTTGGCCCGGTCATCGGGATGTTTGTGGCTCAACATCAGATCAGTCGTAGGCGTTACCTCGCCGGGCGCATAGCCATGCATGCGCGCCACCGCGTCCGACCAGAACCACTGCTTTTCGGCTATCAAGTACTGAAACGTGCCAACACGCTGGGTGTCCGCACCGCCGAGAACAGCGGCCACCTCCCACGACTCTCCCGCGAGGTCGCCGGGTTCGGGGATTAGGGCCCCGCTCGAAAAGTCCGTCATCAGATCTCCGCTTCCGGCGCCCACACTCGGTCGGCGATGAAGATAGGAGGAGAATATATCTCCAGGTCGGGCGCCAGGTCCACTAAATGCCCGACGTCGCCACGAATGAGAATTCCCATTGCCCCCAGGAGAACTCGGACCTTCGGTAGCTCCAAGGCTCTCGGCGAATCGGTGATGTAGCTAGGACTGCCGCGCCAGAGCGCCGACGCGTTCGGCCAGTTTGCACACCGGGAGTCGGCCATCCAATTCCACCGTGGCGCTCCGGCGCAGCAGCGGCTCCACGTCTTGGGTGTACCGCGCGATGTTGGCCCGCTCGGTTGCGGTCCGACCGTACGGGTTGTTGATACGAGAACTCACGCGGGCGATGGCCACATCCAGCGGCACGCTCAGTAACACCACATGGCCGAACCTGTCATAGAAGTCCACCTGGTTGTCCACCGTGCCGGACACGATGACATCCGAACGCCGGTCCAACAGCGCCGTGATTCTGGCTGCATCCCAGCGGCCGTCCGCCAGCGTCCAGCCGTCGTAGTCGGTATCGACAGTGGGATACCCACGACGCGCCAGCTCCTCGAGCAGCGTGGTCTTGCCTGCTCCTGACATGCCCGTCACCAGCACCCGTGCCACATCTGAACCATATGCGGTGGCGCCTCGTTGAAAGCAGGAGAAGAGTGAACCCCAACGGAGGTAACGATGGAGCAGGCAGCACGACGGATCATCGCGGGCCTTGTCGCCGCAGCAGCCGCGCTGGCGGTCGGACAACTGACTGCCGCCGCTGTCGCCCCGGACTCCGCGCCGTTCTACGCAGTCGGGAACGCTGTCGTCGATCACACCCCGGCAGCCGTGCGCGAATGGGTCATCGGAATCTTCGGCACCTCCGACAAGGCAGTGTTGTTCGCGTGCCTGTCCGCGATCATCGCGCTACTCGCCGCGACAGCCGGTCTCGTCGAGCGCGAGCGGCGCTACGGCTCCGTCCTGATCGCGGCGCTCGGTGTTGCCGGCGCACTGGCCGCCGCAACCCGGCCGACGGCAGGGTTCACCTGGATCTGGCCCTCGGTAATCGCGGCCGGGGCCGGCGTGCTTGTGCTGCACGCGCTGATCGGCCGTGCGAACAGCGCGGATTCCCCGGATCGGCGCAAATTCTTGGGAGCAGCAGCGGCTTTCGCGGCCGGATCGACGGGCGCCTACTGGCTTGGCAGCCGCTGGAGCAAGCGCGCCGTCGTCGCCGAAGAACGTCGAGAGGCCACCCTGCCGGCACCCGTCCCACCCGCGCCGCCGCTGCCCGCGGGGATCGACGTCAAGGGAGCGGTCCCCTATATCACCAGCAATGCGGACTTCTACCGAATCGACACAGCGCTACAGGTGCCCCAGCTGACCACTGCGGAATGGCGGCTCAACATTCACGGCATGGTTGATCGACCGCGCACCGTGACGTGGGCAGAGCTCACCGCGATGGCGGCTACCGAGCGTGCGGTAACGCTCACATGTGTCTCCAACGAGATCGGCGGGGACTTGATCGGCAACGCGATGTGGACCGGCTTTCCGATCAAACCGATCCTGGAATCGGTTGGGGTCCATGGTGATGCGGACATGCTGTTGTCGAAGAGCGCCGACGGTTGGACGGCCGGCACACCGCTGGACGTGCTCACCGACGGCCGCGACTCGATTCTTGCCATCGCTATGAACGGGACGCCCCTACCCGTCGAGCACGGATATCCGGTCCGACAGGTGGTGCCCGGGCTGTACGGCTATGTATCCGCGACCAAGTGGGTTGTCGACTGGGAAATCACTCGATTCGATACCGCACGTGCGTACTGGACCGTCCGCGGTTGGTCGGCGCGCGGTCCCATCAAGACAGGATGTCGCATCGACACACCCCGAACCGGCAGTCGCCTGGGCCCGGGCACTCAGATCGTGGCCGGGACGGCGTGGGCCCAGCACCGCGGCATCACCAAGGTTGACGTGCGGATCGACGACGGACCCTGGCAGCCCGCAACGCTTGCCACCGAGTATTCGATCGACACCTGGCGGCAATGGTGGTTCGGCTGGCAGACGACACCCGGTGAGCACATCATCACGGCGCGTGCCACCGACGGCACCGGAGCTGTGCAGACCGATCAGATCACCTCTCCGGTGCCCGACGGAGCGACGGGATATCCGAAACGACTCGTGACCGTGGGAACCTGACTAGCCGAACTCCACAATGCTGCGAATATTCCTGCCCTGCTTCATATCTCGATAACCTTGCGCGATCTCGTCGAGAGCGTAGGTGCGCGTCACCATCTCGTCCGTCTTGAGCTCGCCGCTGGCATACAGCGCCAACATGGTGGGTACGGCCTCAAACGGGCTCCAGTTCCCGTAGATGACACCCTTGATGGTCTTCTGCATCAGCGTCACCATGCTCAGGTCCAGTGACACTTCCTCCGGGCGGAACGCGCCCATACTGGTCATGGCCACCGTGCCGCCCTTACGGATGGAAGCCACCGCATCCGTAAGATCGCCCGGCTCCATTCGGCCCACCGTAATCATGGTGGCGTCCGCGCCCTGCCCGTTGGTGTAAGCGCGGGCCCGTTCGGCTGCCTCGTCCATCGTCGCGAATACCTCGGTGGCCCCGAATGTTTTTGCGGCCTCGCGCTTGAACGCCACCGGGTCCACCAGCAGCACGTTTGCCGCTCCGGAATGTGCGGCCCCCTGGACCGCGGCGGCACCAACTCCTCCCAGGCCCATGACGATCACCGTCTGCCCGGGCTTGACCGCGGCGGCATTAACGGCGGTACCCCACCCTGTGCCCATCGCACACCCCAATAGGCACAACCGATTCAACGGCAGCTCCTTGGGAACCTTGTACGCGGATTGAACCGAGACGGTGGTGTACTCGCTGAACGCCGAGAGTCCCAGCTGCTGCCCGCAAGGCTGTCCGTCGAGGCGCAATCGATAACTGGTGGGGTCGTCGAACCTGGATCCGGTGAGCGCATAGGCGCCGGCATCGCAGAGCTGCTGCATTCCGCGTGAACACCACAGACAACGTCCGCAGGCCGGCAGGAACGTCAGCACCACATGGTCCCCGACGGTGAATTGTGTTGTGCCGTCGCCAACCTTCTCCACCACACCGGCGCCTTCGTGGCCTCCACACATAGGCAGCATTGCCACCGGGAAATCTCCGGTGGCAATGTGGTCATCGGAATGACACAGACCGACGGCCGCCATCCGGACCATGATCTCGCCGGGACGCGGGTCTTCCACCTCCACCACACAGGGCTCGAATTCCCCTGGCACGCTCCGGATCACCGAGGCATGAGAACGTCGGTAGGCCACCGTCAATGATCCCTTCGGCTGCGACAGACGGCGGAGGGTTCGCCTTTGTCATGCGCCGCGAAGTCGGTCAGCTCACGCCCGCGCATCCGGTTGATCACCCGCTGGTGCTCGCGGGCGTGGTAGGCAAGCGGCGAGTAGGTGACACGCTCCGGCAGCACCCGATAGGCGGCCCGATACACCGCGAAGAACCTACGCAGAAGACGCTCGTCACGCTCGGACCAGCCGACACCGAGAATGTCGCGCACGCGGTGATCCATCGCGCCGAAGGTCAACGCGAAGAAGACACGGGAAATCGGCGCCAGCACGGGCTTCAGCGCCGCGACCACGAGGCCCGAGGGCACCCAGCGCGGGATCCGCCGGGCCAGCGGTGAGTCCTCGATGGCACCCAGGGGGTCGACCAGCTTCCCCAAATTCTCCGCAACCGCAGGATGATTGATGAGAACCTGCTCGACCATGCGGTCGTAGTACTCCCAGAACTCCGCGCGCGACGTGGGATATCCGTGCTCGGGGACCTGCGTGATGCGGGCCAACAAGCGATTGTCCTGAAAGAGCTGTTCGTCTTCCTCGTCGGTCAGGTCCCGTCCCAGGAACCGGGGAGTCACGCGACGGCCCGCCACATATGACGTCGCGATCACCCAGGCGTATGCCTCCGGGTCGAGTGCGCTGATGTGCTTGCCCTGCCTGCTGCCGGTCTCGCCCTGCATCTGCAACGGCCGATGCATCGTGCGCAGCCAATAGCCCTGCTCGATCGCGGCCTTACCCCCGAATATCCACTGCTGCACCGCGTCGAAGGAGCGAATCGCACGGCCCGCAGGATCCCGGTCTGCCACCGAGTACCGATCGGTCACATCGCCGATCACCGGATGCATGCCCTGCATGATGAATGCGGCGCCCACCGCGGGCAGATACAACCATTGACCTCCCAGCGTGGCGGTCAGGCCGAGCGGGTCGAACAACTCGGGGACCGGCTGCGCCCAATCACTCGATACCGAGTCCTGCGGTGCCGGGGACTCCACCAGTGCAGTCACAACGAAACCTCCTTGTGTCGTTGCCCGAAAAGCTAACGTGAACACCAGGTCGCATATAAGTCTCATCTGGGGGACGCCATGGCATCGGATAATCGCAGCTCACGGCTGCGCAAGGCGCCACAGCAGCAGCGATCCCGGGAATTGGTCGCAAAAATCGTGACGGCGACGGGCAAGCTGCTGCGCACCGAGGGCCCCGAGGCGATCACCACCAACCGCATCGCTGCCATCACCGGGATCAGCAAGGGGTCGATCTACCAGTATTTCCACACCAAGGACGACATCATCATGGCGGCGATCCGGGATGCCGCCGAGCGACAACTTCCGGGGGTCCGCTCAGCGCTGGCGGCTAACGCACTCGCGCCGCCACACCAGATGATCGACTCCGCGATCGACATGTTGATCGCATTCACCACGGACAACGCCCCCACCCTGCGCTATCTCAATGAGAATCCGGAGTTCGCCCGCGAGGTCGAGGCCAGCTCGAACATGCCGGTCCTGATGCAAACCATGATGACCCTGCATGTTCAGCAGTACCGCGATCAGTACCATGCCGATCTCGAACCGGAGACCATCGCCTGGCTCTTCATCAACTCGGCGATCACCACCACGCTGATGTTCTTCCAAACCGACCGGAGTCCGATCGATCTCCAACAACTGCGGATGGGGCTGAAACGAATGGCGTACGGTCTGCTGACTTCGTAGCCGATCCCGAAATCGCGGGACCCAAGAAAGTAGGTGGCCTCGCGCCGCCGTCGGGTCGGGGGGTCGGACGGTGGCGCGAGGCTACCCATGTATCGACACCTACTCGGAGAGCGTTACACCCTCCCCGAAAAAACTTGAAACTTTTTTTGACGATGCCCCGAGAATGCCAAAACCCCCGGTCACGGGCTTGCGCCCATGCCGGGGGTTGTGGAGTGCTTAAGCCACTCAGGCTTCGAGAATGGCAGTCACGCCCTGGCCGCCTGCGGCACAGACAGAGATGAGCCCGCGGTACGTGCCGGTCCCGCCGTTCTCCTTCTTCTTCTCGGCGAGCTGCTTGGCCAGTTGGGCCACGATGCGCCCGCCGGTGGCCGCGAACGGGTGCCCGGCCGCCAGCGAGGAGCCGTTGACGTTGAGCTTGGACCGGTCGATCGCACCCAGAGGCTTATCAAGGCCCAGGCGCTCCTTGCAGTAATCCGGCGACTCCCACGCCTGCAGCGTCGCGAGCACCACCGAGGCGAAGGCCTCATGGATCTCGTAGAAGTCGAAGTCCTGCAGAGTCAGGCCGTTGCGGGCCAGCAGGCGCGGCACCGCGTAGGTCGGAGCCATCAGCAGACCGTCGGGGCCGTTGATGTAGTCCACCGCAGCGGTCTCGCCATCGACGAAGTAGGCCAGCACGGGGATGCCGCGCTCGGCGGCCCACTCCTCGCTGGACAGCAGCGCCACCGAGGCACCATCGGTCAGCGGGGTGGAGTTACCTGCGGTCATGGTGGCGTCGCCGTGCTTCACGCCGAACACCGGCTTCAACGTCGCCAGCTTCTCCACGCTTGAGTTCGGGCGCAGGTTGTCGTCGCGGTACAGCCCCAGGAACGGGCTGATCAGGTCGTCGAAGAAGCCGCGGTCGTAGGCGGCGGCCATCTTCTGGTGGCTGGCCGCGGCCAGGGCATCCTGGTCGGTGCGCTTGACGCCTACCTGCTTGGCGGTGATGGCGGCGTGCTCACCCATGGACAGCCCTGTGCGCGGCTCGCCGTTCTGGGGGATGTCGACGCCGAGGGCGGCGGGCAGCTTGCCGAGCAGCTTGAGCCGGGTCACGTTGTCCTTGGCCCGGCGGATCGCCAGCAGGGTGTGGCGAAGATCATCGCCAAAGTTGATCGGTGCATCGGAGGTGGTGTCCACACCACCGGCCAGCACCGACTCATAGCGGCCGAGCGCGATGCCGTCGGCGCCGACGATCGCGGCCTGCAGACCCGTGCCACAGGCCTGCTGCAGATCGAAAGCCTGGGAGTACGGCGACAGCGGGCTGCCCAACACGGACTCGCGGGTGAGATTGAAATCACGGCTCAGCTTGAGGACGGCGCCCGCGATGACGGCACCCAGACGCTCACCCTTGAGGTTGAAGCGGTCGGAGGCGCCGGTGATGGCAGCGGTCAACATGTCCTGGTTGGAGGCGTTCGCATAGGCGCCGTCCGAACGTGCAAAGGGGATGCGGTTACCGCCGAGAACCGCAACGCGGCGCCGGCCTTGCGATGAGCCGCTTGCGCGAAGAGCGTCGGCTTGCGAGGCGGTTGACTTGCGTGTCGAGCTGGTTGCCACTTGTCTCTCCACTGTTAAGGGGGCAGGATTACCGAGCATTCTTACTCTGGAGTAAGTTCTTTGTCGAGTTCACCCTAGACCAATAGACCAATCACTTCGGACGACCACTGACGACCATTGACGACCTCTAAGGAAACGGCACATGTCCCCCAAGCTCACTGACGACCTCTATGCGCTGCTGGTCAACTCCGGGCCCGGCAACCTGCTCGCCGGCCGGCTGGGTATCCCTCAGCCCGAGAAACTGCGCCGCTACAAGAAGGGCCAGCCCGCGCTGGCCGGGCCCGTGCTGATCGGTGGCGAGGGCCGCCTCGCCGAGCCACTGCGCACCGCTCTGGCCGACGACTATGACCTGGTCTCCAACAACCTCGGCGGTCGTTGGGCCGACAAGTTCGGCGCCCTGGTCTTCGACGCCACCGGCATCACCACCCCGGTCGAGCTCAAGGGCCTGCATGAGTTCTTCACACCGCTCCTGCGCAATGTCGGCAAGTCGGGCCGCCTGCTTGTCATCGGCACCACCCCGGACAAGGCCGCCACCACCGATGAGCGCATCGCCCAGCGCGCCCTCGAAGGCTTCACCCGCTCGCTGGCCAAGGAATTCGGCAACGGCGCCACCGTGCAGCTGGTGTACGTGCACCCCGACGCCAAGACCGCGGCCACCGGCCTGGAGTCGACCGTCCGCTTCATCCTGTCGGCCAAGTCCACCTACGTGGACGGCCAGGTGTTCTACGTGGGAGCCGACGACTCAACCCCGCCCGCCGACTGGGACAAGCCGCTGGCCGGCAAGGTCGCCATCGTCACCGGTGCCGCCCGCGGTATCGGTGAGACCATCGCCGAGGTGTTCGCCCGTGACGGCGCCGCCGTCGTCGCGATCGACATGCCGTCGGATGACCTGACCGCTGTCGCACAGAAGGTCGGCGGAACGTCATTGGCGCTGGACGTCACCGCGGCCGACGCGGTCGACCAGATCACCGCTCACCTCAAGGAGCACCACGGCGGCAAGGCCGACATCCTGGTCAACAACGCCGGTATCACCCGCGACAAGCTGCTGGCCAACATGGACGATGGCCGCTGGGACTCTGTCATCGCCGTGAACCTGCTTGCCCCGCAGCGCCTTACCGAGGGACTGATCGAAAACGGGACCATTGGAGACGGCGGACGCATCGTCGGCCTGGCCTCCATCGCCGGTATCGCCGGTAACCGCGGCCAGACCAACTACGGTGCCACCAAGGCCGGCATGATCGGCATCACCCAGGCGCTGGCCCCGTCGCTGGCAGATAAGGGCATCACCATCAACGCGGTCGCGCCGGGCTTCATCGAGACCAAGATGACTGCGGCCATCCCGCTCGCCAACCGCGAGGTGGGTCGTCGCATCAACTCGCTGAACCAGGGTGGTGAGCCGGTGGACGTCGCCGAGACCATCGCCTACTTCGCCAGCCCGGCTTCGAACGCGGTGACCGGCAACGTGGTGCGGGTGTGCGGCCAGTCCTGGCTGGGGGCCTGATCATGGGCGCTGCCACGACACAGCCCTCCGGCCTCCGCAATATGGCCATGGCCGCGGTCGGCGCGCTGCCGTTCATTCCACGCCCGTCCACCCTGCCCAGCAGGGCGGTTCGGACGTACGGTGTGCGAATCGACCCTGCGCACGTCTCCGCCTACGCCAAGGTGACCGGGTTGAGTTTCACCGACAAGGTGCCGGTGACGTATCCGTTCACGCTGCAGTTCCCCTCGGTGATGGAGTTGGTGACCGGATTCGACTTCCCGTTCCCGGCCATCGGCACCGTGCACCTGGAGAACCACATCACTCAGCACCGCGCCATCACGGCGACCGACACCGTCGACATCGAGGTGCGAGCGGAGAATCTGCGTGAGCACCGCAAGGGTCTGCTGGTGGACGTCCTGACCGACATCACCATCGGCAACGACACGGTCTGGCAGCAGACCATGACGTTCCTGCGTCAGCAGCGCACCAGCTTGTCGGACGGGACCAAGCCGGAACCACCGAAGGCCGTCAAGCTGCCGCCACCGAACTCGACACTGCGTATCAGCGGCGGGCAGATCCGTCGGTACGCGTCGGTAGGTGGAGACCACAACCCGATCCACACCTCGTCGATCGGCGCCAAGGCGCTGGGCTTCCCCAAGGCTATTGCTCACGGAATGTTCACCGCTGCAGCGGTTCTCGGGAACATTCAGGGCGAGATCCCCGATGCCGTCCGCTACGACGTCAAGTTTGGCAAGCCGATCCTGCTGCCCGCCTCGGTAGGCGTGTGGATCGACAGGCCCGGCGGGCAGGGCACTGCCTGGGATATCGCCGTCCGCAATCCGAAAAAGGGTGACCCGCATCTGAACGGAACCATCACCCCGCTCTGATAAGCACCGTACGAGGGCCCGCAACCGGCGATCCGGTCGCGGGCCCTTTGCTTTTTCCTGCACCTGCGATGAGTTGTCGGATGCGGCGAGGTCTCTTCGTCATAGAGGTAGAGACCCCCTCTGGATATAGGAGCCCATCATGACCGCAGCACTCAGCCCTCTCGAGACCGTCGCCAGCGCCCGCGCCGCCCTGCATGAGGTCGTCAGTCGCCTCACCGCGGCGGACAACGACAAGCAGACACCCAACGCCAAGTTCACCGTCGCCCAACTCACCGAACATCTTCAGAACTCCATCAAGCTGCTCGGCGGCGCGGCAGGTGTCGATATCGCCATCGCCACCGAGGGTTCCGTGGCCGACCGCATCCTGGGGCCGTCGCAGGCCGCCGTCGACGCCTGGCAGCAGCGCGGCACCGACGGGACGGTGACCATGCCGATCGGCGAGTTTCCCGCCGAGGTGGCCGTGCGCATCCTCGGCTCGGAGTTCCTGGTCCACGCCTGGGACTACGCCGTCTCCACCGGTCAGGAGTTCGATCCGATGGAAGAGCTCACCGACAGCGTGCTGGAGTCGGCACGAATGATCATCCAGCCGGAGCGGCGCGACGGCGACTTCTTCGCCGACGAGGTGCCCGTCTCCGACGACTCCCCGAATCTGGTGAAGCTCATCGCCTTCACCGGACGTAATCCCGAATGGTCACCGGCAAGCTAGCCGGAGTAATACTCACGCTGATCTCGACGGCTGTACTTCGGAGAATCGATCGTTACGATCGCTCGTCACTTGCCTGCAGCAAATCGAGGAGTACGTCGTGTCAGCGGATGAGGCCCAGCCAGAAACGCCACCTGTCGAGTGGCGGGCGCTGCTGCGGCAGCTCCCCTTGTTGAACATCCTCGGCGTGGTCGCCGTCCTCGTGGCGGCGACCCTGGTGGTGGTCAAGAACCTCCCCGACCACGGCGCCGACCAGCTGCTCAACGTCTCGTATGACCCGACGCGTGAGCTCTACAACGTCCTCGACGGCACCTTCACCAAGCAGTACAAGGACAAGACCGGCAAGACGATCGAGATCAAGCGCACCAACGGCGGATCGGGACGGCAGGCCCGCAGCGTCGTGGACGGCAGTCAGCGCGCGGATGTCGTATCGCTGGCATCGGTCAGCGATGTGGACACCTTGAGCCTGCGCGGCCTGATCGCACCCAACTGGCGACAGCGCCTGCCTAACAACTCGATCCCCTACACGTCGACGATTGTGTTCGTGGTGCGCAAGGGCAACCCACGCGGTATCCACGACTGGCCCGACCTGGCGAAGGAAAACGTCGCCGTCATCACCCCGAACCCGCGCACCTCGGGCAACGGACAGCTCTCGGTGCTGGCGGCGTGGGGCTCGGTCGTGACACGCGGCGGCACCGACGCGGACGCACGCACCTATCTCACAGCGCTGTTCCGCAATGTCGCGGCGCTGGACAGCGGGGCGCGCGGCGCCACCAACACGTTCTCTGTTCAGCGGCTCGGCGACGTGCATCTGACATGGGAGAACGAGGCGATCAACGAGGTCGACGCCAACAAGGGCGAACTCGAGATCGTCTATCCGCCGGTGAGTATCCGCGCCGAGCCCGCGGTCGCCTGGGTGGATGCCAATCTGAATGATCCCAAACGGACAGCAATTGCCAAGGCATATCTGGAGTATCTGTTCACCGACGAGGCACAGGAGGTTGCCGCACAGCGCGGCTACCGGCCGTTCAAGCCTGAAATCCTTGCCCGCCATAGCAATACGCTGCCCCCGATAAACCTGTTTCCCATCACGGCAATCGCGTCCAGCTGGGATGACGCACGGCAGAAGTTCTTCTCGGACAACGGAATCTACGAGACCATCCCACGCACCACCAACCGGGGAACCACTACCTTCGCCTCCGACAGACAGGGACGCTAGATGCCGTCGGCACCGCGAGTATTCGAGAACTACGACGCCATCAAGGCCCGTCGCGACATCATCGCCGGGCTGACGGTGGCGGCGATATCACTGCCCCAGGCCATGGCCTATGCGCTCATCGCCGGGGTCGATCCGAAATACGGTGTCTACTCCGCCATCGTGGTCGCGGCCATCGCATCGATCTTCGGGTCCTCGTCGCATCTGATCAACGGACCCACCAGTGCCATCTCACTACTGGTGTTCAGCTCGCTGGCATTCCTGGATCCGGAGAACCGAACCGGACTGTTCGAGGCGCTGTTCCTGCTGGGCGTGCTGGTCGGCGCGATCCAGATCCTCATCGCCGTCTTCAAGCTCGGCGACCTCACCCGGTATATCTCCGAATCCGTCGTCATCGGATTCATGGCGAGCGCCGCCCTCCTGCTGGCGATCGGCCAGCTGGCCAACGCTATCGGCGTGCGCGACAAGGGCGATGGGCATATGCAGGTGCTGCAGCGCGCCTGGCTCACCCTGTTTCACGGTGATGCCGTGAACTATCGCGCGGTGATCCTGAGCGGCTCGGCGGTGGTGCTGGCGGTGCTCCTGCGCCGGTTGGTCCAGCGCTATGGCCTGCCACAGATCGACATGCTGCTGGTACTCATCGTCACGGCCGTCATCGCCTACGCGTACGGCTGGTCGGTGCCGGATGGCACGGGACATACCGACGTGAAGATCTCGGGCAAGATCCCCGCCAGCCTTCCGGAGTTCCACATTCCCGACGTTCAGGTGAGCACGCTGGGCGAGCTATCGCACGGGGCGTTGGCCATTGCGTTCATCGGCCTGATCGAGGCATTGTCGATCGCCAAGGCCATCGCACACCACACCGGACAGCAGATCGATTACAACCGTCAGATTCTCGCCGAGGGTCTGGCCAATCTGGCCGGCGGCTTCTTCCAGAGCCTGCCCGGCTCGGGTTCGTTGTCCCGGTCGGCAATCAACTATCAGTCCGGTGCGGCAACAAGGTTCTCCGGAATCGTCAGCGCCGCAACGGTGACCATCGCGCTCTTGCTTTTCGCTCCGCTGCTCCGATACATCCCGCAGGCGGCGCTGGCGGGTCTGCTGCTGGTGACGGCGGTGCGGCTGGTGGACTTCCGGCGCCTCGCGTATGCGGTGAAGGCCTCGAGGTATGACGCCGGGCTGGTCATCATCACCGCGGTGGTCGGCGTGGCCGTGAACCTGGATACCGCGGTGTTGGTGGGTGTGGTGCTCTCGATCCTGCTGTTCGTGCCGCGCGCGGCCAAACTCAAGGCCGCCGAGCTCATCGTCACCGAAGAAGGTGTCATCCGCGAGCGAACTCCCCAGGACAGCCCAGACGACGCCGGAAGCTCGGTCCGCAGGTCTTCTCCTGTCATCTACGACCTCGAAGGAGAGCTGTTCTTCGGTGCAGCACCCGAACTCGACCGCTATCTCGACGCGCTCCACTCGAGGATTCGCGACGAGAATCTGAAGGTCGTGATCCTGAGATTGAAGCGGGTGCGTCACCCCGATGTGGTCTGCATCGAACGTCTCGAACATTTCATCAAGGAGCAGCAGGAGCTTGGGGTGACCGTCCTGCTCGCCGGGGTGCGGCCGGACTCGCTTGCGCTGCTGCAGAACGTCGGATTCGCCCACTGGCTTCCGGCCGAGCAGGTGTTCCCGGAGGAAGACCGAGAATTCTCCGCGACGCTACGGGCGGTTCGGTACGCGCAGACCCGTTTGGATGAAACACCTTCGGCACCGGCGACTCACCAGGACAAGCTCTACTACCTGGTGTGACGGGCTCAGGCCCGTTTGGCCACCGGCTCATCACGCGGACGGCCACGCAGACCACGCCAACCGAGGTTGAGCAGCGTGTCCTTCGCGCTCTCGACCTTGATATCGCCGGTCGCCACCCGGGACGCTACGGCCTCACCGCCGCCGACCAGGGCCACGGCCATGGCGTCGTAATCGGTGTCGGGGTCAATCTCCGGTGAAGCAGCCTTGATCAGGCGCGCCACCAGTTCGATGATCCGGTCACGTCCCTCGCGTACCTGCTTGGCGAACAGCTGCGTGCTGGTGGCCTGTCCGTAGATCACGATCCAGGATGCCCGGTGCGTGTCGACGTAGTTGAGAAACGATACGACGGTGGTGCTCAACACGTCTCGTGGCGATTTCGTCAGGTCGATGTCGCCGCGCACCGCCTCGACGAACCTACCGAGTTCGCGGCGCAAGCAGGCGACAAAGAGGTCTTCCTTGGAGCCGTAATACAGGTAGAGCATCGGCTTGGAGATCTTGGCCGCCGCGGCGATCGCGTCCATCGACGTATCACGGAAGCCGTTGAGCGCGAACTCCTCCACGGCGGCATCCAGCATCTGCTGCTCCCGAACAGCACGGGGCAGCCGCTTGGTACCACCGGCCATGGCTGCCTCCGAGGTTGGGACGTCAACGCGAACTTACTCCAGAGTAAGCTACTGGTTGGTTCGACTATTGCATACCGTCCCGCTACGGCGCGCTGGGACCGCCGAAATGGAGTGTTTTCATCTCCACCCCCAGCGTAGCGCGCAAACGCCACCTCCCAGATACCCCCGCCCCGTACCATGCGCGGCGTGGACTTCACGCTTGCGCTGACCCCCGACCTGGTGGCCGTCTTCCTTACTCTGTTCGTGCTGGAAGTGGTCCTGGGCATCGACAACGTCATTTTCATCTCGATCCTCGCCAGCAAGCTGCCCAGCAGCCAGCAGGCAAGGGCACGCAATCTGGGGCTCACCCTCGCGATGGTCATGCGCGTCGGGTTGGTGTTCTTGGCCGGCTGGATCATCACCCTCACAGAGGATGTTCTCGAACTGTTCGGCCATGGGTTCTCGATCAAGGACTTCATTCTGATCGCCGGCGGATTGTTCCTGGTCTACAAGGCCGTTCACGAGATCCATCTCAAGCTTGAGGGTTCCGGAGAGGAAGGCACATCGTCTTCGGGCGTAACGACATTTAAGTCAGTGCTGGTGCAGATCCTGTTGCTGGATCTGGTGTTCTCGCTCGACTCGGTGATCACTGCCGTGGGCATGACGAGCAACATGATCGTCATCGTCACCGTGGTGGTTCTCTCCTTCGCGATCATGCTCTTCGCGTCTCGCTTCGTCTTCGCCTTCGTCAATCGGCATCCGACGGTCAAGATGCTCGCGCTGTCCTTCCTGCTGCTCATCGGGGTGTTCCTCATCGCCGACGGATTCGGCATCAAGATCGACAAGGCGATGATCTACGGACCGATGGCGTTCGCCATCCTCGTCGAGGCTCTTAACTTACTAGCCGCGGCACGGAAAGCCCGGCAGGACAATACGAACCATCGGCCCGTTGCCCTACGGCCCAGTTATCCGGGTATCGACGAATCCGTGGCGATCGCCGCTGCGACGTCGACGAGCCCGGACGCGGGCTCGGTCGGTCTCTCTCGAAAGCCGGTGGACGGCAAGGGTGGCGATACCCGCGCCGGCCTGGGCTAGCACGGCACGAGCCGAACCTGGAGCGCCGGAGTCGGTTTGCTGCATGTCTGCGAACCGGCGACCGGCCACATTGGCCCGAAGTTCCGTCCCCGCATTGGTGAACAGGGACCGAACAACGGGCTTGGTGGTCGTATAGACCAGCCGGGCATCGTGTCCGAGTGTCATGACGCGCTACTTCAGGTGGCCCACGAGTTCACCCTCGGCACCGAACAGCCGGTCCTGCCACTGAGTCAGCAGTGCAGTGGTGTCGATGTCGTCGGGATGAAATCCCTTGCGCATGAATGGCTTCATGTCCCGGTAGATGCCCCGGAAGAGCGGGCCACGCACCATGCTGATGGTTTCACGCAGCAGCCGCAACGGCTGGCGACGGCCGACCGGATCGGTGGTGACGATCGAAATCCAGGAAGCCAGCGTGATCGTCGGCACCGCGATGGTCGAGAGAAACCGCATCATGCGGATGCGCAGTTCCTCCGATGCCCCTATCTCACGGTAGACATCGAAGGCCACGGACTTGTGCTCCAGCTCTTCGAGCGCATGCCAATTGAGCATGTTCCGGATCTCCGGGTCTGAGAGCAATCTCTGGATATCCGGGCGCCCCAGGACATTCTCGGCGAACACCGCAGTGAAATGCTCGGCGCCCACGGTGAAGGCCAAGAGCAAGTGTCGCAACCTGGTCAGTCGGTCCGGGTCGGGGTACTGCTTGTCGAGAAACTTCTCCATACGCTCGGTGCTCTGTAGGAAGTATTCGAACCATGCTGTGGGATAACCCATCTCGGAAAGTTGCTCATTGAGCTCACGGTGCTGCAATCCATGTGTCATTTCCTGACCGATGAAACCTGCCACTCTTTTTTTGAGATCAGGATCGGTGATCTTGTCACGGTAGCGTCGCACCGATCGGACGAAGATGTCCTCGCCGGGTGGGAACACGGCCGACAGGAAGGCCACGGTGTGACTGAAGACAATGTCGTCCTGCGCGAAATGCTTGGGCCCGGTGGGCGTTTCTTCGAATCCGAACTGGATTCGTCGCGTCTTCGGATACGTGCCCTGGGCGGTCGCCACCATGCTGAACCTCTCATCACTCGTCGTTGAGTTCCATCAATAACCGTAACGGATATTTCCGTAACGGACAATGGGGTAATGTTTTCCCCTGATGGACCTGACGATCGACCAGCTGGCGCAGCGCGTGGCGATGACCGCGCGCAATATCCGCGAGTGGCAGACGCTTGGGCTGGTGCCCCCACCGGAAAAGCGCGGCCGCGTCGGCATCTACTCCGAAGACCATGTGGCGATCATCAATCACATCAAAAACTTGAAATGCCAGGGCTTTCCACTCGATGTCATTCGCCGGATCATCGACTCCGGCGCTGGCGGCTCCGAGGACAGCGTCCGCAAGATGGTCACCGAGGCACTCAGCCCCTTCGCGACCGGCGACCCCGTGGTGCTTCCCCGCGCCGAGCTGGTCACGCTCTTGGGCGAGGGCGCCGATGACGCACTCGCCGAGGCAGGGCTGCTCTCCGACGTCGACACGAAGACGGTCGCGGTGCGCGACGCCGAAACTCTCGATGCAATCCAGCTGCTGGTGACCGCGGGCATGTCCCTGGCCCGCATATCGGAGACCGTCCGAGAGGTGGACCGGCTCCAACATCAGATCGCCGAACTACTCCTGGGCGCCTATGTCGCCGATGTATGGCAACCGTTCACCGAGTCCGGCTATACCTCCACAGATTGGGCCGCCATAGCCGAGAATGCCTCGCGTGCAAAGCAATTGACTGTCACGTTGGCTTCCCGACTACTGGCCCGCGCCCTGGACGACACCGTCGACCCGATCCTGTTGCAGCAGGCCAACGAGGCCGAGGCGGTGCTGGAACGTGGCCGCCCGGCCTCATCGGCCTGACTTCAGTCGATCTCGCCGCAACCCCGATCCAGTCCGCGTACCTCGATGGGGCACCACACCGCACGCGACACCTCAGCGGCCCACCGCTGTGCCTCTGCCAGAGTCGGCACATCGATGATGCTGAAGCCGCCGAGCTGTTCCTTGGTCTCGGTGTACGGGCCGTCGGTAGCGGTATGCCCGGAGTCGTTGGCGGTCACCATGGTCGCTGTGTCAGCGGGCTGCAGTCCAGCCGCGAACAGCCACACCCCCGCCTCCTGCATGCGCCGGGTGACCGCCTGCACATCGGTGCCGATGGTTTCCAGGGCGGCAGCGTCGGGCTGCACCGCGTCCGGCGGGTAAACGATCGAGAGCAGGTACCGGCTCACCTCAGGCCTCCTCATCCTGGAAGGGACGCACCTCGACAGGCTCCTCGCATGCCGCCGACCCCTCGGCAGCCCACTTCAGCGCCGCATCGAGGTCGGGTGCGTTGATGATCCAGAAACCGCCGAGGTGTTCCTTGGTCTCCAGGTAGGGGCCGTCGGTGGTGGTGACCTTGCCGTCCACACTGCGGACGACCGTCGCATCCGACGGTTCGGTCAGCCCGTTGGCGAACACCCAAACGCCGGCCTCCTTCATCTTTTCGTTGAGCACGCCGGTCTGCGCGTAGAGCCGCTGCACATCCTCGTCACTCCAATCGACCGCGTTCTCCGCGTAACTGTGGACCGAGAGTAAGTACTGCTTCATGGCCGTCCTTCCTATCCGTGTCTGGCGATCGGGCGCCCTTTCGGCTTCCCTTCAACCACACCACGAATAGACCTCCCCGGAATCGACACCTCATCGAAAAACCGCCAAGAGATCGCGAAAGATCTTGCTTCGAATCGGCCTGCCTAGGAGGCGTGTGTTCCCAGTTTGTTGTTGAGGTACTCCTGGCGGCAGGCCTGGCGTGCGATCTTTCCGCTGGTGGTGCGCGGGATGGCACCAGCCTGGACCAGCCGGACATCGGCAATGGGCAGCGCGTGCCGTCGCGAGACGGCTGCCCGGATCGCATCGACGATCGGGCCGGGCTCTGCCCGTCCGGCTCCGGCGGCCCGTTCGGCGACGATGACCAACCGCTCTCCGGAGTCATCACCGGCATCGAGACTGGCGGGCAGTTCGTTGGCGGGCACCGAGAATGCAGCCACGAAACCTCGCCGCACCACCGGGGAAGCCTCTTCGACCGTGGCCTCAAGGTCGTGCGGGTAGTGATTGCGGCCGTCCACAATCACCAGATCTTTGACCCGACCGGTGATGTACAGCTCGCCATCGACATAGACACCGAGGTCACCCGTGCGGAACCAGATGGCGCCCGGTTCGGTACCGGCGGCGTGACTGCCTTCATCCAGGCGTGCCTGCAGAGTGTTACGGAAGGAATGGCTGGTCTCGTTGGGCCTGCCCCAGTACCCACGACCGATGTTGTTGCCGTGCAACCAGATCTCCCCGACCTGCCCGTCGGGCAGCTCCACCTCGGCGCTGGGGTTGACGATGACCGCCCACTGGCTGCGGGCGATCTGCCCACAGGACACCTGTGGCACCGCATTTTCATGGGCGGCATCCACGCGGACCGCGTGCCCGGCGCCCAGCCGCTCACGATCCACATAGATGACGGAAGGCTCCGCCTCGGGGGCGATGGAGGAGACGAACAGCGTCGCCTCGGCCATGCCATAGGAGGGTTTGATTGCATTGGGCGGCAACCCATGTGGGCCGAAGGCCGCATTGAACTTGCGGATCGAGGAGATGCTCACCGGCTCGGAACCATTGATGAGCCCGGCCACGTTACTCAGATCCAGGGTTTCGCCGTCCTTCGGCAGCCCACGCTCGGCGGCGAGCTCGAAAGCGAAATTGGGCGCTGCGCCGAAGGTGCGGCCCAGGTGGGCCGCGGCCGCCAGTTCTTTGATCCAGCGGCCGGGCCGGCGCACGAACGACATCGGGGACATCAGCGTCATCCGGCCTCCGCACAGGGGGAACATGAGCATGAGCAGGCCCATATCGTGGTACAGCGGCAACCAACTCGCTCCCCGGACGTCCACATCCAGGCCCACCGAAATGACCATCTGCAGGACGTTGGTCATGACCGCACGATGGGTGATCTCCACACCCGCAGGCGCACGCGTCGATCCCGACGTGTACTGCAAGTAGGCGATGTCATCGGTACTCGGCGTCACCTTCACATACGTCGCGCCTACCGAGTCCGGCACCCCGTCGACGGCCAATACCCGGGGCCGACGCTCGCGCGGCAGCCTTCGAATGAAGCTATTGACCGACTCCGCGGCGGCCAGGCTGGTGAGCACAACCGTCGGTTGGGCATCGGCGAGCACCGCGTCAAGCCGCTCGGAGTGCCCGGGAAGTTCCGGGGCGAACAACGGCACCGCGATACTTCCGGCCTCGATGGCGGCGAAGAAACCGATGACGTAATCGAGGCCCTGGGGCGCCAGAATCGCGACCCGATCCCCCGGCTTGGTCACCTGCTGAAGCCGCGCCGCGACCGCACGGGAACGCGCACGAAGCTGTGGCCAATTCAGATCGAAAGGTTGACCGTCCGGGTCGCTGCTGAAGTCCACATACCGGTAGGCAAAAGTGTCGTGCTCGCCGTCGACAGCGCTCTCCAGATAATGGTTGACGGTGTAGCCATCCGGTAAGGAGATAGCGCCCGTCCCGTCCAGGTACTCCTCGACACGCAACCCTGATGCCAGCGCACTCATCGCAACCTCCGCGTAGCCGTAACCACGACAGCCGGGTAACAAGCAGCAATGAATTGCGCCATCACGCTTTGCTACGGTCCCGACCGAACGTAGATGGTACGTGACGTACCAGTAGCAAACGGTACTCGAAGTCCCACTAAGACGCCGTGTCTAAAAAGGCCTCGGAGCGAATTGTTTATTGTGTGCTTTGACACCCCGACGTGGCGATGTGACGGGTACGACCGACCCAGGCCGGACGCCGCCCGACATCTTGCCGGAGCCCTGGAGAAACCGGGACGTTTTCGGCATTCCCTTCCCGCCGGGCCGCTATTAGACTCGTGACAAATAGCAGCCAATGTCGGAGGCGGATATGCAGGCCAGGAATCGGGTCAAGTACTGGTCGCGGTGGGTGGCCATGCACGGCATCAGCCGCGTTGGACTGCTTACGCAGGTCCGGAAGATGCCGTTGGCGGCGTTGTTCCTCAGCCCGGACCGAGCCGACAATCATTACCGGTACATCGAACAGATCCGCGCGGTCGGCCCGATTGCTCCAGCGCGCGCCACCGGCCTGGTTTTCACCGGTCTGGCGCAGACACGCGAAATCCTGCGGGACCACCGATTCATCACCATGGCGCCCAACAACATTCCCTCCCCGGTTCTCCCCCAGGCGCTGAGCCGGTGGATCTTCGACAAGACTGAACCCGGCCTCCCCAATCCGGTCGAGCCCCCCGCCATGCTCGCCGTCGATCCACCCGAACACACTCGGTTTCGCAAGCTGGTGTCCAAGGCGTTCACACCACGTGCGGTGAGCAAGTTGGAGGACCGCGTCCGGGAGGTCACACTCGAGCTGCTCGAGAACCTGGAACGCAAAGAGCGCGCCGATCTGCTCGAGGACTACGCCTCCCAACTACCGGTGGCGATCATCGCCGAGATGCTCGGCGTGCCGCGCGCCGACGCCCCCTTCCTGCTCCAATGGGGTAATCACGGCGCGGCACTCTTGGATATCGGCATGACCTGGTCGGCGTACCGCGACGCCACCCAGGCACTCGTGGAGATCGACCGCTACTTCGACGCGCACCTGATCCGGTTGCGCAGCGAGCTCGCGCAGGACCCCGCCCTCGACGGCATCCTGGCGAGCATCGTGCGCGACGGCGATCTGGACGATCGCGAACTCAAGGCCACCATGGCATTGCTGCTCGGCGCCGGGTTCGAGACGACCGTCAACCTCATCGGAAATGGCGTCGTCGCGCTGCTGCGGCACTCCGAACAGCTGGGCTATCTGCGGGAAAACCCGGAGGGCTGGCCCAACGCCGTCGAGGAAATCCTGCGCTACGACTCCCCCGTACAGGTCACTGGCCGCGTGGCGACCGAAACTGTCGAGTTCGAAGGACACACACTGCCGGCTGGCTCCATGGCTGTGCTGCTCCTCGGTGGCGCCAACCGCGACCCCGCGGTTTTCGATGAGCCCGACGTCTTCGACGTGAGCCGCGCCAACGCCCGCGAGCACGTGGCGTTCGGCAGCGGAGTCCACGTCTGCCTGGGCGCGAGCCTGGCACGGATGGAGGGAGTGGTGGCGTTGCAGTCACTCTTCGAACGCTTCCCCGAGCTCACCCTGGCCGCCGATCCCACCCCCGGCAAGCACGTCAATCTGCACGGCTTCGAAAGCCTGCCCGTGAACCTCGGCCGTGCCCGGGTGCGGGCCAGCAGTTAATCTCGATGCTGCTTGGTGTCCGTTAGGCGTCGAGCGAGCCGACACGGGGATCGGACGGATGTACGACCAGATCAAACAGCGCACGCATTGGGCGGTGACGCACGGGATAGCCCGCGCGTACTTGACAGTGCTTGCGCGCCGGGGTGAACCCGCCGCGCAGCTGGGAATCGACACCTCCCAGGCCGCGGACATCTACGGCATCATCGATAAGATCCGTGGCCGCGGAAGGATGTCGCGGTCAGGCGGTGGCTGGATCACCGCGGACGCGCAGATCGTCCGAACGATCTTCCGCGACAACCGGTTCGTCACCTTCAAGCCCGCGCATCGGTCCGCATCGCCCATCATTCAGCGCCTGGCCGCATGGAGCGACCCACAGCTGCTCAATCCCGCCGAGCCACCATCCATCCTGATCACCGATCCACCGGATCACGGGCGGCTGCGACGTCTTGTCGCCGCCCCGTTCACCCCGCGTGCCATCGAGTCTCTTCGCGGGCGGATCCAGGAAGTGACCCATGGTCACCTGAAGGCGCTGGAACAGCGTCCACACCCGGACCTGATCACAGATTTCACCGCGAAGATCCCCATCGCCGTGATCGGCGAAATGATCGCGGTGCCTGCGCAGGACTACTCGCTCCTCTATACGGCAATGAATCGCGGGATCCAGCTGATCGCCACCACCGCACCGTCTTGGCGCCAATACCAGGACGGCACAACGGCTTTACGGGAGATAGATGAGTACCTCGAGAAGCATGTCGCGCGGCTGCGCCGTGAGGGAACCACAAGCGAACTAGCCAGAGGCCTTCTCGAGAGTGAACTGAGCCATTTCGAGCTCAAGATGTTCTTCGCGGTGTTCCTGGGCGCGGGATTCGTCACCACCACGCACCTGATGGGTAAGGCGATCGTCACACTGCTGCGCCACCCCGAGCAGCTGGCGGCGCTACAGGCCGATCCGAGTCTGTGGCCCAACGCCGTCGAGGAACTCATGCGCTACGACACCTCAAATCAGTGGTCGGCCCGCGTCGCCACCGAGACGGTCGTGATCGAGGGACACACCATCGAGGCGGGCCAATCGGCGCTGCTGCTGCTCGGCGGGGCGAACCGCGACCCCGCTGCATTCGAGAACCCGGACGTCTTCGACATCACCCGCGCCAATGCGCGCGAGAACATCACCCTGGGCACCGGAATTCACGTGTGCCTGGGCCAGGTGCTGGCGCGCGTCGAGCTGCACACCGCCCTGCAGTCGCTGTTCGAACGCTTCCCGCGGTTGGCGCTGGCGGGCGAGCCGCAGTACTTCGACGGAATGGGTATTCACGGACTGCGCAGTCTGCCTGTCACGCTCGGGCGTTAGCCGCAGGCGGGAACACCCTTGAACGCCAGCACCCGGCGCACCGAGGCGTTGATCGCATCGCCGTTCAGTTCGCCTGCGTTGTAAGCAGATTCAAGGCGGTCGAGGACAGCGCCAACCTTTTCGGTGCTCACCCAGAGCGCCCAGTCGATGCCTGCCTTGATCGACTTGAGCACTGCCTCCTCGATCGGGAAGCGGTCGGTGATGGCAGCCATCGAGGACAGGTCATCGGTGAAGATCACGCCGTCATAGGCCGGCGCTCCGTAGCCGGTTCCCTTGCGCAACAAGTCGACGGCGGCGGGGCTGAGGCTGGACGGGTCGTCGCCGGTGAGTCCGGGCACCTGCATGTGGCCGATCATCACGGCGGCACCGCTGGTCACCAGCGAGCGATACGGCACCAAATCGTTGTCCTGCAGCTGCTCCAGCGGTGGGGTCACCACACCGTTGGTGTGCGAATCGCCCGAGGCGTGCCCATGGCCCGGGAAGTGTTTGACCACCGCGCGAACACCGCCGGCCTGGTAGCCCCGCACGGTGGCCTCGGCGTACTCGGCTACCTTCTGCGGATCGCCGCTGTACGAACGGTCTCCGATAGCGCCGTCGGGATCACCATCGGTCACATCGGCATCAGGGGCGAAGTCGATGGTGATGCCGAGGTCCTTCATCTTCTGAGCACGCTCCTGGCTGAGCGCCTGTACCTGTTCAGGAGTCTGGGTGGCGGCCAGTTCCCGGGCGGACGGAGCCGGGCCGATGAGGTCCTTCAGACGCGACACCCGGCCGCCCTCCTCGTCGACGCTTACCGCGGCCGGGATCGGACCTGCGGTGACGACGTCGTGCAGGGAGCCGTCGGTCAGCATCTCCTTCTTGGTCCAGCTGCCGACGAAGATGCCGCCTACGTGGTGATCACGTACCAGCGCGCGGGCGTCGTCGGCGTCCTTGACGCCCACCATGAGCAACTGCGCCAGCCTGTCGCGGGTGCTCAGGCAGGCTAGATCGCCCGCGGGCGCGGCGGTGACGGGTGTCTTCGCCGAGGGTGTACCGGACTCCTTCGCGGGCTCGGGTGTGTTGCCGCCGCAGGCGGTGAGTGCCGCGACGACGAGACCGGTCAGTACTACCCCTGCACGCATTCTCATGAGGCCATGGTGTCATGAGACGGTGTCGAGCCGGGCCAGCCGGTCTCCGAGATACTCGCGGAACACTTCGTTGTCGGTGAGTGCCAACGCTTTTCGGTAGGCGTCCGCGGCGTCTTGATTCCGGTCGAGCCTGGTGAGCAGATCGGCGCGTGCGGCATGCAGCGGGTAGTACGCATCGAGGTCCTCCCGCAGCGAGTCGATGGCATCCAGCCCGGCCTGCGCGCCATCGCGCTCACCGATGGCCACCGCACGATTGAGGGCGACGACGGTGGTCGGGGTGAACACCAGCAGCTGGTCATACAGCGCGACGATCTGACTCCAGTCGGTCAGCGTTGCCGAGGGCGCCTCATCGTGGACGGCATTGATGGCGGCCTGGATCTGATACGGCCCCGGGGCGTTGCGCCGCAGACAGCGTCGTACCAATTCATGTCCCTCGTCGATCATCGCGTGGTTCCACCGAGTGCGGTCCTGATCTGCGAGCAGCACGAGCGCTCCGCCAGTGTCCGTACGGGCGGGCCGGCGAGCCTCGGTGAGCAGCACCAATGCCAGTAGTCCCACAGCCTCGGGCTCGTCGGGCATGAGATCCGCGAGCACCCGCGACAGCCTGATCGCCTCGGCGGATAGGTCCGTGCGTGTGAGCGTGGCGCCTGAGGACGCCGCGTAGCCCTCGTTGTAGACGAGGTAGAGCGCGGCCAGCACCGACGACAGCCGGTCCGGCAGATCGTGATCCCCAGGCACTCGGTACGGAATGCCCGCCGAAGCGATCTTCTTCTTGGCGCGCGTGATGCGCGCGGCCATGGTCGATTCGGAGACCAGATATGCGCTGGCGATCTCGGACGTGGTGAGCCCGCCGAGTAGCCGCAGTGTGAGGGCGACCTGCGACTCGGGGGACAACGCCGGGTGACAGCAGGTGAAGATGAGGCGCAGCCGATCATCCTGCACCGGGCCCACCTCCTGAGGTTCCGCCCGATCCTCTTCGAGAGCCGCTGCCTCCCTTAATAGTTCGTCGCGCCGCCGGTCGCGCCGCAATTTGTCGATACCGCGATTGCGCGCCGTCGTGGTGATCCACGCACCGGGATTCGGCGGGATGCCGTCCTGCGGCCATTTCGCCATGGCCACCTCGAAGGCCTCCTGCACGGCATCCTCGGCGAGGTCGATGCTGCCGAAGTAGCGGATCAACGTCGCCACGGTGCGGCCGTACTCCTCGCGGAAGATCCGGCCGATGTCGTGTTGCGCCACGGGTCAATGGTGCCTAATCGTTTCGTTGGGATTGCAAGTTGAAGGTCGTTTCCGCATGTCTTGCTCCTGACTGGCTAACGCCGAGGTGATGCCTACATATTGTTGGGCGCAAGACGTCTAGTGGGAGACAAGGCGCATCTCGGCGGTAGTTGCTGGCGTTCTCCGGGGGACGTCCCCAATGGTGCCTGGCGAGAAACGCCCTGTGAGAGACGTGGCGCTCCCGGAGAAGGCCAGCAAGGCGTGTTGGTATGTCGTTGTCCGAGCCTGCCGCAGGACCGATCTCTTGACGTAGTTCTCGAGCCTTGAGCTCTTGGACAGACTGAGACCCTGCGGTGTGCTGGGGTTGCGAGATGGCTAATGAGATGACGAACCTGCGAGTTCTGCGATTAGGTCGCCGGGTAACCCCGCCTGGGCTCGTGACGAGCCGAAACCACATCACGCAAGGAGGAGTATGGCGACCATGTTCTGCGGCATCGACTGGGGCGAGTCTCGCCACGATGTTGCGATCATCGACCAGGCCGGGAACGTCTTGGGCCGGGCGAAAATCACCGATGACGCCGCTGGTTTCAGCGAGCTGCTGACCATGCTGACCGAAGCTGGGGACTGTGAGGATGCGCAGATCCCGGTGGCCATCGAAAAGGACCATGGTCTGCTGGTCTCGGCGTTGCGCACTACCGGCCGCGCCATCTTTCCGTTGAACCCGCTTGCCGCGTCCCGCTACCGGGCCCGGCATCAAGTCTCCGGCGCTAAGTCCGATGCCACAGATGCGGTCCTGCTGGCCAACATCTTGCGTACTGACTTGGCCGCGCATCGCCCGCTGCCCGCTGATACCGAACTGGCCCAGGCCATTCGGGTGCTGGCGCGGGCTCAACAGGACATGGCGTGGACCCGTCAGCGGATCGGAAACCAAATCCGTTCCCTGCTCAAAGAGTTTTACCCGGACGCACTGGATGCCTTTGTGCCCCTTGCTCGTGGCGGGCTGGCCCATCCAGAGGCGCGGACGATTCTGGCTGTCGCACCCACGCCGGCCAAGGCGGCCCGGCTGACCCGTGCCCGGCTTCGGGCGCTGCTGGCCAAGTCCGGTCGCCAGCGCCGGATCAACACCGAAGCTGATCGCTTGTTCGAGGCGTTGCGCGGCAAGTATCTGCGGCACCCGACCGTGGTGGAAGATGCGATGGGCATCCAGTTGACAGCGCTGCTGACACATTTCGATGCCGTATGCCAGGCCTCTGATGACCTGGAAGTCGCTGCCCGCGAACACTTCGAGCGCCACCCCGCCGCCGTGGTAATCAACAGCTTTCCGGGGATGGGCACCCTGCTCGGCGCGCGCGTACTCGCCGAAATCGGCGATGATCGAGCACGATTCACTGCCGCGCGCGGACTGAAGGCCTTCGCCGGATCTGCGCCTGTTACTCGAGCCAGCGGCAAGAAGACCGTCGTCACCTACCGCAGGATCAAGAACAACCGACTCGCCGCGGTAGGAACTATCTGGGCGCTGTCCGCGCTCAGCGTCTCCCCCGGCGCTAAACGCCACTACGACACCCGAAGAGAGCGCGGAGATTGGAACCGCCAGGCCCAACGCCACCTGTTCAACAAATTCCTCGGACAACTGCACCACTGCCTGCAAACCGGCGTCATCTATGACGAAACCCATGCTTTTCCAACTCCTCTCGGACTCGCCGCATGATTTAGCCGCCATCAGTCGCTTCTGACACTCGCCAACGCGGCCACTTTGGACGTTCACCGGACACGACCCCAACCATCGCGAACGTGGTGACCTGACTGAGTTGGTGTATGAACCGGGTGCAGCGTTCGGCGTCTGCCTTTCTGATTTCGGGTGCGGGGTAGTTGTTGGGCTGAGGTTTTAACCCTTTCTTCTGGTCCGATGCGTATTTCGTAAGGATCGCATCTAGAGAAAGGCGCCTCGGAATCTCCTTGTGGCCGTGCGCGATAGCGTGCCGAACTGAGAGCCAGTCCTCAAGTTCTTTCGATATCTCCGCGAACGTCCGCGTGCGGGACTGACTACGTCCTCGAGCCGGAACTTCCCAGGTCCAATGAGGCTTGATATCGAGTCCGACGGTATCTAGTAAGTCACGAGTATTTTGAGTGTTGGGCGTTGCGAATTTTCTGACTTCCCGCTCGATCTGTGCCTTGATAAGTCGGTATGTCCCAATCTCGGGGACTGTTGCAGTCCCACTCGGCTCGGCTGTCGCGAGTGCGCCGAGCACAAGGTCCTGAACGAGTGTTTGCCATGCCGCGACGGCGAGAACGACTACAGCGCGGTTCAGAGAGACCTCCTGATACCGCCGCCCCTGGGCAGTATTACGCTCACTATGGATGCTGATGAGATTGTGGCAGTGGCGAATTGAACGACCAAAGGCATCAGCTTCGTCTTGAAATGCAATGGCTTGCGAGGTCATTACGTCACGCTCCTATCAGTGCTGGGCCTGTAGCCTCGCACGGACGGCACCGCCACCTGGTCGGCTTCAACAGATCCGATCTGTCGATAGCCAAACGCAGATCCCAGCTACCGCGGCGCCACCACTTCCTGCCTGCCATCGGCTCCCGTTCTTGACTTCTTAGGGCCATGAGATGTCTCTCCGGTCTCGTGTGTCCTACAGACACCACGAACGGCAGACATCTCAATCGACAGCGCGCGACAATTGACCCATGGCTTACGACGAGGACCTGGTGGAACGCATCCGTGAAGTGATCGCGACAACCAGGGGTGTCACGGAGAAGCGGATGTTCGGTGGCCTCGCGTTTCTCGTGGACGGGCATATGACGGTCGCCGCGAAACGCGAAGGCGGGCTGCTGGCTCGCTGCGATCCCCACGACACCGACACCATGATCGCCAAGAACCACGTGAGCCGGATGGTGATGGGTGGGCGGGAGATGGATGGCTGGTTGAGCATCGATGCCGAGGGTGTGCGCACCAAGCGACAGCTGGAGCCATGGGTGAAACGGGCGCTGGCCTACGCCGGCTCGCTTCCACCCAAGTAGCCCACGGCAGCTCATCCCCCGCGCAGCACCATCAGCTTCTGCATATCGGCCAGGCCCTGCTCCTGCGCCTGCCCCAGGAACGTCGGCAGCGGAGCCTGCACCTCGGGCAGCACCTCGTTGTCGATGAGGGCTTGCAGCTCGGCCTCTTTGCCGCCGCGGCCCGCCTGGTTCTCGATTTCTTGCTGACCGGAAGGCGTTGAGTAATCGTAGAATTCGCGATCCGACGGCCGCGCATCGTCGATCTGCATGCCACCGGGTTTCCAGTACGAGTAGTTGGCCAGCTTGGCCTCGGCAGTGCGGACCGCCACGATATGACTGGGCGCCGAGGTGGGGATCTCGGTGGGCGCCGCGATCGTGCCCATCAACTTCTGCGTATGTGGAGATTTCAGCAGCGTGGTCATCTCCTCCACCGACATGTCATCGGTGACGTGTGCGATCCACTTGCGTCCTGCCGCATTGTTTTTGGCGATGTCGGCGATATCGGCACGCGCGGACAGATACGAGAAACGCGGATCCGAACGCCACCCATTACCGCCCGAACCTATGGTCAGCAGCAGCGGGGCCAAGTCGACGCTGGAGGTCAGCTGGGTGCGAGTCTCCCCCGGCTTGGGCGTAAGCACCCCGTGTGGATCGCGGATGTACAGCGGAACCCGGATGGCCTCCTCGTAGGCCGTAGCCCCCTTGCCACGCAACCCGTGCGAACCTCCGTACTCGCCGTGATCGGAGGTGAAGACGACGACCGTGTTGCGGTCGACGTCCGGACGCGATGCCAGCTTGTCGAGAACCTGCCCGATCTGAGCGTCCACCTGTTGTTGCAGCCACAGGTACATATCCAGGCAGCGTGCCCATTGGCGGGCCATATCCGGACCCGAATAGGTCACCGCACCCGTCATGATCGGCGACATGAAATTGGCATAGTCGATCTGCAGCTGTGGCTTTCGATGCTGCCGCAGCTCGTCGGGTGTCTGGAAGTTGGCGGGCACAGAGTCAAACCAATGCGGAACATCCTCCGGGAGAGGGTTTCTCGGCCACCAGCAGATATCGTGCGGATTCACCAGCGACACGGTGGTGCACCATGGCCCCTTGCCCGCGTCAGCATCGAACCACCCCGCGAACTGGTCGACGATCCCCGGGTCCTTCTGTAACCCCTGGTTGGGCGCGCCATTGGGCGAGGGGAAAGTTCCACCCGAGAAACCATGTGCGTCAAGCCCTTCAGGATTGGTATCACTCCAGTCCCCGAGGTGCCATTTGCCCCACCACCAGGTGCGATAACCCTGCTGCCGCAGCATGGTTCCCCAGGTGGGGAACTGGGGAGCCAGGCTCGATTCACTGGGTCCCTCACCGGTGAACAGACATCCGGTCTGATGCGAGTACAGCCCGGTCGTCATGGCCCCTCGTGACGGGGTGCACATGTTCGACGCGGTGTAGTGCGATGCGAAAGTGACGCTTTCCCTTTGTAATCGACTGAGGCTCGGCAAGAGGTTGGTGAGTTTCTGGATATCGGGGAACCACTGCGGGGCCCTCATCTGATCCACAATGATCACCAAGATGTTCGGCTTGTTCCCGTCGGCTGCCGACGAATCAGTGCGCCCGGGCTTGCCGAGTAGTTCATATCCCCCGAGACCAATGGCGGCGGCACCCGCCGCGACTGCCCCAGTGGTAAGCACGGTTCTGCGGTTGAGCTCGGCCATGCCTCCAACGTAACCGCAATTCCTGGCAACGAACCGAGAAGAATCCGGCCGGATTTGGGTATGGCGCGCTACGGCCGTGCGGGCGCGGCAGGAGCCGTCGACGGGGGAGCGGGCGGAGGCGCCTGTGCCGGCCCCTCGCCAGCCGGGGGCTGGGTACCCATGATCTCGATCTCACTCACCGACACCAGGCCGTTGAACGCGTCCTGCCGCTGGCCGTTCTTGTTCACGATCGACACACCGGGTTCGGTGGCTTCGATGACCATCGTCACCGAATCGGTCACCACATTCACCTTGACACTTGCCAACGCACGACTCACCGGAACCTGCTGCTTGACCGAGCTACCGTCGCTGAATTCCCAACGCACCCTGGTGATCTTGCGGTTCTGGGCGAAACGGTCGGATCCGTCGATATCGGTCTTGGCGTATCCGGGAACCAAACCGACCGAGGTGACGAGCGTCGGGTGATCGAACTTGGCCGTGATCGACTGGCCGTCTTGTTCCTTCCACTGGCATCGCCAGGCGGTGAGCGGATCGTTGTCGAATGCCTTGGCGGGGTCATAGACGTACTTCACCGCATTGCTGTCGGTGCCGTCCTCGGCCTGAACGCAATTGGTGCTCAAGTCCACCGGCTTGACGGGGCTCGATGGCACAGGGGGCGGGGCGGTAGTCGTCGCCGCGGCGCTGCTCGTCGTCTTCGGGTCATTCGGCGGCAGCATGCCGTGTGTCTGCTGCTGAGTGGAGCCATCGCCGTGCACCGCCATGTATCCGACGTAGCCGAGTCCCACGACCACGAGCAGACCGGCGAGCATCGCGAAAGCCATGATGATTCCGCGATGTGATCGCGCATTGGGATCGCGCCACGGATCGGAGAACTTCACCTGTGCGGCCAGGTTCGGCGGGCACGCAGGCAGCTGCGCCAGCGCCTCACGCAGATCCGGACGCGTATGCCACAGTCGCAGCAGTTGATCCTGCGGTAGCGCCGGATTGTGCGCGGCGGCGAACTCCGCGTCGTAGTCCGGCGCCGGTCCGTAGTTGTATGGACCGGTCATGGGCGGCCATTATTCCGCACGAACCCGCGTCGGCGACCACATGTGGCCATCCGCCATGCCGGTCTATTCACAGTTCAACATGTTCCTCGCCCGCCTGAAGCTCGCCCTAACTGAGTATCCGCGGACCCGCCGAGTGGTCATCTGCCCACCCCCCAGATATCGCCCGTGATACCCAGCTAATGGTCGCAGTATCACGGCGGGTTGTCTGTCCAGAACTGTTACCCATGACGGACGTGCTAGTTTGGCCGCTGGTATCTGCATGACCCAGAGGAGCTCCGATGACCAGATTTGTGGTGCCGGCCGCCGCGAGCGTGCTGATCGGCCTGCTGCTGGGCGCCGCCGCCGTCTTCGGTGTCACGCTGTCGGTCGAGCAAGACAAGAAGCCGGTCGTTACGGGAATCGATCCGTCGACCGCAATCCTCAACCGCCCCGATTACGGCAACCGGAGCTGACATCTCGCGGCTCCCGACAGCGCCGCGCCGTATCTCCTGAGCCGTGACGCACCGCCTTGACGCTTCTCCGCTGAGCCGACGGTGGCTCGCGCTCGCGTCGACTCTCGCCCTGCTACTGACCTTCGCCCAATCGCCCGGACAGATCGCCCCGGACACCAAGCTTGATCTGGCGATCAACCCGCTGCGGTTCGCCGCACGCGCCCTGAACTTGTGGAGCAGTGACCTGCCGTTCGGTCAGGCGCAGAACCAGGCGTACGGGTATCTCTTCCCCCACGGCGCCTTCTTCTCCCTGGGGCATCTCCTCGGCGTGCCGGCCTGGGTGACACAACGTCTGTGGTGGGCCCTGCTCGTGGTGGCCGGGTTCTGGGGCGTCATCCGGGTGGCCGAGGCGCTGGGCATCGGCACCCGCGGCTCCCGGATCATCGCTGCGGTTGCGTTTGCATTGTCCCCTCGGGTGCTGACGACCCTGGGAGCCATCTCGTCCGAAACGCTGCCGATGATGCTGGCCCCGTGGGTGCTGTTGCCCGTCATCCTGACGTTCCAGGGCCGAATGTCCCCCCGCCGGGCGGCGGCGTTGTCGGCCGTCGCGGTCGCGTTGATGGGCGCGGTCAATGCCGTCGCCACCGCACTCGCCTGCGGGGTCGCCGTGATCTGGTGGCTTGCCCACACACCGAACCGGACGTGGTGGCGATTCACGGCATGGTGGATTCCCTGCCTGGCGCTGGCCACCTCGTGGTGGATCGCCGCCCTGCTCGTCTTCGGCAAGATCAGCCCACGGTTCCTGGACTTCATCGAGTCCTCCGGGGTCACCACGCAATGGACCTCTCTCACCGAGGTGCTGCGCGGGACCGACAGTTGGACGCCGTTCGTGGCGCCCACCGCGACGGCGGGTTCCTCGCTGGTCACCCAGTCGGCCATGGTCATCGCGACGGCGATGATCGCTGCCGCCGGTATGGCGGGGCTGGCGATGCGGGGCATGCCGGCGCGCGGGCGGCTGGTCGCGATACTGCTGGTTGGCCTGGTGCTGCTGACAGCCGGATACACCGGTGCACTCGGATCGCCGGTGGGCCAGCAGATTCAATTCTTCTTGGACGATGGCGGCACACCGTTGCGCAATGTGCACAAGCTTGAGCCGTTGATCCGCCTGCCACTGATTCTTGGCCTGGCGCACGCGTTGTCACGGATACCGCTACCCGCCAGCGTCTCCGCACCGGAATGGCTCTCGGCCCTGGCACGCCCGGAGCGTAATCGGGCGGTAGCCTTCGGGATCGCACTGCTGGTGGCGCTTGCCGCGAGCACATCACTGGCCTGGACGGGGCGACTGGTGCCACGCGGCGGCTTCGACACAATCCCCGGATACTGGAACGATACGGCGCACTGGCTGGCCGATCATGATGACGGCGGCCGCGCACTCGTGGTGCCAGGCGCCCCGTTTGCGATCCAGACCTGGGGCCTCACCCGCGACGAACCCCTGCAGGCGCTGGGCCAAACGCCCTGGGGAGTGCGCGATTCCATCCCGTTGACGCCTCCGGAGACCATCCGCGCCATCGACTCCGTACAGCAGCTGTTGGCAGCCGGCCGGCCCTCGGACGGGCTGACCGACACCCTGGAGCAGCAGGGCATCTCGTATCTGGTGGTGCGCAACGACCTCGACCCCGACACCTCCCGTTCCGCGCGGCCGATTCTGGTGCACCACGCCATCGAAGGGTCCCCCGGGCTGACCAAGGTCGCCCAGTTCGGCGACCCTGTCGGGGCCGGGACGGTGGAAGGCTTTGTCGCCGACAGTGATCTTCGGCCCCAGTACCCGGCGGTCGAAATCTATTCTGTAGGCCAGGGAAAAGGTTATGGGGAACCCTATTTCGCGGATATCGACAGCATGCCCCGGGTGGCGGGCGGACCCGAAGCCCTGCTGCGGCTGGGTGAGCGCCGACGCCAGTTGAACCAGCCACCGCTGGGCCCGTCTCTCTTGGCCACCGACGCCGCACAGGCGGGTCTGCGTCCCGGACCCGCGATGGTCACCGACAGTCCGCTGGCTCGCGAGACCGACTACGGGCGCGTGGACGACCATTCCTCGGCCATCCGCGCCCCCGGTGACAAACGCCGAACCTTCAACCGGGTGCCCGACTACCCGGCCACCGGCGTTCCCCTCGTGAACGGAAGTTGGACGGGCGGAACCATCACCGCGTCCAGCTCCGCCTCCGATTCCACGGCACTGCCCAACGTGGCACCGGGCACCAGCACGGCCGCCGTCATCGACCGCGACAACGCCACAAGCTGGGTCAGCAGTTCGCTGGAAGCTGCCCTTGGACAATGGATTCGGGTGGACCTAGACCGGCCGATCACCAACGCGATCCTCACCGTGACACCGAGCGCCACCGCGCTCGGGGCTCAGGTGCGGCGACTTGAGATCGAAACCGACAACGGCACCACATCGGTGCGATTCGATGAGCCGGGAAAACCTCTGGATGTCGCGCTCCGTCCCGGAGAAACCAACTGGGTCAAGGTCACGGCCACCGGCACCGAGGACGGCACCTCCGGCGTGCAGTTCGGCATCACCGAGCTGTCCCTCACCCAATACGATGCCGCCGGATACGCCCACAATGTCGATCTCCGTCACAGCGCGACCCTGCCCGCACCCCCCGCCGGAGCCGCGGTGCTCGGCTGGGACTTGGGATCTCCGCTGGAGGGGCGGCCCGGCTGCATGCCGTCGCCCGAAAGGCTGCGCTGTGCAGGAACACTCTCGCTTGCTCCCGAGGAACCGGGTACTTTCATCCGCACACTGACTGTCCCCCAGCCTCTTTCGCTCACACCGACGCTCTGGGTGCGGGCCCGCCCCGGCCCGCAGCTGCGCGATCTGATCATGCAGCCCGGAACCACCGCGGCCTCTGGAGACTCCGACGTCATCGATCTGCGCGGTTCGTCCTACGCGGCCACCGATGGCGACCCGGGCACCGCCTGGACGGCACCACAGGAGTCGGTGCTGCGCCAGCATCTGCCGTCTTTGGTCATAAAGCTCCCCGAACCCGTCGCCGTCGGCGGTATTCGGTTGCGCCCCAGCAGTACCGAGCTCCCTGCCCACCCCAAGCAGGTGGCGATTGATCTCGGAGATGGTCCGCAGGTACGCGCCATCGACTCCAAGGCCGATGCCGCCACACTGACTCTGCATCCGCGCGTCACCGACACCATCACCGTCACCGTGATGAACTGGACCGACATCATCGACCGCACCGCACTGGGATTCGATCAACTCAAGCCGCCCGGAATCGCCGAACTCGTCGCGCTGGACACCGGCGGCCGGCCGATCGCCCCGGCCGATGCACGGGCCAACGGCAACCGCGTGATCAACATCGGATGCACCGACGGTCCCGTGCTGGCGCTTGCCGGACGCTTCATCCACATGTCCATCACCACCACGGTGCGGGACCTGCTGGACGGCAATGCCATCCAGACAACTCCGTGCGATACCGCACCTATCGCAACGGACGCGGGGCCTCAGGACGTCACCGTGAACCCGCGCCAGCAGTTCATCGTCGACGGTGTCCAGCTCACCGCGCCGGGCACGGCACCGGCCGCCGCCACCGCGACGGCGGCAGCCAAGCGCAGATGGGACGCGGCCCGGCGCGAGGTCACCGCGAATCCGGCACCGCGCGATCGGGTACTGGTAGTGCCCGAGAGCATCAACCCCGGATGGGTGGCACGTGATGCGCAAGGGCACGCCCTCGCCCCGATTCGGGTGAACGGATGGCAGCAGGGGTGGGTACTTCCCGCCGGCATCGGCGGGCCGATCACACTGACGTTCGGCCTCGACAGCTGGTATCGCGCGGCACTGTTCGGCGGGCTGGCACTGCTTCCCGTCCTCGCTCTGTTGGCCCTCATCCCTGTGCGTCGGAAGACCACGCTTCCTCAGGTAGTCCCGTGGCACTCCGGCCGCGCGGCCGGTATCGCGGTGTTGGCGGCTCTCACCGCCATCAGTGGTCTCACCGGGGCAGTGGTGGGCCTGGTCGCATTGGCGTTCAAGATGTGGACGCGCTGGTCCCTGCGCACGCTCACGGCAGCGGGGGCCTATGTCTCCGGCGGCTCCCTGCTGCTGGCGGGGGCCGCTCTGTCACGGCATCCGTGGCGGTCGGTGGGTGGGTACACCGGACATTCGTGGTGGATTCAGCTGTTGGCGCTGATCTCCGTGGCCGCTGTGGCCTTGGCTGCGGTACGGCTCCCTTCCCGCATGCCAGTGCGCCGCCCCTGGAAGCGCCGCAACGCCTCCCGTGACGGGGATTCCACCAGCGCATAGCTGACAGCGGCCATCGCGAAGCCAAAGATCAAGGTCAGAATCAGCACCGGCGGGAAGTGACCGCTGAACGGAAAGCGCCCGATGACGGTAAAGACCATGTTCAGCGCCGCCAGATGCCAGATGAACAGACCGTAGGACCAACGTCCCAGCGTCACCATCAGCGGGCTGCCCAGTATCCGGTGCGGCGTGCCTGGGGAATCCAATGTCAATGGCATCAGCAGTGCCCAGGCCAGCGTGGCACCCATCGCGATCTTGACGGCGTACTGATGTGGCGGTGCCTGCGTCAGCCCCTCCGGCCCGGCCAGCGGGGAGGCCGCCACCCCGAAGGCGATGAGGGCCACCACCGCGAGCAGCCCGCGGCGACGCGCCAGGCGCAGCGTCCAGGCGGGCGGTGCCGCACTCCACTCGGCCAGCAGCATGCCTGCGACGAACCATGAGAAGAAAGCGGGCGGCCAGGTCAGCGGATTGACGCCCACGGCGGCATGAAAGGGGATGAACGACCAGCCGAGACTTATGACGCCGAGAGATATGAGCACCGGGGCGCGCCACCGGCCGGGCACCCGTCGCATGGCGACCGCGATGACCGGCAGCGCCACATAGAACGCCACCTCGACCGCCAGGCTCCACATCTGTGTCAGACCCGCCGTCAAAGTTAGCGGTATATACAACTGTGTGAGCGTCAGGTTGGCCCCCCAGACCACCCAGCTGGCCCCCGCCGCATCCGGCAACAGCAACAGGATGACGAAGACGGCGGCCAGGTAGGCCGGGACGATCCGGACGAACCGCGACGCGAAGTAGCGCCCGGTGGAAGCGGGCGCGGGCCCGCCGTGTGCTGCCAGGGCGTGTGGCCGCCACAGCAGAAATCCAGATAGCGCGAAGAACACGGCCACCGCCAGGTCGAACCGGCCCAGAATGCGTCCGTCGATGCCACCGTTGTGGCCTGTCTGAAACGCGGTGTGGGTGACCACGACGCCCATCGCCGCGCAGGCGCGCATGCCCTCCAATGCAGGTACAAAGCCCCGCGCATGGATGGCGGGAGCCGATGGCCGCACTGTCGTCACCCCGCCGAGGGTACGGTTCTAAGGCGATCCGGCGGCATTCGGCCAGAACCCGGACCTGGGAATCCGTACGATCGCCGAATGACCACCTGGCGGCCACGGCTGTTAGGGTCAGACAGATTTGCCCTGGGCATGCTGTGTCATCCGGCTGCCGCCGGAACCGGGGCTACCGCACGTTAAGGAGGGTTCGGCCACAGTGAACCGCGGGGTCATGATGCGTATCGCAGCGTGCGGGCTGCTCGGGCTCGGTTCGGCGCTCATCATCGCCGCTCTGTTGCTCAGCACGTACACCAGCAACCGGCTTGCGAAGATTCCGCTCGACTGGGACGCCACATTGGTGAGCGAGGGCAAGGGCCGTGCCCTGGACCCGGCGTCGTTGTCCGGCCAGAAGTTCGTGGCGGATCCCGACAAGCCAGTGGTGCTGCAGGAGCAGATCACCACTGTCAGCCCCGCCGACGCCACCAAGGTCGGCCTGCAGGCCGGTATCACCGTCAAGCGGACCGACAAGCAAGGCGATGCCGGATTGGTCCTCGCCACCGTCGATACCGTCACCGTCGACCGTCACTCCGCCGAAGCGATCTCCAGCGACGACAACCCGGGCGGCAGCGTGCAGAAGCCGCGCGCCATCGAGGACGAGACACCGCCGACGACGATTGCGCTCAAACACGAGGGGTTGAGCTACCGATTCCCCTTTGACACCGAGAAGAAGACGTACCAGTACTTCGACGTGGTCGCGCAGCGGGCGTTCGACGCCAACTACACCGGCGAAGAAGACGTCAACGGCCTCACCGCGTACCACTTCACCCAGAACGTGGGCTACGACGCCAACGGCAAGCTGGTGGAGCCGGTCTCGTACCCGTCGCTGTACGACAAGGACGAAGACTCCAAGGTGACGGCCCGTGCCCAGCAGTGGGGTGTGGAGGCCGAGCGCGAGGACGAAGAGATCACCATGACCCGCTACTACGCGGCACAGCGCGAGTTCTGGGTGGATCCCGTCAGCGGCATCATCGTCAAGAGCAAAGAGCATGCGCTGCACTACTACTCGCGTGACGCGCTCAAGCCCGAGGTCCCGATGGTCGACTACACCGTACAGTCGAACGACGAGACGGTCGAGAAGCAGGTGAAGGCGGCGCGGGATACCCGTGACAGCCTCTCGATCTGGTCGAACATCCTGCCGATCACCTTCGCCGCTCTGGGCGTCGTGGCTCTGGTCGGCGGCGGCCTGTTGGGCTCGTTCAGTTTGCGTGCCGAGTCGGCGCTGATCGATCCCGGCCTCGACACGGTCGATCACGGCTTCTTCGGCCGTCGCGGTCCAGAGAAACCGCCCGCCAGCGAGGCCGACACCGACAAGTTCCCGTCGCCTCGAAACCACCTCTAGCCGAACATCTTGCGCCGCACGGGCGTCATCGCGGCGCCGCTCTACGCGTTGGCCTTGGCGGCAGCCATTACCGCGCCGCTTGCCGCGCCCGGCTATCTGCTGATTCGCGACGCCGTCTCGACCCCACGGTCCTACCTGACCGATGCGGCACTCGGGGTCGGCGAAGCGGCACCGCGCGCCGTCCCCCAGGACTTCTTCATCGCTCTCTCGACGACGCTTCTCGACGGCGGAATTCTGGTCAAGGCCCTTCTCGCGCTGGGTTTGTGGCTTGCCGGCTGGGGGGCGGCGCGCCTGGCCGCCCATCTGATGCCGGGCGCCGGGATTCCGGGCGAGCTGGTGGCCGCCACCATTGCGATCTGGAATCCCTATGTGGCCGAACGACTTTTGCAGGGACATTGGAGTCTACTGGTCGGCTACGGGTGCCTACCGTGGATCGCACTGACGGCGGTTCGGCTGCGCACGGCGACGGGTATCGGCGCCTGGTGCACACTCGCGTTCTGGATTGCCGTGGCCGGATTGACGCCCACCGGAACGGTGCTTGCACTGATCGTCGGGCTTGCTGTGGCGTCGGATCTCCGGTCAAGACTTGGCGTACTGACGATCTCGCTGCTGGCGGCAATGCCCTGGATGGTGGCCTCGGGATTGGGCACGGCCATACCGGCCGGAGACGAGGCCGGGGTCCACGCCTTCGCGGCACGGGCCGAGCCGGGGCTGGGCACGCTCGGCAGCCTGGCCTCACTAGGCGGTATGTGGAATGCCTCGGCAGTGCCGGCATCACGGACAACACTGTTCGCGTTGGCCTTCTCGGCCGTGCTGCTCATCGTGCTGGCAGTGGGCGTGGTGGTGCTGTGGCGCACCCGAACAGCGATCGGTCTACTGAGCATTGCCGTTGTGGCCGTAGTCATTCCGGCACTGTTGGCGACGGGTCCGGGACTGTCGCTGACCACCTGGCTCATCACCGAGGTGCCCGGGCTGGGCATTCTGCGGGACGGCCAGAAATGGGTGGCGCTGGCCATGCCGGGGTACGCGGTGGCCGGTGCCGCTGCCGTCACTGCGATAAGTAGACGTTCCACACAACTGGTGGCAGCCGGAGCGGCCTGCGCCGCATTGATACTGACGCTGCCTGATCTGGCATGGGGAGTGGGCGGTCGAGTCGAGCCGGTGCTCTATCCGGCCGGATGGAGCGCCGTCGCCGCCAGCATCAACGCCGAACCGCACCCGGTAGCCGTGCTGCCGCCGGAGACGTTACGGCAGTACCCGTGGGGACCGTCCTCGATTCCGGTGCTGGATCCATTCCCGCGCTGGATCCGCGGGGACACGGTAAGCAGCGGCGACCTCCGCGTCGACGGACAGGTAGTGCGCGGCGACGGCGCCCGGGGGCGTGTCGTCGAGGAGCTGTTACGCACAGGGGCCGCGGCGCGCGAGCTCTCGGCACAGGGCATCGGATGGGTGGTCCTGCAGGCCAAAACTCCCGGTGAGCAAGAGGTTTCGTCGGCAACGCTCGCGCAGCTCGAACCGATCTACCGTGACGGTGACATCGCGCTCTACCGGGTACCGGGGCCTTGGGAACCCATCGGAGCGTCGCCGAGCCGTCGAGCCACCGTCATCGCGGCACACGTGATCTGGGTAGCGCTACTGGCAGCCGGCGCGGTAGCCGCAGGTCTGCGACTCACCCGCCGTGACCGCGAGTAGCGATCACCTGGCCGCGGGAGTCACCGCACTCGCCGTGAAGTTGTAGTCATCGAGCTCGACCTCCCGCAACTGCCCGGCGAACTGGGTCGCGAAACCGGGGAACATGGTGGTGTTCTTGCCGTCCTCGGTCAGGTACCAGCTCTGGCACCCGGAGTTCCATGTGGTCTTCTCCAGACGCTGCTGGATGTCGTCGTTGAACCTGTCCTGCCGGTCCTTGCGCACATCGAGAGTCAGCAGACCCCGGCTGCGGATGATCCCGATCGCCCGCACGATGTAGTCGATCTGCGCCTCCATGTAGACGAGCGCCGAGTTGTGCCCCGGCCCCGAGTTGGGGCCGAAGGTGAAGAACAGGTTCGGATAACCCGAGACATTCACACTCTTATACGCGTATGCGCCGCTTGACCATTCGTCGGCAAGCTTCCTGCCGTCGCGCCCCGCGATCGGGAACGGGGTTCCCGCCTTACACACATCGAACCCGGTCGCAAAGACGATGCAATCCACATCGTGCTCAATACCGTCCGCGGTGCGGATCCCCTTGGGAGACAGGGTCGCGATGGGCCAGGTGATCAGCTTGCAGTTCTCCTTCTCCAGGGCTGCGTAATAGTCACTGGTCATCAGCATGCGTTTGCACCCCGCACGGAAATCGGGAGTCAGCTGACGACGAGTCCAGGGATCACTGATCTGCCGGCGCAGGTTGGCCCTGGCGATCCACTGGATGACGGAGGTCACCGGGGTGTCCCACACCATGCCCAGGGCGGCGGCCTCATGCGTCCAGTACCACGCCTGCCGCGCCGCACTCTGCAGCGCCGGGGTGCTGTCGAAAAGCCTTTGTGCCCAGGCCGGATGCTGAAAGTTCAATCGCGGTAAGACCCAGCCGGGTGTCCGCTGGAACACCTTCACCCGCGCAGCCGTCTTGACCAGCTCCGGAATGATCTGCACGGCACTGGCACCCGTACCGATCACCGCTACATGCTTGCCGGTCATGTCGTAGTCATGGCCCCAGCGTGCGCTGTGGATTTTATGTCCCGTATAGCTGTCGAGCCCACGAATATCGGGCCAGCTGACATTGGCCAGCGGGCCCGCCGCCATGACAGCGCTCCGGGCGGTGAAGGTGTCGCCTGCTGCGGTGTCGGCGGTCCAAAGCGCGGTGTCCTCGTCGAATGTCAGCGAGGTGACCTCGACACCGAATGTGATGAAGCGTCGCAGCTGGTGTTTGTCCACCATGCCCTCGATGTAGCTCAGTATCTCGGGGCCGCCCGAGTACGCCGAAGACCATTGCGGGTTCTGTTCGAAGGAATACGAATACAGCAGCGACGGAATGTCGCATGCCGCACCCGGATAGGTGTTGTCCCGCCAGGTCCCACCCACGTCATGACTTCGCTCGAGGATCCTGAAATCCTCGATTCCCTGCTCTAACAGGCGGATCGCGGTGCCCAGACCTGCGAATCCCGCACCGATGATCAGTACCTCACTCATCGCGATACCGGTTCATAGGTGAGTTCCGCCGACCAGGTAGGCGTCTTGCCCAGTACGCGGATCGGGAATAGATCGATCGCCTTGCCCATGGACTCGGAGAGAAACTGGAACGGCTGCGTCTGGTTGATCGCGATACGCGCGTGGTGCTTGATGAGGTGGTAGCTGGGCAGTCTGCGAGTGTTCTCGCTGCGCTCACCCACGGTTTCGTATCGCTTGATCGCGTTGTAGAGCTTCTCCTCGGAAAGTCCCATGGCCGAGATATTGGTGATCATCCGGGTCAGCAGCGGTGAGTAGATCAGTAGCCCAAGGAGCACCGACGGCTTCACGAAGGTACCCACCGTCTCGACCACGAGCTGGCGCATGGAGTTGGCACCCAGCATGTCCAGAACCTGGAAGCCCACGGCGAGGTGCCGGGACTCGTCACTATTGATATGACGGAAGACCTCATGACAGAGCGGGTCTTCCACTTCGTCCAGCAAGAACTTGACCAACGCGCCGTCGAGTGCGGTCTCCAATGAGGGGATAACCGTGCCCAGCGATGCCAGCGACAGGCTGTCGCTATAACGGTCCAGCCATTCGATGACGAGGCGAATGTTCTTGTTGGGTACGGGCATTTCGCCCTCTTCGATCATTCCCCAGCGACGCATGAGGGCGAGCTCGGCGTTGGCGTGCCGCTGCTCCTCTGCGTGGAAGTAGGTGTAGATCTGCTTGAGAACCTCGTTCGGCGCCTTCTGCGCCAGAGCGGCGAAGCCTCGCGCCCCCACGTTCTCAATCCAAACCAGGTCCGACATGAAATCCTTGAGCGAGGGGCGTTGCTCATCGGTGATCCTGTCCGCACCCGGTGCGTCCCAGTCGATATCGGCCAACGCCCACTGCTTGTCCTTGATGGTCGCCAATACGTTGTCGAGTGCGATTGCCACCTTGTTTCCTTTCTCGTCAGTTCTCGCGCCGGCGGGAGATTCGTTCGGTAAGACCCAGCGCCTTGGTGTAGGTGTCGGGAGCCAAGCGCTTGGCCTGCCACATGAACCGGGCATCGAGCTGAGGCAGGACGTACAGCTGGCCTCGGTCATGCGCGTCGAGACAGCCGCGAGCCACCGAATCCGCCGAGACGCCGGTCCATTTCATAGCGGTGGCGGCAAGGCGGGCAGCCGAGTCCTCGATGATTCCGCTCGCGACGATGTTCGTCTTGACGAAGGTCGGGCACAGCACGGTGACGGCAACTCCGGTGCCGCTGAGTTCGGCGGCGAGTGTCTCCGAGAGGGCCAGCACTCCCGCCTTGCTGACGTTATAGGCGCCCATGCGCGGCGCGGCCGCAAAGCTCGCCGCCGAGGCGACGTTGATGATGCCGCCGCGCCCCAGCTCCCGCAGGCGGGGTGCGAATACGTGGCAGCCGTGGATAACCCCCCACAGGTTCACCCCGAGCGTCTTGTGCCAATCCGGGAGAGGCGCGTCACCGACAACCCGACCACCGGCACCGATGCCCGCGTTGTTGATCACCAGATCAGCCGGCTGCCCGAACCATTGCTCGGCGGTATCGGCCAGCGCTTCGACCTCGTCGAACACCGAAACATCACACGCAGCCTCGATCGCGCAGTCCCCGATCAGCGCGGCAGTTTCCTTAGCGCCCGGCAGGTCGAGATCTGCACATACGACCCGGCCGCCTCGACGCGCCAGTTCGAGAGCAAACGCCCGACCGATACCGCTGCCCGCACCTGTCACCACCGCATTGACGTTCCGCGTGCGGTGCTCACCACGGCCGAAGCCCAAGAAGCTCACCACGGGCAGACTCCAGCACATTCTGGTGGCACCTGCCGCAACTGACTGCGCATGCCACCACTTTGACCTACGGTGCGTGCGGCTGTCAACATGGGGCGATGGCGGCATCAGCGGGTCTATGGGGCGGGCGGACCGCGGCGGAGCGCCGCGCGGAACGGCGGGAACGACTGGTCGCGGCCGCCCAGGAAATCTGGGCCGAGCAGGGGTGGGCCGCAGTCACCATGCGCGGTGTCTGCTCACGAACCTCGTTGAACGACAGGTACTTCTACGACGATTTCGCCGATCGTGACGATCTACTGGCCGCGGTCTGGGACGGCATGCGCGACGAACTCATCGCGCGGATCGCCGACATCGTCGGGGAGAATCCGGACCGCCCTCCCCTGGACACGCTGCGCAAGACGATCGCCTTTGTCGTCGAACGTGTTTCTACCGATCCCGGCTGGGCGCAAATCATGTTCGTCCGGCATGCCGGCAGCACGGTGCTCGAAGAGCGACGAACCGATCTGTTGCACCAAGCGACAGCCGTCCTCATGGCGGCGGCCGAGCCCTACCTGGTGAAAAACGTTGATCGGACCGGGTTCCGCATGGACACGCTGGTGGGTATCGGCGGATTCAGCGAGCTGGTCAACGCGTGGCGCTCGGGGCTTGTAGACGTGAGCACCGATGAGGTCATCGAACACAGCACCCGCATCGGGGCCACCCTGGCGGCCCGGTATCTCACCGCGCGCTGATCCGTCCGTCAGGCGGGAACTTCGACCTGCGGTGCCTCGACCGGTTCGTCGCCGACAATTCCCGACACCGGGATGCCCAGCATCGCCGCCTTGAGGACGGTCCACACACCATCCGCGCTGCGCTGCCACGACAGGTCGGCACAGCGATTGCGCGCCGCCTCGCCCATCCGGTAACGAAGGCTGTTATCCGCCAACAGGGTCGCGGTATGCCGGACAAACTCATCCTGGTCGCGCGCCAGCAGACCGGTGATGCCGTCGGCGACCGAATCGGTAAGCCCACCGGAAGAGCGGTAGCCGACCGTGGGCACGCCATGTTGTGCGGCCTCGGTGACCGCCAGGCCCCAGCCCTCCTTGCGCGACGGCATGAGGTGCACCCAAGCACGTTGCAGCACCCGGTGCTTGGCGTCCTCACCGAGGTAGCCGTGAAATGTCACCGAATCGGAAATACCCAGCCGTACAGCATGTCCCACCAGCGGATCCATCCACCAGCCATCTCCGACGACATCGAGATGCACGTCGGGCACATGGTCACGCAGCAGGGCGAGAGTGGTCAGCGCATGCTCAATCTGCTTATGCGGCACCAAACGCGAGAGCACCACGACACGCGGCGTCGCGCTACGCACACCGTCCAATGCCTCGACCGCCGACGGGGCCGGTATCTCGTCGATACCGTTGCGCACGACAGCAATCCGCCCGGGTTCCACGCCGAGCGCCACCAAGTCGGATGCGGACGGCCGCGAGACCGTCAAGTACTGACTACGCCGATGCATCCACGGGGACAACCGCGACTCCAGCCACCAGCCCAGCCTGCCGATGAGCTGTCCTGCCACCGGCCACTGCTCTCGGTGGCAGTGGTGCACCAGCAGCACCACGGGTGCCGTCACCACAGTGCTGGCAAAAAAAGGTATGCCGTTCTGGGTATCGATGACGACATCGGGGCGCACATCACGCAGCGCCCCCAGGCCAATGCGGCTGGCCAGCAGCGACAGCAGAGCACGCGGGTACACAGTGAATCGCCCACCGCCGCGCGAGACATGTACACCGTCCACCACCTCGTGGCGAGGCGCGCCCGGGTAGGCGGCACATCGCAGTGTCACCTTCACACCGGATGCGGCCAGCTCGGCGCCGATACGCTGCAGGTAGGCCTCGCTACCGCCGCCCTGCGGATGAGCGGTGTCACGCCAGCACAACATGAGGACCTCCCGCGGAGGGCCCGGCTGATCTGACACGTCACTTAACACCGCTAAGCACCCTAGGCCGTTAGGGTGGGCCTCCAGAAATTCCGTGTTCCGTAAAACAAGACCGAGCAGAACGAGAACCCGTGCCGGATATCACCGATCTGTTTGCGCAACGAGCTACTCTTCGGCGTTCTACCAGCTTGTTATCGTCCTTTCGCTTTGAGCAGAGTGCGCCAGAAAGATTCTATGGAACGGTGGCGCAGGACACAGTTCGCCTGGTCACCGACTTATGGCTGCAGGCCACCGGCAGCGGGTTGCAAGGTCGCACGGTGCTGGATGTCGGGGGCGGGCCGGGCTACTTCGCGTCGGCCTTCACCGAAGCCGGAGCACGGTACGTCGGTGTCGAACCCGACCCCCGGGAGATGCATGCGGCTCCTGAAGGAACCCGCGACCCGCGCGCTGCATATCTGCGCGCCTCCGGAATGGCCTTACCGCTCGCCGACAACAGCGTCGACATCTGCCTGTCCTCAAATGTCGCCGAGCACGTGCCTGAGCCCTGGCGTCTCGGCGCGGAGATGCTGCGGGTCACCCGGCCGGGCGGGCTGGCGGTCTTGTCGTACACCGTCTGGCTGGGCCCGTTCGGCGGTCATGAAATGGGCCTGACGCACTACTTTGGCGGCGCGCGCGCCGCGCGCTGGTACACCCGCAAGCACGGCCATCCACCCAAGAACAACTACGGGTCGTCACTTTTTCCGGTATCGGTGCGCGAGGGGCTCCAGTGGGCTCACGGAACGGGTGCATTGGTGGCCGCATTTCCCCGCTACCACCCCAAATGGGCATGGTGGATTACCAAAGTTCCCGCTGTGCGGGAGGTTCTGGTGAGCAATTTGGTGCTTGTCCTGCGACCCCACTGAATCCGGAATTGCAACAGGTTCCACTTCCTCTGACTGCCCGGTAGTGTTGCGTACGTCACGCAACGAGGCGGACATGAAACGGAAGTCACGACACTTGACTGAGCAGACAGCGACGCATGAGGACGTTGCACGCCCCGCGGAATCACAACGGGATCCGGAAACCTTGCGCGGCGCACTCACCGAGTGGATCTCCGCCCAGCTGCCGGCCGATGCCGCGCTGAGCGTGGACCACGCGGAGCTGCCCAGTGCCAACGGTATGTCCAGCGAGACGATCCTGGCGGATGCGCAGTGGACCGAGAACGGTGAGCGCGCCGCCCATCGGCTGGTGATCAGGACGGCACCTCAGCCTGACTCGAGCCCGGTGTTTTCGGCCTATGACATGCGCCGCCAGTTCGATGTGATGGACAAGCTCGGCAGGCACACCAGCGCGGTGGTGCCCCCGGTGCTCTGGTACTGCGACGACCCCTCGGTGCTCGGCGGCGAATTCTTCGTCATGAAGCGCGTCGACGGGGAGGTCCCGCCTGACCGGATGCCCTACACCTTCGGATCCTGGGTGAGCGAGGCCTCCGATGCCGACCGCCGCAAGATGCAGCGGCTCACCGTCGACCAGATCGCCCGGGTGCATTCGGCGCCCGTGGAGGAGTTCGCGTTCCTCGACGACGCGCTCGAGGGCGAGACGGGTCTGGACGCCCATGTGCGCCGCACCCACGACTTCTATGAGTGGGTACGCGGTGACGGCCCCACCATCCCATTGATAGACCGCGGCTTCGCATGGTTGCGCGAGAACTGGCCGACCGAATCTTTACGGACCAAAGACGCCGTCAGCTGGGGTGATTCCCGCCCGGGAAACATCATTTACCAGGATTTCGAGCCGGTGGCACTGCTCGACTGGGAGATGGCCACCGTGGGGCCCCGCGAGCTCGACCTCGGATGGATCATCTTCCTGCACAGGTTCTTCCAGGATCTCGCCGAGATCGCCGGCCTCGCCGGGCTGCCCAGCTTCTGCCGGCGCGAGGATATCGCTGCCGAGTACGCCGCCCTCACCGGGCACCACGCGAGCGATCTGGACTTCTACACCGCATATGCGGCATTGCAACATGCCGTGATCATGGTACGAATTCAAATGCGTGCCATGGCTTTTGGTATGGCGGAAATGCCGAATGACCCCGATGACCTGATCCTGCACCGGGCCACGCTGGAAAAGATGCTGGACGGAAAGTACTGGTCGCAGCTCGCAGAGGAGACCGGCGCGTGAGTCTGTCTCCCTTCGATGACTACCCGATCCATCAGATCGCCGATGTGGTCCGCCATGTGGGCACCTCGGACCGGAACTTCTATGACCGCTACTACTTTGGCTGCCACGGTGGCCGTGCCGACCTGCCATATCTGATCACCGGGCTGGGCGTTTACCCGAATCTGGGTGTCACCGATGCATTCGCATCGGTGCGCGTCGGCGAGGAGATCGTGGTGTTCCGGGCCTCGCGGGCGCTGGGCGACGACCGCGCCGATCTGAGAGTCGGCCCGTACCGCATTGAGGTCCTCGAAGGTCTCAAGAAGGTGCGACTGGTCCTGGAACCCGGCTCCGAATACGGGGCGGACTACGACCTCGCCTTCGATATCACCTACACCGGCGAGATACCGGCCTCCCTGGAACCCGGCCATTACCAGCGTCAACTCGGCCGCGTCATGTTCGATACCTCACGGTTCGCCCAAACCGGCACCTGGACAGGACAATTGACAGTTGCCGGCACCACCCATGAGTTGGATGGGGTCAACTGGTCGGGTAACCGAGATCGATCCTGGGGCATCCGCCCCGTCGGTGAGGGCGAACCCGCCGGACGGCGTGCCACGTTGGCCGGGGGCTTCTTCTGGCTCTACAACGTGATCTCGTTCCCCGAGTATTCGATCGTCTTCATCAACCAGGAAGACGAGCACGGCAACAAGGTCGTCAGCGGCGCGCGCCGGGTATGGCGCGACCCGGCGAAGGGGATCGACGAGCTCGGACCCGTTACCCACGACATCACCCTGGTTCCCGGCACCCGCGAAGCACGTTCGGCGGTCATGACGTTGGGCGACATCACCATCAAGGCGGACATCGTGCTGCCGCACTACTTCGGCTTCGGGACCGGGTACGGCCTGGATTCGGACTGGCGCCACGGCATGTGGCAGGGCGACCTCGTTGTGCAGGGCAAGCGGTACAAGACCGCGGAGCTGGACGCCACGCTCAAGCTGTTGTGCCCTGTAGACAATCTCGCCACCTTCACCGCCACCGAGAACGGCGTGGAGACGCGCGGCAGTGGGCTGTTCGAATTCGGCCCCATCGGCCCCCATAAACCCTCCGGCTTTACCGGGTTCGTTGATACACATCAGGAAAGAGACGGCGATTCATGACCAACGGGACAAACTACGACAAGCTCTTCATCGGTGGCGTCTGGACCGAGCCGGCTACCGACCAGGTGATCGAGGTCATCTCGCCCGCCACCGGCCAGAAGGTGGGCCAGTGTCCGCTGGCCTCCCCCGCTGACGTCGAGGCGGCGGTCAGCGCTGCCCGCCGCGCCTTCGACGACGGCCCATGGCCCACGCTGACTCCGCACGAGCGGCAGGCGATACTGCAGAAGGCCGTTGCCGGCCTGGAGGCCCGCAAGGACGAGATCTGTAAGGCCATCGCCGATGAGACCGGCGCTCCCCCCATGGTTATCGAAACGCTGCAATGGCTGGGCGGCTTCGGCGCCATCCAGTACTACGCCAACGCGGCGGACGCGGTGAAGTGGAAGGAACTGCGCAACGGCGCCTATGGCCAGACGCTGGTGACCCGGGAGCCCGTCGGCGTGGTGGCCGCCATCGCGGCCTGGAATGTGCCGCTGTTCCTGGCGCTCAACAAGATCGGCCCGGCGTTCCTCGCGGGCTGCACTGTGGTGCTCAAGCCTGCCGCCGAGACCCCCCTGTCGAGCTTCATCCTGGCCGAGGTGTTCGCCGAGGCGGGCGTGCCCGAGGGGGTGCTCTCGGTGGTGCCCGGTGGCGCCGAAACCGGTCGGGCGCTGACCAACAACCCCGGCATCGACGTGTTCAGCTTCACCGGCAGCACTGTCGTCGGTAAGGAGATCGCCGAGATCGCCGCCAGGAACCTGAAGAAGGTCACGCTGGAGCTGGGCGGTAAGTCGGCAGCCATCGTGCTGGAGGACGCCGACCTGGCGGCGGCATTGCCGATGTTGGTGTTTGCGGGCCTGATGAATGCGGGCCAGGGCTGCGTCAACCAGACCCGGGTGCTGGCACCGCGGTCGCGGTATGACGAGGTGGTCGACGGCATCGTCGGCATGGTCTCGCTGATGGGAGTTGGTCTGCCCGATGATCCGGCCACCCAGGTCGGCCCGCTGATCACCGAGAAGCAGCGCACCCGGGTCGAGAGCTACATCGCCAAGGGCATCGAGGAGGGCGCGCGGCTGGCCTACGGCGGCACCAGGCCCGAAGGTTTGGACGGCGGATACTTCGTGCAGCCAACGATTTTCGCCGATGTGGACAACTCGATGACCATCGCGCAGGAGGAGATCTTCGGCCCGGTGCTATCGATCATCGCCTACGACTCGGTGGATGAGGCCATCAAGATCGCCAATGACTCCCGCTACGGCCTGGCCGGCAGCGTATGGACCACCGATGTACAGAAGGGTCTGGAGGTGGCCGCGCAGATCCGCACCGGCACCTACGGCATCAACTGGTACGCGTTCGATCCCAGCTGCCCGTTCGGCGGCTACAAGCAGTCCGGCATTGGCCGTGAGAACGGCCCCGAGGGCATCGAGGAGTACTGCGAGCTCAAGAGCGTGCTGCTGCCGATGGGCTACACCCTCGACTCGATCTAGCCATCGAGTGCGAGCCTCACGCGGAAATCTTGCCCGAAATCCGAGTGAGGCTCGCACTCGACGTTAGGGTTCGGCTGTGTCCACCACCGCCGAGGCCGACGCTGCTCCAACGGGTCTGCGCAAGGTAGTCGCCGCGTCGATGGCGGGCACCGTCGTCGAGTGGTACGAGTTCTTCCTCTACGCCACCGCCGCCACCCTCGTCTTCAACAAGGTCTTCTTCCCCGCTGTGCAGGCCGGGGGAAACGATCTGGACAACATCATCAAGGCCTTCCTCACCTATGCGGTCGGGTTCGTCGCCCGACCCGTCGGTGGAATAGTGTTTGGGCACTTCGGGGATCGCTACGGACGCAAGCACCTACTGCAGATCGCGATCGTGCTGGTCGGTCTGGCCACCTTTCTCATGGGCTGCCTGCCGACCTTCGCGCAGATCGGCTATGGCGCCCCGATCCTGCTGGTGGCGCTGCGATTCCTGCAGGGTTTCGCGGTGGGCGGTGAATGGGGCGGCGCCGTGCTGCTGGTCGCCGAGCACTCGCCGGACTCCGAGCGCGGGTTCTGGTCGAGCTGGCCGCAAGCGGCCGTACCGCTGGGCAATCTACTGGCCACCCTGGTACTGCTCACGTTGTCGTGGACACTCTCCGATTCCGCGTTTCTGGCCTGGGGATGGCGCGTCGGTTTCTGGCTGTCGGTCATCATCGTGGCGATCGGCTACTACATCCGCACCCGGATATCCGATGCGCCGATCTTCCACGAGGCTCGCCAGGAGATCGAGGAGAACAAGGCCCGCTCCTACGGCGTCGTCGAGGTGTTCCGCCGGTATCCACGCGGAGTGTTCACCGCCATGGGGCTGCGGGTCGCAGAAAACGTTCTCTATTACATGGTGGTCACCTTTTCGATCACCTATCTCAAGATCGAGCTGCATATGGATACCAAGCGAATCTTGCTGTTACTCTTAATCGCTCACGCGATCCAGGCTGTTGCCCTGCCCATCGTGGGCCGGTACACAGATATCGTCGGGCGGCGCGCGCCCTATGCACTGGGAGCCTTGCTGGCGGCGGGGTGGGGTTTCATCGCATTCCCGATGTTCAATACCCGAGACGAGTGGGCGATCTTGGCGGCCATCGTGATCGGCCTGCTGGTGCACTCGCTGATGTTCGCCGGGCAGCCGGCGATCATGGCAGAGATGTTTCCCACCCGGATGCGCTACTCCGGAGTCTCGGTGGGCTACCAGGTGACGTCGATCTTCGCCGGGTCGCTGGCTCCGGTCATCGGCGCCGCGCTGCTGAGCAAGTACCACAGCTGGGTGCCGGTGGCGTTCTACCTGGCGGCCGTCGCGCCCATCACGCTGATCGCCGTGTGGGCACTGCCGGAGACCAAGGGGAGCTCGCTGCATGAGCTGGATGCCGCCGACAGGGCGCGCGCCTAACGCTAGGTTTGTCCCATGGCGACCTATGGCTGGATCGGTTTAGGGAACATGGGCGGCCCAATGGCTGCCAATTTGGTGGCGGCCGGGCACACGGTGCGCGGCTTCGACCTCTCGGGTGACGCACTGGCCGCTGCGGAAGCCCGGGGCGTCACCGCGGTAGAGGAGATCGCCGAGGTGCTGGCGGGCGCGGAGGTGGTGTTCACCATGTTGCCCAAGGGTGAGCATGTCCGCTCGGTGTTCGAGGGCCCGTATGGGATCTGGGAAAACGCCGCGCCATCAACGCTTCTGGTCGACAGTTCGACCGTCGACATCGAAACCTCCCGCTACTGTCATGCCGAGTCGGCACGGCGCGGGTTCCGGTTCGTCGACGCCCCGGTGTCCGGGGGGATCAGCGGCGCCCAGGCCGGCACGCTGTGCTTCATGCTCGGCGGCGACTTGGAAAGTACCGGTGCGGCAACCGATTACATCAAGCCGATGGCCGGGCGTGTGATCCACGCGGGTGATGGTGGAGCGGGGGTCGCCGCGAAGATCTGCAACAACATGATGCTGTTCATCGACATGATGGCCAATTCGGAAGGCTCGCAGCTGGCCGAGCGACTCGGCTTGGACCCCAAGGTGTTCTGGGAGATCTGCTCGGTGTCCTCGGCGCGCTCCTGGGCACAGCAGACGTGGTACCCGGTGCCGGACATCATCGAATCCGCTGCCGCCAATCGCAACTTCGACGCCACCTTCACCGTTGACCTGGCGCACAAGGACGCCCGACTGGCGTTGGCCGCCGGGGAAGCCACCGGCGTCAAGCTGCCCGCCGCCACCATGGTCACCGAGCAGTTCCAGCAGCTCATCGACGAAGGGCTGGGCGGCAAGGACTGCTCACTGATCGTCAAGTACGCCACACCCGACGGGTCGGCGCGCGGCTACGCGTCCTGATCCGTCCTATCACCGTGTAGCTGCCGCAAAAACCGGTTGTACGAGGCCAATTCGTCTTCTTGGCGAGCATCGTCGGCCTCGCGTATTTCGGTCTCGGCCTGCTCCTCGCGCCGCCAGCGGATGGCGAAGATCAACGTGGTGGCGAGCGCGATCGGTTCACCGTAGGACCAGGCCAGCGCGCCGGCCAACGCCTGGTCCTTGACCGGGTCGACGGCCCACCCGTCGGGCGGGCTGGCGAAGATACCGATCAGGGGTCTCGGCGCCATCATGAGGATGACACCGATGAACACGTGCAGTGGCATCTCCACGAAGATGTCGAACATCCGGCCCAGATTGGTCTGCCGGATCGGCAACGGGTCGGTGGACAGGATAGGGATGACGAAGAGCAGGCCGCTCACCAAGAAGAAGATCTCTAACCCCGTGTGTCCCAGCCAGGTAGCAGCGATGGTGTCGAATAACTGCGACAGGTACAGCCCGTAGTAGCTGAACAGGAACAGCGGAATCGTGACCGCGGGGTGCAGCAGGAAGGCCGCGGCGCGGCTGCGCAACCCAGCCAGCGCGGCGACCAGCACCCACCTGCCAGGCCCGTGGTGCGGCAACGAGCGTAAGAGCAGCCGTCCCGGTGCACCCAGCACCAACAAAGGCGGAATCAGGATCGACAGGGTCAGCTGCTGAAACATGAACGCACTGAACAACCGAAATCCATAGCGCTCTATCGACAGTCCCATCACCGCGCCAAGGATCAGGCATCCCGACAGGAAGATCACCGTCGACCACCATGGCCAACTGCGACCCAACCGGCGCAGCCGGACCACACTCACCACGTACCACCCGGCCAACAGGACCGCGACGACGGGAAGCACCGGGATGGTCGGCGGCCCCCACGCGAGCAGCGACCAGGCCGTCGGCGGATCGGCCGGGATGGTGGTCAGCCCAGTAGGCCACCTCGCCTCATTCATTGATTACATTATGCGCATATTTGAATGAACTGACCATCTGGGCTGCGGATCCGGGCGTTCACCAGTAATTCGGATCGCCGCTAGCCAAACAGCGCTGGTTCACAGCTTCGGTAACTAGGGTGCGCGGCGGGGCCGGGGAAAGACAGCAAGAAAGGTACGAACGATGGCTGTATCCGTGAATCTCGAAAAGGCACTCGACAAGGCTTACGAGAACCAGGACCTCAAGGACATCCTCGATGCACCGCCGTCGGCTCTCGCCGGTCTCACCGAAAAGCATGACGCGGCACTGAAGGAAGCCCTGAACATCTCGACCGTCCGCGAGCTGGGCACCAACAAGTACATCGCGATCGCCGCGGCACTGGCGGCACTGGAGGCCAAGACCGGTTAAATCGTTGGCCGAGAATGCGTCTGCGCGGCTAGATTCAGCATGATGGCTGCGTAGATGCATTCTCGCCATCAGGAGCTACATACCCAGGCCAACGGCTCCTGTGCGGCCGGAACTCCGGCCTGCGGAAAGAATGATGGAACGCGACCTCGCTCAGCTCCCGAAAGCCCACCTCCATATCCACCTCGACGGTGCGCTCCGTCCGAGCACCCTGGCCGAGTTGTCGGACAGATCAGGATTTCGAGCGACAATGCCGTCGGAGTTCGGGTCATTCAGCGCCTTCCTCAGCACTATCACCGCAGCGGCACGCTGCATGCAGACCGCCGACGACGTCGACCGTGTCGTCGGCGAGATCGCTGAGGATGCGGCACAGTCCGGCGCGGTATGGATCGAGATTTCGTTCTGGCCGGGGCTGTTCGCCGGCAGGCTCGGCACCGATTCCGATGCCGTAGACGTGGTATCGGCCGCAGCGCGTCGAGCGAGCAGCTATCACCACATCGGCGTCGGCTTGATCGTCGCGGCCAACCGCGACCACGGCCCCGAGGCAGCCCTGCGCATCGCCGAGCTGGCGACAACTCACCCTGCGAGCGAGATCGTGGGTCTCGGGCTGGACGGCGACGAGAGCCTGTATCCGCCTGAGCTCTTCGGCGAGGCCTTCGCGCTCGCACGTGCCGCAGGACTGAGGGCCGTGCCCCACGCGGGTGAATTGCTCGGGCCGCACAGTGTGGCGGCCGCAATGGAGATACTCGGTGCAGACCGCATCATGCACGGGGTTCGCAGCATCGAGGATTCCGCGCTGGTCGAGCGGCTGGCGCAATCGAATGTCGTGCTCGATATTTGTCCGACGAGCAATGTCATGTTGTCGGTGGCGCCTTCGCTAAGCGACCATCCCTTGCCGACGCTTCTCGGGGCCGGGGTCGCGTGCACAGTCAACGCGGACGATCCTCTGCTGTTCGCCACCGATCTGCTGCGCGAGTATCAGCATTGTCGAAACTATATGCAGCTCAGTGATGTTCAGATTGCCGAGATCGCATCAACGTCCGTCGTGGCATCGGCCGCCCCAGACTCGCTGAAAACTGCGGCACATCAACGCATCCAGACATGGCTACGGTGAGTGAGGACAATTCCAGTGCGTGAGTATGCGGATCTGATCGCCGAGGCCGGCACGGTTGACGTGAGCGGCTGGGACTTTTCCTGGTTCGAAGGACGTGCCTGCGAAGAGCGCCCAGGGTGGGGATACCACAAACTGATGGCCGAGCGTCTTGCCACGGCATCCGCATCGCTGGACGTCCAGACGGGTGGCGGGGAGGTGCTAGCGGGTGCATCGCGGTACCCGCCCACGGCAGTCGCTACAGAAGCGTGGCCGCCCAACCTTGTTAAGGCGACGCAGCTGTTGCATCCGCGGGGAGTCGCCGTTGTCGCGGCGGCCGAGCAGCCGCCCTGGCCCTTCGCCGATAGCGCCTTCGACCTCGTGACCAGCAGACACCCCGCGACTGTGTGGTGGGACGAAATTGCACGGGTGCTGCGCCCTGGCGGCGTCTACCTTGCCCAGCACGTCGGCGCCGAAAGCATGTTCGAGCTGGCCATGCGTTTCGTTGAAATTCTCCCGGAGCACCGACGCGCACGACGAGCCGATATCGAGGCGGAGCGAGCCCAGACGGCGGGTCTGGACATCGTGTGCCTGCGAACCGCGCGCACCCGAGTCGAGTTCTACGACATCGCCGCCGTTGTCGTGTTCCTGCGAAAAGTTGTGTGGACGGTGCCGGGGTTCGACATCGTCAAGCACGACGCTGCGCTACGCGCCCTCGATGCTCAGATACGACAGGACGGGGTGTTCGTCGCCCACTCCGCTCGCACTCTCGTTGAGGCACGCCACACCGGCTAGACGTGCGCTTCGTGCACGTCTTAGCCGCGAAGCGCCTCCGCCAGCGGCTCCAGCACGGCTGGGTCATAGGGCGGGGGTAGGTAGATGATCGCCAGGTCCAGACCCTCGGCTCCCAGTGCGGCGGCCTCGTCGACAACCTTCGCGTAATCGCGATCCGCACCCAGCCGGATGTGGGCCGAGAGCGTGATCTCGCCCGGATCTCGTCCGATGTCGGCGCAGTGCCCGGCCAGCACATCGCGTTTGCGCGCGAACTCCTCGGGCGGTCCGCCCACGAAGTTCCAGTGCTGCGCGTACTTGGCGGTGATCCGCAACGTCCTCTTCTCGCCGCTACCGCCTATGCAGATGGGCGGGTGCGGTTTCTGCGGGCCCTTGGGCTCGTTGCGAGCGTCCTTGAGCTGGTAAAACTTGCCGTCGAAGCTCGTCGTCTCCTGGCTCAGCAGACCGGTAAGCACCTCGCAGGCCTCTTCGAACCGGTCGAAACGCTCCTTGATGCTGCCCAGCTCGATGCCGTAGGCGCCGGATTCTTCTTCGTTCCAGCCGGCACCGATACCGAGCTCCAGGCGACCACCGGACACGATGTCCAGCGCCGAGGCCATGTTGGCCAGCACGGCCGGATGCCGATAGTGGATACCCGTCACCAGCACCCCGACACGCAGCCGTCGGGTGGCCTGCGCAAGCGCGGTGAGGGTTACCCAGCCTTCCAGACATGGCCCGGTGGAGTCCGAGAAGATCGGATAGAAGTGGTCAAAGGTCCAGCCGGACTCGAAGACCTCGATCTCGTCGGCCACCTTCCAGATGGCCAACATGTCGTCCCAGGTGGTGTTCTGCGGAGATGTCTTGAATGCGAAGCGCATTCCACAACCCTATGCAGGATTCACCTGGAGTGTCGACCAGATACGTTCGGAAGGCCGCCTGCTACCTCAGTCTCTGTTTAAGGGCGTCGAACTCATCCTTGATGCCCGTGGGCAGCTTCTCGCCGATGAACTCGAACCACTCCTCGATCAGCGGAAGCTCGGCCTGCCACTCCTCGTTGTTTACGGCAAGTGCCTCGGCCACATCGGCCTCGTCGACGTCCAGCCCGTCCAGGTCCAGATCTTCGACGCCCGGGACGGTGCCGATCGCGGTTGTACGACCGCTGCCCTGACCCTCCACCCGCTCGATGATCCACTTGAGCACGCGGCTGTTCTCGCCGAATCCTGGCCACAGGAATCGGCCATCATCACCGCGACGGAACCAGTTGACGAAGAACACCTTCGGGAGCTTGGACTCGTCGGCCTGCTTGCCGACGTTGATCCAGTGATTCAGGTAGTCACCCACGTGGTAACCCATGAACGGCAGCATCGCCATCGGGTCGCGACGCACTGTGCCCACCTTGCCCTCGGCGGCTGCGGTCTGCTCCGAACCCAGTGTGCCGCCAATGAACACGCCGTGCTGCCAGTCACGGGCCTCGGTCACCAGCGGCACCGTCGTCTTGCGACGGCCACCGAACAGGATTGCCGAGATCGGGACACCCTGCGGGTCATCCCATTCAGGGGCGAGGATTGGGCACTGCGACATCGGGGTGCAGTAGCGCGAATTCGGGTGCGCCGCTTTGGTCTCGGTCTCCCGCAGAATCCAGTCCTGACCCTTCCAATCAATCAGGTGCTCAGGCTCACCCTCCAGACCTTCCCACCACACGTCGTTGTCGTCGGTACGCGCGACGTTGGTGAAAACGGTGTTGCCGGCCTCGATGGTCTTCATGGCGTTGGGATTTGAGCTCCAGTTGGTGCCCGGCGCCACACCGAAAAAGCCGAATTCCGGGTTGACGGCGTACAGGCGACCGTCCTTGCCGAAACGCATCCAGGCAATGTCATCGCCCAACGTCTCTGCGCGCCAACCGGGGATGGTCGGCTGGATCATCGCGAGGTTCGTCTTACCGCACGCCGACGGGAACGCCGCGGCCACGTAGTAGGCCTTGTTCTCCGGCGAGATGAGCTTCAGGATCAGCATGTGCTCGGCGAGCCAGCCCTCGTCGTGGGCCATCGCCGAGGCGATACGCAGCGAATAGCACTTCTTACCCAGCAGCGCGTTACCGCCGTAACCCGAACCGTAAGACCAGATTTCACGGGATTCCGGGAAGTGCGTGATGTATTTGGTGTCATTGCACGGCCACGGCACATCTTCCTGGCCGGGCTCCAGGGGCGCACCGATCGAGTGCAGCGCCTTGACAAAGAATCCGTCATCGCCCAACTTCTCCAGGGCCGCGGCACCCATGCGGGTCATCACGCGCATCGAGGCGACGACGTACTCCGAGTCCGTGAGCTCCACGCCCAGCTTCGGGTCGTCGGCACCAAGGGGGCCCATGCAGAATGGCACCACCCACATGGTGCGTCCGCGCATGCTGCCACGGAAAAGCTCGGTCATGGTTCCGCGCATCTCGGCGGGGTCTACCCAGTTGTTGGTGGGACCGGCGTCCTCTTCCCGCTCCGAGCAGATGAACGTCCGGGATTCCACCCGGGCGACGTCCGATGGGTCCGAGAGTGCCAGGAACGAGTTGGGGTGCTTCTCGGGGTTGAGCCGCTGGAAGGTACCCGCGTCCACCAGTTGCTGAGAAACCCGTTCGAACTCCTCATCCGAACCGTCAGCGAACACCACCCGATCAGGTTGTGTCAGTTCAGCGACCTCGCGAACCCACGCAAGCAAGCCCGCGTGTTTCGTCGGAGCATTGTCAAGACCGGGAATGGTCGCTGCTGTCATCGAGAGCATCTCCTAGTTGATGCCGGGTGAGGTACGCAGTTGCCGCACCGGCGCTGGTCGGAACCTAGATATATGAGGTTAGCGCTGGCCGTGTTCAGCGTGAAACGGGGTTGGTGCGTATCCATCAATAACAAGAAAGCCTCGGCCGGTACTCCCCGCGGTACCAACCCAGCTCCAGGATCGGGTACGACCACATCGTCCGCCTACTTGCCGCCGACACGGCCGTGCTCGATGAGCTCCCAATGCGCGCCCGCACCGCGGGCCCAGGTCTCATAGGTGCCGTCCGCGCCGAACGTAGTCACCTTGTCGGCGACCCCGTCCTCGTCGATATCGGAGACTACGGAAAGCCCGGTCGAGCCGTCCGACGGATGCAGCGCAACGGTGTCGCCAATACCGTCGTGGTCGGTGTCGATGAGGTCCTTGCCCAGGTCCACCAGCCCGCCGTCGGTGGGCAGGTACATGTGGTGATCGACGTGCAGGTCGGGACTCAGGGCATGTCCGGGCTCGGGCACTCCTTCTGCAAGCCCCCCAGGAAACCCCTGGTCAAAACCATCGATCATGCTGTGCCTAACCCTCGTCGCGCGAGACGCTCATCGACTTGCTCTCGCTGTTCTCGCTATTCTCGGCCTTTCCGCTGATCGCGTCCAGCCGTTCGGTGACTTTCGTTAGCGCCTTGTGTACCAATGGCAGGTCGCGGTTGCGCAGCGCCGTTGCCCGTGCTGTGTTCATGGCGGCTTCACGCAGCTCGGAGTCAATTTGCCCGACCCGGGCGGCCAGCTTGTCGTTCTCGCGTTCGTCGATCTCGACCAGATCGGCATTGAGCCTGGTCTCCACCTCGAGCACCCGCGCAGCAACCCACTGTTCCAAGTAAGCGCGCAACTCTCCCATGGTGTCTCCCAACCACCGGTCCAACACCGTCCGGTCGTGCAAGAGCCCCCGCACTGCCACCAGCCACACCGCGATGCAGGCCCCGGCCACCAGGCCCACCGCTAAACCCACCGGCGCCATGCCCGGGCGCGCGTATGCCACCAGCCGCGACACCGTCAATGCCGCACCCAGACCGAAGAACACTCCGAACAGCGCCATCATCCGGGTCTCCAGACGACGTGAACGCACCGACGGATCGGCCACCTCGGGCGGCACCGGACGATTCGCACCGGGCCGCGGCGCCACCCAGCGCTGAGTCACCTCGACGGACACCTCGGCAAGGTGCTCTTCGGTACCCTGTTCGACTTCGGCCACCACCTCGGCCACTCGGCGCCGCACCTGCTCACCGAAGCCCGCCACGTCGCGGCGCTTCAGTTCGGCGATGTCCTCGCGGAGCTCACCGGCCACCGAGCCGACCCGCTTGCGTGCGAAGTACAGCAGCGTCATGCGGGCCTGCGCGATGCGGTTGCGCAACGCCAGGGTCCGCTCGGACTTGCCCGAACGCGTGCGCCGTACCGCAGCCTGCCGCTGATTGCGCAGCTCGTCGGCGCGTGCACCCTCCCCCGCCTCTGGCGACATATTCAGCATTCCCTGCAGACGAGTCACCCAGGCACGCAGCCTATTTCGCTCATCGAGGGCAGGTTCCCCGCGAACCCTGCGCACGGCCCGCACCAGTTCATCGAGCCCCGGTGCGGCGCCCCGAGTCGAGACCCCCAGCCAGGTGACACCGCTGAACCGGGAATCGTGCTGGGCCAGGATCTCCCGATTCCGGTTCATCACGTCACGCCAGGACTGGTGCACATCGATCTTGGAGACCACCGCAACGAGGGCATCGGTGTTGGCGGCAGCCAGCTGGATCAGACCGCAGTCCGACGGGGTCAATGGCGCGGTCCCACTGCATACGAAAACCACCGCCGCCGGCGCCTGCCCGTGCTGCAGATCCTCCGGCTCGACGATCCGCATGCCCGATGCGCGTGACGCCAGCTCGGTGGCCAGGGTGCTCGCGCCCGCCAGCCAACTGCCGGTCACCATCACGGCGTCTTGTAAGTCCACCCCGAGCGGGCCGAGCGCGGGGTCCACCGCCAGCACCAGCTCGTCGACCCGTTTGTCCGTCGAGGTCGTCACGCCCGGCCTCCGGCCAGCCGCCATAAGCGCAGCGATCCGCGCACGATGTCCGTGCCTATCGCAGCGTAGGTGGCATTCACCGGGCCCGCGGCGAACCGCTGCCAGCGCTCGGCGCGGTAGCGGTGGTCTTCGGGATGATCGCTGAGTTCCACGGGCATACCCGCCGCCGTGGCGGCGTCCACCGCGCACTGCATCGCGGCTACCACTACGTCGTCACTGGCTAAGAAGGCGTCGATCTGCATCGGCAGGACCCCTGTCATGCCGATCCTGCGGAGCTCGCCGAGCACAGTCCGCATCCTGCGGTACCAACCCTGAGCGATCGCGGCGCGAATGGCGTCCACCACCGCATCGACACCCGACAGGTCGCGTAACAGCGAGGCCAGTCCCGGGGCCGCCAAGGTGGGAACCTGCCGGAGCGCCCCGATCGCGCACCCCATCGGGTATAGGTCCAGCTCATGCAGTAACCGCTGCCGCATACGAACCGGCACTTCGTGCGTACAGGTGACGAACGCATCGATGGAACTGGTGTCCGCAGGCTCCCCGACCATCAACTTGAGGGCCTCGACCATGCCCTCGTCGATATCGGCCAGCGGGACGTGCGCCGATAACGGCAATGCCGGAACCCGCGTCTCGATGCGGTACTGGGCGCAGCGCTCGACGGCTGCCGTCCAGGGACCACGGGCGGCGCCGGGATCGGTCAGATCTGCCTTGTTGAGAATCAGCACCTTGGGCGCGTTGGACGCCTGCAAAACGGCACGGTCCTCGGGTTTGAGAGCCTCTGCGAACACCACCACCTGGACATCCATGGCGTCGGCATCCGCGGAGTCTGCAGGATCCTCACCAGGGATGGGCATCTCGATAAGCACATGTCCCGGTCCGTCGCCGGCCGGCAAGGTGCGCCCCAACGCACCGATCACGCTGGTGACGCCCACACCGGCACGGCCCCGGACAGCAACCCGAAGTGGGTCTCCCGCCCGCACCGCCAGATCGTGGATGCGCTGGCCGCCGTGCACCTGACGAACCTCAGGGCGCGTCGCGAACCGGTCAAGCGTTCCCCGGAAGACCTCAAACCCCCGCGTCATCCCTTTTCCAGACCCAATCTCATCGCTCGTACGGAAATGCTCACATTGTCACCTGATCTGGTGGAGGGTTCCACCCTGGTAGGCAACTGTTGAGTATCAATATGCGCTGGGATTATGGGATCTGCCGCCTATAGGTGACCATGGGAATATGGGTTGTGACGGCCAGGAGCGGGGCTGTGTGGTAGCTGAATCAGCCACCGACGAGCTCCCGGGGACCGTCCGTGCCGATACCAGGGCGCATGCGGACAGGCCGAACCACCACCCACGCCGCGTGTCCAGCTTCCGTTCGCGCGGGTCGTCGCTGTCCGACGGCCAGCAGAAGGCCTGGGACAAGTCGTGGTCGGCCTACGGCCGCGTCGCCCGAGAGGCTGACGGCACCTGCCCACCGCTGAATCCTGCCGCATGGTTCGGGCGCACCGCCCCCTTGATTCTCGAAATTGGTTGCGGTACAGGAACATCCACTGCCGCCATGGCCCTGGAAGAACCCCAGTTCGACGTGCTGGCGGTGGAGGTCTACCGCAAGGGCCTCGCACAGCTGCTGTCGGCGATCGATCGTGAAGGTATCGAGAACATCCGGCTGATCCGCGGGGATGCACTCGATGTGCTGGAGTACCTGCTGCCGTCAGGAACGCTGACCGCGGCACGGGTGTTCTTCCCGGACCCCTGGCCCAAGACCCGCCACCACAAACGCCGGCTGCTGCAACCGAGGACCGTGGCACTGCTCTCGGACCGGCTTCGCCCGGGCGGCACCCTGCATGTGGCCACCGACCATGCGAATTACGCCGAACATATCGCCGAGGTCGGAGACAACGAATCCACCCTGCGGCGCCTCGAGCTCGATGATCCCCGCATTCCGGTCTCCGTGAGCCGGCCCACCACTAAGTTCGAGGGGAAAGCGCACACTGTCGGCAGCGCGATCAACGACTTCGTCTGGGAGCGATTGTGAGCCTCGCCATGGAAGGCGCCGACTGCAGCACCTCGGCCATGGACGAATCGGATCACCGACGCCGGGTGTTGCGGGTCCTGCTGGTGTGGGACGCACCAAACCTCGATATGGGCCTGGGAGCCATCATTGGCGGCCGCCCCTCCGCGGAGAACCGGCCGCGGTTCGACGCCCTGGGCCGTTGGCTGCTCGAGCGCACTGCTGCGTACTCGGCGGATCATCCCCATTGCCTCGTCGAGCCCGAGGCCACCGTGTTTACCAATATCGCGCCGGGGAATGCCGAAGTGGTGCGCCCATGGGTCGAGGCGCTGCGTAACGTTGGGTTTGCGGTATTTGCCAAACCCAAGATCGACGAAGACAGCGACGTCGACGTCGACATGCTTGCTCATATCGAGCTGCGATCCGATGAAGGCCTGGCCGGGGTGCTCGTGGCCTCGGCGGATGGTCAGGCTTTCCGCGAACCGATGGAGAAAATCGCCGGTGGCGGGGTGCCCGTCAGTGTGCTGGGATTTCGCGAACATGCGAGTTGGGCGCTAACCTCGGATACTCTGGAGTTCGTCGATCTCGAGGACATACCCGGAGTTTTCCCCCGAGCCTTGCCGCGGGTGGGTCTAGATTCGCTCCCCGACGAAGGCGCCTGGTTGCAGCCATTCCGACCCTTGTCGGCATTGCTTACGTCGAGGACATAGACAGACATGAGGACCCAGCGCGTGAGAGACGCTAGTTAGGAGATTCTGTGTTCGCCTGGTGGGGCCGAATGGTGTACCGGTATCGGTTCATCGTCGTTGCCGCGTTCGTCACGGTCTGCCTGGGTTCCGGGCTGTTCGGGATAACGCTCGGCGACCATGTGACGCAGAGCGGCTTCTTCGCCGACAACAGCGAGTCCGTGAAGGCCTCCGTGATGGCCGACGACGCGCTGGGACGTGACCGAACCACCCACGTCGTCGCCGTCATCGCAGCCCCCGAGGGCAAGACCGTCGACGATCCCGCCTTCCAGAAGAAGGTCATCGACCACTTCGACCAGCTTCAAAAGGACAACCCCGACGAGGTCTACGGCTGGGCCGGCTGGTTACGCGCCCCCACCACCACAGACCCCACGGTCAAGCGGATGGTCACCGACGACCGTAAGCACACGTTCGTCTCGGTCAGCCTCAAGGGCGACGATGACGACACCATCCTCAACAACTACAAGGCCCTGTCGAATCCGGACAAGGACGACGACCCCGCGAAGAACAAGTTCCTGCTCGACGGCGTCGACATCCAGCTGGCCGGCCTGCAGCCGGTCGCCAGCGAGCTGACCGGAACCATCGGCACGGACCAGCAGCGCATGGAGGTCCTGTCGCTGCCCATCATGGCCGTCGTGCTGTTCTTCGTCTTCGGTGGTGTGATCGCCGCCGGTCTGCCCTTGATGGTGGGCGGCCTGACCATCGCCGGCGCGCTCGGGATCATGCGAATGATCACGCTGTTCGCCCCGGTGCACTTCTTCGCCCAGCCGGTGGTCACGCTCATCGGCCTGGGTATCGCCATCGACTACTCACTATTTATCGTCAGCCGCTTCCGCGAGGAAATCGCCGAGGGGTACGACACCGAAACCGCGGTCCGTCGCACCGTCATCACCTCGGGTCGCACCGTCATGTTCTCGGCGACCCTGATTGCGGCCGCTCTGATGCCGATGCTGATCGTGCCTCAGCAGTTCCTGAGGTCGCTGACGTACGCCGGTATCGCCTCGGTGCTGCTCGCCGCGATTCTGGCTGTCACCGTGCTGCCCGCGTGCCTGGGTGTTCTGGGGCGGCATGTCGACGCCTTGAGTATCAAGCGGTTCAGCCGGACCAAGTCGCGCGAGGAACTCGAGAACGGATTCTGGGGCCGCACCGTGGTCTTCGTGATGAAGCGGCCGCTGACATTCGCGGTGCCGATCGTCATCGTGATGCTGCTGCTGATCGTCCCGTTAGGCAATCTCAAACTCGGCGGTTTCAGCGAAAAGTATTTGCCTCCAACTAATTCCGTTCGCATGGCACAAGAGGACTTCGACAAGCTTTTCCCGGGCTTCCGCACCGAGACCATCACCATCGTCACCAAGGGCGCCACTGACTCGCAGCTCAACCAGATTCGGGCCGATGCGATGAAGGTTCCGGGATTCGTCGAGCCCGGCGCGGACAAGACCCAGATGTGGCAGCGCCGTCAGTCCGTCAAAACCGACGGCGATGCCAGCGTCAAGGTCATCCAGAACGCGCTGATCAACCGCGACACCGCCGGGGCGAAGGTCAAAGAGCTTCGGGCGATGCCCGTCCCCAAGGGCGTCACCATGTATGTCGGTGGCACGCCCGCACTCGAGCAAGACTCGATCGATACCGTTTTCGAAAAACTGCCCATCGTGATCGTGATTTTGATCAGCGTCACCACGATCCTGATGTTCCTGGCATTCGGCTCGCTGGTGTTGCCCATCAAGGCGGCCGTCATGAGCGCCCTCGGTCTGGGTTCCACCATGGGCATCCTGACCTGGATATTCGTTGACGGTCACTTCTCCACGTGGCTGAACTTCACCCCGACACCGCTCACAGCGCCGGTCATCGTGCTGATCATCGTCGTCATCTACGGCCTGTCCAGCGACTACGAAGTGTTCCTGATGTCCCGCATGATCGAGGCGCGGCACCAGGGGCTCTCCACCACAGAGGCCGTGCGCGTGGGTACCGCCAACACCGGGCGCATCATCACCGCGGCCGCGTTGATTCTGATCGTGGTGGCCGGTGGCTTCGCCTTCTCTGATCTGGTGATGATGAAGTATCTGGCCTTCGGTCTCATCGCCGCGCTGATCCTCGACGCCACCGTGGTCCGCATGCTGCTCATCCCGGCGGTCATGAAGCTGCTCGGCGACGACTGCTGGTGGGCACCGGCCTGGATGAAGCGCGTCCAGGTCAAGCTCGGGCTCGGTGAAGTCACCCTTCCCGACGAGCGCAAGCGTCCGACCGGCCGCGAACAGGCCATCGCGGCGGCAACCTCTCCGGTCGGGTCCAACGCGCGCACCACGAAGCTGCAGATCGCCTCCGAGCGCACCCGGCTGCCCTCCACACCCACACCGCGCCAACACGATCCATCGGCTCCGGCACGGCCCACCCCGACTCCCCCTGCGCCCCCGACCACACCTGTCAGCCTGGCGGGCAATGCCGGCAGCGACGCGCCCGCGACGACGCGGATGTCGGTGCCCGGTAAGAACGTTGCGCCGACCGAAGCACCCACGACACGCGTGCCCGGCGGAAACCCCGCCGGCCCGGATGCTCCGACCACCCGCACGAGCGTCGCCGGCACGCACCGACCGGACCGCCGCAATGCCGACAGAGAGATCGAGTCGTGGCTCGGCGAGCTGCGCGGCCCTAAGCAGCCCGGCTCCGGCCCGGCTGCCGAATCGGGAGATGCGACCACCGCGATTCCCGTCTCCAAGCCCGAGTCCAAGCCGCAACCGGCACAGCCGGACCGCGCCAATGGCACACCCGGTGAAGACGCGACGACGGCGCTGCCGATCGCCACACCGGATGTCACGCGGCAGGGTCCACCCCGGGCTCCACGTCCCCCTCAGTCGCCTCAGCCCGCTCCACCAGCCACGGATGCGACGGAAGCTCTGCCGGCACCTGGGCAGAACCGTGATCAAAAGCGCACGCCGCAGCAACAGCAGGAAGCGGACGAGGCTACTCGGCGTAGCCGCGGCGGCAGCGTCAGTGCCCAGGATCTGTTGCGCCGCGAGGGACGCCGCATTTAGCGGTGCCCCACCTCCCCGTCCCTCGCCGAGTCTGAATCTGGCGACGGTTTTACGGTGATTTGCGTCGTGAGATTCAGATTCGATGAGTAACGAGGGCGGCTACTTGACGGGCGCCCCGGTTGCGGGTGACTCGGCGCGCGTTGCGTACTCGCGGGCGTACAGCGTGCCGCCCCCCAGTAACAGCAGGCCGGTGACGATGAATGCTCCGATCCGGGCAATGCCGTCGAGGGTGGCCAGGTCGAAGAGGAAAAGCTTGGCCACGGCCATCGCTGCGAGCACGAATCCTGTTCTGGTGACCCAGCTCTGGTCCCGGTAACGCCGCAGACCGGCGAGCAGCAGCGTCACGGATACCGCCATCCAGGACACTGTCGCCAGGCCGTGACCCAGCAGAAACCCGTCGTTGTCACCGAGCAGCGCGGTACCGGAGAGCACAATCGCCGCGGTCCCCGAGTACAGCATCGACACTCCGGCCAGCACACCACGCACGGGAGCGGACTGCGGGCTCGCCCAGCCAACCCGATGCGTGGCCGCCATCACCATACCGACCGTGGCCGCACTCAGCACGCTCGCCACGATCAGCAACGGACCGGCCGCGTGTACGGCGCTGGCCGAGCTGGCCAGTAGCTTCGGGGGCACATACGCGATGTACGCCATACCGCCCAGCGCACCGAACACCTGCCCGAGCACCAGCGAAATACGCCCTTGCACTTGGTATCCGATGGTGGCGAAGGACAGGGCCAGCGTCAGCAGCACCACCGCGAGCAGAGCCTCCCGGGTGCCCTCCACCGAAGCCTGCAGTAGCGCCAGCCCCGCCGTCGCGGCCATGGTGATCCGCGCGTGCGCCGGAAGAGCATCCACCAGCAGCAGCACCGCCCCCATCACCGCGGCGATCCCGACGGGTACCAGCACGCCCAGCGGCCACACGGGGAAGAACAGGGCGCTGTAGAGACCGGGCATGCACGCAATGGCAATCATCGCCGACGAAGTGAGGTCGCCCCGGCCGGCATGATCGCCGGTCAGCAGCCATAGCGACCCCATCAGGGTGACCAGCAGCGTCAGCACCGCCATGACGAGCAAGGCGTGCGGCTGTCCCTCGCCCGCCGTGGTACGAAGTGCGGCCAGTACCGTCAGGCTGACGCCCACGGTCCGGAAAGCGTGCAGCGCAGGCCAGTTCCGGCCAATCTGAGCGGGCAGGCTCGCGATCAACAACACCAGCGCGAAGGCTGCCAGTTCGACAGTGAACCCATCGGTGAGAAACGGCGCCAGCACCGTGATCGCGCCGACCACACCTGCCGCGAAAGGCTGCGAATTCCACTGCCGCGCCAGCACCAGGCCGGCGCCGGCGATGGCCAGCCCGAGGAACAATCCCACCACCACGGGAATCTTGTCGTAGATCACCGTGGGAGCCAGTACATCGAAGAAGGCGGCCGCGAATCCTGTTGCTGCAGTGGCGATACCACCGATCCTGCCACCAGGCCTGGACTGTACCCGAACCCCCAGGCCAACCAGACCTGCGGCAAGGACGGCACCGGACGCCAGGCGCGGGATCGGACCGAAGTACCCACTCTTGGCAGCCAGCACCAGGAGCATGATCACGCCGGCCAGTGTCACCACCGCACCCGCGAAGGCCATCGCCTTGCTGGCGAATCCTTCGCGCATCCAGAACGGCTCGCGTCCGGGAGGTGTTGCCGCGGGGGCATTCGGTGCCTGAGTCATCACCGGTATCCGGGTGGGCGGTATGGGGGCCGCCGTAGGCACGGCCAGCGGCGCGGCACCCTGGGTACGTCGGTATTCGTCCCAATACTGCTGCGCCTTAAGGTATTCAGCCTGGGTCCACTCGACCATCCGGCCACGCAGCGCATCGACCTCGGCACGCAGCGCACGCTCACGCCCGTCGAGGTCGTCCAGCGTCGCGGTCATCTGCTGCAACTGTGGATCTGTCATGCCTCTTAGCGTGGCGTCCACGGGATCCGAGGTGAACACGTAGACCTACCGCCGCACATAGGGGTTTCTCACGGCACTAGGTAGGCCTACTCACCACCGCCCGTCCGCGCCAGCGTCTGGCGCTTCGGACGCGACATGTCCCAGATACGCGGCGTACAGGGTTCGGGATGCGAAGGATTCCTGCTCGCCCCACGGTAGATGTGGCCTCGTCACCAGCAGTGAGGCCACCCCGTGCGTGGTCGCCCAGAACTGTAGGGCCGGTTCCAGGGTATTGCCAGGCGGGAACCGCTCTTCGTCGACGAGTTCTTGCACGACGCCCCGCAGGTGCAAAAATGCTGAGCTGCTGAGTATTTCGTCCGATTTATTACCGATCCGCGGTGGGCCCGCAGTCGCAAGCCGGTACATCAGTGGGTTCTGCGCCGCGAACCGCACGTAGGCCAGGCCGAGTGCGTGCAGCCGCCCGAGCGCCGTGGAGATGTTGGACGTCGCCCGCTGCAGCGCCTCACCGAGCTGTTCGAAGTATCTTGAGCACAGTGCGTCCGCCAACTCGTCGGTACTTGAAAAGTGCCGATAAAAGGACGGTGCGGTAATGCCCAGTGCACGCGTCAATTCACGGGCCGACGGGGCGCGGGCTTCGCCCGACCTGAGAACGAGATCCATCGCGGTGTCGATGATCTGCTGCCGCAGCTGCCACCCCTGTCCCCGGGGCAAGCGCTTCCGTGGTGCGGCTGCGTTGTTCTCGTCGACCATCTGTCACTCCAACCGCATATCTCGGATCAGCGCGGGGGTTCTATCGGCAATGTCGGCCCGCCTTGCGGAGTCGGGACGGTGAACCTCCCCTTGGGAGTGGGATCGGTTCGCTTCCCGAGATCGGCGCCCGGTGGCGGGCCGGCCGTGTCGTCGCCTGCGGGGCGCGGCGCATTCTTGGCACCGCGGATCAACACCGCCGGATCATCGCTGACGCAATGGGTGTACAGCGGAGGCTCAGGAAAATCGGCGGTGGACGGCGGAACTCGCGGAGTGCCGTAGTCGCAGGCATATCGCGGATACAGATCGGCGGTTGCCCACACGCCGTTGTCGCGCATGGTGTCGGCGATCGCGCCGAACGTCGATCCGCGGTAATCGGGGAAGAACGCATTGATGGCCGGTGTACGTACGTAGAGCATCTGCGAAGCCGACGCCAGGCTGGCGAGCAGAGTGACCATGGTGTCGGAATTGTCGGCGAACAAGCCGTCGACAGCACCCAGTGTCCGCGGGGTCTGATCCACCAGGGTGCGGTAACCATTCTGCATCTTGTCGACCCCCCGCAGGGTGCGACCCAGCGCGTCGGTAGTGGCCTTGATGCCCGAATTCTTGTCCGCCGCCAAAGTCAGCACCACCCGGCTCGTCTTGAGGAGACTGGTGGTCTCCGGCAGCACCGAGTCCAATGTGCTGAGGAGGAAGGTGCCGCCGTCGATGATGTCGGTGAGCTTGCGCGGTCCCTCCTTGCTCAGGCTCAGCTCCTTTTTGATCAGCTCAAGCTTCTTGGGGTCCACCTGCGCCAACAACCCGTCAGCATCGGCGAGGAGCTTGGCCAGCGTCATCGGCACCTGCACGCCCTCGGCAATCACACTGCCGTCCTTGAGAAATGGGCCTTGTTGACCCGGCAGCCCCTCGAAGTTGAGGTACTGCTCACCGGCGGCGGAGAGCCCGGTCACCCGAACCTTCGCCGCGGCCGGGATGACGTACTTCGACTGGATCTCGGCGATAGCCTCGACCCCCTGCTGGGTGATCGCCAACGACTGCACCGTGCCGATCTTCACCCCGCGCAAGGCCACATCCTGACGGGGCAGCAAGCCTCCCGACTCCGGCAGTTTCACCGTGACCCGGTAGGTGGATGCAAAGGGGTTGGTCCGCAATGCACCCGCGAACAGATAGACCACCGCCACAATCAACGTCAACGCCAGCGCCACCCCCGACAGCACTGCCTTCTGGCGATGACCGGCACGCACAGCACCGACCAGAACATTCGCCGCCGCGTTGATCATCGCCCGGCCCCCGGCGCGGCTGCAGTCGGCGGCACGGTCTCGATGACGCCGGGTTCGGTGGGGCTGGGACGCACCGGAACGTCTTGGCCGTACGCGCCCTTACCCACGACGCGCTCCTGCAGTCGCCACAGCGTGTACTTGAGCGATCCTGCCAGCTGCGCCCAGTTGTAGCGCTTGGGCCCATGTATGCCGATATCGGCGAGGGATCCCGCATCGGGTATCGAACCAAGTACCAGCTGGTCGAGGCTCGCGTGCAGCGACAGTGAGTTTCCTGCGGTTGCCTTGATGGCAGTGGGCAGAATCCGGTTGAAGGCGGCCAGACTGGTGTCGGGATCCAGTGCCACGTCGTTCCACGCCTTCGAGACGGTGTTCGCATCGGCGATGATGCTGCGGCCGCTGGTATCAGTACCTGCGATCGACGGGAACTTTTGCAGCTGACGTGTCGTATCCCCCACGGTGAGCAGTAGATCGGTCAATTGCGCGGTGTTGGCGGCGAGAGTCTCGGTCGCCGGCCCCGCCGCCGTCACGATATCGGTGACAGTCTGATTCTTCGCATCGATCCGGTCGGCCAATTGCGCCGTCTGTGTGAGCGCCTCGGAGATCTGCGCCGAGCGTGAATTCAGAGTGCCCAGTACATGATTGGAGTCCTTGATCAAGTCGCCGAATGCCCGGCCCTGATCGCCAGTCGCCTTACCGAAACCGTTGACAATATTGGTGAGGTTGCGCACCGCGCCTCCATTGGAGGCCAGCGCGGCCGAGCTCAGCACCGACTCCACCGTCGCAGCGGCGGTCGTCGACTCCAGGCCGATGGTGTCGCCGTCCCCGAGTATCGGACCGTCCGAGGGCGCCCCGGCAGGCGGCCGGATTGAGACGAAAACATCACCCAGCGGTGTGGCCGAACGTAATTCGGCGGTGCTGCCTTTAGGCAGCCGAACGCCGTCGAGAATACGCAGCGTGGTGATCGCGGTGTAGTTACTCACATGCATCTCGTCCACCTGCCCCACATCGGCGCCGGCCAGCTTCACCTTCGCACTGTCGGGCAGATTCAGAACATTCAAGAACAGGGCGGTGAGGTGATAGCCGCCGCTGCCTATGCCAGGAGCGGGCAACGGCAGGTCGCCCAGCCCATTGGTGGAGCATCCGCTGAGGATGGTGGCAGTCACCAAAGCTGCCGATGTCAGGAGCCCGGTACGCGTCGCCATTACTTCTGCCCCATCGCCGCGAGTCCGTCCAGCACGTAGGTCAGCCCGAAATCCGGCCCATAATCCTGCAGAGTTCCTGTTCCGCAACCTAATTGGCGCAGGCCCATCATGTTGCAGATTTCCTTGTCCATCTGGCTTTCGAACAGCAACCGATCCGTCATGAACCGGACGCGCAGCCGCTTGTTGTCCTGGTCGACGACGTTGTACATGTTGTCCCACGCCAGCGGTTGGACATCGATCCACTCGGAGATCTCACGCTTGTTGTCCACCACGGCCTTCAGGGCGGTGTTGGAGTTGAGAATCGTTTGTTTGAGGTGACCGCGATTGGCCTCGACGACGTCGCCGGCTTGCCTGACCAGGTCATTGAACCTGCGCCCGGAACTCCCCGTACCCAGCGACTCGTCATCGAGAATCTGGCTCAGTTGCCGGACGGTAGAAGCAAATTCACGCAGCTTGCTGTCATTGGCTGCCGCCGCGTCGAACAGCGAGCTCACATTCTTGATAATGGTGGTCATCTGCTCGCGGGTAGTCACGCCGCCCTCAGAGCTCAGCCGCAGTGCCCTGGATAGCTCGCCGAGCCCGGACTTGATTTTCTCACCGTTACCATCGGCGACTCCGGTGGCAGAGTTGATGACGTCCGCGACGGGGCCCTCTCCTTTGCCGTCTCCCTTGAGGGACAAGGAAAGCCGATCCAGCATGCCCAGCACCCGATCGAATTCCACCGGCGTCTTGGTGTGGTTCAGCCCAATGGTGTCACCGTCGTTCAGCACCGGGCCGCCGCGGTAGGGCGGAGACAGCTCGACTTGACGGTCGGTCAGGATCGACGTCGACAAGGTGACGGCCTGAACGTCGGCAGGCACTTTCACGTTCTTGTCCACAGTGAACTGCACTTCGACGTACCCCGGCTGAGGAGTGATCCTTGTGATCTTTCCTACCGGCATACCGAGAACTGCAACCACATTGGACTCGTATAGCCCGGAGGCACTGTCAAACTGAGCGGTCAGTGTGATGTGGTCGAGCGTCGACTTCACGTAATACGCACCCACGCCGATAACAGCCACGGCCAGTACAACTACTGTGCCGATCACGGCTATCAGCCGATTTCTTCCGTCGCCTTTGGTGATCATTTGCAGTCCTTGAAGTACGGGATCATTCCGAATTGCTTGGCACGACCACTGATTGCGCACATCCACGAGTCGACCAGCAGACCGTTCGTCAGGTTGATATCGATGGCGTTACCGGTGCCCGTCGAGTTGGCGATACCGCGTATCAAGACCGGTGCAATCGGGTAGAGGCTGCGAAGCAGATCGTCGTGTTTACCCAGCATGTCGGAGAGCTCGCGCGCCGTTGTGAGCATCTGGTCGAGCTGCGGCCGGTCCTTGATGACAACCTTGCTGAGCTGCTCGACCAGGTTGGTGAATGCCTGCAACATCGCGTGGAAAGTGTTGCGGCGCGCGACGATTTCTCCAAGAAGGTCTTGACCCTGGTTGACCAGCACGCCGATGCCGGACTGCTGGCGGCGCAGCGTGGTGGTGACCTTTTCGGTGCTCTTGAGCAGGGTGCCGAGTTGGTCACGCCGTTCGGCGATCACCGAGGACAGCGTCTGGATGTTCGCCATGGCCTGCGGAACAATGTCCGGCAGGCCCTGTAGCTGCTTCCCAAGCACGCTGAGCGACCGCGCCACATTGTCGAAATCGACCTGGTCGAAGGTGTCGGTGGCCCCGGCCAGCGCCGCCTGTAGATCATAGGGAACCTCGGTATGTGCGAGATCGATTGTCTTGCCCGGCAGAGTTCCTGCGCCCCTCGGTCGCAGATCCAGGTACCGGGAACCCAGAATGGTCGTCACCCGGATCGAAGCCTTGGTGTCCTTACCCAGCCTGATGTCATCGCGAACACTGAGCCCGGCCTCGACGTGATCGCCGACCAGCTTCATGCTCGTGATGTTCCCGACGGGGATGCCCGCCACGGCAATCGGCTGACCCGTGCGTAGCGACGCGGCCTGTGTGAACTGGGCGGTGTAGCTCGTATAGCCCAGGCCTATCGCCTTGACCAGTAACATGCCGCCCACCAGGGCACCGATCACCGCGATCGCGATGAAGCCCAGCCAGGTCTTGTTATAGGTCTCGACCGGCCGATTCTTGATCCTCTGCCATCTGGATTGATCAGCCATTGGCCATGTTCCTGCATCGCGGCGTGTACTGGGCCACGTTTCCGGGCGTCGCCGCGTTGACGATGATCGGTATCACGTCGTTCAGGCCGGGGAAGAAGCCGGTGAGGTTCAGATCGCACATGTAGACGTTGATGAACGCTCCCTCGGAGTAGAAGCGCGACAGCCCTTTCAGCACGATCGGCAGGTTGTCCCCTAGGAACGCGTACTGAGGTTCAATGCTCACCACGTGCTTGCCGAATCCAGGCTCGCGGGTGATGAGCTCGTCGAGCGAGGGGTAGACCTCGTCGGTGATCTTGGACAGACGTCGTGTGGTCTGTGCCAGCGACCCTACCGAGGACACCAATTCGGGCCGCCGGCGATCCAAGTCCGACACCATCTGCCGCGTCTGGGTGAGCATGGTGTCCAGCCCGTCGTTCTGCTGCGCGAGGTTGCCCGTCACGGCATTCAAGCTGGTAATCACGTTGCCCAGCGCCTGATCGCGGCCGGCGAATGTCTTTGTCAATAAGGAGGTTTGATTCACCAGGGTGACAATCGAGGCGTTGTCCCCCTGCAGGGACGCAATGACGCCCTTGGTCAGGTTATCGGCCTGCTCCGGAGATAGCGTGCTGAACAACGGCTCGTAGCCGTTGAGCAATGTCGTCACATCGAAGGACGGGTCGGTGCGCTCCACCGGAATTGTCGCGCCCGCGGACAGAATATTGGTGTCACCGGATTTACCCAGCGACAGGCCAAGATAGCGCTGACCGACGATGTTCTGGTAGGTCACCGATGCGACCGTGTTGCCGTACAGCTTCTGGTCATTCTGGACCACAAAGTCCACCCGGGCCTGCTCGTTGTCAACCAACTCGATCTTTTCGACGCGGCCCACCCGTACCCCGGCCATTCGCACATCGTCACCATCGCGCAAGCCATAGACGTCGGTGAACACCGCAGAATACGCTGTGGTGCTGCCCGATACGTCACGACGCAGCGTGGCGTATACCAGCCAGCCCAGTGCCATGGCCACGGTCATGAAGACCACCAGTGCGATCAACGGACCACGGAACTTCACCGCGACACCTCCTTAACGAACGACACGGCACTGCCGCGGGCCACCGGGCCGAGAAGAAGTTGCGTGGCGGGGGTCGCCGGGCCACCGGCGATGACACCGAGGAGGTCCCGTTCACGTTTGCTGCCAACGGGTCCCACGTTTCCGCCAAATGAGGCGGGCGCCGCCGGCGGCGGTTCTGCGTCATCGGGATCGGAGGTGCCGGGCACGCGGGGCGCCGGCGCGGGCTGCCACCACGGCAGCGGCGGGTTGGGGTCGGCCAGGTTCGGGCCGCCCGGAGGAACCACGACCGGCGGCGCCACCGCGACAAGATTTCCGTTGGGGCCTACCACCGTTCCAGTCGGCGGTGCCAGATCCGCGGGCGGCTTGTAGTTCTGCGGGAGCAGTGTCTCGGGGAGATCTGGGCGCACCACCTGTTCGGGGGCGGTGAAGCAGCTCGGCCCCTTCACCTCGCCATAACGCGGGCAGTCGGCGCGGGTGTAGGTGTAGCTGGGGGCCAGTGTCACGTCGATGGGCATGTTGGGGACGTCCCGATCTGCCATCCACATGTGCTCAAACCAGTTGCGGGACAGCTTGTTCATGTTGCGGAAAATCGGTACAAACTTGTCGGCGTTCTTGGCGAAAACGCCGATCGGTGGGGTGAGTCCGGTGGTGATGCCGATGAGCTGATCGGTGTGGTTTTCAAAGGCCTGCTTAGTGGTGCCCACGGTGCTCAGCCCAGCGTGAACCAGGCTCGTCAATTGTTCGCGCTTCTCGGCGAGGGTCTGCATCGGCCGCACCGCCTGATGCAGTGAATCCAGCAGTTCGGGAGCGGTCTGTTTGAGACCTTCGGTCGCCTCGAGAAGTGCCGAGACCGTCGAGGGTCCCGTGTCGGTCGCTACGATCGCATTCAGCTCGGCAATGAGCCGGTTCAGCTGAGCGCCACCGTTGAGCAGTTTGACCCTGCGACTGTCGGTGGCCGCCCCCACTGCCGCCAGGATGCCCACCGAATTGTCCTCGCGTCCACGACCGGTCGCATTGAGAACATCCCGCAACTTGCTCACCGTGGTCTGGAACAGCACCGTGGGCAGCTCCTGGTCCTCGGCGATGTGTGCGCCACCGCGAATGGGGGCACCGGGCCCGCGGTCCACCAGCTGCACCGAGGACACCGCGAACACATTGCTCGGCACCACACGGGCTGTCGCGGTCGCGGAGATTGACTTCGCGTACTGCGGTTTGAGGTTGATGTGCACGAAGTTCGGTTTGTTGCCCGTCGCCGGTGTCACGTCCTCGACCTCGCCGACGAGCACACCGCGGTACTTCACATCCGACTTCTGTGGCAGTCCGTCGCCGACATTCGTCAGTTCGGCGACAACACGCACGTAATCATCCAGCCTGCCTGCGGACTTCAACAGCATGGCCCCGGTGAAGGCGACGATCGCGGCGAGGGTGACGACGGACGCCAACAGAAGCTGGTTATCGGAGGGGCCGCGCCCGTCTACCTCGAAGGAATTTGGCATCTAACCACCCAGCCTGGCGCCCGCGTCGACGCTCCACAGCGCCATCGTCAGCAGCATGTTCACCATCACCACTACGGTGATGGCCGCGCGCATGGCATGTCCGGCAGCAATTCCCACGCCCTCGGGACCACCGCTGGCGTAGAAGCCGTAATAGCACTGGACCGTCGAGGCGATCCACACGAAGACCACCGTCTTGATGATCGAGTACACGATGTCGATACCGCTGACACCGATACCGAAGTAGTGCAGGTACGACCCCACCGAGCCGCCACTGAGGATGCCCACCATGACCTGGCAGGACATGTAGCTGATCGCCAGGCAGGCCAGATACAGCGGGATCACCGCGACAATCGCCGCCATAAGCCGGGTGGTCACCAAGAACGGGATCGGCCTAATAGCAACCGAATCCATGGCGTCGATCTCCTCGGCGATGCGCATCGAACCCAGTTGCGCGGTGAACCGGCAGCCCGCCTGCATCGCGAATGCCAGGGACGCCATGATCGGCGCCAGCTCTCGGGTGCTGGCCAACGAGCTGATGATGCCGGTGGCGGGCCCGAGTCCGAGAAGGTCCAGGAAGTTGTACGACTCGATAGCCACCAGGGCGCCCGCGGTGACACCCAGGACCAAGGCCACTCCCGCAGTTCCACCGCCGACAACCAATGATCCATTACCCCAAGCGATATCGGACAGGTGCCGCAGGAACTCCCTGGGGTACTGCCGCAGCACCACCGGGATGCCGCCAAGGGCTCGGAAGAAGAAGGCCACCATATGGCCGAACCGCGTCAGTGGCCGGCGAATCCTGTTGTAGACAAGTATGAATGGGCGGCGCCCTGGGGCAAGATAGCTGGATACGGTCATATCACAGGCCCGTCCGCGGGAACATCATGATGTACAGCTGGCTGATGGCGACATTCACGACCATCAACAACAAGATCGATTCGACCACCGCGGCGTTCACGGAGTTCGCGACACCGATGGGCCCCCCCTTGGTGGACAAGCCCTTCTGACACGACACCACCGCCACGATGGCCCCGTAGATAATCGCCTTCAAAACCGCCAAGACCATATCGCCGGGCGTCGCGAAGGAGGCGAAGGTCGACACGAAACTGCCGGGTGCACCACCCTGCCAGTAGACGTTGAACAGATAGGCGCCAAGGAATCCGACGAAGCACACCACACATGTCAGCGCCACGGCGATCATGATCGCCGCCGCGAATCGGGGCACCACGAGTCGCCGGATCACCGAGACGCCCATGACCTCCATGGCGTCGGTTTCTTCGCGCATGGTGCGAGAACCCAGATCCGCGGTGATCGCCGAGCCCACGGCCGAGGCCATCAACACCGCAGCCACCAGCGAGGCGGCCTGGCGGATGATCGCGATACCGCTGGCCGCACCGGCCAACGAGGTGGCGCCCACTTGGCCTGCCAGCAAGGCGAATTGGATCGATAGTGTGACACCGATGGGCAGCGTCACCAGGATGACCGGCACTACGGCAGTCGATGCCTGGAAGGCGCCCTGCCTGACGAACTCCTGCCACTGAAACTGACCGGTGAACAGGTCGATAAAGAACCATTGAATGGTGCGGACACCGAGCATGAACTGCTCGCCGACCGTGCTGAGAGACTCAAGGGGGTGGCGCTTGACGTAGCCGGTGGCCCAATCCTCGATCGCCGCGACACCGTCTTCGGTCGCGACGTTTCCATCAAGTGCGGTCACGACGTACCCGGACACAGCGCACAACGCATTCCAGACTCCTCATTGATTCCGGCATTCGCTGGCGCGCCGTGGGCTGCGATGCCAGTGAGCGTTGACGATAAATGATCAATCGTTAATTGAATAGTCGGTCATATCCTAAATCACACCGATCGGTATACTGTGCTCTGCGTCACATAAATCCGAAGGTGGCCCCGGATCCACATCGCCCTCCACGGTGAGCGGTCCGAATCATGCGGTAAACAAGGAGTTTTAGTGGGGCGCGTCAACGCGGAGAGTTGACCGTGCCGAACGCAGCCGAGCCTCCCCATTCATCTTCTCAGCGATCACTACACCCGCTGATCCGCTGCTGTAACCATCCAGGCATGGCAGCGACATCGGAATACTCGCCCGCGCCCCAACGCCGCACTGTTTGCCAGATAAGCCCACCGCGAGGCCACACGGGCCGGCGGACCTATTCGTCGAGCCCGTGTTCGATGGCGTACCGGGTAAGTTCCACCCGGTTGCCCAGTTGGAGCTTGCGCAGCGTGGACTGCACATGGTTCTCGACGGTTCGGTGGCTCAGCGAGAGCCGCGTGGCAATCTGCTTGGCGCTCAATCCCTTGGCCACCAGCCGCAGCACCTCGGTTTCCCGCTCGGAGAGCCGTGGCGTGTCATCGGCCTCCGTCGCCGGTGCACTCGACATACGCCGAAACTCCCCGAGCACCAGCCCGGCAAGACCCGGCGTGAACACGGCCTGTCCCTTGGCGGTTGCCTTTACAGCGTCGATGAGCTCGGCGGCAGACGCACTCTTGACCAGGTACCCCGTGGCGCCGGCCTTCACCGCTTCGAGCACATCCTCACGTTCGGCGGAGGCCGACAGCACCAAGATGTGGCTACCCGGAGACACCGCCAGCACCGCTGCGGTGGCTTGCGCGCCATCGCCGTCAGTCAGCTGCATATCCATCAGCACCACATCGGGTTTCACCGTCGCCGCGATCCGGCCGGAGGAGGCGGCCCCGTCCGCGGTGGCCACCACCCGCAGCCCCGCCGCCTGCAGGTCACGGGACACCCCATCGCGCCACATGGGATGGTCGTCGACCACCATCACCGAAATCTGTTCGCCGTCAGTGCTTTCTGGACGTTCGGTCACACCCCCACCTCCTGAGATTTGGGCACCGTGATCTCCCATTCGGTACCCGCTCCGGGCGCTGTCTCCAGCAGGACGGCCCCGCCAAGATCAGCCACCCGGCCCAGAATCGACCGGGACACCCCCATCCGCCCCTCACGTTCGGCCTGATCCAGCCTGCCGTCGGCGATACCGCTGCCGTCATCGCGCACCGTGACGACCACCGAGTCCTCCAGGTCCTCGATGAGCACGTAGGCGTGTGCCTCCTGCCCGGCGTGCAATGCCACATTGGACAGGGCGCTGCGCACTACGGCAGCCAGCTCGCTCGCCATGTGCTGACCGATGAGCACCGGTGAGCCCGGCGCGGACACCGAGACCGCGGTACTGGCTTGAGTGCGCAGGAGCGGGCGCAGATCAACCAATTCGTCATCGGCGAGCATCGTCGGGGCCGCACCCGAAATCAGTTCCCGGAGCGCGACTTCCTGTTCACCGGCGATGGCGGCCAATTCCGCGGTCGGCCCACCGATCTCGGTGCCCCGTCGCTTTACATACGACAACACCTGAAGCACCCCGTCGTGCACTTGCCGTGCGAGCCGTTCACGTTCTATCGCCGCCGCGGCCGCACGTTCCGCACGCCGCAGTTCATGAAAGGTGCGCTTCGCAGTGGTCGACGCGGCGCCGATTGCGAGCCCCACCACCACCAACGCCGGCATGGTGGCGTCGAGCCATAGCGCGCTGACAGGTAGGCCCCGCGCCGCGATGCTGACCGCGGCCAGGACGAACCCGGATACAACACCGGCGAGCTGTCCACGCAGGAGGCCCATGGAGACCACGGCGTTGGCCACCCACAGCGTGGTCGGCAGGGTCTGATGCCCGCTGTACCACTGCACATCAACCACCAGCCGCCCGGCGAGCATCAGCACGATCACAATCACCTGATCGCATAGCACCAACTGCCAGCGACGGAACCAGTTGTGCGACAAAGCCACTGCTGCCAATCCAGTCCATATCGCCATACCGGCATATAGCGCCCAGCTCAGTCCTTGGCGCTCGTAATGGGTGTAGGACGCCAGTTGTGAGGCCAGCAGCGCGTACCCAAAGCTGGCCAATCGGAAGACCTGCGCGGCGCGCCACAGCGATGCCGTCGGATCGTTGCCGCTCACCCAGCGTGGGACGGTTCCGGGCCCGGATGTCACGTTCAATGCTCTTCACCCGACAGGCTCATCGCGGACGCTCCGTCAGTCCTTGGGTGGAGCCGGGCCCAATTCCGGCACGCCGTTGCTTGGACGGGCACCGACCGCCGTGGGCCCGTCGGCCGGCACCATCTCCGGGTCGAGGACCTCCGCTTCCTCTTCTCCCTCAACCAGATACGGATCGTCAGAATCTTCGGGCTCGATGAGGGCCCGGATGGCGGTGTTGAGCACCGCGACCGTTGGCACCGCCAAGAGCGCGCCGATGATCCCCCCCAGCACGCCGCCGGCCGCGATGGACAGCACCACAGCCAGCGCATGGATCTGGACCGCGTGGCCCATGATGAGCGGTTGCAGCACATGGCCTTCCACCTGCATCACCACAATGACGATGACCAAGATCATTGCGGCGGTGAAGGCGCCCTTGGTGATCAGGGCGATGAACACCGCCACAAATCCGGAGATGGCCGCACCGATGATAGGGATGAAGGCTCCCAGGAATACCAGCGAGGCCAGGGGAAGCGCGAGCGGCACACTAAAAGCCGCGAGACCCACGCCGATACCGATGGCGTCGACCAGTGCCACCGCCACGGTGGCCCGCACGTAGCCGATCAGCGAACCGAAGCCCAGCGCGCCGGCGCGACGCACTCGTGGCCGCACCGTCGTCGGGAAGATCCGGGTGACGAACTCCCAGATCTCCTTTCCGCCGTAGAGGAAGAAGATGATGGTGAACAGCGTCAGCACGGCGCCGGTGATGATCTCGGTGACCGTGGTGGCAGTGGCCAGCGCCCCGCTGGTGACCCTGCCCTGGTTGTCCTTGATGGTGTTGACCAGCGCGTCGCCCGCCTTGCCGATCTGCTCCTCGCTGATGTGGAACCGGCTGTGAATCGCCCAGTTTTTGAGCGACTCAATGCTGTTGGTCAGCTGGGCCGACAGGTCTGGGAGACCCTTGATGAACTGGTCCACCACGAAGGTCAGGATCCCGCCGACCGCGGCGCTGCCGGTCAGCAGGACCACGACGACCGCCAATGAGCGCGGAACCCTATGCCGCTGAAGGTAATTGACCGTCGGAACCAGCAGGGCGGAGCCCATCAGGGCGAGCAGCAGCGGGATGGTGATCGTCTTGAGATGCCAGAACAACCACAGAAGGGTGAGCCCGAAGGCGAGCAGCACCAGCAGGCGCCAAGCCCATGCCGCCCCCTTGCGCACATACGGATGAACCGACTCGGCAGCGTCAGCGTGCGTCATGCGCTGAGCCTAACGGCGATGGGCCGCTTACGCGAAGAGCAGCTATCCCTTCGGCGCGGGCTCGGCCAGTACCTCCGTCAGCCACTTCACGACGAGCTCTGGCTGCTCGTCGACGATGAAGTGACCGCAGTTGGGTACCTCCGTGATGTTCAGGTCGTCGGCGTGGTCCTTGAAGCCATCGAGCAGCGACGGGTGCACCGCCACATCGTCGAGCCCGAACAGCACCCGTACCGGCATGGCGAGTTTCTGGTCGTCGTACGGCCCCCGCGCCAAGTTGGCGAATTCCCTGCCGACCATGGACCGGTAGATCTTGGATCCCGCCACCCGACGGTCGCGATCACGGAAACAGCCGCGGAAGAAGTCCACCGAGTCCTTGGGCATTCCGCTGCGGCGGATGAACCACCACAGGGTCGGTGACAGGTGCGATAGCGGCCCGACCACCGGGGCTCCCACCACGAGCTGGTAGGCCAGCTTGTGGGCGTGTCTGGCGACGCGGCCCGGCTCCTGCCATACCGGCGGGATGTTGAGGATGGCCAGCCGCCGGATCCGCGAGGGCGCCTTCAGAGCCACCAGCTGTGCGGTCCAGCCACCCCAATCGTGTCCGACCAGATCAAAGGATTCGAGCCCTAGGGCATCGGCCGCCGCCAGCACATCGGAGGCGAACTGCTCCTTCTCATAGCCCGTCGCGGCGACCTCGCTCCAGCCGGCACCGCGCAGATCCATGGCGTGCACCCGGTATCCGGCGTCGGCCAGGGCCGGAATCACCTTGTGCCACATCCACCAGTTCTCGGGCCAGCCGTGCAACAACACCACGGGTCGTCCATCCTGCGGCCCGGCAACGGCCACGTGGATCTTCACGTCCCCGGCCTGTACGTACTGGTGATCCACGCCTTCGAGAGCGGGCATGCTGCGCTGCGTCATGGACCGCACCCTACCGCGCAGTAGGTTCCGTGGCACGAGCGCAGCCTCCACATATGCATCCGCGATACCAGCAAGAACTGGCATGCTTCGTCTTGGCGGACGAACGAGAGTACAAGTGAAGTAGACCGATCGGAATACCTAGGTGATGGAACGGCTACGCGAATGGTTTCGGGCCATGCATGTGCTGGGCCCCCGGTGGACCGTGTTCGTGGCGTCGATGGTCGGCATCAACTCCGCGACTGTCCTGCTGTTGTTTTACTTCCTGCGTCACTGGATGCCCTTCAAGCAGCCACCGCACGACTGGGTCTTCGAGAACGGCCCGCCCTTGTTCTGGGCGCTCTTCGGCCTCATGGTGGTGACGAGCGTGGGCTGGGCACTGCACATGGAGCATCGCCTCGCCCGCTGGTACTGCCGGGGCGGGCCGCCGACAGCCCTGGAGTTGCGCACCGCGTTGACCGCGCCCCTGCAGCAGTCGCTGGTCCATCTGGGCGGGTGGGCCATCGGCGCCACCGTCTTCATCGCCATCGGCGCCGCCCACGACTCCAAATGGACCCTGGCCACCATCATCGGCTGCCTGCAATCCGCGACCGGCAGCTTCGGTCTTACCTATCTGCTCGGCGAGCGTATCCTGCGGCCTATCGCAGCAAAGGCGCTGAGCGCCAGCGAATTCCACGGTCGATTTGCACCCTCGGTATTCGTGCGTGTCCGGCTCAGCTGGTGGATCGGCACGCTGGCACCAGCGATCGGGATCATCGCCCTATGCGGCATGGCCCTCTGGAAGCCAGACGATTTGACCTCGACTCGCGGGCTTGCCCTCACCGTCCTCCTCATTGTCTCGACCACTCTGGTCGCCAGTTACGGGCTCGCGCTGCTCACCGCCGGACAGTTGGCCGATCCGGTGCGCCAGCTGCGCTCCGCCATCACCGACGTGGCACAGGGCAACTTCGATGCACGCGTCGACGTCTACGACGGCAGCGAACTGGGCGTCCTGCAGGCTGGATTCAATCGGATGATGCAGGTCGGTGAGGAACGCCGTCAGCTGCGCGAGCTGTTCGGTAAACACGTGGGCGCCGATGTGGCCAGCCAGGCGCTGCAGCTAGGCACCAATCTTGGCGGCGAAAATCGTTATGTCGCAGTGTTCTTCGTCGACATGATCGGATCTACCTCAATGGCTGCCGACCGCGCCCCCGAGGAGGTGCTGACGATTCTGAACGACTTCTTCCGCATCGTGGTGGAGGTAGTCGACAGCCGTGGGGGCTTCGTCAACAAATTCGTCGGCGACGAGGCGTTGTCCGTCTTCGGTGCACCGCTGCACCGCCCGGATGCCACCACGGCATGCCTGGCGGCCGCGCGCGAGCTGCGCGACCGGCTCGCCGAGGATTTCCCGCATCCGTTCGAGTTCGCGATCGGGGTGTCGGCGGGTCTTGCCGTCGCCGGGAACGTCGGTGCGCCCGAACGCTACGAATACTCGGTGATCGGTGACCCGGTGAACGAGGCGTCGCGGCTTACCGAGCTGGCGAAACACCGTCCCAGCCGGCTGCTCGCATCCACCAACGCGCTGTATTTCGCCGATCCCGATGAGCAAAAACACTGGGATCACGGCGACTCTGTGCTGCTCCGGGGCCGCACCAGGGCGACACACCTGGCGTGGCCTGCGGGAACCTGAAAGAAGTGGCCCGCCCGCGCCGTTACTGTGGTGCCCGTGCCCGATGACCCCGACCGTATCGCAGGCGGCAATATGCCGCCCGAGCGAAACGGTCCGGGCTCCTGTCCCGACGACCCCGAGGCAGACACCGCCCCACAACCCGTCATCAAGCAGCGGGGAAAGTACTGGTGGTTGCGGTGGGCGATTTTCGTCGTTTTCGCGATCGTGCTGGCGGTGGAGATCCGGTACATCTCGCCGCAGCTGGCGGCGGCCTGGCGCAGCCTGAAGACCGCCAACCTGTGGTGGGTACTGGCGGCAGTCCTGGCCGCCATGGCCTCGATGCACAGCTTCGCGCAGATCCAGCGGACGCTGCTGCGTTCAGCGGGCGTGAAGATACGTCAATGGCGCTCTGAGGCCGCTTTCTACGCCGGAAATGCGTTGAGCACCACCTTGCCCGGCGGCCCCGTGCTCTCGGCCACCTTCATCTATCGGCAGCAGCGGCTATGGGGCGCCACTCCCGTGGTGGCGTCCTGGCAGTTGGTGATGTCCGGGGTGCTACAAGCGGTGGGGCTGGCGATCCTCGGCCTGGGCGGAGCGTTCCTCTTGGGCGCCAAGACCAACCCGTTCTCGCTGATCTTCAGCATCGGCGGATTGTTGGCCATCCTTGTCTTGGCGCAGGCTGTGGCGTCCCGGCCGGAGATGCTCGACGGCATCGGCGTACGGGTCCTGCGCTGGGTCAACGATCTGCGCGGCAAGCCTCCGATGATGGGCGTCGCCCGCTGGCGCGAGATCCTCAAGCAGATGGAAGCGGTGACGCTGACCCGCCGTGCCCTCGGCGAGGCCTTCGGCTGGTCGTTGTTCAACTGGATCGCCGATGTGGCCTGCCTGGCCTTCGCCGCTTATGCGGTGGGTAGCCGGCCCTCCCTGGTCGGCGTCATGGTCGCCTACGCCGCGGCCCGTGCCGCCGGCTCACTCCCGCTGATGCCCGGCGGACTACTGGTGGTCGAGGCCTTTCTGGTTCCCGGCCTGGTGTCCTCGGGGATGACGCTGCCCGACGCGATCTCCGCGATGCTCATCTACCGCGTGGTCAGCTGGATCTTCATATCGGCCATCGGCTGGGTCATCTTCTTCTTCCTCTTCCGAGACGAGAGCCAGATCGACCCCGACGCCACCCCGAGCCCGACCAAAGAGCCCGACCCCGGCGCCAATGCTCGATCCCAAGATTCTCCGAAAAATTCTTCCGATCCTCCGAAATAAAGCGGACCACAGTCCGATTACCATGAATGTCTCACCCCAACTTTGAGGAGCATTCATGACCACCACCGCCCCCGTTCTCGCCGCCGGAACCTGGACCATCGACCCGGTTCACTCGGATATCACCTTCTCCGTACGCCATCTGGGCGTCTCGAAGGTTCGCGGCTCGTTTACCGACTTCAGCGGTGAAATCACCGTCGCCGAAGACGGCACACCCTCGGTATCGGCCACCATCGACGTGGCCTCGGTCAGCACCCGCAACGACCAGCGCGATGGTCACCTGCGCTCGGCGGACTTCTTCGACACCGAGAACCACCCCACCGCCACCTACCGATCCAGCTCGGTCCGTGCCAATCCAGAAACCGGTGGAAACGACTACATCGTCGACGGCGAACTGACCCTGCACGGTGTCACCGAGCCGGTCTCGCTGAACCTCTCGCTGGAGGGCGTCGGTCCCGGAGCGCAGGGCGGCGCCGTCGCGGGCTTTGAGGCCAAGACCGAGGTCAACCGCAACGACTTCGGCGTCGCCGGCGGAGCCGGACTGGTCGGCGAGAAGGTCACGCTGACCTTCAACATCGAAGCCGGTCACCCGGAGGCACCCTCCAACTGATCTCCGCGCGGCACCGGCTACGGTCGGGGAATGCCCAGCGTGCAACAGAATTCGTCACCCAAACCGCCGGTGACATCCGTACTGCTTTCACTCGTACTGGATGTCATCGGCGTCTTGGTCTTCTGCACCATCGGCCGCCGCAGCCATGCCGAGGGCATCACGCTGACCGGCGTGTGGGAGACGGCGTGGCCGTTCCTGTCGGGTGCGGGTATCGGCTGGCTGCTGAGTCGGGGGTGGTCGCACCCGATGTCGGTGACCCGTACCGGCATCGCGGTGTGGGTCTGCACCGTGCTGTTCGGGATGGTCCTGCGCCGGCTGAGCAACCAGGGCGTCGCGTTCAGCTTTGTCATCGTGGCGTCGGTGGTGACTGCCCTGTTCCTGCTGGGCTGGCGGGTTATCGCGACGCGACTCGTCAACACGTCCAGTAGCTAGTCAAGAAATAACGGGCAGCCGTCAGGATCTCGTCAACGCACTTGGATACGCGCCCCGGCCCAGCGCAAGCTGGCTGCATGGAAGGTCTCGCCGCCGTGCTGGTGCCCCTCGCCGGTTATGCCGCAGTACTGCTCTCGGTGCGGTACCTCAACCGTCACGACGATGTCGCCCCGACGGCAGGCTCGGAAGCCCTCACTCACTAGCCCCCAAGCGCCGAGTGCGAGCCTGGCGCGGATATCTCCAGGGAAATCCGCGCCAGACTCGCACTCGATATGCGTAGGTGCCCTCAGACGCGCGGGCCGGGCGCGGGCCCCGTGCCCACCGGGCCGGCCGGAGCCGGAGCGGTGACGGCGGGCGCCGGGCCGGGTGCCGGTCCGGGACCCTGCGGGAAGCTGGCAGCCGGTACCTGGTTCTGGATGGCGGACTGCACCGCCGGGTTCTGCACGAGGGCCTGCGCGGCCGGATTCTGTGCCACCTGCTGGGCCGCCGGGTTCTGCGACAGCGCGGTCAGCAGCGCCGGGTTCACACCCATCGCCGCCGGGTTCAATCCGCCACCGTTAACAACCTGTGCCAGATCCAGCGGCAGACCGCACTTGGTGCGCAGGTCATTCAGCGGTGCGGCGATGCCACCGAGCGAGCCGGCCACATCGGGCCGCGACACCAGGTAACTCTGCGTCTTGGCGGCAATCTGGTCCTGCGGGGCCGCCTTGATCTCGGTGAAGGCCGCGTCGACGTCCGGGTGCTGCTCCAGGTAACCCGCCGCGTTCTGCACCACGTTGCCGACGGTCTTGGTCATCTTGCTGGCCTGGCATCCGTCCGGTGTGGGTGTGGCCGGAGTCACCGTCGCCGCAGCGGGTGCGGCGGCGTTCGGGGCAGGGGCCGGCGCGGCGGGAGCCGCTGGAGCCGGCGCGGGTACCGGGGGGACTGGTTCGGCCCAGGCTATTGGCACGGCAATCGGCGCCAAGGCGCTCATCGCGAGCCCGCCAGCGAGAACACCTGCGCTCAGCAAGCCGTGGGCCGTGCGCCGCGAGGTTGTGGCTGACATGACATTCCTCCTACTTGTTGGGGGGATTACAGCCAAGGTATCGAAATCCGGCGCCATTTCGAAACACGGACGCGCGTAGTCACCAGAAGGTTACCGAGTCTTTATCGTCGGCCAGATTCTGAATTTCACGGTCCTATTTTTCGCCCAAGACAACGTTGCCAGGGAGCGCGAAAAGCACGTCCAGCCACCACTCGTTTTTCGCCAAGGGAGGCTGTTAGTAAACGTGTCATCGCAGGTTGCCGGGATATATGCAGACAGGGGGCGCGGTTGGTCGCGTTGCTGTAGCATCACGACCACGCCACAGGAGACTGCGTGCGTCACACCGAACGACAGGAACCATCGTGCAGTCAGTCATGATGCGCACCAGCGACTACCTTCGCAGGTATCGATGGCTGACCGTCGCTGTCTGGCTGATTCTTATTGTCGCGGCGGTAGGCCTGGTGGCCGGCCGGGGCGAAAAACTCACCGGCGGCGGTTTCGAAGTCGCCGGATCGCAGTCACTGAAGGTGCACGACGCGATGGAGACCGGATTCCGCGAGCACGGAGCCTCTCCGCTGGCGCTGGTCGCCGCACCGCGGCCCGATGCGACCGTCGCCGATATGACGGCCGCCGTCGATTACCTCAAACAGGTGGCGGCACAGATTCCTCAGATTTCGGTCGAGCCCATTCCCCCACAGCTGACGCCGCAACCGGACCGCCCGTTCGTCGTCACCCTGCGCATCGGCTTCGACAACACCGGCGCGACCGATATCGCCAAGGACCTCCGCAAGAAGATCGGTGTGCACGGGGGCCAGCCCGGGCAGATCGCCGGCGGCCGGGTATCCCTGTATGTCATAGGCCAAGGCGCGCTGGGTGCCGCGATGACCGAACAGATCGCCGGGGACATCAAGCAGGCCGAAAAGTGGAACATCCCGGTCATCCTCATTGTGCTGATCGCCGCGTTCGGGTCCCTCGCCGCAGCCTCCCTACCCTTGCTCTTGGGTCTGTGCACGGTGGCCTTGAGCGTCGCGATCGTCCTCGCGCTGTCCAACATCACCACTATCTCGGTGTTCGCCCTGCCGACGGTCACCATGATCGGCCTTGCCGTCGCGGTGGACTATTCCCTTTTCATCCTCATGCGATACCGGGAGGAACTGAATTCCGGGAAGAACAGACAAGAGGCCATCGCGGGGGCCATGGCCACCTCGGGCCTCACCGTCACGTTCTCCGGGCTGACGGTGATCGCCGCCCTCGCCGGTATCTACCTGATCGGAACCCCCGCGTTGGCGTCGATGGCCTCCGGCGCCATCATCGTCGTCGCCATCGCCGTCCTTACCTCCACCACGCTGATGCCCGCGCTGCTCGCCATCTTCGGCAAGGCCGCCGCCAACCAGTCCCGGTTTTTGCGTGCCTCACCGCTACGCAAGCATTCAATTCCGTTCTGGCGCAAGTGGACCCAGGAGGTAATGCGCCGGCCATGGCTTTCCGCACTCGGCGCCTCGATATTCCTGCTCGCGCTCGCTGCGCCGAGCCTGCAGATGCAGGTCTCCAACAGCATGCTGCGTCAATTCGATTCGTCCCATGAGATCCGGCGGGGCATCGACGCTGCGGCCGTCGCCATGGGGCCGGGCGCGCTCGGACCGGTGCAAATACTGCTCACCTTCGACGGCGACGCGAACAACCCGGCCCACGCGCAGGCCCTCGAGACCGCCAAGGAGACGATCGCGCACGCCCCGAATATCGCGCAGGCCTCGGATCCGATCTTCTCCACGGGCGGACATGACGCGTTGATCTCGGCCGTGCTGTCGGTAGACCCTGAGGCGACTGCTGCGCGCGATACCGTCAGTTGGCTACGCGCCAATGTGCCCGACGCACTCAAGGACTCGGGTGCCGAAATCAACATCGGCGGACCGACGGCACTGCTGTTCGACTACGACAACCGAGTCGAACATTCCCTCTTGGGTGTGTTCGCGTTCGTCTGTGTACTCGCATTCGTCATGCTGCTGGCCACGCTGCGCTCGCCGGTGCTGGCACTCAAGGGCGTGGTGATGACGGTGCTCTCGGTCGCCGCCGCTTACGGCAGCCTGGTGGTCGTCTTTCAATGGGGATGGCTGGAGTTCCTGGGCTTCCAGAAGGCCAATATCGACAGCAGTATCCCTCCATTGGCCCTCGCACTGACCTTCGGTCTCACCATGGATTACGAGATCTTCTTGCTGGCACGTGTGCGCGAACGGTACCTGCGCACTGGTGATTGCGCCGACGCTGTCTCGTTCGGTGTGCGCACAAGCGCACGCACCATCACCAGCGCGGCACTCATCATGATCGCGGTGTTCATCGGATTCGCCTTCGCCGGAATGCCATTGGTGGCGCAGCTGGGCGTCGCGTGTGCGGTGGCGATCGCCGTCGACGCGACGGTGGTGCGCTTGGTGCTGGTGCCTGCCTTGATGGCGATGTTCGACCAGCGCAACTGGTGGTTACCCGGCTGGCTGGACCGGGTGCTTCCCACCGTGGACTTCGAAACCCCATGTGTCGACGAGCTTCCGGGACCACATACCGAGAGTGCGCTGCGACTTCAAGGATCCGGGCTCGAGGAACCGCGCATCGACTATCACGCCATCGCTGTCTCTGCGGCCCGACTCAAGCGCCTCGCCGATGGCGGCACCGTCACCGCACCCGACACGCAGTCGGTGCTCGTGGAGCGCTGGCGTGACAACTTGACTGTGGCCCTGGAAGCCTTACAGGCCGGCAAAAACGGAATGGACACCGACACAGTCGGAATGCCCGGCCCCCTGTCTCGAGTGACACCGGTCGAAATCACGCAGGTGAAGCTGCCGACGGGACAGAAGTGTGTTGTACCCACCGACGCCGAAGCACTGCGTATGCAGGGGCTGTTGTTGATGCGCCGCAATGCCGAACGTGATTACACCGAGTTCGCCCGGCTGGCTTCGCTGATGGAACCGCAGACGGCGGCGAAAGTCCTCGCGGGGATCGATCAGCATTACTGTGTACAGTCCAATCAGAGGTGGGTTTCCAGCCAGCTGGTCCGCAGACTCGCTGACCCGAAGCCCGGCGACGGAGCCATGGAATGCCCCACGGTGCGCAGGCAGTGCCTGTCCGTGGCGGTAGCGATGTTGGAGGATGCGAGGTGACGGTCACGAGCGACGCTCCAGCCGTTTCACCCGAAGTGCCTGACGAGCCTTCGGGTTCCAGCGCCACCGGCTCCAGTTCCGCCGAGGCCGCCCAACCCGGGCGCAGGGACAAGCCGGTAACCCACTGGACCACCTCCGAGATACTCGATGCTCTGCAAAGTGGCGACCTTTCCGATTGGCAGGCGATCGTCCACGCGCTCAAACGCGATCCATTCGGGCGGACCGCACGCCAGGTGGAAGAAGTGGTGGGGTCCGATGAGCTCTACGGCATTTCGACCGTGCTGCAGGAAGTCCTGACCCGCGCACGCGACAACCTTGCCGAAGCCGAACAGCGAGAAGCCGCCAACGAGATCAACCTGCTGTTCGAGGCTTCCGGTCTGCGTGCGGCCGAGTTTGCTTCCCGCATCGGTGTTTCACGTGGCGAGCTCTCCTCATACCTGACGGGCACGACCAGCCCATCGGTCGCAATGCTGGTGCGGATGCGCCGGGTAGCCCGACGGTTCGGGCGCACCCGCCCCCGCGGATGACAACTGCCTGCATCTGACGACTTCATCCGGGTACCTGCGTAACCAATGTCAGTTGCCTGGGAGCTGTCCGATCGTTATGGCAGCCCGCCTGAAATCGGCCTAACCTCGTGCCATGACCGACGAGACAAAATCTGACGAACCTACGGGCGCCATTTCGGCGCCCACTCCCACGCCCCCGCCCGCACCGACGGCCACCGCGGGAGCACCGACGCCCCCGCCCACCAATGTCGGCTGGGCAGTTGCTGCCGTTGTCTTCTTCTGGCCGTTGGCCTTCAGCGCATTCACCAATGCGCTGAATGTCACCCAATTCTGGCTCACCGGCCAATTCGACCGTGCTCAGGAATCCTCGGACCGCGCCAAACTACTCGGCAAGATCGCCCTGCTCACCGGCCTGGTGCTGCTGTTCCTGTTCATCGCCTTCCGCATCGCGTGCGCCATCTGGTGGCACACACACGGCGGTGGTGGCGGTGGCTGGGGACACCACGGCGGCTGGCACCGCACGTGGGATGACGACGGATGGAACGGCCCAGGCCCCATGGGCCGTCCGGGTCGCGACAACTAGATCCGGCGGGCAGGAGCGCTGGGGTACCTCCCGCTCGGGACGGCCGACGCGGGGTTCGTCTAGAAGTCATCGGGCGCACTGGGTGCAACGGGCCAGCCAAATGCGATGGCGGCCCGTTGCACCGCCCCTGCTCGCAGTTCCCTGACTAGGCCGGCTCTGGCGAGCGCCTGCAGGCTCACCCCGCCCATATAGACGGATCCGAGATCGCGCACGGTCACCGCGATATCGGCTTCCTCCGTGGTGATTTCGCACGTTGCATCGGTCAGACTTCCGCGCAGGCGGTACCGTCCCGAATTCTCCGGCAGGAATTCGTCGGTCACCTCCAACACCACGTCCACCGCGGTGCAGTACCGCCGCTGCGACAGCGCCCCCGGAATGTCGACCAATCGCACGTGAATCGCATCGCCCAAGGCGCATTCAAGCGCCGAATGGTTGGCCACCAGGTAACGCAGCTCCTCATGCACCGATGCGCCGTGATACTTGATCTTGCGGACCAGATCCATATCCAACAGATAGCGCCACGTCCGGGCGTAGGCGCGCGGGTTGGCGCCCAGCACCTCTTGCACATGTAACTCGGCGTCGGGGCCGGCATCGCCCCACCCCGGCTTCGGCCGATAGATGGCAAATCCGCTGACTCTTCCGTCGGATTCGTAATGCAGGACGAAGCGGATCTTGCCGGACTCCTTCTGGCGTTCCTCGTTGTCGAGAGTCCAGGACGCCCACCACTCGGGGGTACGGGACATCTGGCCCGGCAGCTCGGCGATGGCGTCGTCGTAGATGGCAGGGGCCGACGCCAGGAACGTGGCGGCGTCGACCTCTTCCAGCGTGCCGTCACCGAGGTCCACATCCGGCCGGAAGGCCAGGTCCTTGACCCGCCCGGACAATTCCGCCGCTTCTGTCGCGACTCCATAGCCAAATCGCCCGTAGATCAACGCTTCCGAGGCGAACAGCATGGCAATGGCCTCGCCGCGCGCGCGGACATCTTCCAGCTGATGACGCATCATCGCGGTCAACAGACCCCTACGACGATGCGTTGGCGACACCGTGACCGCGGTGATGGCGGCCACCGGTGCGACCGTTCCACCCGGCAGCACCACGTGACGGGAGAGGGCTCCCGCCGTCGACACCCACTTGCGTCCGTTGTGGAATCCGATCATCCGGTCCAGCTCGATGACCTTGCGGTTGACCTCGATCTCGTCCTTCTGCAGGTCTTGCAGAAACACGGAGTACGACGAGGTCATATAGGACTCGTAGTCGTCCTCATCGTGAATGGTGCGTAGGGTCAGATCAGACACATGCCCATGTCTACCGTGCCATGCCTAGGCCTGTCACTCGAGTTTTCGGCGTGCTACGGGTGAGGAGGAAAGGAACCGCGGTGTGGACTGCCCCCGATGACGCGGCGATCGCCCAGATGCTGCTCGAAACCAAGACCATTGCCATCGTAGGAGTTTCGGCCAATCCCGAGCGGCCGAGCCACGGCGTCTACCGCTATCTGGCCACACATAGCCCCTACCGAATTTTCCTGGTGAATCCGACCATCTCCGAGCTCGACGGCGAGAAGGTCTACCCGAGTCTTGAGGCGCTGCCGGAGGCGCCCGACCTTGTCGATGTGTTCCGCCGCCGCGAAGAATTGGCGGGCATCACTCAGGAGGCCATCGACATCGGCGCACGCACGCTGTGGTTCCAGCTTGATCTCGTCGACGTCGATGCCGCGAACAAGGCGGCCGACGCCGGGCTGCAGGTCGTAATGGACCGCTGCACCGAAATCGAATTCGCGCGTATCAGTTCGCATTAGCCCTTTGGGGTCGAGCGCCGATTCGGTCGATCGGTGCGATGGTGTCCACAAGCCAGCGGCCGTCGCGTTTGGCGAGCGTCATCCGCAGCGCCAGCACCGACTCCTCGGGTTGCGTCTTGGCGGCCGCACTGGTGCGTCGCACCAGTGTGGCCGTCACCGCGTCTTCGGGCCCAAGGGCCTCGATACCGACCGAGATGATCTCGCCCTGCTGCGAGATCCCCTTGGCCTTCAGTTCCGCAGTGGCCCGGTCGAAGTCACGCGCGAAGGACTGCCCCTGCCCCTCGGTCATGTGTTCGGTCGCCTTGCGCACGTAGGAGTCCGGGCTCCCCGGGGAGAAGTTCACCACCGCCTCCGCGACCGTCGCAACGACGTCGGTGATAGCCGAACGGTCCGCGTTGCCCTCCCGGTCGGGCACCGTCCAATACCGGTACCCCACGACAGCAACGGCTAGCACCGAGATCGTGGCCAGGGCGACAATTGCGGTGCGGAGCACCGGCCCCTCGTCGTCCGTGCCGACCGTGACCGAATCCCGCCTGGCCAGGTAGGCATTCACCACCAAACCCTGGGCGATGAGCAGGCACGAGGCCGTACACACCACCACCCACCATGTGGGCCAGCGCAGGATCACGCCGATCTCGGCGATCGCCACTACTGTCGCCAACGGCGCCAGCAGGTCAAAGAGAATGACTCGCAACATATTCCGGCTCATCGCAGGAGCTCCAGACCGGTCACCAGTAGCTGGTCTTCGATTTTCGACACCGCGAGCCGCAGGTGCCACTGGTTGACCTTCGGGGACGCCTTCGCGTCCCGCGTCACCGAGGTGGCCACCACCATGACGCGGTCTACCCGCTCCACGGACGGCAGACCGATGTCCTCATCCGGAACCTTTGCGCCGCGCCTGTCGATAACCACCGAATCGATCTCACCGGCGGCATCGGCGTCGACAGTTCGCGCGAGCTTCACGACGCCCGCGATCATCTCCCCCAAATGGTCGCTGAGCTGCCCGGCGGTACCGTCCTGCAGCGTCTGCACGCTGGCATCGACATTGCTTTTCTTCATATTGATCAGGGTGTTCACCCAGTTCACAGCGGTGTCGAGAACGCGGGAGTCGTAACGGTCACGAGCTACCTGGCCGCGATGCCCGGTGCTGACGAGGACCGAAAGCACTAGGGCGACAACCGCGATCACACCAAGAACCGCCGACAACACGCCGTACCGGGAGAAGACGGGTCCATCCCCACCGCCGAGACTGGATGCCGGGTCGTCTTTGCTCACGGGCCTCACCCTAGCGACCCATGCCACCATGGATGGGTGACGACAGAAACCGTGCTGCCAAAATCCGGTATCGACCTGAGCCACCGCGATGAATCCATCCGCCCGCAGGATGACCTGTTCGGGCACGTCAATGGGCGCTGGCTCGCTGAATACTCCATTCCGGCCGACCGTGCCGTCGACGGCGCGTTCCGGACGCTGTTCGACCGCGCCGAGGAACAGGTCCGCGAGATCATCACCGAAGCGAGCGACGCGGGCGCGGCCGAAGGCACCGAATCCCAGAAGATCGGTGACCTGTTCGCGAGCTTCATGGACACCGAAACAGTCGCGGCGCTCGGGCTGGCGCCGCTCCACCAGGAGCTAGACGGTATCGCCTCGGCGCCCGATGCCACCACGCTGGCCGCCGTCATGGGCGCGTTGCAGCGAGCCGGCGCCGGCAGCGGGGTGGGCTGCTACGTGGATACGGACGCCAAAGATTCCTCGCGCTACCTCCTGCACATCAGCCAGTCCGGTCTCGGCCTGCCCGACGAGTCCTACTACCGCGAAGAGCAGCACGCGGCCACGAGGGCCGCCTACCGTTCCCACATCGCCGCCATGTTCGCGCTGGTCTATGGCGAGGGTGAACACACCGATACCGCCGACCGAATCCTCGCGCTGGAGACCAAAATCGCCGCGGCGCACTGGGATGTGGTGAAGCGACGCGATGCCGAGCTGAGCTACAACCTGGTGAAGTTCGCCGACCTGGAGCACACCGCACCCGGGTTCGATTGGTACGGATGGCTATCCGGGCTGGGTGCCACTAGCGGCCAAGTCACCGAATTGGTGGTGCGACAGCCCGACTACCTGACCGCCTTCTCCGGTCTGTGGGCCTCGGAGCCATTGAGCGACTGGAAGCAGTGGGCAAGCTGGCGGCTCGTCTGTGCCCGCGCGCCCTACCTCACCGAACCACTGGTGGCCGAGAATTTCGATTTCTACGGACGCACGCTGTCGGGCACCGAGCAGATCCGCGACCGGTGGAAGCGCGGTGTCGCGGTGGTCGAGTCGCTCCTCGGCGAGGCCGTGGGCAAGCTCTATGTCGAGCGCCACTTCCCGCCGAATGCCAAGGCGCGTATGGAGGTTCTCGTCGATAACCTCCGCGAGGCGTATCGGGTCAGCATTGCCGACCTGGAATGGATGACGCCGGAGACCCGTGCGCGGGCTCTGCAGAAACTCGATAAGTTCACCCCGAAAATCGGCTACCCCGCCACGTGGCGTGACTACTCGATGATCGCCATCCGTCGGGACGACCTGCTGGGAAATGTGCGGCGAGCCACGGCAGCGGAGTGTGATCGAGGTCTGGCCAAGCTGGCGGGCCCCGTCGATCGGGGCGAATGGTTCATGACTCCCCAGACGGTCAACGCCTATTACAACCCGGGCATGAACGAGATCGTCTTCCCCGCAGCGATTCTGCAGCCGCCTTTCTTCGACGCGGATGCCGACGATGCCGCCAACTACGGGGGCATCGGCGCCGTCATCGGTCACGAGATCGGTCACGGATTCGACGATCAGGGCTCCAAGTACGACGGCGACGGCAACCTGGTCAACTGGTGGACCGACACCGACCGCGACGAGTTCGGCGTGCGCACCACGGCGTTGATCAAGCAGTATGACGAGTTCGTACCCCGCGAGCTCGCCGGTCAGCACGTGAACGGCGCGTTTACCGTGGGTGAGAACATCGGAGATCTGGGTGGCCTGTCGATTGCGCTCCTGGCCTATGAGATCTCGCTGGGGGACAACCCCGCCCCGGTCATCGACGGGCTCACCGGTGCGCAGCGTGTGTTCTACGGCTGGGCACAAGTCTGGCGTACGAAAGCCCGCGAAGCCGAGGCGATCCGGCGCCTATCGGTGGATCCGCACTCACCACCGGAGTTCCGGTGCAATGGGGTGGTGCGCAATATCGATGCGTTCTACGAGGCCTTCGAGCTGAGCACCGAAGACGAGCTGTTCCTGGAAGCCGATCAGCGCGTGCGCATCTGGAGCTGACCTCCGCAACGAGAAAGCCCCCGACCAATCGGCCGGGGGCTTTCTCGTATTGCGCCGGAGAATCTAGAAGCGCTGCCAATCGTCATAGCCGTCGTAATCCTTGTAAGGACCACCGGGCGAGTTTTTCACGATTACCGGGTCGCCGGGGTGGGACTGGTTGAAGTACCAGGTGGCGTTTTCGGTGCTCAGATTGATGCAGCCGTGGCTGGTGTCTTGCTTACCTTGCGCACCCACCGACCACGGCGCCGCATGGACAAAGATGCCGGAGTTGGAGATGCGGGTAGCCCAGAACACGTCGAGCTTGTAGCCCTCAGCCGAATTGACCGGCACCCCGTAGGTGGACGAGTCCATCACCATCTTCTGGAACTTCTCGCTGACGTAGTACGTGCCGTTCTTCGTCTCGTGCTTCTTGTCGTGCTTACCCATCGACATCGGCATGGTGCGTTCCACGACGCCGTTCCGGGTGACCGTCATCGTGTACGTCGCATCATCGACCGTCGACACGAAGGCGTCTCCGACCTTGAAGCTCCACTTGGTCCCACCCGCATTCACGTTCACATCGGTGTTCGCGGGCCAGAACTGCGTGGGCTTCCAGCGCAGCTGCTGATCGGTGTACCAGTAGAAGTATCCCGGCACCGACTTCGAGGTGGTGATCTTCACGGCGGCCTCGGCGGCCTTCTTGTCCGTCACCGGAGCCGCGAAGACAATCGTCACGGGCTGGGCCACACCGACGACGTCACCGTTATTGGGCGAGTTCTTCAGCAGTCCTACGGGCAGCGGCGGCACATCGCCGGTCGGAGGCGCTCCAGGAGGCGGTGTAGTCGGCGCCGGTGGCGGCGGAACCTCACCGGGAGGCGGCGCATCGGGCGCGGGCGGCGGTGGCGGCAGCTCCCACGGCAGGGGTGGGGGTGGCGGAAGCTCACCGGGAGGCGGCGGGGGCGCCGGTTCTTCGATACCCGGGTCGCCGGGATCACCCGGGTCTGCGAGAGCAGGAACCACCCCGGCACCCAGCAGTCCTGCGACACAGATACCGCTGACGAGGGCGCGCCGGAACCAACGAGTTAAGACAAGCATGCTCACTCCTGTAGACACGACACACCCAGTGTGTCATAGGGTTCGTCGCCACCAGGCGACACGATGTTTCACCTGCTCGAGAAAACGACTCTTGACCAGGTCTTATCTCCGTTGATTAGAAAAGGTCACATTCATAACCCCGTGGGGGTACCTGATGCGACACAGCACGCCGGGCGGCCCATAAGGAGGCCCAGGTCGCCCGCCCAGCTAAATACTCCCGACAGGTTACCGGTTCAGGGCCCGGGCGATGAGCATCAGCTGCACCTCGCTCGTCCCCTCGCCGATCTCCAGGATCTTGCTGTCCCGATACTGGCGGGCGACCGGAGACTCGTTCATGAATCCCGCTCCCCCGAAGATCTGGGTGGCGTCACGGGCGTTGTCCATGGCCGCCTCACTGGCGATCAGCTTGGCGATCGAGGCCTCGGTCTTGAACGGCTTGCCCGCCAGCAGCAGCGCGGCAGCGTGGTAGTAGGCCAGCCGGGCCGTGTGCGCGCGTGCCTGCATCCGGGCGATCTTGAACGAGACCGACTGGTAGTCGATGATCGCGCTGCCGAAGGCCGGGCGGCTGCGTGCGTAGCGAAGGCTTTCGTCGACACACCCCTGTGCGGCACCGGTTGCCAACGCCGCGATGGCGATACGCCCCTCGTCGAGGATGCGCAGAAATCCCGCATACCCACGGCCACGCTCACCCAGCAGGTTCTCGTAGGGCACCCGCACGTCGTCGAAGCTCAGTGGATGTGTATCCGAGGCATGCCAGCCAACCTTGTCGTACCCCGGCTCGACGGTAAATCCCGGTGTTCCTGCGGGCACGTGAATAACGGAGATCTCCGGCATACCGTCCGCGGAACGTCCGGTCACTGCCGCGACGCCCACCACCGCCGTGATATCCGTCCCGGAGTTGGTGATGAATGCCTTGGAGCCGTTGATAATCCAGCTGCCGTTATCCTCGACGGCCCGGGTGCGAATCGAACCGGGTATGTCGGTACCACCTCCGGGTTCCGTCAAACCGAAGGCCGCCAACGATTTTCCGGAAGCCAGTTCGGGAAGCCAGCGGTTTTTCTGCTCCTCGCTCCCAAACCGGTAGATCGGCATGGCGCCCAGCGACACGGCCGCCTCGAGTGTGATGGCCACACTCTGGTCCACCCGGGCCAGTTCCTCCAGAGTCAGGCACAGCGCGAAGTAGTCGCCGCCCATGCCGCCGTACTCCTCCGGGAAGGGCAGACCGAACAGCCCCATGTCACCCATCTGCGCCACCACCGCATACGGGAAAGTCTTGGTGGCGTCGTGATGCGCGGCAACCGGAGCCACCACCGAATTGGCGAACTCCTCAACGGTTTTGCGCAGCGACTCGTACTCGTCCGGCAGCTCCGCGGTGCTGAATGTCATGCTCTTTCCTCCTCGGGAGTGACAGTCGGGTGGATGGTGGCCAGCAGCTGATCGACAGCGACCTGGTCGCCGACGGCCACCGAAACGGCAACCGTTCCGGCCATCGGTGCGCGCAAGGTGTGTTCCATCTTCATGGCCTCGACCACCACAACCGGCGCATCGCGTTCGACGACGGAGCCCGTGCTCACCGACACCACACGTACGACCCCGGGCATGGAGCTACGGATTTCCCCGTCCTCGTCCTCACCGTCGTGGTGCCGCAGCCGGGGTTCGGGTGCGATATCGGCCTGCCAGGTCCCTTCCTCGGTTGCGATCCATGCCGCGGCACCGGCCCGTGCCGCATCCGCGCGGAACAGCTGGCCGGCGAACTCGACGCTCACTTGTCCTGTCGCACAATGAGCCCTGGCCCGCACACGCCCGCCGTCGCCGATGCCGACTTCGGTCACCGGGTCACCCCAGAGCCGGACCAGTTCGGCCGATTCGCCGATCCGCAACCGATAGGAACGCGGCGCGTGTTCGCCGATACGCCACCCGGACTTGCTATTCCACAGCGCCCCGGATTCGGGCTCGTCGTCCAACAACGCCGACGCCGCCACCCACACCCAAGAGGGGGCGACGGGAGGGTGGTACTCGGACGCGATCTTGTCGAGCAGAGCCGTATCGATGTCTCCCGAGAGCACAACCGGGTGGGTCACCAGCGCACGCAAGAAGTCAATATTGGTGCCTACGCCGAGTATCCGAGTCTCCGCCAGAGCCTGGTCGGCGGCGGCCAGCGCGGTGTCGCGGTCGGCCGCGTGCACGATGACCTTGGCGAGCATCGGGTCGAACCGAGAACCCACCACCGACCCCGTCGCCAATGCCGTGTCCGTGCGGGCACTACCCGAAAATCGGGCCAGTGCAACCGTTCCGCCGGTCGGTAGGAATCCACGGGCCGGATCTTCGGCATACACCCGCGCCTCGACTGCGTGACCGGTCAGCGAGATCTGTTCTTGCGTCAACGGGAGTCGTTTCCCGGCCGCGACGAGCATCTGCCACTGCACCAGGTCGATACCGGTGATCATCTCGGTGACCGGATGTTCCACCTGAAGCCGGGTGTTCATCTCCATGAAGTAATAGGACTCAGGGGTATCGCCGTCCAGGATGAACTCGACTGTTCCTGCGCCGAAATATCCCACGCTGCGTGCGATCTCGCATGCGGTCTGCCCCATTGCGGACCGCAGTTCCGGAGTCAGTAACGGTGACGGTGCCTCTTCGACCACCTTCTGGTGCCGACGTTGCAGACTGCATTCACGCTCGCCCAGGTGCACCACATTGCCGTGAGTGTCGCCGAAGACCTGAACCTCGATATGCCTAGGGCGGGCAAGATATCGCTCGACCAGCAAGGTGTCGTCACCGAAGATCGCGGTGGCCTCGCGTCGAGATGCGACCAGGGCATCGGGAACCTGACTCAGGTCGTGCACTACCCGCATGCCCTTACCGCCACCACCTGCGGACGGCTTGATGATCAGCGGGGTCCCGATCTTTTCGGCCGTGACGACCAGCTCGGCATCCGAGAGTGCGCCTATGCTGCCCGGCACAACCGGCTCGCCTGCCGCGGCAACCGTGTCCTTGGCCCTGATCTTGTCGCCCATCGCATCCATGGCTTCGGCGGGCGGTCCGACGAAGACGATCCCCGCGGATTGACATGCGCGGACGAAATCCGCGCTTTCCGAGACGAATCCGTATCCCGGGTGAATGGCGTCGGCGCCGGTCTGTTTGGCAGCCCTGATGATCGCATCGATGTCGAGATAGCCCGAGGATTCCTCGCCGAGGCGCACGGCCGCGTCACAGGCACCGAGGTGGTCGGTGTCTCCGTCGGTATAGATCGCGATGGATCGAATTTCCATGGCCCGCAGTGTTGATGCGATGCGGACCGCGATCTCGCCGCGGTTCGCGATAAGTACTGAACGAATCACTGGCTGCATCCTCTGTTCTTCGCGCAAGCAGTCATCACCGTCACATCCTGAAGACGCCGTAGGAAACCGGTTCAAGTGGTGCGTTTGCGCAGATTCCCAGCGCCAACCCGAGCACCGTTCGGGTGTCGGCGGGGTCGATGACCCCGTCGTCCCACAGGCGGGCCGTCGAGTAGTACGGATTGCCTTGCCGTTCATACTGTTCACGTATCGGCGCCTTGAACGCTTCCTGCTCGTCCGCGGTGAACTCCTTGCCCGATGCCGCGCCCTGATCGGCGCGCACCGTGGCTAGCACCGAGGCGGCCTGTTCACCACCCATCACCGAGATACGGGCGTTTGGCCACATCCAGAGGAATCGTGGCGAGTACGCCCGCCCGCACATCGAATAGTTTCCGGCCCCGTAGGAGCCACCGATGACCACGGTCAGCTTGGGCACCCGCGCACACGCCACGGCGGTGACCATCTTCGCGCCATGTTTGGCGATACCTGCGGCCTCGTAATCGCGACCCACCATGAATCCGGAGATGTTCTGCAGGAACACCAGCGGGATCCGCCGCTGATCGCACAGCTCGATGAAATGGGCCGCCTTCATCGCACTTTCGGCGAACAACACACCGTTGTTCGCGATGATTCCGACCGGGTGCCCATGCAGCCGTGCGGTTCCCGTCACCACCGACTTTCCGTACTCCGCCTTGAACTCGGTGAAGGTACCGCCGTCGACCAACCTGACAATCACGTCGTGCACGTCGTACGGAATGCGCGGATCGGTGGGTACCACGTCATACAGCGTTTCCGGAACACGTTCCGGCGCAATCGTTTCGACGACCGGCCAGGGCGTTTCTGCTCTGGGCGCCAGCGTGGACACGATGCGACGCACAATCCGCAGGGCATCCTTGTCGTCGGACGCCAGGTGGTCGGTCACCCCCGAGGTACGCGAATGCAGGTCGCCACCGCCGAGCTCCTCGGCCGTCACCACCTCGCCGGTGGCGGCCTTCACCAGCGGCGGACCGCCCAGGAAGATCGTGCCCTGCTTGCGCACGATGACGGCCTCGTCACTCATCGCCGGCACATACGCGCCACCCGCGGTGCAACTGCCCAGCACCGCAGCGATCTGCGGAATTCCCTTGGCGCTCATGGTGGCCTGGTTGTAGAAGATCCGCCCGAAGTGCTCGCGGTCCGGGAACACCTCGTCTTGCTTCGGCAGAAACGCGCCGCCGGAGTCCACCAAATAGATGCAGGGCAGCCGATTCTGTAGCGCGACTTCCTGGGCGCGTAAATGCTTCTTGACCGTCATCGGGTAATAGGTGCCGCCCTTAACCGTCGCGTCATTGGCCGCGATAACGCATTCGCGCCCCGAAACACGACCGATACCGGCGATCATGCTCGCCCCGGGAGCGTCGTCGCCATACATGCCGTTGGCCGCCAGCGCCGACAGCTCCAGGAACGGACTGCCCGGGTCGAGCAGTGCCTCGACCCGATCACGTGGCAGGAGCTTGCCGCGGTCCACATGCCGTTGCCGGGACTGTTCAGTGCCGCCGAGCGCCGCACGCGCGAGCCGCTCCCGCAGCTCGGCGACGAGCCGGGCGTGCTCAGCCCTGTTCTGCTCACCCACCAGAGTCATACCCAGCTCCGAAGTCTTGAAATTTCAGTTAATGACGATTAACTTGTTTTAAGATAATCTTCGCTAACTGATTTGTCTAGACCGAACCGCCCAAGAAGGTTTTATGACCAACCTGATACCCGAGTCGACAACTCCGAACAAGCGCGAACGCGCCAAGGCGGATCGCCGGGATCAGCTGCTGAGCGCCGCGGCGCGGCTGCTAGCCATGCGCGGATATGCGCGGGTGCGATTGGAAGATCTCGGCTCGGCCGTTGGCATCAGCGGCCCAGCGATTTACCGACACTTCCCGAACAAGGAAGCGCTCCTCGTGGACCTGCTCACCGATATCAGCCGTCGACTCTTGGAAGGCGGGACGGCGGTCGTGGAAGCGGCGGCGACGGCATCGGAGGCCTTGTCTGGCCTCATCGATTTCCATCTCGACTTCGCGCTCAACGAGAGCGACCTGATCCGGGTGCAGGATCGCGACCTCGATTCGCTACCGGAGAGCGCACGTCGTCAGGTACGCCAATACCAGCGCCGTTACGTCGAGGCGTGGGTGCAGGTGCTCTGCCAGGTCCAGCCCGACCTTGACGAATCGGACGCTCGAATCAAGGCCCACGCCGCCTTTGGTCTGCTGAACTCCACGCCCTACAGCGCCGGCCGGTCGGCACCCGCGCAGACGCGGGCCGTGTTGCGGCACATGGTGGTTGCCGCGCTGAGCTCCTAGCTGCGCACCAGCCGGGCGATCGCCGCGGAGGCCTCTGCCAGCTTCTCGTCGGCGTCGGCGCCGCCGGAGGCAACGGCGTTGGAGACACAATGACCGAGATGCTCGTCGAGCAGTCCGAGTGCGACAGACCGCAGCGCGCTCTGTGCGGCGCTGATCTGAGTCAGCACGTCGATGCAGTACTTGTCCTCGTCGATCATCTTGGCGATACCGCGCACCTGCCCCTCGATACGCAGGAGCCGCTTGGCGTAGTCATCCTTTTTCAGCGAGTAACCATGTCCGGTCGAAGTCTTGGTGGTCATGTCCATTATCCCTTGAGAAGGCCTTGCATCGTGTCGATCTCAGGCTGCTGATTATCGATGATCTGTTGCGCCAACTGCTTTGCTGAAGGGTACTGGCCCCCGGAGAGTTCCGCATTCGACATGGCGACGGCGCCCTGGTGATGAGCGATCATCGACTGCAGCCACAGCTGGTCGAAGACCTCGCCATTGAGGGTCTTCATCCGGTCCAACACCGGCGTGTCCACCATGCCAGGCATATGGCCCGCGGGGTCATGTCCCTCTGGCATCAGTGGCTGCCCCCAGCTCTTGAGCCACTCGGTGAAGGTGTCGATCTCGGGCCGCTGCGCGGTCTCGATGTTGGTCGCAAGCTCCAGTACCGCCGGGTTGGCGGTGCGCCCCTCCGTCAATTTGGACATCTCGACGGCCTGCTGGTGATGCATGATCATCTGCTGCGCAAAGGTCACATCGGCATCGTTGTGATCGGATGCCGGAGCCGTCGCGGGATTGGTATCGAGCGTCGTCGTCATTCCCGACATCCCGGAATGACCCGAATGGTCGGACTTCGTCTCGCTCCCATTTTTCGTGCCCGCATTTTCCGAGCTACACGCCGACAGAATCAGCACCGCAGCAGCAGCGCCGGCAAGGATCGCAGTCCGAGTTCGGTTTCGCATGCCACCATCGTAGCTCACATACCCCCATAGGGTACAAAGTTCCGATATGGCATACCCCTCGCGGGTACGGCGGCCTAAACGACCGAGTCCTCCAGCTGCGTCAGTGCCTCCTCCAGATGAGTGAGGATGCGCTGCAGATGCGGCACACTCGTGCGGCATCCGGTCAGCCCGAAATGCATCGATGATCCGCTGCTGGTGCACGTGATATTCAACGCCACGCCATCGATCGGAATGGACGCCGGGTAGCAGCCGTCCATCTCGAAGCCGTTCCAGAACATGTCGGTGCGGGGGCCGGGGACATTAGAAATGATCACGTTGAACGCAGGAGCGGCCCGGTCCACCAAACCCGGGATGGCACCGCTCAACGCCGGAGCACCGTTGAGCGCACCGACCAACATCCGCTGCAGGGGTGTCATCTCCGAGAGCACCGACTTGGCGGCCTGTACCGAGTCCCGGATCGCGCTGAACCGCTCCAGTGGATCCGGCTTGTCGGTCGCCAGGTTGGCAAGCAGCGCGGTGACCGAGTTCCCCGCGTTCTGATCCCCCTCCGCCCGGATCGACACCGGACACATCGCGACGAGAGGCTTGGCCGGAAGCGCGTTCTGTTCCTCCAGATACGTGCGTAACGCGCCCGAGCACATGGCGAGCACCACGTCGTTGACGGTGCCGCCCAGCGCTTTGCCGACCTCTTTGATCCGCGTCATCGACCAGGTTTGCGCCGCGAACCGCCGTGCGCCTCCTATCGAGACATTCAGCATCGTGTGCGGTGCCGACAGCGGCCTGACAAGCTGCGGGTCCGACAGCGCATGACGCCCGTACCTGAGCAGACCAGGGGGAATGGACACAACCTGCCTTACCGCGCCGGCCGCGCCCCTGACCAGGTCCAGTGCCGAGGTATTCGTGGTGCTCACGATGCTGCTCTTGGCCCGCCGCTTGGCCGGGGCCCACACCGCCTGACAATCGCGCGCGTCGGGATCGTCGGACAGCGAGCGCATCATCATCCGCAGCGCGCCGACACCATCGATAACCGCATGGTGCATCTTGGTGTAGACCGCCAGCCTTCCGTCCGAAAGCCCTTCCACCACATGCATTTCCCACAATGGCCGGTGCCTGTCCAATGGGGAGCTGTGCCAGCGGGAGGTGACGGTCAACAGTTCACGCACCCGGGCCGGGCGGGGCAGCGCCGAGCGGCGCACGTGATACTCCCAGTCGACCTCGTCGTCGATGATCCAGGTGATGTTGCCCATGACGGCCAGCGGCTGCCCGGGTCGTTTGCGGAAGTCCGACGACACCTCGGTGGTGGACATCAGCTGTTCGTAGAACACCTCGGCGTAGTCCGGGCCCACGTCGGCGGGCGGTTTGAACAGCTGAAGGCCACCAACGTGGAAGGGATGCTCACGCGTCTCGCCGATGAGGAACATCGAGTCACTGACCGGCATAAATGGCATGGCGGCCATGCTGCCACTTTGCCCGGCTTCCGGAGGCGGAATCCGCGGCGATGAGCCGCTGGCGCGGAGAGCGAATCCCCTTTGACCGGCTAAGTAGCCAACGGGGATACTTAGACGCATGTCAGCCCACGACGCACCCGATATCAAGCCGCGCAGTCGCGACGTCACCGATGGTCTGGAGAAGACCGCCGCCCGTGGAATGCTGCGCGCGGTAGGCATGGGTGACGACGACTGGGTCAAGCCGCAGATCGGTGTCGGTTCGTCGTGGAACGAGATCACCCCCTGCAACATGTCCCTGCAGCGGCTGGCCCAGTCGGTCAAGGAGGGCGTGCATGCGGCCGGGGGCTACCCGCTGGAGTTCGGCACCATCTCGGTGTCCGACGGCATCTCGATGGGCCATGAGGGCATGCACTTCTCGCTGGTGTCCCGCGAGGTGATCGCCGACAGCGTCGAGACCGTGATGCAGGCGGAGCGACTCGACGGGTCCGTGCTGTTGGCCGGATGCGATAAGTCGATCCCCGGAATGCTCATGGCCGCAGCACGTTTGGATCTGGCCTCGGTGTTCTTCTACAACGGATCGATCATGCCCGGCAAGGCCAAGCTGACCGACGGCACCGAGAGGGAAGTCACCATCATCGACGCCTTCGAGGCGGTAGGCGCCTGTGCACGCGGCCTGATGTCGCGCGAGGACGTCGATATCATCGAGCGCGCCATCTGTCCGGGCGAAGGTGCCTGCGGCGGCATGTACACCGCCAACACCATGGCCAGCGCCGCAGAGGCTCTCGGAATGTCATTGCCGGGCAGCGCCTCTCCCGTTGCCATCGACAAGCGCCGCGAGGAGTACGCACGCAAGTCCGGCGAGGCCGTCGTCGAGATGCTGCGGCGCGGCATCACCTCGCGCGACATTCTCACCAAGGAGGCCTTCGAGAATGCCATCGCCGTGGTGATGGCGTTCGGCGGATCCACCAACGCGGTGCTGCACCTGCTCGCCATCGCCAAGGAGGCCGAGGTCGAACTGTCCCTGGCCGACTTCACGCGCGTCGGCAACAAGGTGCCGCACCTGGCCGACGTCAAACCGTTCGGCCGCCACGTGATGAAGGACGTCGACGAAATCGGCGGGGTGCCGGTGGTGATGCGGGCCCTGCTGGATGCCGGGCTGCTGCACGGCGATTGCCTCACGATCACCGGCGAGACCATGGCCGAGAACCTCGCGCACATCGCCCCGCCGGATCCGGACGGCAAGGTGCTGCGCGCCATGAACAACCCGATCCACCCGACTGGCGGTATCACGATCTTGCACGGCTCATTGGCGCCGGAAGGTGCCGTGGTGAAATCGGCCGGCTTCGAGTCGGACGTGTTCGAGGGAACTGCAAGGGTTTTCGAGCGGGAGCGCGCAGCCCTCGATGCGCTCGAGGATGGCACCATCACCCACGGCGATGTCGTCGTCATCCGCTACGAGGGTCCCAAGGGCGGCCCCGGTATGCGCGAGATGCTGGCCATCACCGGCGCCATCAAGGGTGCCGGGCTGGGCAAGGATGTCCTGCTGATGACCGACGGCCGCTTCTCCGGTGGCACCACCGGGCTGTGTGTCGGGCACATCGCGCCGGAGGCCGTCGATGGCGGGCCCATCGCGTTCGTCAAGGACGGTGACCGCATCCGGCTCGACGTCTCCAACGGCAAGCTGGACCTGCTGGTCGACGAGGCCGAGATCGAAAAGCGCCGTGAAGGGTTCGAGCCGTTGCCCCCGCGGTACAAGACCGGCGTACTGGCCAAATACACGAAGCTGGTGCAGTCGGCCGCCGTCGGAGCCGTCTGCGGCTAGACCCTCCGGCTTCTCTTGAGTGGCTTCTCTTGAGTGCGGGGTGGCTCCCACGGCAGACGGAAATCTTCGCCGCTAAGGGAGACGCGCGGGATCGCGATAACGCTGCGCGGTGCGTGCGATTTCCTCCGGCTCCGGAAGCGGCTCTCGACTATCGAGGTAGACGCCGCCCGCGCGCAGGTTGTCCTCGACGATGAGCCAGATCCGCCGGACCAGGCTTTCGATCAACCGCTCTTGAGAGATCTCCCCCGGCTGGTCAAGCCAGTAACTCACCGAGGTCTCAGCCATCCCGACGATGCCCATCGCCAAGAGGTCGGTATCGGTCTCGATCCCAAACGCTTCGAGGTAGACGGCAAATACCCGCGAAAGATGCTGTCCCGTCGACATTTTAATATCGGCGATGGCGTCAGGTGTGTCCGATCCCTCCGACAGCGAGCAGCGCGCCAGGTACCGATACAGGTTGCGGTGCCCCACCAGAAAACGCACGTATGCACCGATACCCGCGTCGATGATCTGCGCCATCGAACCGAGCGGCTGCCACACGGGCTCAAGCTCGGCGATGATCATGTCGCTGGCCCGCTGGGCGACGGCACGCTGCAAGTCCGCCGCGTCGCTGAAATGCCGGTAAAGCTTTGTTCGAGTAACCCCGACGTACACCGCGATCTGCTCCGTGGACGTCTGCGGTCCGTGCTCGGCGATGGCGGCCAGGGCAGCCTCGACGAACTCAGCCCGCCGCCGTTCGCGCTGGCCGTTCCACCTGCCAGCTGGGAGTTCTGGGCCGTCGGGCTGCACGAGACTCACTCTAGCAATGAGGTGGTACGTCACGTACCATGTGACCCACCGAACACATCACCATCCGAACCATCCGACTTCGACTAGAGCGCGAGCTGAATTCCATGACCGACGTGCAGATCGAATCCCCCGTCGACCAGGCCCTGCAGGACTTGACTGAAGGCGAAAAAGCCTGGGCGGAAATCTCTTTGGCAGATCGTTTGCGACTACTGGCGGATACTCGCCAGCGCGTGATCGATAACGCGCAGCAATGGGTGCAGGCCGCGGCATTCGATATTAAGAAGCTCGATCCGGAATCGCCGCTGGTCGGCGAGGAATGGATCTCGGGCCCGTACGCCGTCGCGGGTGCCATCGCCGCCCTGATCGCCAGTCTGGAGCAGCTCCACGCCGGTCACAGCCCCCTACGGGATGCCAAGTTCGGCGTCACCCCCAGTGGGCGTACGACGGTTTCGGTGTTGCCGCTCAACATCTTCGACAGCCTGCTGCTGTCGGGATTCAGTGCCGAGCTATGGTTGCAGCCCGGCGTCGATCAGGCCGAGGCCTTGCGCACCGCGGGCCTGGCGCAACGCGATCCCAGCCACACCCATGGTGTCGGCGCGGTGCTCGGTGCCGGCAATATCACCTCGATCGCGCCCCTGGACACCCTGTATGAACTGTTCGCCCACAACCGTGTGGTGGCGCTGAAGCTCAATCCCATCACCGATCCACTGCTTCCGGTGTTCACTCAGGTGCTGCAGCCCTTTATTGCGATCGGCGCGGTGCGGATTCTCACCGGTGGAGCCGATGTCGGTACCTACCTGGTGCACCACCAGCTGGTCGATCACGTTCACATGACCGGCAGCTCGGTCACCCACGACGCGATCGTGTTCGGCACCGGTGACGAGGGCGCGCGCCGGAAAGCTGCGCAGGCGCCCATATTGGACAAGGCCATCACCAGCGAGCTCGGCGGCGTCTCGCCGACCATCGTGGTGCCCGGCGAGTGGAGCGCTTCCGACATCGAATTCCAGACCCGCCACATCGCCACCCAGCGGTTGCATAACAACGGCTACAACTGCATCGCGTCGCAGGTCGTGGTGCTCTCCAAGGCGTGGCCACAGCGTGACGAGTTCCTTGCCGCGCTGCGTAAGGCCGTCGAGGAGGCACCGCCCCGACCTGCCTACTACCCCGGTTCAGACGACCGGGTGGCCGGCGCACAACAGTCCTACCCGGACGCCGAGCGCCTCGGCCAGAACGGCGCGCGTGTGCTCGTCGTCGACCCCGAAGATCGCACGGCTCTGCTGCGTACCGAGTACTTCGGGCCGGTCCTCGGCGTGATCGACCTTGATATCGCCCATGACCCGGACGGAACTCAGTTCGTGCAGGAGGCAGCCAGGGTCGCCAACGACGAATTCGTCGGAACCCTCGGCGTGAACGTCATCGCGCATCCCGACACCATCAAGGCGCTGGGGTCGGATTTCGACGCCCTGGTCGAAAATCTGCGGTACGGAACCGTGGCCGTCAACGCGTGGACCGGCGTCGGTTACCTAACCCCCGGCGCCACCTGGGGCGCATTCCCCGGTCACGTACTCAATGACGTGCAGAGCGGAATCGGCGTCGTGCACAACGGCTTCCTGGTCGAGAAGCCGGAACGCACCGTGGTGCGCGGTCCGTTCCGGCCGTTCCCGCGATCTTTTGCGCATGGAGAGTGGGCGCTGTCCCCGAAGCCGCCGTGGTTCGTGAGCAACGCCACCGCGGCGGGCACCGGCGAACTGCTGGTCGACTTCGCCAGCAAGCCCAGCCTGCTGAAAGTGCCGAAGATCTTCATCTCTGCGCTACGCGGCTAGAGGATTTACGACGGCCACCTGATGGTGGTCGTCGGGGTGAATATCCGTGTGGGACTAACGCGCGGGAACGTGGGCGCGGGAAATCGCCGCGGTGCAGGCGGGCGGGGCGACATGTACGTGAAAATGTCGATGAAGTACATGATTCCGCCGATAAGTGCGGACAGACCGCACACCAGCAGGATCAGATCCCACGGATCGAATGTCGCTGTGCCCGAATCCGCGGTCATGTACACGTACACCACCCGGATAAACATAATGATCAGCGAGATTCCGCCGATCACGGCGAAAATCGAGAAACACGTGTAGACGAGGGCCATGTGGTGGGAGCCGCCCGCGTAGGCGACGGCGTTGCCCCAACGACTGGCCATAAGTGCGCCCAATCCCAGTATCGCGGGGACACCAACCCCCACGACGATCTTCCCGAGCACATCGCGATAGTCGACAAGCGCCATTACCGACTCCTTCGGCCGCGATGACAGCGGGTTAGGTGTTAATACCACGAGGCTCGCGCCCGCGACTCAAAATCCAGGAAACGGGCGTACCCTCACGGAAGTGACTCTCTCCCAATCAGTGTGGACCGACACCGACGACTACCTGGAGCGCACCGTCGCCACCGACGCTGCCGAGCTGGACCACGTCCGCCGGGCGCAGCAGGAAGGCGGCCTGCCCGATATCGCGGTATCGGCCGCTCAGGGCAAGTTCCTGTACTTGTTGGCCACGATTGCCAAGGCCAGCCGGGTGCTGGAGGTCGGCACCCTGGGTGGGTACAGCACCGCATGGCTCGCCAAAGCGGTCGGCCCCGACGGCTCCGTGGTGACGCTGGAGTTCGAGCCCAAACATGCTTCCGTCGCGCAGGCCAGTCTGGAGCGCGCCGGACTCGCCGAACGTGTGGAGGTCCTGGTAGGCCCGGCTCTCGACTCGCTGCCCTCGGTCGAGGGACCGTTCGATCTGGTGTTCATCGATGCCGACAAATCCAACAACCCGGGCTATCTCGATTGGGCGTTGCGGCTCACACAGCCCGGGGCAGTCATCGTGGTGGACAACGTGATTCGCTGGATCTCGGAAGAAGGCCCGAACGCCGAAGGAACCCGCCAGGCCCTGGAGCGGCTGGGTTCTGATCCACGTCTGGATGCCACCGCGCTCCAGACAGTGGGCGTCAAGGGCTGGGACGGCCTGGCGATCGCCGTCGTGCGCTAGCACACACCTTCGCGGGCGTAGACGGTGCGCAGGACGAACTCCACCTCCGGCCCCATGGCCAGCCCTGCCAGCTCGGGATAGAGCGTGACAAACTCGTGCCCGTGCGCCGGGCCCTCCTGCGGGCACAGGTGGTGCGCCAACTCGTGCAGAATCACCAGTTCCCGCATGGCCCAAGCGCTCCCGTTGCGATCATCGGGAACGGCGATCGCCGCCCGATCTCCGTCGCGCTCGTAATGCGCCGCTGTCCCGCCGCGACGGGCACGCACCGTGACGGGTCCGGCGGGCCATCGACTCGCCACGAGGGCCAGCACGTCATCGACATAACGCTGCACCGATTCGACCGACGCGAAGCGTGCCTCGGGCGGGAGAGTCAGCCGGGTGCCGAAGAAGTCGATATCTCGCTGACTGTGACTCGCCGCCCGCTCAAACATGGTGCGCACGAACTCCTCGGCCGCGTATACCTTGGCGCGCTGAGAATCGCGTGGATGCCGCGCTCGCGCGACGACATCCGACTGTGGCCGCGGCTGATCGCTCAGTTCTGCTCCAATGCGCCACGAGCGCCAGCCAATTCGGGACTATTGCCAAGCTTGGCCCGCCGTCCCGCACGATCACCCGCGCGCCGGGCGTGCGAGGAGTAACCGGCCTGTGCGCTCACCGCACGCCATCGCCCACGCGCCGTCGAGGTGCCCTTGTAAAAATCGCGCAGCTCGATGTCCTTGTCGCGCAGCACCAGTTCGGTGCCCGTGCCGCGCTTCTCGGTCTTCACCGCCTCGGCGCGCGCCTCCTGACGGGCGTCGGCAAGCCGCTGCCCCACTCGGGTGCCGAAGGCCAGCTGGAAGTTCAGGCGGGCGGTGATGGTCGGCGTGGGCCGATGCGCGCCGGAACCAATGTACGTATCCGAGGCCCTGACCATCTGGACCACCAGGCTGGCGTAGAGCGCGTGGACGGCGTCGATGTCCTCGGCGAAGCCGTACGCATACACATACGTCGAGTTGGACGCGACATCGCAGGTGACGTCGTTGGCGCCGGCAATCAACGCGAACAGGTTGACATAGGTCCGCAGGCCGCGGGTGCCCGCCTCGCCGATGGTGATGGTGCGCTGGATGGGCCGCGACTGGGCGTCTCGTTTGGCCGAGTGCGCACGGGCGACCGCCAGGTCGATCGAGGTCGCGGTGGCCAGTCGCTGGGCCGCCGCCATGAAGGCCTCGGCCTCGTGCGCGTTGTCGGTGCCCTCGGCCTGACGGAGCAGAGCGGCGATCCGCGAGAGCTGCTTGTCCTCTGTCACGAAGGCCAGGTTAGGCGAGCCCGGCGACATACTGCGGCAGCAAGCACCACACCCAGTTCTGACAACCATGGTTGTCAAGCTCTTCGGGTTGTGTTTCGATAGCCGCACATGAGAATTCCGGGAGACGGTGGAGGCCGCGTGACCCTTCAGGAAAACGCCGTACTACCTGCGGCATACGCGGAGAATCTCGCAAACCCGGCACCCGCGCACACGGGAGTGCGCAACGCCCTGCGCCGCTGGACGGGGTTTGACCTCACCCCATCGGACGAGGTGGTGCGCCAATACAGGGCAGGCCTGTGGATAACCGATCCGGTCGCCGAACGCTTCGTCGAAGCGGTCTACTACGGGGAGATCGGCCCGGAGCGCGGCCGGGCGCTCCTTGACCGCGCTCTCAGTGAGGGAATCGACGCCGTCGACGACGCACCCGAATCGATGCGCGCGTTGTTCGCCGAGTTCGACACCCTGCCACCCTGGGCCGATCCGGAGCTCATCGAGGCCGGGGCCGCGGTATGGCGACGGTGGGGTTATGACATGGGCTCCATTGCCAATGCCGGCACCATGGACACCTACACCGAGGGCTGGCTGGCAACTCCGCTCTCCCTGGCGGGCGGCTATGCGGGCCAAGGCGCGATGCATCGCCACCTCGAGACCAGCAGGTGGTGGCTGGAGTGCGCACGGCCCGGTGCCGCCCTGGACCGGTATTCGGTTGCCCGGCACATCACCATGAAGATCCGCGTCATGCACGTCTCAGTGCGCCGCGGCGTACGCCAACATCCCGAATGGCGTCGCGAGCAGTGGGGTGAGCCGATCAGCCAATCGGAGATGCTGCTGACACTCATCGCCGGCAGTGTGGCGCCCGGGCTCGGACTGTGGGCCGTTGGTTATCTCACCACACGATCGGAAATGATTGCGGCCCTGCATTTTTGTCGTTATCTGGGTTATCTGCTCGGGGTCCGGTGTGACGACATCTACCCCGAGACGGTCGCCGACGCGGTACGGATTCTGTATCACTTCGACGCCACCCGCGCCTATGACGGCGGGGACGCCTCACGTGAGCTCGTGGAGTCGTTCGTCCCCTCGTTCACGCCAAGCCCCGGCTCATCACCGGCCAATCGCCTCCGGGGACTGTTCCACCTGCAACTGCAGGCTGGATTCACACGACTGTTCATGCTGCCGTGGAACCGCAAGCTCTATCGGATCCCCACCGGCTGGCTCGGCACCGCGGCACTAGTCGCACGTGCCCCCTTTATCGCCGCGATAGAACTCGCCCGCCACGCTGTCCCCGCGGTGGACCGCCGCTGGCAGGACGGCAAGATGCGGCGCTGGGAACACTGGATCGACTGGCAATCTGGTGCACACACCCACGACTTCAGCGATCTGTCGGCCATGCGTAGATAGCGGCCGTCAGAGGCGCGCGTCGATCCAGGACACCACCTCGTCGAGCACGAGTTCCTTGTCGAACTCGTTGAAGATCTCGTGGTAGAGGCCATCCCAGATCTTCAGCGTGGCATCGGGCGCCGCTTCGGAGAGCCACACGCTGCCTTCGGGCGCCGTCAGATGATCGTCGCTGCCGTGCATCGTCAGCACCGGACGCTTCAGATCGGCGGCGCGCTGGCGCATCGTCTTTCCCACGCCTAACAGCGCCCGGCCGATCCCCGCGGGCACCCGGCCGTGATGGACCAACGGGTCCGCGTTGTACGCGGCGATGATCGCGGGGTCATGAGAGATCGCGTTGACATCGAGCTTCTGCACCGGCAGCCCGGGCATCAACCGTCCCACCACCGGGGCCACCAGCGTCAACACAAACGGCAATCCCACCTGGGCGGCGATCGCGGGCCCGGAAAGCACCATCAGGTCATAGCGGTCCTGGTGGTCCACCCCGTAGGCGAAGACAATCCCACCGCCCATGCTGTGTCCCAGCACGATCCGCTTCAGATCAGGGTGCTCGCGTGCCGCGATGTCCACCAGGGTGCCGAAGTCGTCGGTGTACTCCGAGATGTCCCTGACGTACACACGCTTGCCACCGGAACGGCCGTGTCCGCGGTGATCCAGGGCGTACACCGCATACCCGGCGTCGTTGAATCGCTGTGCGACATGGTCGTACCGACGCGCATGCTCGCCGAAACCGTGCGAGAGCACGACGACGGCACGCGGCGTTCCCACCGGCGTCCAGGTGTCGTAGACGATCCGCACGTTATCGGCGCCGTCGAAGGCTCGCTGCACCCGGGCCGATGCTCTTCCCCGGCGCTCATCGCTAGATCCACTCACCCCGGAAACTCTACGGAATCTCGGAGCAGGCGAGTACCGGCCAACATCCGACAATCCCCTAATCGCTCCGCTCTTGCCCGCCGGACCTAGAACACGTTCTAGTGTGGGCGCATGGGATTCCTCAAGCCCACACTGCCCGTCGTCGATATTGCCGAATGGAGCAAGGGCACCCGCGCCGAGAAGATACGTCCGATGGCCCGGCACTGGGCGGAGGTGGGCTTCGGCACACCGGTCGCCTTGCACCTCTTCTACGTAGTGAAGATCGGGCTGTACATCCTGAGCGGGTGGCTGTTCGCCGTGGTGTCGACGGGTGTATCGGACTGGTCCGCGCCCATCGTCTTCCAGAAGGTGGTGCTCTACACCATGCTGTTCGAGGTCGTCGGCCTCGGCTGTGGTTTCGGACCGCTCAACAACAGGTTCTTTCCGCCCTTGGGTTCAATCTTGTACTGGTTGCGTCCCAACACCATTCGCTTGCCACCCTGGCCCCGCATCCCACTCACCCAGGGATCCGCACGCACCCCGATCGATATCGCCCTCTATGCGGCGCTGCTGGTGACCCTGCTGGTCGCACTGTTCTCCCAGCCTGCCGCGACGGGTCTGCTCCCCACCTGGCTGGTCGCCACCATCCTCGGGTTGCTGGCCGTCGCCGGCCTACGCGACAAGGTGATCTTCCTGGCCGCCCGCGGCGAGGTGTACGGCGCTCTCACCGTGACGTTCCTCTTCGCCGGGGCCGACATGATCGTCGCCGCCAAGCTCATCTTCATCGTCATCTGGATGGGTGCGGCGACGTCAAAGCTCAACCACCACTTCCCCTTTGTCATCTCGACGATGATGTCCAACAACCCACTCATCCGCGCCAAACGGCTCAAGCGGGCGTTCTTCGAGAAGTTCCCCGACGACCTACGCCCCGGGCCGCTCTCCCGCTCTGTCGCGCACCTGAGCACGGCCATCGAGATGCTGGTGCCGATCGCACTGTTCTTCAGCCATGGCGGCTGGGTCACCACCATCGCAGCCATCGTCATGGTCTGTTTCCATCTGGGCATCCTGACCGCCATCCCGATGGGTGTACCGCTGGAATGGAATGTGTTCATGATTTTCGGTGTGCTGTCGCTGTTCGTCGCGCACGCGAATGCCGGCCTCGAAGACATCGAGCGCCCCGTGCCCGTGCTCCTTCTGTTCGCCGTCAGCGCCGGTGTGGTTGTCGCCGGAAACCTGTTGCCCCGCAAGATCTCCTTCCTGCCGGGCATGCGGTACTACGCCGGAAACTGGGACACCACGCTGTGGTGCATCAAGCCGTCCGCCAGCGCGAAAATCGACAAGGGCATCGTCGCGATCGCGAGCATGCCGCAAGCGCAGATGGAGCGCTTCTACGGCACCGAACAGGCTCCCCTGCTCATGTACGTCGGCTATGCGTTCCGCGCCATGAATACCCACGGTCGGGCCATGTTCACGCTCGCGCACCGCGCCATGGCGGGACAGGACGAAGATGAGTACGTCATCACCGACGGCGAACGGATCTGTAGCACCGCCATCGGCTGGAACTTCGGCGACGGGCACATGCACAACGAGCAGCTGATCGCCGCAATGCAGGAACGCTGCCGGTTCGAACCCGGCGAGGTACGCATCGTGCTGCTCGATGCCCAGCCCATCCATCGTCAGACCCAGCAATACCGTCTCGTGGACGCTGCCACAGGCGAGTTCGAAAGCGGCTACGTCCGAGTGGCCGATATGGTCAGCCGCCAGCCCTGGGACGACGAGCTGCCCGTGCACGTCAACACCCGCTAACCACCTGACAGGTGTCGGTGGACGGGACTATCCTCGCGCCGTGACGGCACAAGCCATCGAGGATGAATTTCTTTCGCACACCGAACAATATCGGCGTGAGATTCTGGCCCATTGCTACCGGATGACGGGATCCATCCACGATGCCGAAGACCTGGTGCAGGAGACCTACCTGCGCGGATGGAAAGCGTACGACCGGTTCGAGGGCAAGTCGTCGGTGCGCACCTGGCTGTACCGGATCGCGACCAACACCTGTCTGACAGCCCTGGAGGGCAAGCAGCGCCGGCCACTGCCGACCGGGCTGGGAGCCCCCAGCGCCGACCCGCTCGACGAGTTGGACGAACGCGCCGAGATCCCATGGCTGGAGCCGCTGCCCGACGGCGCCACCGACCCCGCCAGCATCGTGGGATCCCGGGAATCGGTGCGCCTGGCGTTTGTCGCCGCCTTACAACACCTACCCGCCAAGCAGCGCGCCGTGCTGGTGCTGCGCGAGGTGCTGCAGTGGAAGGCCCAGGAGGTCGCCGAGGCCATCGGCTCCACCACCGCCGCGGTGAACAGCCTGCTGCAGCGCGCCCGCGCACAGCTGCAGGAGGTGTCTCCGCAAGAAGACAGCCTGCTGGAACCTCAGGACCCGATGCTGCGGGAACAGCTCCGTCAGTACATCGACGCTTTCGAGCGCTACGACGTCGATGCCATCGCGAAAATGTTTACCACCGAGGCGATTTGGGAGATGCCCCCGTTCACCGGTTGGTACCAGGGCGGACAGAGCATCGCCACACTCATCAAGGAGCAGTGCCCGGCCGAGCATGCCGGCGATATGCGCCTCATCGAGACGTCCGCCAATGGTCAGCCGGCGATCGGCCTCTACATGCGCGAGGGCGACGGCGTGCACCGCCCGTTCCAGATGCACGTCTTGGACGTCACCCAAGACGGCGTGGCCCATGTCGTCTGCTTCTTCGATATCTCCCTGTTCGAGAAGTTCGGTCTGCCAACAGAACTCCCGTAACCGAATGTCGAAACCCAGGTTGTGGCGGGTTCGTCTCGCATATTCGCGCCACAACCTCGGTCTCGGCGACTGGACGGCCTACCGCGGCGCAAGACTCCCCGGGAACAGGTACTGGTCCGAGGGCCGGGTCACGCTGTGGAACCAGGCGGTGAAGAATCCCGACAAGTCCTTGCCGGCGACCTTCTGCACATACGCCTCGAACTGCGGCCAGGTGGCGTTACCCCACTTGTGCACGGACGGCCATGACCGCAGGATCTCCAGGAACGCTTTGTCCCCGATGGTGCGTCGCAGGGCGTGCAGCGCTAACGGACCCTTGCCGTACACACCCAGCGGATTGAAGACCTCACCGGCGCTGCATTCGGCGCCACCCGGGCACATGTCGTAGAGCAGGTTCCCCCAGACCTTGTCCTCATCCCAGATCTTTTCCACGGTCTTGCGGTAGCGCTCGTCGATGGACTTGCCTTCCTTTTCCTCCGACCACATCCAGGGCAGATAGGAGGCGAAGCACTCGTTGAGACAGATATCGCGCCACTGCTCGACCGACACCACATCGCCGTACCACTCATGGGTGTTTTCGTGCACGATCGTCGAGAGGCGGTCTGGCTCTTCGGTGTCGCGACTGAAGGTGTAGTACGGACGGGTCTGAGTTTCCAAAGCGCTAAAGGCGATGTCCTCGCGGATCGGGTCGGCGAAGATGCCTCCGGCCGCCACGTGCGGGTACTTCCCGAGCTTGGATTCCAGGAACGTGAGTATCTCCGGCAGGCGCGCCTCGGAATCCCCCGAACCGGCATCGGGCGCAAACGCGCTCACCACAGGGGTGCCGCTGGGCAACGTGGACCGGAAGACCGAGAAGTGATCCACGGCAAACGGAACGAGATACATGGCAACGGGATTCGGCTCATTCCAGGTGGTGGTGGTCCAGCCGCCCGACTCGGTGGCCTTGCCTTCCCGGCCGCCTGCCACGGCGGTCCATGAGGACGGAACGGTCGCCGTGAGCTTGAACGGGGCCTTGTTCACCGGGGTGTTGTTCGACGGGTACCAGTTCTCGGCTCCGTCGGGCTCGCCGCCCTTGGCGTACCCGCCGCTGGTGCTGCGAACCCAGCCGGGCAGCGCGCCAAGATCACGTTCCTGCGCCTCCTGCTGCTCATTGAACGCGTAGGTGATCGTGGCGGTGAAGGAGCTTCCGCCCCGAATGCCCTTTTCCGGGGTGACGGTCATTTCGTGCTCACCGCTGAATTCGGTAGCGGCCGGCCGGCCGTCCACGGACGCCGTCACCGTTCCCAGATCCGAGAAGTCCAGGCTGAAGCTGGACAGGTTCTGGGTGGCGGCAGCCCGGATCACCATCGTGCCGTTCACATCGGTGCTCTCTGGGTCGAACCGCAGTGTCAGGTCGTACTGGGTCACGCGATAGCCGCCGTTGCCATCTTGCGGAAAGTAACTGTCAATGCCGTTGGGCGATCCGGGCGTAAAGGTATCGGTCGCGTATGCGGGCGCCGCGGCGACGCCACCACCGACCATAAGCACCGCGACAGCGGCAGGGATCCCGAAAATCCTGTGTGTCATGTGAGCCTTACGTAGAGCGGGCCCCTGTGACCCTAAAGAGCGACTCTACGTAAGGCGGCACAGATCGTGCGTAGCTACTGCAGGTGTGCCGGGTCCATCCAGCTGACCTCCCACGCATGTCCGTCCAGGTCGCGAAATGAGCGTCCGTACATGAAGCCCAGCTCCTGTGCCGGCATCCAATCCACCCCGCCCGCGGCAAGCGCCGCATCGGTCAGCTCGTCCACCCCTTCCCGGCTATCAGCCGAAACGCAGAGCAGTACTTCGCGATTCTTTGACGTGTCGGCGATGTCATCGGCGATGAAACCGCGGAAGCGGTCCTCCTCCAGCATCATCACCCAGCTCTGCTCGTTGATCGCCATACAGAGGGTGTTCTCGTCACAGAATTGGTCGTTGAAGGAGAAGCCCAGGTGATCGAAGAACTTGCGGCTTGCCGCGGCATTGGCGACGGGAATATTGACGAACAGCATGCGGGACATCGGGGCTCCTACCGGCAGAACGGTGGCGTTTCCACCGTTCACCGATACCGACTGTTCCCGCGTTCGAAACTCATCGACGCTCCCAGGCGTACGGCGGCACCTCAGCAAGGACGTCGATCAGATAGCGGGCGTGCGGCTCCACCCATTCTGGTTTCAGCACTCCACCGCGCCAGGTGAAGAGGTTGGAGTTGTCGAATCGCAGCGGCAGCACAAATCGCCTGTCGGTGAGCATGCGGTGCATCGTGGTGGGGTTCAGAACGTCGTAGGCGAACCGATCATTGGTGGTGCGGACTTGGAAACGACTGTTGAAATCCTCCGATTCGAGCTTGAGGTCTCCCAAACCCACCACGTCGAACAGTGTGGAGAACGGCCCCTCGGGTGTCACCAACAGCATGTTCGGCGATGGCGGCGTACGGATGCACGTCACCATCACGCAGTGGACGGTTTCGGAGTTGTCGGAGGAGTCGCCCGTACGGAACGTGTAGGTGAATGACACGAATGCCACACCGTCCAGCACACCGCGGATCACATCCGTCGCTAATCGACCGTGCCCCATGCCAAATGGCGCGCGCGGCGAAAGCCCGACCAGGCCGGGCTCACTTTCGACGAAACTCCACCCTCGACCGGCGGCAAACGACCACAGCAACGCCGAGCGCCGCTGGCGGTTTCGCCGAGCCGTTCTGAACAGCCAGACGCCCAGCAGTGCCAGTCCACCGAAAGCCGCCACCACCGCGCACAGGCTCAGCAGGCCGAACAGCGTGCTCATCTACTGCTGCGGTGGCGGATTCAGGCGGTCGAAGGCTCCACGGATGTTCGGCACCGCCCGCGCCGCCGGATCGTCCAAATCGAAGTATTCGGCCTCGGTGAACCCAAACCACTTCGCGACCAGGTTCGACGGCACCGTCTGCACCTTCGTGTTGAGCGCACGCACGTTGCCGTTATAGAACCGGCGGCCCGCGGCGATGCGGTCTTCGGTGTTGGCAAGTTCGCCCTGCAGCGCTACGAAGTTCTGAATCGACTGCAGCTGTGGGTAGCTCTCGGCGATGGCGAAGAACCTCCCCAGCGCTCCGGAGAGCTGCTGCTCGGCCTGAGCCTGCGCCGAGACGCCCTGATGCGTGGCAGCCGCGTCGCGGGCAAGGTTGCGCGCTGCAGTCACCTGCTGCAGCGTACCCCGCTCGAACTGCGCTGCCGCGCTAGCAGTTTCGATGAGGTTGGGAATGAGGTCATGACGCCGCTGCAGTTCTACGTCAATCTGTTTCCATGCCTCCTGGACCAGATTGCGGATTCTGATGAATCCGTTGTACGTGGTCAGGAGCCAGAGTCCGACTATCAGCGCGAAGAACACCGCGACGATGATCACGATCAGAAGTGGGGTCATTTTCCTTCTCCTAGTGTTGTTCCCACGCATACTCCGGGACGGGTTCGACGGTATCGATCAGGTATTGCACCTCTCTGGCGATCCTCTGCTCGTCGAGCTTGCCGCGACGCCAGGTCAGCAGTCTCCCGTTCTCGAATCACAAAGGCTGCGAATACCTTTGGTCGGTCAACATCCGTTCCATGGTCCGCGGATTGATCACGTCGTAGGCAAACCGCTCCGGATTGGCCTTGACATTGAACCGCTTGTTGAACTCGTCGGATTCGAACTCCAGATCCGTAAACCCCACGGCACGAGCCAGTCCCGCGAGTACACCCTCGGGCTTGATCTCCAGACGATACGGCGACGGTGGCGTGACGATGCAGGTCACCATGTAGTAATAGGTCTCAGTGGTTCGATCGTCACCTGAACCGGTGGTCACCTTGTAGAAGTACTCAAAGGACACGAACTCGCGCCCGTTGATGCTTCCGTTGAAGGCGTCCCGAGTGGTGCGGCTGTGCCCCTGGCCGAAAGGCTCATCGTGAGACAACGCCAGCAGGCTCTGATCATCGGCGGTGTACGTCCAATCATGCGCCCGGGCCCAGGCGGTGAGGATGGCGATTCGCTTCTTACGCATCCGGGACGAGAGGAACCATACCCCCGCGAAGACCAGCACGAAGAGAGCAACACCCGACACCATCAGCAGACTCTCAGACACAATTCCCCCCTTTGTCACCCGTTGCCCCTCGGTGCATCGTACCCGGACACTGGAGATTGCCTGTTAGCTCGATGAATCCCACACCCGAGACAGTTCCGGACGGCAGGATTGGAATATGCAATTCACCCAGTGGCTGCACCGCGCCCTGCAGCAGGACCCGAACCGCCCCATCACGATCTACCAGGGCCGGGAACGCACCGTGGAGCAGTTCGCGGACCGTGTCGCCCGGTTGGCCGGGGCGCTTCGAGCTGTCGGCGTCCAGCCGGGCGACCGAGTCGGCATGCTCTCGCTGAACTCCGACCGCTACGTCGAATACCTCACCGCGGTGCCGTGGTTGGGGGCTGCGCTGAACGCCGTCAACATCCGCTGGAGCCTTGCCGAGATCGGCTACTCCCTACGTGAGTCCGGAACCCGCGTGTTACTCGTGGACGACGCATTCAAGGCCGCCTCCGCACCGCTACGCGCGGCATGTTCATGCCTGGACACCGTCATTTACTGCGGCGACGGTCCGACACCCGAAGATATGCTGGGGTACGAGGACCTCCTTGCCACACACGAGCCCGCCGCGGACGCCCGCACCGGCGGCCCCAGTTTGCTGGGCGTCTTCTACACCGGCGGAACTACGGGAAATCCCAAGGGCGTCATGCTGTCTCATGACAATGTGCTGACCTCGGCCATGGGGTCGCTGTCCACCGGAAACTTCCTCACCCGCGACGGCCGGTTGCTGCACTCGGCGCCGATGTTCCACATGGCCGACTTCAGTGCCGTCCTGGCGGGGAATCTATCGGGTTCCACGCACGTGATCATCCCGTCATTCACTCCGCAGGGGGTGCTGGATGCCATCGTCGGACACGACGTTCAGGACATGCTGTTGGTGCCCACCATGATTCAGATGCTGGTCGATCATCCAGCGGCTGCACAGCTCGACCTCAGCGGTATCCGCGGAATCATCTATGGCGCCTCCGTCATCTCCGAGGCGGTACTGCAGCGCGCCAAACATGTGTTCCCCAACGCACGGTTCACCCAGGCCTACGGCATGACCGAAGTGTCTCCCGTGGCGACGCTGCTGCTTCCCGACGATCATGACGATCCCGCACTGCTGCGGTCGGCAGGCCGCGCGGCCCCGCATTGCGAGGTGATGATCGTCGACTCCAGCGGTGACACCGACAACGAAGTCCCGCGCGGCGAGATCGGCGAAGTGGTCGTCAAGGGCGACAACGTCATGCTCGGCTACTGGGAGCTGCCCGACGAGTCGGCGGCCGCCGCGCGGAACGGGTGGATGCACACCGGCGACGCCGGGCGGATGGACGAACGTGGGTATGTCTACATCGTCGACCGCATCAAGGACATGGTGGTGACCGGCGGCGAGAACGTCTATTCGGCCGAGGTGGAGAACGCGCTGGCCAAGCATCCGGCGGTGGCGGCGTGCGCGGTGATCGGAGTCCCCGACGAACGATGGGGTGAGCGCGTGCACGCCGTCGTCGTCACACAGACGCAATCCGAGTGCCGCGGCGAGGACCTCCAAGAGCACTGCCGCGAGCACATCGCCAACTACAAGGTGCCGCGCAGCTTCGAGTTCGTGGACGAGCTCCCGTTGTCGGGTGCGGGCAAGATCCTCAAGCGCGTGCTCCGCCAGAAGTACTGGGATAGCCACGACGCGGGGGTCTCCTGACTAGGCCCGCTTAACACAAGACCTCATCATCGTGCATAGGTAGTCGTCAGAGGCACTCTTGTGCCGTTGACCACGCACTTTTAGAACGCGTTTCACTTTTCCCGTAAAGCCGCTATCCTCGTCCACGAGAGTGATCTGGTTCACGTGTATTTGGAAGGACTAGCCAGTCAATGAAGACAAAAGGCGCGCTGATTCGCGAGCACAACAAGCCGATCGTCGTCGAAGAGATCACCTTCGGTGATCCGGCCGAGGGCGAAGTTCAGGTCCAATTGCACGCGGCCGGCATGTGCCACTCCGACTACCACGTGCTGACCGGCGCCACCCCGATGGAGCTGCCGGTACTCCCCGGCCACGAGGGCGCGGGCGTCGTCACCAAGGTGGGCAAGGGCGTCACCTCCGTCCAGGAGGGCGACCACGTCATCTTCGCGTTCATCCCGGCCTGCGGTAAGTGTCAGCCCTGTCTGCGCGGCTACCGATCGCTATGCGACCGGGGCGCAATCCTGCTGAGCGGCAAGGCTATTGCCGACGGCACCAACCGCATCCACGCGGGCGATACCCCCGTCTCCGCGATGAACCTGCTCGGCACCTTCTCGCCGTACGCGGTGGTGCACGAAGACTCCGTGGTCAAGATCGACGACGACGTGCCCTTCGAGTCGGCTGCGCTGCTCGGCTGCGCCGTGCCCACCGGCTTCGGCTCGTCTACCAACATCGCCGAGGTCAAGCCCGGTGAAGACGTCATCATCGTCGGTATCGGCGGTATCGGCATGAGCGCCCTGCAGGGTGCCGTCGTCTCCGGCGCCCGGCGGGTCATCGCAATCGATCCGGTGCCGTGGAAGCGCGAACAGGCCCTCAAGTTCGGTGCCACCCATGCGTTCCCGACGATGGCCGAGGCACTGCTGCCCATCATGGACCTGACCTGGGGCATCATGGCACAGAAGACCATCATCACCGTGGGTGAGATGCGCGGCGAGATGATCGAAGAGGCCATGCTGCTGACCGCCAAGACCGGAACCTGCGTGGTGACGGGCATGGGCGCGATGGTCGACGTGGACGTCAAGTTCAATCTGTTCCTCTTCACGATGTTGCAGAAGACCTTGAAGGGCAACATCTTTGGTGGCGGGACCACCCATACCGAGACCCCGCGTCTGGTCGGCCTGTACAAGCAGGGCCTGCTCAAGATCGACGAGATGGTCACCAGCACATACAGCCTGGAGCAGATCAACGACGGCTATCAGGACATGCTCGACGGCAAGAATATCCGCGGCGTCATCAAGTACACCCAAGCCGACTGGTAAGCCGGAACTTTCACCGACAGTAACGCCACGCAGACGATTCCCTCGATTCTCTGCGTGGCGTTACTGTCGGTATATGGCTATCGACGTCCGGCGTGCCAGCGAGCGGCTCGCGACCAAGATCTCGTGGCTGGATTCCAAGCACTCTTTTTCCTTCGGGGAGCACTACGACCCACACAACACCCATCACGGACTGCTGCTGGTCAATAACGACGACATCGTGCTGCCCGGTGCCGGGTTCGAGACGCATCCTCATCGAGATATGGAGATCGTCACTTGGGTGCTCCGGGGATCGCTGGTGCATCAGGATTCCGAGGGCAACGCCGGAGTAATATATCCCGGTCTGGCACAACGAATGTCGGCAGGCTCCGGCATCCTGCACTCGGAGAAGAACGACTCCTGGCGGCTGTCCGGCGAGCGTCACTCCGACCCGGTGCGATTTGTCCAGATGTGGGTGACGCCCGATGACTCGGGGATTGATCCCGGGTATCAACAGCAGGAGATCGACGACGAACTACTCAACGGCGGGCTGGTGACCGTTGCCTCTGGGATGCCACGGCACCGGGATCAGACGGCGATCACCATCGCCCAGAAGAACGCTGCGTTGCACGCGGCGCGCATCCCCGCCGGGGACAGCGTCGAGCTTCCGGCGGCGCCGTTCGTACATCTCTTCGTCGCTCGCGGCGCCGTGGCCCTCGAGGGGGCCGGCGAGCTCATCGAGGGGGACGCCGTGCGGCTCACCGACACCGGCGCGGCGCGGGTCACCGCGACGACCGACGCCGAAATACTCGTATGGGAGATGCACACCCGCTTGGGTGGTTAGCGCACCCGTCGCGACGCTGCCGACGTCCGATCGATCCCCACTTGTTACCCAAGTTGACTGTGTTGCTGCTGTGATTATCGTTGACTATTCAAGATCGTCACAGGAGGGACCGCCGTGGGCGTTTCACGCTTTTCGCGTCTGCCGCGAGCAGGTTCCGGACGTCGCCTGATCACCGCAGCCTTCGGCATGATGCTGATGGCGGCACTGCCCATTCCCACCCACAACACCGCCCGGGCCGAGGCTGCCCACGATGCGGTGCTCGCGGCCATCGCCAACACCAAGGGCACCTTCCTGGTCTACAACTTCGGCGGCGGCAACCCGGCCCCCTTCCGTAACGCCGCGGGCAACGAGTACACGCTGGACAATGGCGGCCACCTCATGGTCATCAAGAGCGCCTCGTCGCGACTGCGCGCAAACCTCTTGGTGGACACCCATTCCGGCTATCAGTCCCGGTGCGAACGCGATGCACGCGCCCGTACGGCCGAGGGCCTGTGGCAGGCCTCCGAAACATACAAGCCGATGGCGGCCTGGGTGACCATGGGCAAGCCCACGTTCATCATCAACGCCAATTTCTTCGACGTCCGGGGCCAGCAGGGCGGCAACTGGAAGAGCACTGGATGCACCTCGCCGCTGGGCGCGTATGTCGATACCGCCAACGGCAGTGCCGACTACAACAAGCAGGTCACCGGAACGCGAGTGTACGCGGGCAAGCAGGCACTCTCCGGGGGCGATGAAGTCTGGACGGCGTTGGCCACCATGGTCTTTTCCCCAGGATCAGCACCGGAGGTCATCGCCTCCGTAGGGCCCAAGGACTACGGGTACGCCACGGCTCCCCTAGAAGGCTTGATGGACAAGGGAGTTCAGTTCGTCGCGGTAAGCGGGTTGAAGCTCTTGCTTCCAGGATTCACCGAGCAGCTGAATGACCCGGGCCCCGCTGCCGCCCGTACCGCGCTTGGCTACAAGTCGGCCACCGACGAACTTATGGTCTTCCAGGGCGGCAGCTACACCCCCGACAACCTCCAGGACCTCTACCGCGGACTGGGAGTCGACAAGGCCATCGCCCTTGACGGGGGCAGCTCCTCGGCCATCGTGCTGCGCCGCGATGCCGGCGGCATGTGGGCGGGATACGGCTCCCCCAAAGGCAATTGCGATACCACCTACACCCTGTGCGATGCCGCGGGCGGTGTCGGCCGGGCACTGCCCAGCTGGCTGGGATTCAGCTAGCCGGTCTACTTCGGTGGCTCGATCGGAAGCGTCGGTCCGCCGTACGGCGTGGGAATGGTGAAGCGTCCCTTCGGAGTCGGGTCGGCTACCTTACCCAAATCGGCTCCCTTGGGGGGACCGGCGGTATCGTCATCGGCCGGTCTCGGCGCATTCTTGGCTCCGCGCACCAGCACCGCAGGGTCGTCATCTCGGCAGTAGCCCGCATACAGGAAAGGTTCGGGGTAATCGGCGGCCGATACCGCAGTACGCGGATATCCATAATCACAGGTGTAGCGCGGATAGATATCGGCGGTGGCCCAAACACCATGGTCATAAAAGGTATTGCCCACCGCCTCGATCACCGATCCGCGATACGCGGGGAACAGCGCGTTGAGCGCCGGAACGCGAACGTAGGACAGCTGCGCCACGGTGGTGAGGTTTCCCAGCAGCTGCGCCATGTTGTCGGAGTTGTCGGCGAACACGGCGTCGGTGGTGGCCAACGGCCCCGGCACCCTGTCGATCAGCGTGCGAAAGCCGCCATCCATTCGGGCCACGCCGTTCAGGGACCGATTCAGGCCCTGTGTGGTGGTGGCGAGGCCGTTGTTCATCTCCGCGAATGAGGACAACGTCACACGGCTCTTCTTGAGAATGCTGACCGTCTCCGGAAGAACGGAATCCAGGGTCGACAGTAGGAATACGCCGCCATCGATGATATCGGTCATCTTGCGCGGCGCCTCGCGCGAGAGATGGAGTTCCTTCTTGATGATCTCCAATTTCTGCGTATCCGCCTGTGCAAGAGCACCATCGGCATTGGCAAGCAGCTTCGACAGCGATACCGGAACCGTCGCCTGACCGCGGGCGATCACACTGCCATTGTCCAGGTACGGACCGGTGGTCGTCAGCGGCGCGAAGTCGACGTACTGCTCGCCTGCCGGAGAAAGACCGGACACTCGTACCGGACTCCCCACCGGAATTTTCACGTCGGATTCGATATGAATCACCGCGACCGGTCCACGAGGCGATGGCGTCACCGAGTCCACCCGGCCAATCCGCATGCCGCGCAGCGCCACATCCTGGTTGGGGATCAAACCACCGGACTCCGGCAGCTCGATCGACACCTCATAGGTCGAGGCAAATGCCCTAGCGCGTAACGCGCCCACCGTGAGATAGGTGCACGCCACCACCAGGGTGGCCAGAAGGGCGAAGCCTGACAACCACATGCGGTTGCGGTGCCCCATCTTCACGGCGTCCACCGCGGTGTTGGCCAATACGGTGATCATCGCGGCGGCCCCTGGGGTACGGGCACAGCGCCCGGTACCGGTTCGATGACCCCGGGCTCGGTCGGACTCGGACGCACCGGGATTGCCGGAGCGTCAGGTCCTTTACCCACGACACGCTCCTGCAGGCGCCACAGGGTGTATTTGAACGATCCGACCAATTTGGCCCAGTCATAGCGCTTCGGGCCATGCAGCCCCGGATCGCCCTGGTAGCCGATATCGGGTATCGAGCCCAGCACCAGTCTGTCGATCGATACCCGGGCTGCGAATGCCGAGCCCGCCATGATCTTGATGATGGGAGGCATCAGCCGATTGAGCGCGGCAAGGCTGGTATCGGGACTGACCGCGATGTCATTGAATGAACCGGCCAGGGTGTTGAAATCGGCGATGACGCTGCGGCCGCTGGTGTCGGTACCCGCGATCGAGGGGAACTTGGAGAGCTGCTTGGTCACCGCACCTACCTGGTCGGCCAGATCCGCGATATGAGATGCATTGGCAGACAGGGTGTCCGTAGCCGGCGCGGCGGCGGCCAATAGCTCCGAGAGCGTTTCGTGCCGCGTATTCATTTCCGCCGCAAGCTGTGCAGTGTCCCGCAGCGCGGAATCCAGCTGGCCGGACCGGGAGTTGAGTGTGCCCAGTAGCCGGTTCGACTTTCCGAGCAGATCGCCGAAAGCCGCGCCGTTGGGCCCGGTGGCGCGGCCAAGGCCGTTGACGGTGCCGGTGAGATTGCGTACCGCACCACCGTTGACGATGATGGCCGCCGAACTCAGCACCGCCTCCACCGTCGCAGCGGCAGTGGTCGAATCCAGACCAATCGTGTCCCCGTCGCGCAGGAGGGGCGCGTTGGATTCTGCGGGGCGCGGCGGTTTCAGCGCGACGAAGACGTCGCCCAGCGGCGTCGCGGTGCGCAGCTCCACGGTGGTCCCCTTAGGAATCTCCACATCTGAACGGATCCGCATCGTGACCACCGCGGTGTAGTTGGTGGTGCTCATGGAGTCGACCTCGCCGACGTCGGCGCCGCCCAGTTTCACCTTGGCGCGCGACGGCAGGTTCAGAATGTTGGTGAACACTGCTGTCAGGCCATAAGTCCCACCCGTCAGGCCCGGAGCCGGAAGGGGAAGGCTGGCAAGACCATTAGTGCCGCAGCCGCTCGTCAGCAGCACAGCAAGAACCACCACGGGCGCCGCGGACCTTTGCCATCTGTTCATTTCTGTCCCATCGCCGCGAGACCATCGAGGACATACGTCAATCCGAAATCGGGTCCGTAGTCCTGCAAGGTGCCTGTGCTGCATCCCAGTTGGCGCAGACCCATGAGATTGCAGATCTCCTTGGCGGCCTGGGTGTCGAACAACAACCTGTCCGCCGGCACATGGGCGCGCACTACGTTGTTAATCGGGTCGACGATGTTGTAGACGTTATCCGCCATCAGCGGAAGCAGGTCGAACCCTTCCGACAACTCTCGCCGGTTGTCGTATACCGCCTGTGCAATTTGGTTGGAGTTACCGACCGATTGCTTAATGGCATCGCGATTCTGCTCTAGCAGCGAACCGGCTTGCAGCAGAATATTATTCAGCTGTTTACCGGTGGTGCCCGATCCCAGCTGCTCCTGATCAAGCACTTGGGATAGCTGTCGCACCTGGGAGGAGAACTCCCGGATGTTCTGGTCATTACGTGCCGCAGCGTCGAAGAGCGAACTGAGACGGGTAATGATCTTGGTCAGCTGATCGCGAGTCATCGCACCGCCGTCGGCGCTCAGCCGGAGTGCCTTGGACAACTCGTCCAGAGAGGCCCTCATCAACTCACCGTTTCCCGACAGCGCATTGGCGCTGTTGTTTACGACATCCGCCAGTGGCCCGCCACCCTTACCGTCGCCCTTCATCGCCTTGGAGAGCCGGTCGATCATGGCCAGCACCCGATCAAACTCCACCGGTGTCTTCGTACGGTCCAGCCCGATGACGTCCCCGTTCTTGAGCGTCGGCCCCCCGCGATAAACGGGTGTCAGTTCGATGTGACGGTCGGTGAGAATCGAGGTCGACACCGTGACGGCCTTGGCGTCGGCCGGCACCTTGATCTTCGAATCGACAGTGAACTCAACTTCCATATAGGTACCACGCGACGTAATCTTCGTGACCTTGCCGATCGGCATACCGAGCACCGATATCTTGTTGTCGGGGTACAGGCCTGATACCGACTCGAACTGGGCCGTGATGGTGAGCCTGTTGCTCCGCTCCCGTAGATAAGTCCACCCGACGGCGACCACCACGACAGCGACCACTACCGCTAGTGCCCCTGCGATCCAGACGATTCTCCGCGTCCGCGCGCTTATCGGCGTGCTCATTGGCAGTCCTTGAAGTACGGGATCATATTGAACTGCTTGGCCCGTCCACTGATCGCGCACATCCACGAATCCACCGCGAGGCCACCAGGTGCGCTCAGCTCGAGCGCGTTTCCGTAACCCGTGAGATTGGTGAAGTTTCGGGCCGCGACGGCCGTCACCTGCAAGATGCTCCGGAACAAGTCATCATGGCCGCCGATCAAATTGCTGAAGGTCTTCACATCGGCGATGAGCGCATCGACCGCGCGCCTGTCCTTGACCACAACCTTGCTCAGGAAGTTCGTCAGCTCGGTCACCGCACGCATCATGGAGTGGAAACTCGCTTGCCGAGACACGAACTCGCCGAGCAGATCACGGCCCTGAATGATCAGTTTGCCGATATCGCCCTGTTGCCGGTAGAGGGTGCCCGACACCAACTCGGTGCTGGCCAGCAGCGTGCCTATCTGATCTCGGCGATGCGATATCACCGACGAGAGCGTCTGAATGTTCTCCATGGCCTGCGGCAGTACGGCGGGCAAGCCCTCGAGCTGTTTACCCAGTATCGCCACCGACTCCGCGATCTTGTCCGCGTCTACCTGTTCGAAAGTGGACGTCGCATCCTGGAGCGTGGCCTGTAGGTCGTACGGAACGTCGGTGTGCGCAAGATCGATTCGACGGTCGGGCAGGACACCCTCACCGCCGTTGCGCAACTCCACGTACTGATTGCCGAGAATCGTGGTGATCTTGATCGACGCTTTGGCGTCCTTACGCAAAGTGATGTCGTCACGGACCCGCATGCCGACCTCGATGTGGTCGCCCGCCAGCTCGACACTCGTGACGTTACCCACCGGGACCCCCGCATACGACACATTGGCCCCCGGCTGCAGCGACGCCGCCTGTAAGAACTCCCCGGTGTAGTGGCTGTAACCGATGCCGATCGCCTTCACCAGCAGCATCGCCCCCACCAGCGAACCGATCACCGCGAGCGCTATCGCACCCAACCAGATCTTGTTATACGTCTCGACAGGGCGTCGCGAAATACGTTGCCACACTGTAGGTTTATCCATCTGCCAGGTTCCTGCATTTCGGAGTGTATTGGGCCTTGTTACCGGGGGTGGCGGCATTCACGATGATCGGAACGACATCGTTGAGTCCGGGGAAGAACCCGGTGATGTTGAGATCGCAGACGTATCCGTTGATGAACGCGCCCTCTTGGGTGGTTCGCGCGACGCCCTTCAGAAGCAGCGGCAGATTGGCACCGGTAAAGGCAAGTTGGGGTTCGACGGCGTTCAGGTGACTAACGAATCCAGGCTCCCGGTACAGCATTTGGTTGAGCTGCGGATACACCGCGTCCGAGATTTTCGACAACCGCCGCACCGCGAAACCCGTCGAACCGATCGAATCCACCAATGCCGCACGCCGGCCATCGAGAATCGCCACCATCTCACGCGTATGCGTTAACACGCTATCAAGATTTTTATTTTGTCCGGCAAGGGTTTTCGTCAGGCCATTGAGATTGGTGATCACATCGTCGAGAACCTGGTCCCGGCCCGCGAACGTCTCGGTGAGTTGCGATGTCTGCTCCACCAGCCCGACGATCGATCCGCTATCTCCCTGCAGGGACTTGACGACACCATCGGTCAGGTTGTCGACCTGTGTGGGATCGAGGACACTGAAAAGGGGTTCGAATCCGTGTAGCAGCATGCCGATGTCGAAGGACGGCTCCGTCTGCTCCACCGGAATCACGCTGCCCGGCTTGAGCCGATCTGTGCCGCCCGTCTTGCCCAGGGACAGGCCCAGGTAACGCTGGCCAACGATGTTCTGGTACGTGATCGTCGCAATCGTGTTGCCGTACAACGGTTGCTCGGTCTGTACCCGGAACTCCACCTTTGCCAAGTCGCCGTCGATCGCAACCGATTCGACGCGACCGACCCGAACGCCCGCCACGCGCACGTCATCCCCGTCGCGCAACCCGGTGACGTCGGTGAACATCGCGGCATAACCGTAGGTCGATCCCGCGACCTCGCGGCGCAAGGTGGCGTACACCAGCCACGTCATCGCCACCGCGATCACCATGAACACCGACAGCCCAATCAATGGTCCACGAAATTTCATCGCGGACTCCCCGATCGGACCTGTTGGGCAACAACGGGTTTAGTACCGCGTGCGACCGGCCCCAACAGCAGCTGGGTCGACGAGGTCGGCGTACTGCCGGTGATCATGCCCAGTTGCTCGCGTTCGGTCGTGCTACCGATGGGCCCGACCGCGCCGCCGAATGACGCCGGCGCGGTAGCGGCGGGGGCACCGGGCAGCGGCGGCGGTTCGGCGTCATCAGGGTCAGCGGTGCCGGGAACACGCGGCGACGGATTGGGCTGCCACCACGGCAACGGGGGATTGGGGTCCTGCAAGTTCGGGGACGGATTGTGCAGCGGCGGCCCGGTGACGACCAGATTCCCATCCGGCCCAACCTCGGTTCCCGGCGGCGGGGCCAGATCGGGCGGTGGCTTGAAGTTCTGCGGCAGCAGCACTTCGGGGAGGTCAGGGCGCACCACTAGCTCGGGTGCGGTGAAGCAGCTCGGGCCCTTCAGCTCCCCGTATCGCGGGCAGTCGGCACGGGTGTACATCGTCGACGGCGTGAAGGAGAGATTTCCCCGAATGTTGACGACGTCCCTTTCCGGATCCCACACTTCACTGAAGAACTTGTCGGAGAACACCTTCAGTCGTGCCGCAATTGGCAGGAAGTGCACGGAGTTCTGGGCGAGCACACCGACTACCGGCGTCAGCTTGGTGGTGATGTCGATCATCCGGTCGGTCTGGTTGTCCAATGACTGCCGGACGGTACCGGTGGTGTGTAGTCCGGCGTTGAGCAGAGTCTGTAATTGGTCCCGCTTGTCGGCCAGCGTCTGCATGGGCTTGACCGCCTGATGCAGCGCATCGACGAGCTCCGGAGCGGTCGTCTGCAGCCCCTTGGTCGCATCGAGGAGCGCAGACAGGGTCGACGGGCCTGTGTCCGTTGCGACAATGTCGTTGAGCTGGTCAATGATCCGGGTCAGTTGGCCTGCCGCATTCAGCAGAGTCGCACGCCGGCCCTCCGTCGCCGCAGCGATGACGGCGAAGATACCCACGGAATCGTCATCGCGGCCACGCCCGTTGGCCAGAAGAATGTCGCGCAGCTTGCTGATGGTCGTCTGGAACAGCACAGTCGGGAGCTCGGTGTCCTCGCCGATAACGGTTCCATTGGTGATCGCCGCACCGGGACCGTGGTCCACCAGTTCCACCGAGGAGACCGCGAAGACGTTACTGGGGACCACCCGGGCGGTGACCGACCGTGGAATCGTAGGCGCCAGGTCGGGTTTCAGATCGATGTGCACGACATTGGGCCTACCGCGCTGCGAGGGGGTCAGATCATTGACCGAACCCACGAGTACGCCCTGGAATTTGACGTCCGACTTCGCGGGAAGACCGTCTCCTACGTTCGTGAGTTCCGCCACCACACGCACGTAGTTGTTGAACCGGCCGGTCGACTTGATGACCAAGGCGGTGCCTATCAGGGCGGCCACCAGGGCGATCGCCACGCCACACAGGAGGAGCTGGCGGTCCGAGGGACCGCGGCCGTCGGTCTCAAAGGAGTTCGGCACACAGACCTCCTTGGGCATCTGGACACACGTCGGCGCGGCGCCACCACGTCCGAGACATCATCAAGTCCCTTTCGTCAGCAAACGTGGCCTGCACATATCTACAGGTTCGGTCACACCAACCCCCTGATGTGACGACGATTACAGGAATGTACATCACGTACAGTTCTGCGTATTACGCTTTACCAAACTTTTCTGAATCCAGATTCATGTTTGCTATCAGCTGCCACCGAACTGCTTGCGCAGCTCAGTCTTCAGGACCTTGCCCGACGGGTTGCGCGGTAGCGCGTCCACGACCACGAGATCCTTGGGATGCTTGTAACGGGCCAGCCGCTCGGTGAGAAAACCATCGAGATCGTCGATGGTCAGCGCCTCTCCGTGGATGGCCGCCACCGCGACCGGCACCTCGCCCCACTTCTCATGCGGCCTGCCGATGACAGCCACCTCAGTGATCTGCTCATGCTCGGCCAGAACGTTCTCCACCTCGGCGCAGTAGATGTTCTCGCCGCCGGAGATGATCATGTCCTTCTTGCGGTCGACCACCCAGACGAAACCGTCCGCGTCCTGACGCACCAGGTCGCCGGAGTGGAACCAGCCGCCCGTGAACGCATCGGCGGTCGCCTCCGGGTTGTCCCAGTAACCCTGCATCAGCGTCGGCGCCCGGTAGACGATCTCCCCGACGTCACCGACCGGCACATCGTTCATGTTGTCGTCCACCACACGCGCGGCAACCGTCGGAATCACCCGGCCGACGGAGCCCATCTTCCGGATCGCGTCTTCCCCCATGAGCATGCAGGTAACCGGCGACATCTCGGTCTGCCCGAACGCGGCCAGAATTCTCGCCTCGGGGAACGTCTCGGACATCGCCCGCAGCAACACATCGCTGGCAGGGGCCGCTCCCCAGGAGAGCGTCTTGAGCTTGACCTTGCGTGGGTTTGCTCGCTGTGCCGCACAGACGGCCTGCCACTGCGCCGGAACCAGGAAGATCCCGGTGACGCCCTCGGACTCCAGAACGTCCAGCAGGGCCCCCGGATCAAAAGCGCCGAGGGGGTGAATGACCGTGGGCAAGCCCAACAGCAATCCGGTGATCATGTTCCCCACGCCTGCGATGTGGAACATGGGGACGCCGATGAATCCCACATCCGAATTCAGGTCGACCGTGGTGCTCAGCAGGTAGGTCATCGCCTGTCCGGACAGATTGAGATGGGTCAGCACTGCCCCCTTGGGGCGGCCCGTTGTTCCCGAGGTGTACATGATGAGTGCGGGAGAATCGCCGGGCAGATCCACCTCAGCATGGGCTTCGCCTTCCTCGGCAATGACCTCCTCGTATCCGAGAACACCATCCTCAGACTCCGAGCCGGCGACAATGACCGTCTCCAGCGCTGGCACCTGTTGGCGTACCGCGGCGGCCACCGGCGCCAGGACCGTCTCGGTGATCGCCACCTTGGCCCCACTGTTCTCGACCAGGAATGCGACCTCCGGGGGAGTCATGCGGAAGTTCACCGGGATTGCGATGGCTCCGAGTTCGTTAATGGCCAGCCATGATTCGACGTACTCGGGGCGGTTGAGCATGAGAATGAGTACGCGGTCCCCGAATCGGACACCGCGGCGAGACAACGCATCGGCGAGTGACTGCACACGCTGGTGCAGCTCGCCCCAGGAAATGCTGCGCCCGAGATATCGGATCGCCGTGGCGTTGGGTTGCATGAGCGCGTGCCGAGCCAGCTGGTTACACCAGTTCTGCCGCCGCGCGCGGTACGGCTGATCAAGGCTCGTGGGCAAGGCGGTCACATCGATCGTGTCGGTCACAGACTCTCCTACTCACTGAAATTGGGGCGGCGGCCCTCGAGGAATGCGGCAAAGCCCTCTTGGGCGTCCGGTGAGGTCAACAGCTCGATCTGCCCCTCACGCTCACGGGCGATGGCCTCGTCGAACAGCTTGAGCGACACCGAGTTCATGGCTTCCTTGGTCAGCTGCATCGCGCGACGGGAACCGTGGGCCAGCTTGCGTGCCGACTTGTCGACGCGCTCGCGCAGCTGGTCCCCGGGCAGCACCTCGTTGACCAGTCCGGCCGCAAACGCGTCGGCAGCATTGAGGGGCTGAGCCAGCAGCGCCATCGCATTGGCCTTCACACGGCCGATCGAGGCCGAGACCAACGCACTCGATCCGCCATCGGGCATGAGCCCGATATTCGCGAAGGCCATCAGAAAGAAGGCCGTCTCGGCCGCATAGACCAGATCGCACGCCAAGCCCACCGACGCACCGATGCCGGCCGCCGCACCGGTGACTTCCGCAATGGTGGGCACTGGGCAATTCAGGACCGCGCGCACCAGCCGTTCGGCATTGTCCATGGTCAGTTCGGCGGCCTGTAGCGGCGTCAGGTCACCGGCCCCGGCCGCCAGCTCCGCGACATCGGCGCCCGCCGTGAATGCACTACCGGGTGCTCCACCACTGATGACGACCACCCTCACGTCGCTGCGCTGGTGGACCGACTCCAACGCCTCGACCAAGCCAGCGGTAGCCGGCCCGTTGAGCGCATTCATCCGATCGGGCCTGGTGAATGTGATCCGCATGATGCCGCCGTCGACAGCTATATCGGGTGCGCCGGCCGATTCATGGGGACTCAAGTCGCTGCCTCCTGGTTTGTCGCTTCGTCGCGTCGGGTCAAATATATTTGATATGACTTTAGATGCAAGTGCGTCACCACACAGGGAAATGGCAGGCAGGGATGAACGCTCCACGGGCTCAGATCCGCGAGATCCGTAGACCGCAGCTTTCCGAGGAGGTTGCCGGCCGACTTCGCGCGTCGATCATGACCGGCGAGCTGCGCCCGGGTGAGTACATTCGGATGGACGAGACGGCGGCCCAGCTGGGTGTGAGCGTCACACCGGTGCGCGAGGCGTTGCTGACGTTGCGCGGCGAGGGACTGGTCGAGGCCGTCCCGCATCGCGGTTATATGGCGGCTCCCCTGAGCCGAGCCGATATCGAAGACATTTTCGCGCAGCAATCACACCTTGCCGTGGAGCTGGCGAAGACCGCTGCGGAGCGCATCAGCCCGGAACAGCTCGACACCCTGGCAGACCTCAACGAGACACTTCGCAACGCAAGTTCGCCCGAAGCAATCTCCATCGCGGAGTTCGAGTTCCACCGATTTCTCAATCACGTGGCCGATCGCCCCAAGCTGGCCTGGTTCCTGTTACAGGCGACGCGATACACCCCGCACCTGCTCTTCGCGTCCGATGCCGAATGGACGCGGCACGCAGTCGCGGCACACCACAAGCTCATCGCGGCGCTGCGCACTGGAGACGCCGCTGAGGTGGTGGCTCAAACGGAGGTTCAGTTCATCGACGGTGCCCGCCGGTTGATCGAGTACCTAGACCGCGCCGGGATGTGGTCCGGGGGGTAGCTGCGAGTCAACCGGGGGCTGATAAGCCGGGGCGGGTGCCGGCGGTTGCTGCGAGGCGATGGCCCCCGACGCGATCTGTTCGGCCCGGTTCTTCAGGCCCTCGGCCAGATGTTCGAGAACCTGGTTGGCGAGCTTCTTCACCATCGGCTTGGGGATCGGGAGTTTGGTCTCGACATCCATATCCACTGTGAGCAGACAGGTGGGCCCCATCGGGACAATCGAAAACGTCTGTTCCTGCTTCTCGAAGATGTCGCTCTCCAGCAGTCGCGTCGCCACCTGCGCGGCGTTGAGATAAGCGATCTCGGCGACGTTGGTGGAGGCCATGCCCGTCATCTCCACCTTCAACCGCACGATGCGGGGACGGCCGTCCGGGAGGCGATCCAGGATCTCGACGCTGGTGATCTCCTTGTTCCACTCGGGGTAGGCCTCGTAGTTGGTGACGATGGCCACGATCACCTGCGGAGGCGCGGCCACCTCGACGGTCTGACTGACGACTGGCATTGGTTCACTCTACCTTCGTAGTTGGCGGACGCAGGAACTCACGCACGAGCTCGTACACCACGTCCGGGCATTCCAGATGCACGAAATGTCCACCGCCATCGATGATTTCAACACTACGGTCGGGCAGATCCGGGCGCGCAGACTCTACCAGTCGCTGCGTCATGCACCCGTCGGCGCGACCGTGCAGATAGAGCAGCGGAGTACGCGCGCCGTCCAGGAGGGATCGTTGGGTCTTCCAGTATTTCCGCGAGGGAATCAGCGCCCGCCCAATGTTTGCGCGATAGTAGCCGATGACTGCCCGGCGGTTCCCCTTCTGAAGCATCGCCGCGCCGGTGTACTGCAGATCGTCATGCGCGTCGTATCCCGGCGACCACCGCCGCCAGTACAGACGAAGTAGCCAGGGCAACAACAACTCCGGTAGCACCGGAATGTGGTGGAACAACGTGTACCAGCTCATCAGCAGTTGGCGCCCGAGCACACCGGGCCAGCCGAGCGGCCCGATCGATGCGAAACTTGAGCCAAGAACCTCGAACGGTGGCACCGCCATGGTGACGATGCTGGAGAACGGCGACAGGCCGCTGCGGGCGAGGGCGTTACCGACCAGCGCTCCCCAGTCGTGGCCGATGTACACCGCGCGCTCATCGCCACCCAGCACCATGTGGATGTCGAGGATGTCTTGCATCAGGGCACCCAAGCCGTATTCGGCGTCGGCCGGTATTTCACTGGGTGAGTAACCACGGGTGAACGGCGCCACCACGCGCCACCCGTCCGCGGCCAACCTCGGACCCAGCAGACGCCAGGTGTGGGCGGAGTCGGGAAACCCGTGTCCGCAAATCAGCAGCGGGCCGTCGTGGGGGCCCCAGGACAGTGCCTGCAGTCTGACGTTGGGCAGGTCCAAGGTCAGGAGGGAATCAGCGACCACTACACGTCCGTCGCTACGAGGTGCCGTCAACAGACGTCGTCGTCGCGACACCCAACGGATCATTGATCCGGGTTGCCTCGTCCCGAATCAGCCCCCGCAACAGCGTGGTGCTGAATTCCACGGCGATCTCCTGGGCGCTGCGGCGGCCGCTCGGATTGAGCCAGCGGTAGGAACCCAGAACCATTCCGATGTAACCGAGCGCCATGACATGCGAGTCGCACTCCACGAACTCGGAGCTGGCGATGCCCCGCTCGATGATGTTCTGAACCCGTTCCTGCACCATGTCCTCGCGCTTGCGGATCTCGGCGACCTGTTCGGGCGAGAGCCATTCAGAAAGGAACGGGTTCTCCTGGAAGTACACCGCCCCCTGTTCGCGGTTCGAGAAGATGAGCGCGAGCATGCGGCTCGTGCATTGATACAGCGATTCACGCGCCGACCATCTCGCATCGTCCTGCAGGCAAGCCAGAGTCTCCTCGGCGGCCTTGAAGTAGATCTCGTACAGGATGAGCGCCTTGGAGGCGAAGTAGTGGTACACCGTCGCCTTATTCAGGCCCGCGACATCGGCGATATCGTCCATCCGGGTGCCGTGATAGCCCCGCGCGGCGAACAACTTGGACGCCACCGCCACCAATTCCTCGCGGCGGCCCGCACGGCGCTGCGAGGAATTGCCTGCCTTCGAGGCAGCGGGGACCGGTTGCATGGTGCCTCACTATATGCGCAGGGTTTCCCCACGCGGACGGAATCCCGATCAACTAGTTGGATTGGTGAAGCCCGATGTTCGCCGGCTCTGGCGCCAAAAGCACGTTAAGCTGCCCACGTCCGCCTCTCCTCCGACACCGGTAGGTAACCACATGATCAGTGGCCTGCGGGCCATGGTGGCACGCGATCCCGCACAACCGCATCGCACGTCCACCCCGCTAGAACTGCTCTTCGACCTCGTCTTCGTAGTCGCGGTGTCCCGCGCGTCCGGGACCCTGCATCACTTCTGGGCTGAGGGCCATTTCGCTGAGGGACTCATCGGATACGCGATGGGGTTCTTCGCCATCTGGTGGGCGTGGATGAACTTCACCTGGTTCGCGAGCGCCTTCGACACCGACGACTGGCTCTACCGGCTGACAACATTCGTCCAGATGGCCGGGGCGCTGACCATCGCCGCGGGTGTCGAGCGGGCGATGACTCAGGCCGACTTCGGCATCGTCATCGCCGGGTACGTCCTCATGCGGATCGCGGCGGGAAGCCAGTGGGTGCGCGCGGCGATCAGCGATCCCACGATGCGTGCCACCTGTCTGCGCTACGTGGCGGGTATCGGCGTCGTCCAAACCGCATGGGTGTGCTGGGGACTGTTCGCACCGGAACATCTGCGCTTTGGGCTGTTCATCCTGATCGCGCTCGCCGATATCTCGGTGCCCGCATTCGCCGAGCGCGCCACCACCACGTCATGGCATCCCGAGCACATCGCGGAACGCTACGGCCTGTTCACCCTGATCGTGCTCGGCGAATCCATCCTGGCCTCGGCGAATTCGATCATCGGCGGCGCCGAGGAAGCCAAGCACACAGTCAGCATGATCGGCATTGCGGTGTCGGCCTTGGTCATCGTCGCCGCGGTGTGGTGGATCTACTTCGACGAGGAACAGGAGTGCAAGGACACGTCCCTGCGATCGACCCTGCTGTGGGGCTACAGCCACTACTTCATCTTCGCCGCCGTCGCCGCACTGTCGGCGGGGTTTGAAATCGCCGTCGACGAGGGGCTCGGCAAGAGTCACCTGAGTCCCACCGTCGCCGCACTCACGATCACGGTCCCGTTCGCCATCTATCTGGTGCTGGCATGGCTGGTGCTGCTCCTGCAGCGCCGCGACACCATCCTGAATATCGGCCTGCCGGCAATTGCCATTGCGGCAGTCGCTATCTCGACAGAGCCGCACGCGCTGTACTGGTTGGCCGGGCTGGCTGCGCTGGCCGCCGGGCTGGTGACCTGGCGACGCATCGAGGATGCCTAGGACGGGCAGACCGCTTCCAACGCGGCCATCGTGTTGACCGCGCGGGCCATCTCGCCGCCGGGTGGCGCGAGCGCACCGTCCACGGAGGTCTCAGCGGCCAGCACATTGGCATAGCGCTCCGCGGCAGCCGCGGCATCCAACGCCCGGTCCCGCACCGTCAGATCCGCGGTATCCCCCGCGGCCGTCCGAAGCAGCGCGGCGATCGCCCGGTTTCGTGCGACCACCGTCTGACGAACGGCCACCCCGTTCTGCCGTGAAAGGCCGCGGATCTGATCACGCGCCCGGTCTACCGAGACGCAGTCATGTGAATCGGCCGCTGCCATCGGAGTCAACAGCGCTGACGCCGTGACAACCGTCGCCATCACCCGATACATGCGCGAAGCCTACGCCGAAACGCCGAGTGGGAACCCTGCGAGGATTTCCGGCCGGATATCCGCGCGAGGCTCCCACTCGATCGCAAAGAGCTTGGGCTACAGCGCCTTCAGCTCCTCGGTAACCTCGGACACCGATTTCTTGGCGTCGCCGAACAGCATCGAGGTCTTGTCGCCGAAGAACAGCGGGTTCTCGATACCTGCGTATCCGGAGGACATCGAGCGCTTGAGCACGATGACCGAACGGGCCTCGTCGACGTTGAGAATCGGCATGCCATGAATGGGCGAGCTGGGATCATTTCGCGCCGCCGGGTTGGTGACGTCGTTGGCGCCGATCACGATGGCGACATCGGTCCGGCTGAATTCGCCGTTGATATCGTCCATTTCCTTCATGGCGTCGTACTCGACATCGGCCTCGGCCAGCAGGACGTTCATGTGCCCGGGCATGCGGCCCGCCACCGGATGGATGGCGTACTTGACCTCGACACCCTTGGCTTCCAGCAGGCTGGCCATCTCCTTGACCGCGTGCTGGGCCTGCGCGACGGCAAGACCGTAGCCCGGGACCACGATCACCTGGTTGGCGTACGCCATCTGGATCGCGGCATCGGCGGCGCTGGTGGCCTTGACCGTGCCCTGCTCGCCGCCGGGGCCTGCCGCTGCGCCGGAGTCGCCGCCGAAGGACCCGAACACGATCGCCGGGATGGACCGGTTCATCGCGACGGCCATCAGGTTGGTCAGGATCGAACCCGACGCACCCACGATCATGCCCGCCACGATCATGGCGGTGTTGTTCAGTGCTAAACCGGCTGCCGCAGCAGACAATCCGGTCAATGCGTTGAGCAGCGAAATGACCACGGGCATATCGGCGCCACCGATCGGGAACACCACGAACAAACCCATGACACCCGCCAGCACCAGCACCAGCACGATTGCCCAGGCCGGGGTGCCCACGCCGGCGTTCAGACCGATCCACACCGCCGCAGCGACGGCGGCGATCAACAACACGATGTTGGCGGCCTGGAAGATCTTGGCCGAGGAGACAAGTCGCTTCTCGACTTTCTTCGGAATCGACTCTTGCAGCTTGAGGAACGCCACCAGCGAGCCCCAGAACGACACCGAACCGATGATCGCGGCGAACAGCGAGCCGATCACGAGCGCAACGGTCGGGTGCTGGTCAGCGCGGAATGTCTTGAACCCGTGGGTCTCGATAAACTCCGCCCACGCGATCAACGCAACGGTGCCGCCACCGACGCCGTTGAACAGCGCGACCAGCTGCGGCATCGCCGTCATCTTGGTCTTCTTCGCAGGCGGGACGCCGAGCACGACACCGATCAACAGGCCGACCGCGATGAGTATCCAGTTGATCGGAGCGGTGTCACGAACCTTGATCAGAGTCGCGACGACGGCGATCGCCATACCCGTGGCTGCGATCCAGTTGCCGCGGACCGCGGTCTTCGGTCCGGTCAGACCCGACAGTCCGAGGATGAAGAGCGCGAAAGCGACGATGTAAAGAACGGTGACGAGGTAGTTCATTTGTCAGCCGCCTCCGGCTTAGGGGCAACCTTGCGGCCAGCCGATCGAGATTTGAACATTCCGAGCATGCGGTCGGTCACCAGGAAGCCGCCGATCACGTTGAGCGTGCCGAAGATCAGCGCGATGAACGCGATGATCCGTACGCCCCAGTGCGCGTCGGCGGGCAAGTCGCCCAACACGATCAGTGCACCGAGGACCACGATGCCGTGGATGGCGTTGGTGCCGGACATCAACGGGGTGTGCAAGGTGTTGGGCACCTTGGAGATAACGGCGAACCCGACGAACCCGGCCAGAACCAGGATCGCGAGGTTGGCCAATAGCTGGTCATACATGAGCTACGCGTCCTCTCTTACACGGGTCACGCACGAGGCCGCGACGATCTCGTCGTCGAAGTCCGGTGCGAGTGCGCCGTCTGTGATGAGCAGGTCCAGCAGGGTGGTGATGTTCTTCGAGTACAGCTCGCTCGAGTGCTCGGGCATCGTCGCCGGGAGATTGAGCGGAGAAGCAATGGTGACGTCGTGCTTGACGACGGTCTGACCGGGCTCGGTCAGTTCGCAGTTGCCGCCGGTCTCACCCGCGAGGTCGACGACGACCGAGCCTGGCTTCATCCCTTCGACCGCGGCAGCGGTCACCAGGCGGGGCGCCGGGCGGCCGGGAACGAGAGCCGTGGTGATGACGACATCGAAGCCCTTGATGGCGTCTTCGAGCGCCTTCTGCTGCTGTGCGCGCTCGTCTTCGGTGAGCTCGCGGGCGTATCCGCCTTCGCCGGCCGCATCGATGCCCAGATCGAGCCACTGTGCACCCACCGATCGAACCTGATCGGCGACCTCGGGGCGCACGTCGTAACCCGTGGTACGGCCGCCGAGCCGCTTGGCCGTCGCCAAGGCCTGCAGGCCGGCCACGCCGACACCGAGCACCAGTACCAGCGCGGGCTTCACGGTCCCGGCGGCGGTGGTGAGCATCGGGAAGAACCGGGTGGACTCGGACGCGGCGACCAACACCGCCTTGTAGCCGGACACATTGGCCTGTGAGGACAACGCATCCATCGCCTGCGCGCGGGAGATCCGCGGAATCGCTTCCACCGCAAAGGCTTGCACGCCGGCACTCTGCAGCGCGCCGATGCTGTTGTCGGCATTGCGGGGCGCCAGGAAGCCGATGAGGGTCTGCCCCTCGCGAAGGCGGGCGACCTCAGCAGCCGAAGGCGGCGCGACCTTCACCACGATGTCAGCAGACCAGGCATCGCCCACCGTCGCACCGGCCTCGGCGTACAGCTCGTCGGGTAGCAACGCGCGCTCTCCGGCGCCGCTTTCCACGACGACGTTCACACCCTTGCCAATCAAGCCGGCGATCGCCTTGGGCACCAGCGCGACGCGGCGCTCGTCCTCACCCGACTCTCGGACAACTCCGATAGTGACTGATTGATCGGTCATCTACTCGCCCTTCACCCTGTTCAATGCTCTTCGCGCAAGCGCTCATCGCTGTGGTGCAGCATGCCGACGGATACTAAGGAAAGGCATGCTTGTTAACAAGTCTTCCGTTTTTGTAAATCCTGCAAATGTCGTTAACCAGGGCAATGACCTTGATCTGGCACGCGTTCCGACTCTCTAGGCGCCCCCGGCGGGGTGCCGTCTCCAAATGGTCTACCACCTAGTACCTCGCGTCCATGCGAGGTAAGCCAGCTACTCAGATCCGGCCCCTTCGGAACGATGCGCGTGGGGTTGATATCGGTGTGGACCACGTAGTAGTGCTCCTTGATCTGCCCGAAGTCGACCGTGTCACCAAACCCCGGGGTTTGATACAGATCGCGTGCGTATGCCCACAACACCGGCATCTCGGTCAGCTTCTCGCGATTGCACTTGAAGTGCCCGTGGTACACCGAATCGAACCGGACCAACGTGGTGAACAGCCGTACATCGGCCTCGGTAATGGTGTCGCCCACCAGATACCGTTGCCCGGCAAGCCTTTCCGACAACCAATCCAGCGCTGTGAACAACCGGTCGTAGGCCGCGTCGTACGCCTCTTGACCTCCGGCGAAACCGCAGCGGTAGACGCCGTTGTTGACCTCGGTGTAGACGCGACGGTTCACCTCGTCGATTTCGGCCCGCAGCGCGGCGGGATACAGCTGTGGGGCACCAGGGCGGTGGTAGTCAACCCATTCGGTGGAGAAATCCAATGTCATCTGCGCGTAGTCGTTGGTGACGACCTCACCCGTGGACTCCTCCACGACCGCGGGCACGGTAATGCCACGCGGATAATCCGGGAACCGCTTGAGGTAGGCATCACGCAGGAAGTGGATATCCAAGACGGGGTCTACCCCACCCGGGTCAAGATCGAAGGTCCAACTGCGCTTGTCATGCGTAGGACCACAAAGCCCAAGTGACAAGACATTTTCCAGCCCGAGAAGTCTGCGAACGATCAGCGTCCGGTTAGCCCAGGGACAGGCACGTGCCGCGACCAATCTGTATCGACCCGGTTCTACCGGGTAGCCGTCGCGACCGTCCGCCGTGATCCGCGTGTTGATGTAGTTGGTGTCCCGCTTGAACTCACCGGGCTCGATGTACTTGGTGTTCTCCGGGGTTTGGCTCACACACTCCAGTGTGTCACTGCGCCCCCGAGGTGCGGCCGGGCTCACTGCGCTGTTTTGTCAGGTTCACCCTTCTCGTTCAGCGGCTGACCGCCCTTAATGCCCTGGACAATTCCCAAGGGGAATGCTGGTGACGTCTTGAGGCCCGTCCTGTGTCCACCCGGTATGGCCAAGCAGGTGGTGTCCATCGGGAGGCTCGGCAAATTCGGCCAGCCCTTGTCCGAGTGATACTGCGCAAAGGCGTTGATCTCCATGTTCACGATTCCTTGACCGCCCGGATCCGGATCCGCGTGGAATACCGTCAGCTGCGCCATCGCGGCATGCTCGGGGTCGGTCGGTGACTTTTCGAGATTCACTTCGACACCCGACAGTGTTTGAGGGGCACTGACCGACGACATCGGCCGGCTTACCGCGCCGCAGTGGGCGTAGGTCAGCACCCATCCGTTCTGTAAGGCCTTCTGTGTCTCGCGCGTGGCAACGTCCACGGGGTCACCGGGCGTGAGGGACGCAGTCCTGGCTACCGCTTCACGTGAGATGTTGTTCAGCCCGTTGTACGAGGCGCGGTACACCTTGGCGGGAGCAAGCCAGGCATCCGCCGCCAGCCGCGCGGATCGCGCCGCGTCCACATCATTGGGTTCGAAGGTGTCGGGGTGCTTGGGACACGACGCGGCCAGCACGAAAACCAGCAACAGCACCGAGGAAAGCCCGAGGCCCTTCACTTCGGGATCACCTCACCCCATGGCCGATAGCGCGTTTCGCCACCGAACGATATTCGGTTATTGACGAAATCATCCTTCGGGATCGTCATCTTCTGCCCCGAAGAGGGCTCGTAGATTTCCAGTGAGTCACCCTGCATTCCCGTCACCAGGACGATGTGGCCGTTCACTCCGCTGCCGACGAACAGCGGAACGGACTGCCCGGACTGGACAGCCGCACTGATCGCTTGGTAGTCCCCGGACGGTCCTAGCGGATTCGCCACCTCGAATCGATACGCGCTGCCCGGGACACCGGCACCACCGGGCTTGCCCATCTCGTCTGCGGCACCCCCTGGGGGTGTTCCCAGCGATTCGGGCCACGTGGTGCCCCAGCCGGGGACGATCGCATTGTTGGTCGAGTCGTGCATTTTCCTGGCTTCATCCGCGAACTTGGACGTGACCTCGGAGGTGGTCATCGACTGTCCCGCCTTCGGCGGATCAGACCCGGCCGCGTCGTACCCGGTGAGCATCTTCATCGCATACACCGGGTCGTTGATCATCTTGGCGACAACAAGCGACGACGATCCACACGTGGTGCCGTCGGGTTGGGTCAGAACGCCCGGATGGTTCTTGGCGTACTCCACCGGGTCAAGCTCGCGCACCTGTTGATCATCCATGAGAGCCAATTTGTCCGAGAAGCGTTGCAATGTACTGACATCCGTGCCCCGTGCGAGCGCCGAGACGATCCAGTTGCGGCGCGCCTCGTCCTTCGCGCCCTCCAGCATCGCTTGCGCTTTCGCACGATCCTCGGGAGTCATCGACGCCAGGTTGGCATCTGCACGTTCTTGGACGCCCGGCCGCAATCCAGTTCCGTCCTTGTGACCGTCTGGATCACCCTTGACGCCCGACCAGTTGTTCACCGAGCCGATTGCACCCGCCGCGACGGACGTGTGGTCGGGCAAGGTGATGCCGTCCACGGCCTTACCGATTTCACCCTTGGCGGCGTTCACCGCCTTGTCGGCGTCCCCATACGCACCGGCGAGTTCTTCGACACCGTGTATGACGTCGCCCACGAGCTTTCGGACGTACGGGATGGCGTCCCACGGCGCCTTGGGGATGCTGTTCCAGTCGACATCGTCCTTCAGCGACGCGAACGCGTTATGCCAACGCTCGCGGGCCTTTTCCATCGATCCACCGAAGGTCTCCAGGGAGGTCGCCACCCCGGTTGCGGCCGGACCAATCGTCGTGGACCGCGTCGTGAAGTTCGCGATGCTCGTGCGCGCCTTATCCCCGGTTGTCTCACCGCCGGGATCGCCCGGCGTCCGCCCCCACACCGTTTCGGGAATCGTGTTCTGGGCCTTCTGAACATCGTTGGCATGCCATTCCCCGATCGCGGGCGCCGTTTCCCGCCAGCGCGCAGCGACGTCACGCACGGTCGCCGGGTCGGGCGGAGGTGGCTCGGTGGCCACCGCGATGACCTTCCGGACGGCGCTGACAACCTTCCTGGCGACGGGCCAGACCGTGCTGATGGTGATCTCGCCGATTTGTCGAAGGTCGGCGATTACCTGCTCAAGCTGCTTTTGCGTGTCGCCCAGAGTCATCCCCCACCGGCCCTAGTTGAGCACCGGGAACGTGACTTCGGCATCGCTCAGGTTGCCCGCGTTGCGCTGATCCATCTCGACAAGGGCCTTGGTGCACGTGCGGATGTTCTGCGAAATCTCTTTCTGCACAGCCGCAACCGTGCCCAGCGCACCCGACACCCGGGTTCGCGCAGCATTCATGGCATCGGTCAGGTCGCCGAGGTCCTTGCCCTCCGTGGCACGCAGCTTGCCCTTGGCGAACTCGACGTGCGCATCGGTTGCATCGAGCTGCGACGCGCACTTCTCCGTCGCCACCGGGTCGATCCTCATCCGCTCCCCCTCTGGACATGCCCCTTCCGCATGTTAGCCCGGAACGCAGGACCTAGCCAGACCCTGTGGATAGCCCGTCTAGCTGGGCAAAATCGCGGTGATGTAGTTGCCCTGCTCCACCAGTTCGATGACGTCCTCCGGCAGATCCGGGACTTCGATTCCGTAGGCCGCGGCCAATTCCAGGGCATGCGCACCCCGCACCGTCCACCCGCGCGCAGCCAACCACTCCGCGACGTCGGCCCGGTCTTCGTCGTAGAACAACGAACTGATGTCCACCTTCGACATGGGATGGCTATCGTCCGCGTATTTCTTCTGGACCTCACCCCACTTGGCGATATTGGGCCTCCCGCGGGTGGCTTCCACGGCAATTTGACTGCCTGGCGCCGACAACGCGACAACCCGCTCGAACAGCAGATCCTGTGCAGCAGCAGGCAAATAAACAATCAATCCTTCCGCCGACCACGCCGTGGGCACCTCGGGATCGAAGCCCGCGGCGAGCAGGGCGGCCGGCCAATCATCCCGCAGATCGACGGCGACCTCGCGACGATCAGTGGTGAGCGTGGCGCCCCGTTCGGCGAGTACCCGGTCCTTGAATTCCAGCACCTGTGGCTGGTCCAGCTCGAAGACCTTGGTACCTGCCGGCCACGGCAACCGATGCGCGCGAACGTCTAGTCCTGCGGCCAGGATCACCGCCTGCTTGCAACCGGAATTCGTTGCACTCACGAAGAACTCGTCGAAGAACCTGCTGCGCAGGCCGATCTGCCGGAATGCTGAGGTGGGATTCAGCGTCTGCGCATCGGGATTGTCCAGGAGCCCAATCAGATGCGGCTCACCCGCGGCGCGCACGAAGTGCTCCGCGTAGTCGTCGCGCACCAGTGGGTCGGCGTGCGTCTTCTCGATCGCGCGCGCCGCGGCCACACCCAGCGCCGTGAAACCGACGCTGGACACGATGTCCCAGGAGTCGCCCTCGCTACGCGACCAATCCTTGTCCTCGATGTTGGTCATTACAGTCCTTTCAGCTCGGCAGGGTGCAGGTCAGGTAGTGCATCGCACCGGCCAGTTCTCGGATGTCCTCGGGCACTTCCGGATGCTGCACGCCATATCGGTCCGCCAACGCAAACATGTCCAGCCCCTGGGTGTTCCATCCGCGTGCGGAGAACCACTCGCGGGGCGGCGTCTTCTCCTCGTCGTAGAACAGCTCGGTGATGTCGATCTTGCCGAAGGTGTCCTTCTCGGATCGATACTTCTGTTCGACCTTCGCGAACTGACTCATTCCCAACACACCCGTCGGGCCCTCGATGGCGGCCCGGCTGCCGGGTGCCGACAGTTCGGCCACGCGCTCGAACAACAGCTCTTGCGCGGCCGCAGGCAGATACGGCAGCAGCCCTTCGGCCGACCATGCGGTCGGCAGGCCGGAATCGAATCCAGCCTCCTTGAGCGCAGCCGGCCAATCATCACGCAGATCCACCGCTACGGTCCGGCGATCACTCGTCGGTGCAGCGCCCTGCTCGGCATACACCTGGTCCTTGAAAGCCAGCACCTGCGGCTGATCGAGCTCGTACACGGTGACCCCGGCGGGCCACGGCAGCCGGTGTGCCCGGGCGTCCAGGCCCGCGGCAAGAATCACCGCCTGCCGGATACCGGAGGCCGCGGCATCCAGAAAGAACTCATCGAAGAAGCGGCTGCGCATGCCCATGCCCCGCAGGTACTCGAACGGAGACGCTTGTGGTGCATCGCGTTTGGTGATCGTATCGATCAAATGGGGTTCGCCCGCCGCGAGCACGAAATGTTTGGCGAAGGGGTCGACGATCAGCGCGTCGGGCCGCTCACTCTCCACGGCACGCTGCGCACTGACCCCCAGCGCGGTGTACCCCACGCTCGACACGATGTCCCACGAGTCGCCGTCGCTGCGGATCGAATTCTTGTCCTCGACGCCAGTCATGGTGCCCCTTCAGCTTGTCCGGGTAGCGGTGAAAAACTTGGTGCGCAGTGGTGAAAAACTTGGTGCGCAGTAATGTTTCGAACGAGCGCGGTTGCTCGCCGAATGGCCGGCCGTATCCGACGGCCGCATCGACGAGATCGATTTCCGTTACAGTCCAGTCTCTTTCGGCAAGCCACAACTTGGTGTCGCGCCGCGGATCGTCATACCAGAGCTCGGATACCCGGGGATGACCCGGAGAATCCGCACCCGACGGCATGTCCTGCTCAAACTGAGCAATCTCTCCCGGCCCGGGACCCAGCTCGGCCGCAATCCAGCTCCCCGGAGCCGACAGCTCATGCAGCCTTTCGAAGAGCGTGTCCTGCGCCGCCCCGGGCAGGTAAGGCAATAGCCCTTCCAGAGCCCACGCGGTGGGTTGTCCGGAGTCGAATCTCTCTCCCACCAATGCCTTCGGCCAATCGTCGCGCAGGTCGACGGCCACCGGTACCCGGCCGGCGGCTGGACTAGCGTCCACTCCTACGAGCACTCGATCTTTGAATTCAAGCACCTGCGGCTGATCCACCTCGAAAACGGTCGTCCCGGTGGGCCAGGGCAATCGGTATGCGCGTGCGTCCAATCCGGCAGCCAGAATGACTATTTGACGCACGCCCGCACCGGCCGCATCGGCGAAGAAATTATCGAAGAACCGCGTCCGCACACCGACCCATCCAGCATTGGCTCCGGCGAAACCGCTGATATCACCGGCGGCTACTGCCTCGGCTAGGTGCGGCTCACCGGCGGCGGCAACGAACTTCTCGGCGTACTCGTCATGTGCCAGTGGCGGATCCAGCTTCGCGTCGAGCGCGCGAGCAGCTGCGACCGCGAGTGCCGTGTAGCCGACACTCGTCACGATGTCCCAGGTGTCTCCCTCGGTGCGCGCCATGGCTACGCGCCGAGCACTGCGGTGAAGTACCGGCTCTGCCCCATGGCATCGGTCAGCTCATGCTCACCGGCCAATGGAGCCCGGTTGTATCGCTGCAGCAGTTCACCCGCGGTCGTCGCCTCGACGGTCCAGCCGCGGCCGGTCAGCCATCGCGCCGGATCCTCACGCTCATCGCCAAACCACAGGCTCGAGGGGGGCGCGTCCTCCTCAACGATGCTCCTGAAGATCCGCTGCAGCGCACCGTCTTCCTTCTCCATCGCATTCGACATCCGATCCGCCTGGGTGCCCGGAGCGCCGAAGTCTTCCACAGCAACCCGGCTGCCCGGTGCGGACAGGTCGACAATGCGCTCAAACAGTAGGTCCTGGGCGGTGCCGGGCAGGAACGGAAGCAGTCCCTCGGCCAGCCATGCTGTTGGCTGCGTCGGATCGAAGCCCGCTGCACTGAGCGCTGCGGGCCAATCGTCGCGAAGATCTATGTGCAGATCGTGGACGGTGGCCGTCGCCCGCGCCCCGTGCTCGTCAAGAACCTGCTTCTTGAACTCGAGCACCTTCGGGAGGTCAAGTTCGTAGACGGTGGTGCCGGGTGCCCAGGGCAGTCGGTATCCACGAACGTCGAGCCCCGCCGCCAGAATCACGGTCTGCCGGACGCCCGCATCCCCGGCCGCCAGAAAGAAGTCATCGAAGTACTTCGTCCGTGCCCCGAGGTAGCTCGAGAACAGCTGCACATCGGGTTCCTGGGCGACGGCGGGGTCCTCCAGCAGCTCGGAGAAGATCGGTGCCTCAACCTTGGTCGCGGCGACGAAATGCTGTGCGTAATCGTCTCGCGCGAGCGGCTCCGCCTTACGCGCCTCCACGGCACGCATGGCGGAGACGACGAGCGCTGTCGCGCCCACGCTCGTCACGATGTCCCAGGTGTCACCTTCGGTTCTGGCCACGGCAAGTCTCCCATCCAACATGAATGTCAGGTGTGCGTACATTTAAAGACGCAGGTCAAGGGGCTTTACCCAAGACAAGTTCGCACAACTAACTACAGTACGCCGATTGGCTGGGAGCGCCACCGGCCCCTTCCGCGCAGACCGATCCGACGGGCTACTTGCCCTTCCAGACGGGGGCACGCTTCTCGGCGAATGCCTTCGCGCCCTCCTTGGCGTCCTCGGACACGAAGATCGGCATGAGGATCTCGCCTTGCTTGGCGAAGGCCTGCTCGGGCGCCCAGCTCGCCGACTCGACGATGATGCGCTTGGTGGCGGCCACGGCCAACGGACCGTTCGCGGTGATCTTGGCCGCCAGCTCCAGCGCAGTATCCAATGCCTGTCCGTCGTCGACGAGCCGGTTGATGAACCCGTACTTGGCAGCGTCTTCTGCGGTGAACGAGTCACCGGTCAGCGCCAGCTCCATGGCCACCTGGTACGGGATCCGGTTCGGCAGACGCAGCAGGCCCCCGGCACCGGCGACCAGGCCCCGCTTCACCTCGGGGATGCCGAACTTGGCGCTCCGGCCGGCCACCACGAGGTCGCAGGACAGCACGAGTTCGGTGCCACCGGCCAGGGCGAAGCCTTCCACCGCCGCGATGATCGGCTTACCTGGCGGCACATTGGTGAAACCAAGACCGCGCTCCGACAGCACCGCCTCACCGCTCACGAATGCCTTGAGATCCATTCCCGCGCAAAAGTTTCCACCCGCTCCGGTGATGATGGCGACAGACAGGTCATCGGAGCTGTCCAGCTGGTCTGCGGCAGCTGCCAGCCCCTGACTGACGGCCCTGTTGACCGCGTTACGCGCGTCCGGACGGTTGATGGTGATCAGTAGGACACGGTCACGCTGTTCGATCAGGACTTCGTCGGCCATGGCGATCCTCTCGTCGGTGAAATTTGTTTCTCGATGCTAACCAGTGGCCGGTATGAGGCCGCGAGCCACCGAAAGCAGCCTGGGTACGCCCTCGTCCAGCTCCGCAAAGAAGGGGTCGTCAGTGGTTCCGGCGAGATGCCGTTGGTAGGACACCTCCAGCAGTGTGGCGAGCTTCCAGCCGCCCAACACCTGGTAATAGATCAAATCCGCTGGTGTCCAATAACTTTGATCTCCGGTTCGCGCCTCGCGGTAGGCTTCGGCGATCTCGGCATGCGAGGGGCAGCCCTCCTGTGCGGTCACCGCCCCGGTCAGCTCCGCCATGGCGACCTCACCGCCCGGCTCAGGGGTCATGTACAGCAGGTAGCCCAGGTCCGCCAGCGGATCGCCGACGGTCGCCATCTCCCAGTCCAGTACCGCGGTAATCCGCGCTGTTTCCGCATCGACCAGCACGTTGTCCAGCTTGTAGTCGCCGTGCACCACGGCCGCGGGGCGGTCGCCCGGATAGTTCTGGGTGAGCCATCCGGTAATGGCCGTGTGATCCTCCAGGTCACGGCCGGTGGGCAGCTCCTTGATGGACTCCCATTGCCCACCCCATGTCTTCAATTGTCTTGCCAAATAACCAGATTCGCGTCCCAGCTTGGCCTCCACCAACCGCGTCGGATCTGCGTTGTGAATCTCCGCCAACGCAACCGCAAGATCGAGCACCAGCTCCCGCCGCACCGGCCCCACAAACCATTCGGGAGAGACGTCCCTGATCACCTCGCCTTCCTGGCGCTCCATCAGATAGAACGGAGCACCGAAGATCTCGGCATCGGTGCTGGCCAGGGTGACACGAGGAACCCGCACCTGCGCCGCGCTGAGCGCATCGAGCACCCGGTATTCACGCATCACATCGTGGGCGCCGGCCTGCAGCCGACCGAACGGCGGGCGCCGCATAATCCACTGCGCACCAGAATTTCCCGTGACCACATAGGTCAGATTCGAATGCCCGGCTGAGAGCCTGCGGACACCGACCTCCTCCCCCAGCTCGCGGTTGAGGTACTCCAACAAGCTCGCGGGAATGGCATCGGCATCGAGCGTCGCGTCGCCCGCGGGGCCATCGGGTGGAGGGGACACGTCCTTGTGCATGGGTCATGTTTACCTGACGGCACAAATCACGAGCGAGGGGCCGTGACATTCCTTAACCGTTCACGCTGCCAACTGGGCCGATGTCCCCCAGTATTGGTGTCCAATGAACCTCTCTACCCGCCTCATCGTCATGAACTTCCTGCAGTTCTTCGTGTGGGGAGCGTGGCTGCTGACGCTCGGGGCCTACTGGTTCAACAACAAGCACTGGTCGGGTACCCACTTCGGCGCCGCCTTCTCCACCATGGGCATCGCGGCGATCCTCACACCGCCCATCATGGGGGTGATCGCAGATAAGTGGGTAAACGCCGAAAAGCTATACGGAATATTGCATCTCGGTGGGGCGGTAACGCTTTTCACCCTTCCCCTGGTGACCAGCCCAACCACCTTTTTCTGGGTTCTGCTGCTCAACATGCTGTGTTACATGCCGTCACTGTCACTGGCCATCACGGTCGCCTTCAACGCGCTCAAAGATGCCGGCAGGGACACCGTTGTCAGCTTCCCGCCGATCCGGGTGTGGGGCACCGTCGGGTTCATCGTCGCACTGCACACAGTGAGCCTGCTGAAGTTGGAAACCTCCGCCGGCCAGTTCTACGTCGCCGGAACGGCGGCGCTACTCCTGGGTCTCTACGCGTTCACGCTGCCGAGCTGCCCGCCGAAGCTGGACCGCAGGCACAGCACCACATTCACCGACAGGTTCGGACTCACCGCCTTCACTCTCTTCCGTCACCGCACGATGGCAGTCTTCTTCATCTTCGCGATGCTGCTCGGCGGCGCCCTGCAGCTCACCAACGCCTACGGCGACACCTTCCTACATGACTTCGCGAGCGTCGACGCGTACCAGAACCTCTTCGCCGTCGAGCATCCCGCCATCATCATGTCCATCTCGCAGATCTCGGAGACTCTGTTCATCCTGGCCATCCCATTCTTCCTGCGCCGCTTTGGAATCAAGACAGTCATGCTCATGAGTATGGTGGCGTGGACACTGCGCTTCGGACTGTTCGCCTACGGCAACCCCGGCGATGGACTCTGGATGATCGTGCTGTCCTGCATCGTCTACGGCATGGCCTTCGACTTCTTCAACGTGTCGGGCCAGCTGTTCGTCGAGGACCAGTGTGGTCCCGCGATCCGGGCGAGTGCGCAGGGCCTGTTCATGCTGATGACCAACGGGGTGGGCGCCATGCTGGGCAGTCTCATCAGCGGTGCTGTCATCGAGTACTTCTTCACCTATCCGGATCAGAGCAAGGACTGGCACGGCATCTGGCTGAGCTTCGCCGGGTACTCGTTGGTGGTCACGGTCGCATTCTTCGTGCTATTCCGCCACAAACCGGGCGAGAGCGCCGTCGAAAAGACGCCCGCTACCGTGGAGGTGTGACGATCTCCAGCGCCGAATCGACCGCCTCCCCTGCAGACAGCACGGTAGAGGGTATTTGGAACTTCAGGGACGTCGGCGGTGCGGATTCACCGGTCACCATCAGGCCCGGAGTGCTGTTCCGGTCCTCAGAACTCAGCGGTCTCACCCCGGCGGGTGCCCAGACGCTGCGGGCATTCGGCGTCACCGACCTGTATGACCTACGCAGCCCCACTGAGATCGAGCGCACCGGCTCCGATCGCGTGGACGAGGGCATCCGGGTGCACGAGGTTCCGTTCGCCACCCCGGCAGCCGGGGAGGAACGCGCTCCTCACGAAATTGCCTACCGACAGATGATGATCACCAGCATGACCTCGGGCCGTGGCCCGGACCCGGCATCGCAGGTGGAGTTCATGCTGGCCGAGTATCGCCGGTTCGTCGAACTCCCCGGCACCCTCGTGGCTCTCAAGGCGGTAACCGATCAACTCGCCACCGGTGCAACGGCTTTGGTGCACTGCGCGGCGGGCAAGGACCGGACCGGGCTGCTCATCGGGGTGGTGCTGCATTCAGTCGGCATCGACTACGCCGATATCGCCGCGGACTACCTGCGCAGCAATGCCGCGATCGCTGCAATGCGAGCCCACATCTCCGCACAGATGGATGCCGCCGAACCCGAGCTCGCGCAGACCATGGCTGCGATGCTCTCCGATGAGGTGCTCGGCGTTCGCGAGGAGTACCTTGACACCGGATTCGGGGAAATTACAAAGCTTTTCGGGTCGCCCGAAGCGATGCTGACAGCTGCCGGGGTCGGCGGCGACGGTCTTGCGGCACTGCGGACAGCACTGACCTAGCCCACTATTCAGGTCAGTACGGCGCCCAGCCAGATGCCTGCCGACACCATCGCACCCACCATCTCGATGCCGATCGAGGTAGCCACCGCCTTCACTGCCGTGACGGTCGCTCCCCAGGCCTGCTTCTGGCTATTGCGTCGCAGGAACTCCGCGAGATAGATGCCGAGCACGAAGCCGATCACCAACCCCACCACCGGGATCACGAAGAACCCCACGATCGCCGCAACCCCGCCAAGTACCAGGCTCAATGTGGGCACGCCCGCCTCGCGCATGCGCTGAGCGGGCCAGACGTACTTCACCACTATGGTCACGACGGCGAGAGCCGCCACAACGCCCAGAACCACCCAGGCCTTCGTGGTGGATTCGACGAGCGCCCACGCGCCGATGGAGAGCACCACCAATGTCGTTCCGGGGACCATCGGCACCACGATGCCGACCATCCCGATGGCGATCCCCAGGGCTACGAGCAGCAGCCCACCGACAGTCATCGCGCGCGTCTAGGTCAGCTCGACATCGCTGGCCAGCCAGCGTCCGTCGACCTTCTCCATCGTCATCTGGACTCGGCTGCGATCCATACGGGGCTCGGGCACCGCGACATTGGACACCGACTGATCGATGAACAGGAGAACCTCGACCTTGTTCGGCGTCGCCGTCTTCACCGCCGAGTCGACGACGACTCCGCGCGAACTGGCCTTGTTCTCCACCAGGATCTGCCGCAGCTGCGCGCTGGACTTGCCGTACATGTCCTTGAACTTGCCCGTAGACCCGTCCATGGTCTTGTTGTAGTTATCGTCGAGCTTGGCGCTGTCCACGTTGGTCAGTACCCCGGCGAATTCCTGTGCCGCGGCGAGGGCCTCACGAGAAGACCGCTCTTCGGAGCGCTGCTCTTCGTAGAGACGGCCGATGATGGCTGTCCCGGAGGCGATCGCGATCACCACGACGGCGGCCGCGGTCCAGGCCCAGTGCCGCCCCTGCATGCGCTTCGGAGTTTTTTCCTCTTCATCCGGTTCGAGGCTGATGTCCTCGTCGTCGGTGTCCTCAGAGCCGTCGGTGTCCTCAGAATCCTCGGAATCCTTCGCCGCTGTCTCCGCGTCGAAATCGGCAACCTCGTCCGCGACGGCGTCGGTTACCGCGCCCGGAGTCGATTCGGCCTGTGACGACGGTGACGGCGGTGCCGAAGATTCGTCGGCCTCCGCGGCCTTCGTTTTCGCGGTATCCGAGGTCACCGCGGACTCATCCGCCTTCTTGGCGTCCTTGCCGGCAGCGTCATCTGCCATGGTGGTGCTCCTTGCGCGTCGTACTGGTACCTGCCCGAGCGCGCCTAGCGTCCGGTGGGTGGAGTATTACCGAAACCGGGCGGTGGCGCAGGCGCATCGGGCGGTAAAGGTGCATCTCCGGGGATCGGGAGAGGCCACTGCGGTCCACCATACGGCGTCGGAACGCTCCACTTGCCCCGGGGCGTTGGATCTGCCACCTTCGCCAGGTCGGCGTTGGGCGGCGGGCCCGCGGTGTCGTCGTCGGCCGGACGCGGCGCGTTGCGAGCACCGCGAACCAGCACAGCCGGGTCGGGGTTGGCGCAGTACGTGGAGTACAGCGCCGGCTCATAGAAGCTGGCATCCGAGACGGGTTTGCGTGGCGTCGCGTAATCGCATGTGGGCCGCGGATACAGCAGGTCGGCAAGAGCCCAAATGGCGCCATCGTGGAAGATCGTCGCCGCACTCTCCAGCGTCGACCCACGCACCTCCGGTCCAGGGAACAGCGCATTGAGCGCGGGGACGCGCACATAGTTCAGCTGAGCGACCGTCGCGAGATTGCCCAAGAGCTGCACCATGGTGTCGGAGTTATCGGTGAAGAGATTGTCGACACCGTGCAGTGTTTGCGGGGCCCGCCCGAGCAGCGTCCGGAAGCCGCCGTCCATCTTCTTCAACCCGCCGAACGTGCTGCCCAGCTGCTGGCCGGTCGCATCCAGCCCCGAGTTGAGGTCGACGAGCGTCGAGAAGGTCACCTTGCTCGACTTCAACAGGGTCACCGTTTCCGGCAGCACACCATCGAGGGTGGTGATGAGGAACGTGCCCCCGTCGAAGATATCGGCGAGCTTTTCCGGGCCTTGCGTGCTGACACCGAGCTCCTTGCGGATGGTGCTCAGCTTGTCGGTATCAAGCTGTGCCAGTAGCCCATCGGAATCCGCCAGCACCTGCGCGAGGGTCATCGGAGTGCTCGCCTGGCCCAGCGCGACAACGCTGTTGTTCCCCAGGAATGGGCCGTCGTTCGTCGTCGGACGGAAGTCGAGATACTGCTCACCAGCGGGCGACAATCCAGAGACACGCACCTCGCTGTTGGCCGGCAACTTCACCGCACCGTCGATCGCGGCGGTCGCAACCACGCCGCCCTTCTCCAGGTTGACGGACTGCACCCGGCCGATCGGTACTCCGCGCAGCGTGACTTCCTGATTCGGCAGCAGCCCACCGGATTCGTGCAGCTGCACCTTCACCCGGTACTTGGACTCGATCGGATTGACCTTCAGGGTCCCGAACATCACGTACCCGACGCAGATGACGAGGATGCCCACCAAGCCGACTACGGACAGCCATTTCCAGCTGCGCTTGAAGATATCGGAGGCCGCCAGCAGCCCTCGGGAAATCGATTCCAGCAGACCATGGGACTGTGTGGGGCCAGTCGCGGGCGCGGTCATCGGCCCGGTCCTGGTTCTGGTGCCGGGGCAGGCGGCGCTTCCGGCGCGGGCGCCGGGGCAGGCGGGTTCGGCCCCTGACCAACAACCCGCTCCTGCAACCGGTAGAGCGAGTACTTGAAGCTGCCGACGAGGTAACCCCAGTCGGCCTGCTTGGGGCCGTGGAATGTCGGGTCGCCCTTGTACCCGGCGTCGGGCCAGTTGCCCAGCGCGAGCTTGGCCATGTTGACGTCCACGGCCAAGCCGCTACCCGCATTCGCCTTCACCAGCATCGGGATCAATCGGTTCAATGCGACCAGGCTGGTGTCGGGGCTCACCGCGATGTCGTTGAAGCCCCGTGAAATCGAGTTGAAATCGGCGATCATGCTGCGACTATCCGTGCCCTGGATCGACGGGAACTTCGCCAGCTGATCGGAGATGTGACCGGCAGTATCGGCGAGATCGCCGACCTGGTCGGGATCGATCGCCTTCAGCGCCGGCGCGCCTGCCTCCAGCAGATCGTTGATCGTCTTCTCCCGCGCCGACAGCGTCGAGGCCAGCTGTGAGGTCTTGTCCAATGAGTTCTGGATCTGCGACGACCGGCCGTTGAGCGTGCCCATCAACTGATCTGACTGCTTCACGATGTCACCGAACACGATGCCGTTACTGCCATTGCCGCCGGAAGACTTTCCCAGACCGTTTACTACGTGTGTCAGGTTGCGAATGACGCCACCGTTGACAAGCACGGCCGCAGAGGCGAGCACGCCTTCAACCGTGGCTGCCGAAGAGGTGTTGTCCAGATCCAGTGTGCCCCCGTCCTTGAGGAGCTGACCGGTGCCCTTGTCCGGTGGAGTGACGGCGACGAATACATCGCCGAGCGGGGTGGCCGTGCGTAGCTGTGCCGTGGTTCCGACGGGCAACCGCACACCTTGACGGATGCGCAGCTGCACCACCGCCACATAGTCGACGGCGTCCATCGACTCGACCTCGCCGACATCGGCTCCGCCGAGACGAACCTTGGCCTTCGCGGGAAGGTTGAGCGCATTGGCGAATCGTGCGGTCAGCTTGTAGGACTGCGAGCCCATGTTGGGGGCCGGAAGCGGCAGACTGTCGAGTCCCGGTGGACTGCAAGCCGATAGGGCGACGGCGCCGACCGCAGCCAATGCGGCCACTCTCAGCTTGGAAACCTTCAAGCGGCTCATCACTGCCCCATCCTGGCCATGCCGTCGAGCATGTAGGTCAGCCCGAAATCGGGACCGTAGTCGGCCAACGTCCCCGTGCTGCACCCGAGCTGCCGCAGGCCCATCAGGTTGCAGATTTCCTTGCTGAATTGGCTCTCGAGCAGCAGCTTGTCCAACAGCGGGTGTAGGCGGATCGACCCGTTCACCGGGTCGATGACACGGTCCACGTTGTCGAGCGTCAGCGGCAGCAGATCCAGAGTTTCCTTGAGCTCACGCTGGTTGTCGGTCAACGACTGCAGGGTGACGTTGCCGTTTCCAAGCAGACCCTTGATGACGTCGCGGTTCTTCTCGAGGAGTTCGGCGGTGTTCTTGAGGACCTCGTTGGCCTTGCGACCGGTGTCCCCGGTGCCGAATCGCTCTGCGGCCAGAACATCGGCGGTGCCGTGCACGGCCGAGCCGAACTGACGGATCGCCTTGTCGTTCTCCCCCATCGCGTTCACCAGGGAGCTCACGCTCTTGATGATCGTGGTGAGCTGATCCTTGGTCTCGGCGCCATCGGTGGTCATCTTCAGCGCCTTCGACAGCTCATCGAGAGCGGTTTTGACCTGCTCGCCATTACCCGCGGCGGCCTGCGCTCCGATGTTGACCAAATCGGCGGCCGGACCGTTGCCCTTCCCGTCACCCTTCATCGCCGAGGCAAGCTTGTCGACGGTCGCCAGCACCCGGTCGAATCCGACGGGGGTGCGGGTGCGGTCGAGCGGGATGACATCGCCGTCCTTGAGCACCGGGCCCTCGGTGTACGGCGGGCTCAACGCAACGTGCCGATCGGTGAGGACTGAGCTGGTGAAAGCCGCGGCGATGACATTCGCGGGCACCTTCACGTCCCTGTCGACGTTGAACTTGACCTCGACATAAGTGCCCTTGGCCTCCACCGATTCGATGGCGCCTACCGGCAGGCCGAGCACCTCGACCACATTGCCCACGAAAAGGCCTGAGCCTTCGTCGAATTGGGCGGTGACGGCGATCTTGTCATCCACCACACCGGCCTTGCGCAGACCCAGGTAGCCGCCGATCGCGGCGGCAATCACCAGCACCGCAACCACACCGATCATGAAGACGCGGCGCGCGGTAGACCCCTGCTGTGTCACGTTCACGCTCATGCGCAGTCCTTGAAGTACTCGAGTAGACCCCATTGCTCGGCGCGGCTACTGATCGCGCACATCCAGTTGTCCACGACCAGACCGTTGGTCAGGTTGATGTTCATGGAGTACGCCGAGCCGGTGGCGTTCGTCAGGTTCCGCAGCGGTACGGGCAGGATCTGTAACAAGTTTCGTATGTAGTCGTCATGATCGCTGGCCATCGCCGTGACATCCCGCAGCTGCTGCAACAGCTTCTCGAAGGCGGGCCGGTCCTTGACCACGACCTTGCTCAGCAGGTCGACAACCTTGGTGATCGACGCCATCAGACGCTGGAACGATGCCTTGCGGGATACGAATTCCCCCAACAGGTCCCGCCCCTGAAATACCAGGTGTCCGAGGTTCGCCTGCTGCCGATGCAGCGTCGCGGTGACGGTGGACGCGCTCTTGAGCAACTCGCCGATCTGCGTCCGCCGGGTGGAGACGATCCCCGACAGTTCCTTCAGATTCTTCATGGCATCGGGCAGCGCCTCGGGCAGCCCGTCGAGCTGCTTGGCCAGGATGTCGATGGACTGCGCCAGCTTAGTCGTGTCGACCTGCTCGTAGGTGGCAGCGGTATCGGCGAGCAACGCCTGCAAGTCGTATGGCACCTCTGTGTGCGACAACGCGATTCGCTTGTTCGGGATGACACCCGCGCCACGCGGCCGCAGCTCGACATAGCGCGAACCGAGCAGCGTGGTGGTCTTGATCGCGGCCTGCGTCTCGGCACCCAGCTTCACCTCGTCGCGCACCCGCATGTCGACAAGCACCTTGGTGCCGTCGAGCACAACGCTTTTGACCTCGCCGACATCAACGCCTGCGACGCTGACGTAGTCACCCTTCTTGAGCTGCGCCGCCTGCGCGAATTCTGCCTTGTACCGGGTGTATCCGAAACCGATCTGGCGGTACAGCAGCATCGACGCGATGATCGCGGTGACGACGCCGACGGCGATCATGCCGATCCAGAACTTGCTGCGGTCTTCTAGCCTGCGTTCACGGGGGCTCATTCGGTCCCTCGGCATTTCGGTGTGTACTTGGCGACACCACCGTGCGTGGCGTGCCGGACGATAGCGGGCACCAGATCATTGAGTCCCGGGAAGAACCCGTTGAGGTTCAGCTGGCAGGCATACGAATTGCCGTAGGCGCCGTCCTGCGTTGTGCGGGCCAGCCCCTTCAGGAGCAGCGGCAGATTGGAGCCCAGGAACGCGAATTGGTCCTGGTTGGCGAGAATATGCGCGGCAGTACCCGGCTCGCGATAGACAAGCTCCTGCAGCTGCGGGTACACGTTGTCACCGATGGTCTGGATCCGGCTGACCACATGTGTGGCCGAACCGATGGACGAGACCAGACTCTTGCGGCGATTGTCCAGTTCGCCGACGACGTTCTGGCTCTGGACCACGAGTTGGTCCAGGTTGTCGTTCTGTTTGGCGACGTTCGCCAGCACGGTGTTGAGGTTCTCGATGAGGCCCCCCAGCGACTGATCGCGTCCGGCAAAGGATTTTGTGATCTCGGTGGTCTGCTCCACGACATGGGCCAGCGCGCCCCGGTCACCGGCGAAGGCGTCGATGAGCCCATTGGACAGGTTGTCGACCTGCTTCGGATCCAACAGGGTGAACAACGGCTCGAATCCGTTGAGCAGCGCACCGACGTCGAAGGACGGCTCGGTGCGCTCGACAGGAATCACGCTGCCTTCCGGCAAGCGCTCCGGGCTACCATCCAGCCCCCGGGACAGCGAGATGTACCGCTGGCCGATGATGTTCTGGTAGGTCACGGAGACAATCGAATTGCCGTACAGATTCTGGTTGCTCTTGACCCGGAACTTGAGCTTGGCGAGCGAGCCATCCAGCTCGATCGAATCGACCCGGCCCACACGCACGCCCGCAATGCGCACGTCGTCGCCGACGCGCACACCGGTGACATCCGTGAAAATCGCGCTATAGCTCTTGGTCGAGCCCGTGGTGTCGCGGAGCAGAGTGCCGTACACCAGGGTCGTCACGCCGATGGCGAACACGACGAACAGTGACAGTCCGACCACCGCGGCCCGGAAGTTCTTCATCGTCCGCCTCCCTGGGCCGAGTTGGGCTGCATCTGATTCCCTGGGGCCGGATCGGCTTGGCCGGCATCGGCCTCCGACCCCTCACGACTGACAGAGATCGTCGTGCCACGAGCCACTGGGCCCAGAAGCAGCTGCTGTGCGGCGCTTGGGTCCCCACCGAGTGCCTTGCCCAGTTGCGTGCGCTCGGTCGCGCTTCCCACAGGTCCGACGTTTCCACCGAACGACGCCGGTGCCACTCCGGCAGGCGCCGGATTGGGTGGCGGACCGAACGGCGGCAGCACCGGGTTCGCGGCCCGGTCGACTTCCTGAGGGTTAGGACCTGAGCCGTGCAGCATGATGTCGGCCGCAGTCGGCGGGAAGATGGTTCCGGGCGGCGGAGCGATATCCGGCGGCGGCTTGTAGCTACCGGGCTGCAGCACCTCGGGAATATCGATCCACTGGCGGGTCTCGGGTGCGGTGGTGCAGCTGGGTCCGGCCAGTTCTCCGTACCGCGGGCAGTCGTCGCGCACATAGGTCCAGGCCGGGCTGAACGACAGGATCAGGTTCAGGCCCAGGACCTGGCGGCCCGGATCCCATCCGTTCTCGAATATCGCGTCCGAGAGCACCTTGATGCGCGATGCGATCGGTACGAACTGGTCCGTGTGCTGCGCCAGGACACCGACAACCGGCGTCAGGTGAGTGCCGATGCCGATCATCTGGTCGATGTGGTTGTCAATGGCAGTGGCCGCCGTACCGGTCGTGTGCAAACCGGCCGACAGCAGACCGCGCACATCGGCTTGCTTCTGGGCCAAGGTACGCAGCGGGACCAGGGCATTCTCCAGGTTGTCCAACAGTCGCGGCGAGCTGGTACTAAGTGCCGCCGACACCTTCTCAAGCGCCGCGATCGTCGAGGGATCGTTGGGGCTGGCGGTCACCATGGCGTTGAACTCGGTGAGGATCGACTGCAGCCGAGCACCCGAGGTCAACAGCTTGTCGCCGCGGCCCTGGGTGGCCTCGCCGAATACGCCGATCAAACCAATCGGCGCGTCGCCCCGTTGCCGTTCAGTGGCGGCAAGCACCTGGCGCAGCTTGTTGGTCGTGGTCTGGAACAGCACTGTCGGCAGCTTGGTGTCCTCGGTGATCACGGCGCCGTCGCGTACCGCGGCGCCGTCACCGTTGTCGACCAGCTGCACGGATGACACCGCGAACACATTGCTCGGCACCACGCGCGCGGTGACCGTGCTCGGAATTCCGCTGGCGTGCTCCGACTTCAGGTCGATGTGCACGATGTTCGGCTTGCCGTCCTCGGCCGGTGTCACCGACGTGACGGCTCCAACGAGCATGCCGCGGAATTTCACATCGGCACGCTCGGGCAGACCGTCACCGACGTTCATGAGCTGGGCGTTGACTTTGACGGTGTCTTCCAGCAGGCCCTTGGACTTGGCCAGCAGCACCCCGGTCACCAATCCCAGGATGGCCAGCACGGCGATGCCGGAGAGGAGCAGCGTACGGTCGGACCAGCCGCGGCCGTTGGCAGAGAATGAACCAGCACTCACGTTAACCACCGAACCTTGCGCCGGCATCGACTCCCCACAACGCCATCGTGAGAAGCATGTTCACGATAATCACGACGGTAATGGCGGCGCGCATCGCGTGCCCGGCGGCCACACCCACGCCCTCGGGTCCACCCGAGGCGTTGAATCCGAAGTAGCACTGGATGGTTGACGCGATCCAGACGAAAATGACGGCCTTGATCACCGAGTAGACGATATCGGTACCGCTCAACATCATCGTGAAGTAGTGGTTGTAGGCACCGCCGATTGAGCCGCCGCTGGAGATCCCGACAAGCAGGCGGCAGGTGATGTAGCTGACGACCAGGCACAGCAGGTACAGCGGAACGACCGCGACGGTGGAGGCCAGCAGGCGGGTGGTCACCAGGTAAGGGATGGGCCGGATCGCCAGCGCGTCCAGCGCGTCGATCTCCTCGTTGATGCGCTGAGCGCCCAACTGCGCGGTGAACCGGCAGCCGGCCTGCATCGCAAAGGCCAGGGCAGCCATCACCGGCGCCAACTCGCGCGTCGACACCAGGGATGAGATGAATCCGGTGGCCGGGCCCAGGCCGATGATGTTCAGCAGGTTGTAGGCCTCGATACCGATCAGTGCGCCGATCGTGGCGCCCAGCACGGCGGCGACGCCAACCGTGCCGCCACCGGTGACCAGCGAGCCGTTACCCCAGGTGACGTCCGCCAGCAGCCGGAAGAACTCCTTGGAGTAATAGCGCAAGGCGTTCGGAATGGAGGCCATGGCCTCCACGAAGAACGCGAGCATGTGTCCGAGCCGCCGAATCGACTGCGCGACCCGATGCCCGGCGTCGATGATCGGCTGGACGCCCTTAGGACGGTATGTAGAGATAGTCACGGTGCGTCCCTATATCCCGTGCCGGGGGAAGACCATGACGTACACCTGGCTGACGAGCACGTTAATCAGCATCAACACCAGGATTGACTCCACGACCGCGGCATTCACCGAGTTCGCGACACCGGCCGGACCACCCTTGGTGGTCAGCCCCTTGTCGCACGCGACGATGGCAACGATGAGACCGTAGAGAATCGCCTTCAGCAAGGCCAAGATCAGATCGTCGACCCGAGTGAACGAGGCGAAGGTCGCGACGAAGCTTCCCGGTGCGCCGTGCTGGAAGTAGACGTTGAACAAGTAGCTGGCCAGGAAGCCGACAAAACAGGTTGTACCCGTGAGGCCGACACCGACCAGGACGGCGGCGGCGACGCGCGGGACGACGAGCCGCCGGATCACCGACACACCCATCACTTCCATGGCATCTATCTCTTCACGCATGGTTCGTGAACCAAGGTCGGCGGTAATGGCCGAACCCACCGCGGAGGCCATCAGCACCGCGGCAACCAGCGAGGCGCCCTGACGCACGATCGCGACACCACTCGCGGCACCTGCCAACGAGGATGCGCCGACCTGGCCCGCCAGCAGAGCGAACTGGATGGACAGGGTGACACCGATCGGAATGGCCACCAGGAGCGTCGGAACCACGGCACTACCCGCCATAAACGCGCCCTGGTGGATGAATTCCTTCCACGGGAACGCACGGTGGACGAGGTCCGAGAACATGTACTGCATCGCCCGTACACCGAGGACGATCTGACTGCCTGCGGTTTCTACCGCCTGCACCGGATGCTTGCGGACGTACTCCTTGAGGGCGCCGGATACGGCGTCACGGGATGGTGTCGCGGGCCGGCCTGCACTGGCCGTGTCGAACGTGGTCATCGCGCGCTCACGATCGAATGCACCCAATACCCCAGGGCAACACGTCCGTGTGCTGACTGACCCACGTGATGCCCTCTCATCCAAACCTCTCGGGCCCACCATCTTCGCTGGTCACAGAGAATGCAGGGCCCGAACTGAGCAGTAACATAACACCTGACTGACGTGATCTACACATCGTCGTAGATCACGGTGAGATTTTCGACACTCTGCGATATGCGGTGTCCAATCATTTGACATAGAACGACAAAACTCGCAGGTCGCGCTCATTGGACGAGAATAGGTATCGCGTCCACAACACGTCGTTTTTCGCCATTTCCCGGACTGTCCGAAATGGCCGTCGCCCCGGATCCCTAACGCGGCCTTCCGATTGGGCTACCCGATGTAGCGCGAAATCGATTCAGCCACACACGCCGGCTTGTCGGCACCCTCGATCTCGACGGTTGTCAAGATCGTCACGTCCACGGCGCCGGGCTTCTGCTCGACATTGGTCACCTCAGCACGGGCCCGCAGCCTCGATCCCACCCGGACCGGATTCAGAAACCGAATCTTGTTGTACCCATAGTTGATCCCCATCGTGATGTTGTCGACCCGGATCAGCTGGGACTGGAACTGCGGAAGCAACGACAGGGTGAGCAGCCCGTGCGCGATGGTGCCACCGAACGGGCCATCGACGGCCCGTTCGGTATCAACGTGTATCCACTGGTGATCACCGGTGGCATCGGCGAAGGTGTTGACACGCTCCTGGTCGACCGCGAGCCAATCGGTTATGCCGAGGTCGCCGACAGTGACCTGGTCAATTCCGTTGAATACCTTGGTACTCACGGTACGAGCACCATCTTTCCGTACACCTTGCCATCGGCGAAGTCCTGGAGCGCCCGGCGTCCTTCCGACAGCGGAATCCGCGCGCTCACCGGCGGCCGCATACCCTCGGCCACCAGCTTTTCCAGCCCTGCCTGCGTCTCGTACAGGTAGTCCGAATGGGTGCGCAGGAACTCACCCCAGGCCACACCGATCACCGAGGCATTGCGCAGCAGTAGGCGATTCACCTTAATCGTCGGTATCGCACCGGCCGCGAATCCGACGACAAGCAGCCGTCCCTCGGAGGCCAGCGTACGCACCGCGTCGTCGAAGGCAGGCCCACCGATGGGATCCACCACCATGTCGACACCGACCCCGCCGGTTGCCTCGCGCACCGCCTTCGCCCAGCCCTCTTCTAACGGCAGGACGATATCGGCGCCGGTGCTCTTGACGAATTCCGTTGCGGCAGTACGGTTAACCACGGCTATGACCTTGGCGCCCATGCCCTTGGCAATCTGGATCGCCGCGGTACCGATACCGCCCGCAGCGCCGAGCACCAGCACTGTCTCCCCCGCGCGCAGCTGCCCTCGGCGGGCGTAGGCGAAGTACATGGTGTGGTAGTTGGCGATGAGGGCGACGGCCTCGGCATCGTCCAGCTGAGGTGGGGTCGGCAGGATATTGGACGGAGCCACCGCGACCCGTTCCGCGTACCCGCCAATGAAATTGAAGGCCATCACCCGGTCACCGGGATTGATCCCGGAGCCTTCCGGGGCCGAGCGCACCACCCCGGCGGTCTCAATTCCCGGAACGAAGGGCGGCTCCATTTTCAGCTGGTACTCGCCCTTGGTCATCAGATAGTCGGGAAAGCAGACTCCCGCGGCCTTGACGTCGACGATCACGACATGATCGCCGGCTCTCGGTTCGTCTATATCGGTGTAGACCAGCCCTTCCGGACCCGATAACGACTGTGCCTGTATCGCTTTCATGCGAGCGACGGAGGGCCGGCCTTCACGGCATGAGAAAGATCCGCGATCTGCGACCACTTCTCGGCAACCTCGTCCACGGTGGGCGGTGCGTCGAAGTCCGCGCCGGCGTTCTCGAACAGTGCGACACGTTGCACCTTGCCGCCGCCGACGACGAAAACCGAACCATTGTCGGCGCTTTCCTCTGTGCACAGGTATCCGACGACCGGCGCGACGAAGGACGGTGGCAGCTTGTCCAGTACCGCTTCGGGGGCGATATCGGCGGTCATGCGGGTAGCTGCGATCGGCGCGATCGCGTTGGAGTGGATGTTGTACTTGGCACCCTCCAGCGCGAGGGTGTTGATGAGCCCGACGAGGCCGAGCTTGGCGGCGCCGTAGTTGGCCTGTCCGAAGTTGCCGAACAAGCCGCTGGTCGAGGTGGCCACCACGATGCGCCCGTAGCCCTGATCCCTGAAATGCGGCCATGCGGCGCGGGTGACGTTATAGCCGCCATACAGGTGAACCTGTTGCACCGCATGCCAATTCTCGTAAGTCATTTTGTGGAACGTGCCGTCCCGCAGGATTCCGGCGTTGCTCACCACACCGTGAATGGCACCGAACTCGTCGAGAGCGGTCTTGATGATGTTCGCCGCGCCTTCTTCGGTGGCGACGCTGTCATAATTGGCGACCGCACGGCCCCCGGCAGCCTTGATCTCGTCGACCACAGTGTCCGCCATGGCCGAGCCGGCGCCGGATCCGTCGCGGGCACCGCCCAAGTCGTTGACGACAACCGAGGCGCCCTCACTGGCGAGAGTAAGCGCGTACTCGCGGCCCAGCCCCCCACCGGCTCCGGTCACGACAATTACCCGGTCTTGCACTCCCGGCATGCAGAACTCCTAATTCACTTGGTATTTCAATGGGAAATTGGCTGGGTTGCTGAATAATGTGGTTGCTGAACAACGCAGAGAACGGAACCTCGAACTACATAAGCTTTTTCATCAACTTCAGGTTCTTCTCCAGGTACGGCGGATACGGCAGCTTGAGGTCCATCTTGGTGCTCTTGTACAGCGTCGACTTGAGGTGGCTGAACTCATCGAAACCGGCCTTGCCGTGGTAGGCGCCCATACCGCTGGCACCGACACCACCGAAGGGCAGGTTCGGAATAACAGCGTGGTACAGCAGGTGATTGATCACCGTGCCACCGGCAGGTACGTCGTCGATGAATCGGTTACCGACCCGCTTCGACTCCGTGAAGGCATAGGCCGCCAATGGCTTTGGCCGCGAATTGATGAAATCGATGGCGTCGTCGAGAGAGTCGGCGGTCAGCACCGGCAGGATCGGACCGAAAATCTCGTTCTGCATGAGCGGCTCGTCCGCGCTCGGATCCACCACGATCGTCGGCTCGATGGTAAGCGCAGAGGCATCGGAGCCACCGCCGGTGGCAACCTCGCCCTCGGTCGCGGCCAAGTAACCCACCAAGCGATCAAACTGCCGCTGATTGACCACGCGCAGTCCCTTGGACTCCTTATCGGCCTGGAACTCTGCCCACGCAGCCGTGATCTTCTCGACCAGCTCATCGCGAACCGCCGGGTCGACCAGGACATAGTCGGGAGCCAGACACACCTGACCGGAGTTGAGACCCTTCATGTATCCGATGCGGCGCGCAGCGACCTCGATATTGGCATCAGCGGCCACGTAGACGGGTGACTTGCCACCCAATTCCAGCGCGACCGGTGTCAGGTGTTGCGCAGCGCCTTCCAGGATGCGCTTGCCGATCTCGGTGCCACCGGTAAACAGGGCCTTGTCAAAACCCTGCGCCAGCAGTTCTTGCGTCACCGCGCCGTCGCCCTCGACGACGGCCACTGCATGCGGGTCGAGGTACTGCGGAATGAGTTTGGCCATCAACGCCGATGAAGCGGGCGCGATCTCCGATGGCTTGATGGCCACGGTGTTGCCCGCCGCCAGTGCGCCCACCACAGGACCAAGCGTCAGATACAGGGGAAAGTTCCAGGCACCGATGACGAGCACTGTGCCGTACGGCTCGGGTACCGACCATGCCTTGGCCGGCTGCTGGGCCAACGGAAGGCCGCGTACCCGCTTGCGCCGCATCCAGCGTCGAAGATTCTTGCGGGCATAGACGACCTCGACGACGGACCCGACAACATCGGCTATCCAGGCTTCGGCCGAGGAGCGCCCCAAGTCTTCATGCAGCGCGGTGGCAATCGCGGCCTCGTTCTCGGTGAAGAGTCGTTCCAAGCCGACGAGCTGCGCCTTGCGCCAATCGTATTCGCGAGTCCTGCCCGTCGCGAAGGTCTCGCGCAGGCCCCGGACGATCCCCGGAATGCGTGAGGGCTCGGACGCAGCATCCTGTTCGGCGGGCGTAGAGATCTCGGTGGTCATATCCGTTCCTCTCGATGGCACGCTCATCAATGAGTACATCTCCGCAGGTCACGTACGCGTACACGGACGAGCGACGGCAGCTGAGTGAGCTGTATCACCGATGGTAACCAACCAGTTGGGACCTGAGAACCCCGCACCCCCGGGGGCCAAGCTCCGTCAGCCCTTGAGCTCGGCTTCTATCAGGGTGTTGCCGCGCAAGTCCTCTTCGATGTAGCCCAGGCGGCCCGCATCCGACATCTCAACCTCAGCCGGAATCGCCCGAACCGTCCACCCACGCCCGGCGAGCCACTGGGGTACGTCGGTGCGCTTCTCGTCGTGGTACATCAACGATCCGACGTCGAGAGACTCTCCGTCCATCCCCGCCAGCTTGCGAGCCCGGTCGAAATGTTGGCGCATCTTGCTGCGGAACTCGTGCCGCTTGGCATTGTCCGGCCCGACGGCCTCGACGGCGATCCTGCTGCCCGGTGCGCTCTGATCCACGATCAGTTCGAAGAGCCGATCCTGCGCCTCGGTCGGCAGATACATGAGCAGGCCCTCGGCCAGCCACGCCGTGGGCGATGCCACGTCGAAGCCCTCCTGTTGCAGCGCCGCCGGCCAGTCCTGCCGAAGATCGACCGGCACCTCGCGACGAAGACAGACAGAACGCACATCGTGCTCGTCGAGTGTTTGGCGCTTGTACTGCAACACGAGCGGCTGGTCGATCTCGTACACCGTGGTACCGGCCGGCCAGTCCAGGCGATATGCACGAGAATCCAGGCCGGCGGCCAGGATCACCACCTGGGTGATACCGGCGCGCGATGCCCGTTCAAAGAATCCGTCGAAGAATCGCGTGCGGACCGCCTGATAGTCCACCGCGTACTGCATGATGCGGTCGGCTTCGGGGTCGAGCTCGGCGAGCTGCTGACGTAGGTCATCACTCGCGATCACCGACCAGGCCCCGGCGCCTGCCCGCTCGACAAGGAGCTGCGCGAAAGGATCCTTGATAAGAGGCGTGTCACTGCGTGTTTCGGCCGCTCGCGCCGCGGCCACCATGACCGCGGTGGCGCCCACACTGCTCGCGATGTCCCAGCTGTCGTCATCGGACCGGGCGGTGGTCGTGTCGCTCACCGGAGTTCTCCCTGGATCAGCTGGCCGCGGAACATCCCCTGCTCGATATCCTCGGGCACCGGCCTGCCCAGCCGCGCCATCTCGTCGTGCGCGTCGGTCTTGGTTACCGACCATCCGTGTGCCCCAAGCCATTCCGCCGGGTCTGCCCGGTTCTCGTCCTCGTAGATCAAGTTTTCGATCGTGACGTCGACGTCCACGGCGGTCTTGAACGCGGCACGCACCTGTTCCCGGCGGGCCACCTCCTCCTCGCTCTCGTCCAGAACCAATTTCCCCTCGTATCCCTCCACGGCGATGCGGCTGCCCGGGGCGCTCAATACACCGATGTTCACGAACAGGCTGTCTTGAGCGTCGGCGGGCAGATACGGCAGCAGGCCTTCGGCAAGCCACGCGGTAGCTTGCGTGGAGTCGAACCCGGCCTCACGCAGCGCGGCCGGCCAGTCTTCCCGCAGATCGACGGCCACGCCGCGTCGTTGCGCCTTCGGTAGATGCGCGGCGAGGGCGGATGCCTTGAATTCCAGCACCTGGGGTTGGTCGATCTCAAACACGGTGGTGCCGGCAGGCCAGTCGAGCCGGTACGCGCGGGAGTCCAGCCCCGAGGCCAGGATGACGACCTGCCGGATGCCCGCTGCGGTCGCGGCCAGGAAGTAGGCGTCGAAGAAATTGGTGCGCGTGGCCTGGTAGTCGACCATCCGGCCGTAGATCCGCCCCGCCTCGGGATCCGGCCACTCGACGTCGCCGGTCACCAACCGCTCCCAGCCCGTCGACTTACCGGTCGCGTCGACCAGAATCTGCGCAAACGGATCGTGGATGAGCGCGTCGGCACGCAGTGTCTCGGTAGCACGTGCCGCCGCCACCCCGAGAGCGGTCGCGCCCACACTGGAGGTGATGTCCCAGGTGTCCCCGTCGACCCGCATACGGCTCCTCTCAAGGCAACTAGACCCAATAGTGAGCAATGCTACAGATCTCCATCGGCGGCCGACATTGTGCGGCGGGTCACATTCGCCGTGGCACTTCCAGGTAGCTGTGCCTTTTATTCATTTGCCCGTCATCTTTGTTACCCATCGCACAACAACGTCAACCACCAGGACACACTTGGCGAATTTATGCAGTTCCTACACAAATCTGGCATAGGGTTCATCATCGAATCCGTGTGATGACCCACCCTGGCGAAGTTCGCTGGCAGACGGCTTACTAAAATCCGGTCCAAGAGATAGCTCAGATGAAGTCCGAAAGGGGATAGAACGTGCTTGTCACGTACATGTCCACGGGGGGATGTCGACCATGACCAAACCATCTACCGCAAACGGCGGCTTTCCGAACATCGTCGTGACCGGCATGGCCATGACGACGTCGATTGCACCGGACGTCGAGGGCACCTGGAAGGGACTGCTCGCCGGCGAGAGCGGCATCCGCACTCTCGAAGACGACTTCGTAGCCCACTACAACCTGCCCGTGAAGATCGGCGGGCATCTCAAGGTCCGTGACTTCGACAAGGACATGACGAAAATCGAGCACCGTCGCCTGTCCTATGTGCAGCGCTTGGCGGCGATTCTGGGCCGCCAAGTCTGGGAAGACGCCGGTGCCCCCGACGTCGATCTCGAGCGTCTTGCAGTGTCGGTCGGCACCGGTCTCGGCGGCGCCGAGAAGATGGTCGAGGCCTACGACGAGATGCGCGCCAAGGGCACGAAGGTCGTTTCACCTCTCGCCGTCCAGATGTTCATGCCCAACGGGGCGGCCGCCGTCATCGGGCTGGAGCGCAAGGCCCGTGGCGGCGTCATCACGCCGGTATCGGCATGCGCATCGGGTAACGAGGGCATCGCGCACGCGTGGCGTCAGATCGCCTACGGCGATGCCGATATCGCCATCTGCGGCGGTGTCGAGGCGGCCATCGAAGCGGTCCCGATCGCGGCGTTCGCCAACATGCGCATCGTGATGTCGACCGACAACGACAACCCCGCAGGTGCGTCGCGTCCCTTCGACAAGAACCGCACCGGCTTCGTCTTCGGTGAGGGCGCGGCCCTCATGGTCATCGAGACCGAAGAGCATGCCAAGGCGCGCGGAGCGCGGATCTACGCTCGCCTTCTCGGCGCCGGCATCACCTCGGATGGTTTCCACGTGGTGGCACCGCATCCGGACGGCATCGGCGCCGCCAAGGCAATGAACCGCGCCCTGGAGACCGCCGGACTGGATGCCAAGGACATCGACCATGTCAACGCCCATGCCACCGCAACAAGCGTGGGAGATGTTGCCGAGAGCAAGGCGATCCATAACTCGAACCTGCATCACGCCGCGGTCTACGCGCCCAAGGGCGCCCTTGGGCACTCGGTGGGTGCGGTCGGTGCCGTCGAGGCCGTCATCACGGTGAAGTCGTTGCAGGAGGGCATCATTCCGCCCACACTCAACTACGAGACGCCCGATCCGGAAATCGAACTCGACATCGTCAGCAAGGAGCCCCGCAAGGGCGACTACAAGTACGCGATCAACAACTCGTTCGGGTTCGGTGGCCACAACGTGGCGATCGCCCTCGGCAAGTACTGATTTACTTTCCTTCCCCGACACGCCGTCTGGCGGCGGATTCGTATCGCACGATTCCGCCACCGGGCGGCGTGTCGGCGTTTAGGTGAACGACTACCGGAACGCCGGAATACCCGTGAGTGCCTGGCCGATGACCAGCGTGTGCATCTCGCTGGTGCCCTCATAAGTCAACACCGACTCCAGGTTGTTGGCATGTCGCATCACCGGATACTCCCCCGAAATACCGTTCGCGCCAAGGATTGTCCTGGCAGTTCTGGCGATCTCGATGGCCTCGCGCACATTGTTGAGCTTGCCCAGGCTGACCTGCGGGGTGGTCAACGAGTCCGCGTCCTTACAACGCCCCAGATGCAACGCCAACAGCACACCCTTGCCGTACTCGAGAGTCATGTTGGCCAGCTTCTCCTGGGTCAACTGGAATCCAGCGATCGGACGATCGAACTGTTCCCGGGTCTGGGCGTAATCGAGTGCCGTGCGTAGACATTCACGTGCCGCACCCATCGAGCCGAAGATGATGCCGAAGCGCGCCTCGTTGAGACATGACAGCGGTGCCTTGAGCCCGATCGCCAGCGGCAGCCGGTTCTTCTCCGGCACCCGCACATCGCTCAGACTGAGTTCGGCGGTCACCGACGCACGCAAGGACATCTTGGACCGGATGGTCTGGGCGTTGAACCCCGCCGAATCGGTCGACACCAGGAAGCCACGAACTCCGTCGTCAGTCTGCGCCCAGATGACGGCAACGTCGGCGATCGACCCGTTGGTGATCCACATCTTGGTGCCGTTGATGATCCAGTCGCCGCCATCCCGCCGGGCATGGGTGCGCATTCCCCCGGGATCGGACCCGAAATCCGGTTCGGTCAGACCGAAACACCCCAGCTCCTCCCCTGTCGCCATCCGGGGCAGCCACTTCTGTTTCTGCGCATCGCTGCCATAGGCGTAGATGGCGTACATCGCCAGCGATCCCTGCACGCTGACCAGTGAACGGATGCCTGAATCGCCCGCCTCTAGCTCCATACACGCCAGCCCGTATGCGAGAGAGGATGTTCCGGAGCATCCGAAACCTTGCAGGTGCATACCGAGTACACCGATCTTGCCCAGCTCCAGGGCAAGCTTGCGCACAGGTAGGTCACCGTGTTCGTACCAACGCTGAACGTTCGGAACCACGCGCGCCTGAACCAGAGCACGCACGCTGTTGCGAATCGCGCGTTCTTCGTCGCTGAGCAGCGCGTCGATACCGAACAGCTCGTCGGGGTCACTTCGGTCAGCATCCGCAGCCATGTCGCAGACCCTAGCGCCCTGGGGCCTCGCCCCGGCTAGAAACTGAAGCGGTACAGCCGCTCGAAGCTGCGGAGCCAGGGAAGCCTGGCCATGGTCCAGTACACGCACCGCAGAAGCCGAGCCGGCACCAACGAGGAGAGGCGCCACGGCGTTGCTTCCTCGACGCAGTGCAGCCGTGGGTTCCATGCGTGTACCTGGCGTGCGCTGCGTATCGAGGATTTGAACAGCTTCTGCACCCACACGATGGATGGCGGCATCGCGTCGAACGCGATCTCACCGGACGGGAACCTCTCGGTGATCCGTCGTAGAAGTTCCTGTACCTCTTCCTCGGTGAGATACATCAGAAGCCCCTCGGCAAGGACCAATGTCGGTTTATCCATGGGAATCTCGTCGAACCAAGCGGCGTCGGTCACCGACGAGGCGATCATCCGATAGTTCGGCTTCTCCTGGATAACCCTCCTCCGCATCGCGATGACCTCAGGCATGTCGACATCGAACCAGCCCACATCCGATGGGATATCGAGCCGGAACGCCCTGCTGTCCAGGCCGCAGCCCAGATGCAGCACCGTGGCAGCCGGGTAGCGCGCCAGAAAATCGCGCGTCCAATCGTCCAGCGACCGCGCCCGCAGCGCGACGGTGTACTGGTTGGATTTGGGGGCCGTCGTACGTTCGATGCGTGGCCAGTCGTAATCGATGCGATCTACCAACTCGGCCGCTGCGTGGTCGTTGAGAATCGTGTGCTCCGAGCGGCTTTCGTAAGCCCGCAAGAAGAGGGTGACGAGCATGGTCCAGGTCACCGATCTCCACTCGACATCGCTGAAGTCGACTTTGGCGGTCATCACTTATCCTCCTTGCTGGGCAGGGCCAGCGCGGCGGAAAGCTCGTCGTGCCAGCGCTGATAAAACGTCAAGGCCTCGTCGCGAGCGGCCTCCAATGCGGCTCGATCAGGTTCATCGGCCGGTTCGAACGCGCGACGCACCGTGGCAGCCAGCGCATCGGCCTTTATCTCCAGATCGGCCCCCTCTGCAGCACTGGTGTTTTCGATGGCATAGAACCCTGCCGTGGTCGCAGCAACCCGGTAGGCCAGCATCGGATCCCGATCGGGGTCATCGCGCAGAAGCCCGTGCCTATGCAACATGCGCAGCACCAGATCGGTGGTCCCGAGCTTGCCGAGCCCGATCTCACCGGTGGCGGGCGTGGTGGTCAACAGATCACCGAGCAGTGCCTGGTCACCGGTGACGATTGCCTTGGCCACCGGGTTGGTCATGGTGCCGATGAACGTGCGTCGGCTGCTCACGCTCAGCAGCACCTCACTCGGATCCTGCCGGAGCGCATCGGCCGCGGCCGTGAGCATGACGAGGCCATCCCGCGTGAAGACAGCACCAAAGAGCTCGATCTTGCTCGGCCAGTAGAGATAGACGGTCCCCTTGCCGACGCCCGCCCTGCGGGCCACCTCATCGATGGTGACCTTGCGGTACCCAAACTGCAGAAAAAGCTGCTCAGCGGCGTCGAGGATGCTCGTCGCCTTCTGCTTACCCATGACACTCCTGACCAACTGACCAATTTGGTTTTTTGGTCATTCTAGCGATCGGCACCTGCTCCGGGAGAGGGCCTACCCTCGGAAACATGTCCACCCCCGACAGGCCGCGTCTGGTTCCCGGCCCGGACCATCCCATCGACATCGCGCCCTCCACCACCCACATCGTGGTCACGTCCGGCGATGTGACCATCGCCGACACCACCAACGCGCTGCGGCTGCAGGAGGCCACCTACCCGCCCGTGTACTACCTCCCGCCCGACGCGGTGAGCTGGGAAACGCTGCAACGCACCGATACCCACACCTACTGTCCATACAAGGGCGAGGCCTCGTATTACTCGGTGCGTACACCCGAGAGAACGGTCGAAGACGCCGTCTGGACATACGAAGACCCATTCCCGGCGGTCTCACAGATCGCCCGTCATCTGGCCTTCTATCCCGACCGGGTCAACATCAGCGCGCAATAGGCGCACCCGTCTGGCGACCCCCTGGTTGCTGGCGTACCTTGTGCGCATGACGACGGTTCAACGGCGAGCTTTCAATGACCAGGTGACGCGATTCTGGGGCCGGGCCGCCAAGGCATACGACTGGGCACCCCTACAACAATGGGTGTACCGCCCGGCGCAGGACGAGATGATTGCCCTGCTGCGTCAGCACAAATCTCAGCGAGTCGTCGATATCGCCTGCGGTACCGGCATTCTGGCGACACGCATCCACGATGAACTCGCGCCCGAGCAGGTGCATGGGGTCGACATGTCCGAAGGGATGCTCGCTCAGGCGAAGGCCCGTTCGGCGCTGGTCGATTGGCAGTTCGCGCCTGCCGAGAAGCTGCCGTTCGACGACGGTGCGCTGGACGCGTTGGTGTCTACGTCGGCGTTCCATTTCTTTGATCAGCCCGCTGCGCTCGCGGAATTCCATCGTGTGCTGGTTCCCGGCGGATTCACGGCCATCACCACATTCACGCCCGACCGCGCCTCCGCCCCGGTCCTGCGCCGAGTCTTCGGCGACCGCGTGCCCGCAAGCGTTCCGTCGAAGGCCGAGATGCGTCAGATGTTCGAGACCGCCGGATTCGAGGTTGCGGTGCAGCGACCGGTGCGCCACCCGTTCACCCTCCCCTTCGTGGAGTTCGATCGACTCACGGTGGGCATCAAGCGATGACGCGGTGGCTGCTGCTCCGTGGCCTGAGCCGCGAGAAGCGCCACTGGGAAAATTTCCCGCAAGTCTTCGCCGAATCGCTTGGCGTTCAGGTGGAATGCCTCGATGCGCCCGGGTTCGGCACCGAGTTCAACCGCACCTCGCCCGCGAACATCTCGGCAATCACGGACGATATCCGGTCCCGATTGGAGCGTGGCAGCGACAATTGGTCGCTGCTCTCCATATCCCTGGGCGGCATGATCGGACTCGATTGGTGCGCGCGTTATCCAGGAGACTTCGAGCGCGCCGTCGTCATCAATTCGAGCACCGCCGCGACACCGGTGTGGCAGCGGTTCCTGCCGTCGTCGATTCCCAACCTGGTGCTCGGACGGTTCCGTGCCGACGTACCCCGCGAGCGTGCGATTCTGGCGCAGACCGCCAACAACCCCGATCTGGATCTCGACGCACTGTCTCGAAAGTGGGCGGGATATCTACAGAGCCAACGCCCTTCGAGCGCCAGCATCGCCCGCCAGATCACCGCGGCCATCGCCTTCCGGATGCCGAAACGCATCGACACTCCGCTGCTGGTGCTGACTTCCGCACACGATCGGCTCGTGAGTTCCTCCGCGTCGGGCACAATCGCCAACGCATTCGGCGCCCCCTTGGCGGTGCATACTTCCGCCGGGCACGATATTCCTCTCGATGACGGCGCATGGATCACCGAGCAGGTAAAGCAGTGGATCGACTAGATTCACCAGCTGTGCCACAACGTCTTTCGGCTTGGCGATTCGTCACCACCTTTGGTGTCATCAGCATGTTCGCCGACATCGTCTATGAGGGCGCGCGCTCGATCACGGGACCGCTATTGGCATCACTCGGGGCAACCGCGCTCGTCGTGGGCGTAGTGACCGGTATCGGCGAGGCGGCCGCGCTGGCGCTGCGTCTGGTATCTGGCCCCCTCACCGATCGCACCCGCATGTTCTGGACCTGGACCATCGCCGGTTACGCGCTCACGGTGGTCACAGTCCCCTTCCTGGGAATGGCCAGTGTGCTCTGGGTGGCCGCCACCTTGGTGATCGCCGAACGTGTGGGCAAGGCGGTACGCAGTCCCGCCAAGGACACCTTGCTCTCGCACGCCACCTCAGTCACTGGCCGCGGCAAGGGTTTCGCGGTACATGAGGCCATGGACCAGGTCGGCGCGGTTACCGGGCCGCTGGTGGTCGCCGGCATGCTCGCACTCACCCAGGGAAACTACCTGCCGACATTCGCGGTCCTGGCGATTCCGGGAGCCGCGGCGCTGGCCCTGCTGTTCTGGCTTCGCCGTCGAGTACCCTGTCCCGAACGGTATGAGGACACTGGGGACATACATGGCACATCCGCCGAGCGCCGGAAACTCCAACTGCCGGTGAAATTCTGGCTGTATGCGGGATTCTCCGGGATCACCGTTTCCGGATTCGCAACCTTTGGCGTGCTGTCATTTCACATGGTTGACCGCGGAGTCCTCGCGCCCGCCGCGGTGCCGCTGGTATACGCCGTCGCGATGGCCGCCGCCGCCGTCGCCGCCCTCTTCTCCGGCTGGGTGTATGACCGGGTAGGTCCGAAAACCCTTGTGGTCTTGCCCATTATCGGCGCCGCGGTACCGATGCTGGCATTCACGGACTCATTGGTGGGCATCGTGCTCGGCGCCCTGCTGTGGGGTGCCGCCGTCGGCATTCAAGAATCCACCCTGCGCGCCGTGGTGGCCGACCTCGTCCCCTCGGGGCGCCGGGCCACCGCCTACGGGGTGTACGCGGCCGTCCTCGGCACGGCCACCGCGATCGGCGGGACGCTCACGGGTTACCTCTACGAGGTGTCCATTCCCATGCTCATCGCGGTGATCGGCGTGATTCAGCTGGTCGCATTGATCGCCGCCGCACCGACAGTGCTGCGGCACACCGCTCAGGTGTAAGGCAGGCGACTGCTGGCGTCCTCGTCGACGTGGACGCTACGGCCGATGTAGGGAAACGCACGCTGTGCGCAGGATTCGCGCACGCACACCTTGCAGCCGGGGCCAATCGGCACCGCGGTGCCCGGATCGTCGATCGCGATTCCCGTCGAATACACCAGACGATGCGCGTGGGCGATATCGCATCCCAGTCCAATCGCGAACGACTTTGGTGTGCTGAGGAACCCCCCGGTGGACGTGCTACTCGTGCGTGCAGCCCAGAAGTACGTGCGGCCATCCGGCATCTCCGCGACCTGGGTCACAAACTGGCCCGGATTCGAAAACGCCTCGTGTACAACCCACAGAGGGCAGTTCCCACCCACCCGGGAGAAATGAAATGCCGTGGCGGATTGGCGTTTCGAGATATTTCCCGCGCGATCGGTGCGCACCAGAATGAATGGAACCCCGCGCATAGAGGGACGTTGCAGAGTGGACAGTCGGTGACAGATGGTCTCGTGACCAACCTCGAACTGCCTCGCCAGAATGTCGACATCATACCGACTGGACTCAGCCGCATGATGAAACTGTTTGTACGGCAAGAGGAATGCACCGGCAAAGTAGTTGGCCAGCCCGATCCGGGCAACGCCAATAGCTTCCGGGCTCAGCTGCTCGGCGCCGGAGAGGATTGCCGCCATGGTCTCGGTCTGGGTCAACAACGCCAATTGGGTGGCCATTTGGAATGCACGCTGGCCGGGTGTGAGCCAATGCGCTATGCGTAGAACCCCCGCATCCGTGTCGAATCGGCGTTTCGATGAATCCGAGAGTGCCCCACCCTTGGCCACGGCGACCGCGATCCCATGCTCTTGCTTCAACACCGTAGCCAGCTGCGCATCGAGCCCACCGATGTGCAACCCGTGGTGTTCGAAGAGATCTTCAGCGGCCGTGTCGAGCTCGCCAAGATAGTTCTTGTGATCGTAGAAGAAGTCGCGAACCTCCTCGAACGGCATGGGACGCAGGGGCTCTCGTATCGAGTCGCCGATCGTCGCGGCGTTCTCGGTCGCGCGGTAGCTCTCCAGCTCCGCGGTGGCGTCCCGCAGCCTGCGGTGCATGCCCACCAGAGTCTGACCCACCGCTGGCATTCGGGCGACCAGCTCCTCGAGCTGCAGATCACTCACCTCGCCCACGGCCGCCTCGGTGAATATCTCGCCAAGATCCGCGACCAGCCGGGCATCGGATTCCGGGGAAAAGTAGTGCGGCGACAGGTCGAATCGTTCGGTGAGCCGCAGCAGCACCGCAACCGTAACCGGACGCGCGTCGTTCTCCAGCTGATTGACGTAGCTCGTCGACAAATCCAGCACACGCGCGAGCGCCGCTTGCGTCAGGCCGCGCTCCTCGCGCAACCTCCGCAACCGCGCTCCGGCGAACGGTCTGGACATATCGCCAGGATAACTCCATATCTATTCGCAATGTTTGCAAGATGGCTCGACTAAGGATGCAGAAATACGCATTTACATGGCCTTTTTATCCACTGATCACGTGCGTAATGTGCGGATCATGCACGTTCACTCCGTACACACCCGCCGCAGCGCCGACGACTTCCCGCGCGACCAACACCTGGCCTGGAAGATCGCCGAGGTCGCTTCGGACCCCGTCGCCGTTCCCGCCGACACCGAAGCAATGGTCATCAACCGGATCATCGACAACGCCGCCGTCAGCGCCGCCTCGGTCATCCGCCGCCCCGTCACCGTCGCACGCCGGCAGGCCCAGGCACACGCGGTGCCTTCGGGAGGGCGCGGCGCCAACGTCTTCGGCGTCAGCGGTGGCTACTCGGCCGAATGGGCAGCATGGGCCAACGGCGTCGCCGTACGCGAGCTGGACTTTCACGACACCTTCCTGGCCGCCGACTACTCACACCCCGGCGACAACATTCCACCGTTGGTGGCCGTGGCCCAGCAGCTCGGTATCGGGGGAGCAGATCTCATTCGCGGCCTGGCCACCGCATACGAAACTCAGATCAACCTCACCCGCGGAATCTGTCTGCACGAGCACAAGATTGACCACGTCGCACATCTCGGCCCCTCGGTGGCCGCCGGCCTGGGCACCATGCTGAAGCTCGACACCGAGACGATCTATCAGGCCATTGGCCAGGCCCTGCACCTGACGACTGCGACCCGCCAGTCCCGCAAGGGACTCATCTCCAGCTGGAAGGCCTATGCGCCGGCCTGGGCCGGCAAGGTCGCCATCGAAGCCGTTGACCGCGCCATGCGCGGCGAAGGTGCGCCGTCACCGATCTGGGAGGGTGAGGACGGCGTGATCGCCTGGATGCTCGGCGGCCCCGACAAGGTCTACGAGATTCCGCTGCCGGGTTCCGGCGAGGAGAAGCGCGCGATCCTGGACAGCTACACCAAGGAGCATTCGGCCGAGTACCAGAGCCAAGCGCCCATCGATCTGGCTCGCAGGATGCGCGAGCGCATCGGCGATCTGGAGCAGATTGCGACGATCGTTCTGCACACCAGCCACCACACACACGTCGTGATCGGCACCGGATCGAACGACCCACAGAAGTTCGACCCCGACGCTTCACGCGAGACACTCGACCACTCGGTCATGTACATCTTCGCCGTCGCGTTGGAGGACGGCACCTGGCATCACGAGCGCTCGTATGCACCCGAACGCGCACATCGCGCCGAGACGATCGAACTCTGGAACAAGATCAGCACCCTCGAAGATCCGGAATGGACTCGCCGCTATCACTCGACCGATCCCGACGAGAAGGCGTTCGGCTGCAAGGCCGTTGTCACTCTCAAGAACGGCGAGGTGATCACCGACGAGCTGGCGATCGCCGATGCGCACCCGCTGGGGGCGCGACCGTTCGCCCGGGAGAACTACGTCAACAAGTTCACGGTGTTGTCCGACGGCGTTATCGAGCGGCATGAGCAGGATCGATTCCTCTCGGTGGCACAGGGATTGGCCGACCTGAAGGCAGGCTCGCTGGGTGCACTCAACCCGCTTGTGGATGCCGTTGTCCTGGACAAGGCGCCCACGACTCCCGAGGGGATCTTCAAGTGAGCTCACTTCTCGCCTCTGCCACGGACGCGGCCGCCAAGCGTGCCGCGTTCCGGGCGGGCTTGTCCTCCGGTGAACTCCTCCGATTCCCCGGCGCGTTCTCGCCGTTGGTGGCCAAGCTGATCCAGGAAATCGGGTTCGAGGGTGTCTACGTGTCGGGCGCGGTGCTCTCCGCGGATCTAGGGCTCCCTGACATCGGTCTGACGACGCTCACCGAGGTGTCGGCCCGTGGCCGTCAAATCGCCTCGGTGAGCGATCTGCCCACGCTTATCGACGCGGACACAGGCTTCGGCGAACCGATGAGCGCCGCCCGTACGGTGACCGTCCTCGAGGACAGCGGAGTCGCCGGGATTCATCTGGAAGATCAGGTGAATCCCAAGCGGTGCGGGCATCTTGATGGCAAGGCCGTCGTCAAGACCGCCGAGATGGTTCGGCGGCTCCGCGCGGCGGTTTCCGCCAGGCGCGACCCCAACTTCGTGATCTGTGCCCGCACCGACGCTGCGGGCATCGAGGGGTTGCCCGCAGCAATCGACCGCGCAAAGGCTTATGCCGATGCGGGCGCGGATCTGATCTTCACCGAGGCACTCAGCGATATCGGTGAGTTCGAGAAGTTCCGCGCCGCGGTCGATGTTCCGCTGCTGGCCAACATGACCGAATTCGGGAAGTCCGAACTCGTGACGGCCGGCCAGCTCCGCGAGGCCGGGTACAACGTCGTCATCTATCCCGTCACGACCCTGCGGCTGGCGATGTTCGCAGTGGAGCAAGGTCTTCGTGAAATTGATTCGGCGGGAACACAGTCGGGCCTGCTGGACCAGATGCAGCATCGCAGCCGCCTGTACGAGCTGCTCCGCTACTCCGAATACAACCAGTTCGACACCGAGATCTTCAATTTCAGCCTCAATGGAGGAGGAGCCCGATGACCACCGCGACACCGACCATTCACAAGGGACTTGCCGGCGTCGTGGTGGACACCACCGCCATCTCCAAGGTGGTGCCCGAGACCAACTCGCTCACCTACCGCGGATATCCGGTGCAGGACCTGGCCGCTCGGTGCAGCTTCGAGCAGGTTGCCTATCTGCTGTGGCACGGCGAGCTGCCGAATGAGGGCGAGCTCGCGCTGTTCAACCAACGCGAGCGCGCACAGCGCCGCCTGGACCGCTCCCTGATGTCACTGCTGGCCAAGTTGCCGGAGACCTGCCACCCGATGGACGTGGTGCGGACAGCGATCAGTGTTCTGGGCGCCGAGGATCCTTCCGAGGACGACAGCACCCCGGAGGCCAACTACGCCAAGTCACTTCGCATGTTCGCCGTGCTGCCGACGATCGTCGCGGCCGACATGCGCCGCCGGCGCGGGCTGGACCCCATTCAGCCCCACAGTCACCTCGGTTACTCGGCCAACTTCCTGCGGATGTGCTTCGGCGAGGTACCGGACCCGGTGGTCGTCACCGCGTTCGAGCAGTCGATGATCCTGTACGCCGAGCACAGCTTCAACGCCTCGACCTTCGCCGCCCGCGTGGTGACCTCGACACAGTCCGATATGTACAGTGCGGTCACCGCCGCCATCGGCGCACTCAAGGGCTCCCTACACGGTGGTGCCAACGAGGCCGTCATGCACGACATGATCGAGATCGGCGACGCCACCAAGGCCGCGGAATGGCTGCAGGGCAAGCGAACCCGCAAAGAGAAAGTCATGGGCTTCGGACATCGCGTGTACAAGAACGGCGATTCCCGGGTGCCGACGATGCGTGCGGCACTGGAGGACGTGGCACGGGTGCGTGACGGCCGTCAGTGGCTTGAGATCTACAAGGTGCTGGAATCCGAGATGGACGCCGCCACCGGCATCAAGCCCAATCTAGATTTCCCCACCGGGCCTGCCTACTATCTCATGGGATTCGACATCCCCTGCTTCACACCGATTTTCGTGATGAGCCGGATCACTGGCTGGACCGCACACATCATGGAGCAGGCCGCAGCGAACGCCCTGATCCGACCACTGAGCGAATACTCAGGAGAGCCTCAGCGCTCACTCGCGTCATAACCGATTTCCGCACGAGCAGACACGTACTACACATCGCACCTGGCGTTTTCATGCAGTATGTGTCTGCTCGGCCGAGCGTCTAGTTCGGCCTTCTGTCGCATAGCAACTGGATGAACAACTCATCCGGTGGGGACGCTTCCGGGTCGATGTTAAGGAAACTGGTGTAGAGACCATCTGGTGAGTGCACCGCACGACTTACTTGCCCGGCGATGCCCGTCACAACACCCGCATAGCCGCGCATATCGTCCACGCTCAACCGAGGGTCTGCGAGATCGACTGACACCCGATCACCCCGTGTCGGGATCACTGCGCCAAACGCTTCCGGCGGCCCGGAAACGAGCAGTGTTCGTCGGCCTCGGTCCCGCGCGTCGCGCAGCGCCTCAATGTCACCGTCAGCTGGCTCAACCGATGAGGATACGCGCAGCCCCACAACCGATCCCGTGGTCACTCGGTGTCCGATCTCACCCATCGGTGGCTCATCGGGCCATCGCGTCGCAAGCTCGACGGGTCGGTACTGAAACGACATCGGCCGATGGTTCATGCAACCGGACTCGTCTCGATACGTGGTGGCTGACACGTCGTACAGTTCCTCAACAACGCCAAGCAGCCGGGGCCAGCTTTGGCGCTCATGCCACGTGGCCCAGAGGATTACCAATCCATTCGCGGGATCTCCATATGTTGGATCCCAGCTTGCACAACCGTAGGGAAACCGAACAATCTCGCGGTCCTCGTCCCAGTTGACTGCCGCCGCTGACGCAAGTAGGTAGCCATTCTCAGCGGGATAGGCGCAGATCTGCCAATCGACGGCCTGGCCTATCTCGGGAGTCCCACCGCAGCATTGGTATTCCCAATGTGAAATACCCAGGTATACAAGAGATTCGTTCCGATCCGGAACCCTGTTGATCACTGAAAGCATCGAGTGTTAGGCGAACGGAGCACGAACGCTCCGGACCCGATGTACCGAGCGTAAGGTTAGCCAGCATCGCACCGAGCGTCAACACCGTTCATTCGGGCCGCGCCAACAGCCCGCCTACCCACCAATCGGCCGGTTCCTCTCGCCGATAGGCGCGCTGGCGCAGCAGCCCCTCCAACTCGAAGCCAACCGCTTCCGCCACGGCCCGTGAACCCTCGTTGCCGACAACGGCCCACCACTCGATGCGATGGACTGCCAGCTCATCAAATCCCCACTGGCACAGTCTCCGAATAGCCTCAGTGGTGAGCCCTTTGCGGCGATGCTGCGAGGCCGACCAATACCCGACCTCCACCACACCAGGTGTGATCGACTTGAGCGAACAGGTGCCGACGAGATCACCTGCGTCCTCCAGGAGAAACCCGAACCCATACCGGGAGTTGTCCGCCCACTCCTGCGCCGACCTGACGATGAAACTCTGGGCGTCGTCACGGGTGTACGGCACCGGCAGTGGGAGGTAGTGCATGATCTCCGGGTCATTGCACGCTTCGACAACCGCGGCCTCGTCCGCGGCGGTGATGGCGCGCAGAACCAACCGGTCCGTGCGCAACTCAACAGGTTCCATGCGACCAGTCTCGACCACGAATTCGAATGTGGTCAACGGAATTCCGGGCGACGGTGTTCCTTCAGGCACTCTCGCCGACGGGTGACCAGTACCCCAGCATCTCGGCGAAGGTCTCGAAAGCAGGCCGGGCAAGACCGTACGGCGCTTCGAAATGCACGCTCAAGGGAAAGCCGAGTTCGCCGACACCATCGATGACCCGTTTGTAGAGATCGACAAGTTGCGGCCGTCTGGCCTCGGGTTCGCAGGCAGCCAGCGACTTGACGAAGGCCTGTTCACGCGCAACGGCTTCATTATCGGGATCCTGAATCAACCAGTCGATGAGCCCGACCCTCGACTCCAGCTTCGGCACGAAACCAAACGACAACAGCACCTCCGGGCGGTGATCGCTCGTCCGCGCGAACTCCTGCAGGAAGCCAACCACCGCATCGGAATACAGCAGTTGGGTCATGGTGAAGGTGGCGCCCTTATCGCATTTGAAGGAAAAGCGGCCCTGTTCCCCGCTGCGGGTGGGGATCAGAATCACTCCCCTGTTCTCGATGATGTCGTCGAACTTCGACAACGCATCGGTCGGTGGAATGCCAGACCCTTCGCCGTCGCTCATGGTGCGCGGCACACCGACGAAGATGACGCCGTCCATCCCCGCTTCTGTCAGGCCCGTCAGCCGACTCCGCAACGACGTCTCATCCGAAAAGGACGTGACCTGCGTGCACAGTCCCCGCATGGTGGGCAGCTCGGCCCGGATGATCGACCAATAGTCGACGACATCGAGTTTCGGCTTCATCTCCAGCGGGCGATCGCCGTCCTCCACGATCATCGAGGGAATCATGACGTGGTCGATGCGCTCGTCAATGCCGAACTCCGCCGAGAAACTGGACAGCTTCCGCAGTTCGTCGGCTGCCTTGTCGATGCCGCCTTCGACATTGGGAGGCACCAACTCCAGCGCAACGGTATTCATGGACACCAGGGACCTCCGATTAGTCTCGCTAATGGTTTATACACCAATTAGATTCACGTGCGAGCAGTCCCCCGCGAAGAGGACTGCTCGCACGCTCGTCGGGGACCTAGGCGCCCGCACGCACCTCGGTCGCGGCGGCTACCAGGTTGGCCAGCGAGGCGGTTACCTCGTCAACCTTCCGGGTCTTCAGACCGCAGTCGGGATTCACCCAAAGACGCTGCGCCGGAACGGCCTGCAGCGCCTCACGTAGCGAGCTTGCCATCTCCGCGGCCGACGGGACACGCGGCGAGTGGATGTCGTAGACACCCGGGCCGACACTATTGGAGAAGCCGATCGCATTGAGGTCGTCGAGCACCTCCATATGCGAACGGGCGGCCTCGATGGAGGTGACATCGGCATCGAGGTCAGCGATGGCACCGATCACCTCGCCAAACTCCGAGTAGCACAGGTGCGTGTGGATCTGCGTCGCATCGGACACACCCGAGGTGGAAAGCCGGAACGCGCCGACCGCCCAGTCCAGGTACGCGGGCTTGTCCGCCGAGCGCAGCGGCAGCAGCTCACGCAGCGCAGGCTCGTCCACCTGAATGATGGCGATACCGGCGTTCTGCAGATCCACCGTCTCATCCCGAATAGCCAGCGCGATCTGGTTGGCGGTGTCCGCCAACGGCTGATCGTCACGCACAAACGACCACGCGAGGATGGTCACCGGTCCGGTCAGCATGCCCTTGACGTACTTGGGGGTCAGCGACTGAGCGTAGGTGGCCCACTCGACGGTCATCGGGTTCTGCCGCGCCACATCGCCATACAGGATCGGCGGGCGTACGCAGCGGCTGCCGTACGACTGAACCCAGCCGTTCTGGGTGGCGAAGAAGCCATCCAGCTGCTCGGCGAAGTACTGCACCATGTCGTTGCGTTCCGGCTCGCCATGTACCAGCACGTCCAAGCCAAGCTTCTCCTGTAGCGCAATGACATCGGCAACCTCGGCACGCATCCGTCGCACGTACTCGGCGTCGTCGATCTCGCCCTTGGTCAGGGCCTGTCGCGCCTTGCGGATCTCGACGGTCTGTGGGAACGACCCGATCGTCGTGGTCGGCAACTCGGGCAGTCTCAGCCGCTCGTCCTGGCTACGACGGCGCTCTGCGGCATCGCCGCGTGAAAGGCCCGCCGCCAGAATCGAATCCAGCCGAGCACGAATCTGACCGTTGTTGAGACGCGGATCCGTCTTGCGAGATTCGACGGCCGCATTCGACGCCGCGAACTCCGCGGCAACAGCATCGCGCCCCGCGCCCAGTGCCTGCGCCAGCACGACGACTTCCTTGACCTTCTCGTCGGCGAAAGCCAACCAGCTGCGCAGCTGGTCATCGAGTTCGGTCTCCGGCTCGAGCGAGTAGGGCACGTGCAGCGTCGAGCAGGAGGTGGCTACTGCCACCGCGCCCGCTGATCCCAACAGCGTTCCGAGGCTGCCCAGCGCAGACTCGAGATTGGTGCGCCAGATATTCCGGCCGTCGACAACGCCGGCCACCACAGTCTTTCCGGCCAGCTCCGGCACCGAGGCCACGCCCGATGCGGACCCGTAGACCAGGTCCACACCGATCGCCTCGATCGGGGTGCGGGCCAACGCCGGGAGTGCGGCACCCAGGTCCCCGAAATAGCTCGCGACGAAGATCGCGGGCCGGTCGGCAACGGTGCCGAGGCGGCCGTACACCCGCTCAGCCAACTCCGGGCCGTTCGGCAGGATGTCAGTAACCAGTACGGGCTCGTCGATCTGGACCCAACCAACCCCGGCCTCCGAAAGCTGCACCAGCAGCTGCTCGTACAGCGATATCACCTCGTCGAGGCGCTCGATGGGGGCACCGGCTCCGTCGACCGACTTGCTCAAGGCAAGGAAGGTGATGGGACCAACGACCACCGGCCGAGCGGGAATACCCAGGGCTGCAGCTTCTTTCAGCTCACCGAACAACTTCGCCGGATTGAGCGAGAATTTTGTGTCCGGTCCGATCTCCGGCACCAGGTAGTGGTAGTTGGTGTCGAACCACTTTGTCATTTCCAGCGGTGTCACGTCGTCGTTGCCACGTGCGGCGGCGAAGTAGCGGTCGAGGTCGTCACTGATACCGGCGACGCGGGGTGGGAGCGCTCCCAGCAGCACTGCGGTATCGAGCACCTGGTCGTAGTACGAGAAGGTGTTCACCGGGACGGAGTCGAGCCCGGCCGCCGCCAGTGCGGACCAGTTGTCGCGCCGGAGCCCGGCTGCGACGGTCTCAAGCTCGGCACGGCTGGTGCGCCCGGCCCAGTAGCTTTCGGTAGCCCGTTTGAGCTCACGACGCGGGCCGATGCGCGCGGATCCGAGCGTAGTAGCGGTCAAAGGTTGAGCAGTCATGAATTAGTCCTTCATCAACAGCGAGGTAGCCACCGCCAGGGGACGAAGAACCGAGCACGGAACCACCTCAACAGGCATCTGCTCGGTGAAACCGATTCGGCCATACGCCCATTCCGCGAGGCGATGATCCGTCGGGCGCGGCGCACCCGACACAGCTGGCAGGTCTTCGGACTTGCAGGCATTACCCGGGCTCAGGTTCTCCTACGGGCCGTCGCTTCCCAGGTGCTCTTGGTGGTTAGCCGAGTGCTTAGCCCAGTGCTCATGACGGCGATCGTTCCTGCATACCGCTGCGGGACAGTCCCGGATTCTCACCGGGTTCCCTCTCATAGCAGTCCCCGTGGGGCCTGCCACTCGGTGCTGGCACCAACCGAAGTCGCCACCAACAGACCAGCTGCGCCTTACATCATATGCACGCTGGCCAATACGGTTATTAGCGGATATTCTCTAATACTGTGATCACACGTGACCAGGCACAACAGGTGCTTGAGGCCCAACCATTCAGTCGCCTCCTGGGTGCATCGATCAGCCGGATCGACGAGTCCGGAGTACAGCTTTCGCTCGATATCCGCGACGAGCTGCGCCAGCAGAGCGGGTTCATTCACGGCGGAGTGCTGAGTTACCTGGCCGACAATGCGATTACGTACGCGTGCGGGCTCGGTCTTGGTGCCGACATTGTCACCAGCGGCTACACCATCGAGTACGTGTCACCTGCCCGCGACGGCCTGCGCCTACTCGCCGACGCCTCCCTGGTGAGTGCCGGACGCTCCAAGGCTCTGAGCCGCTGCGAGATATCCGTCGAGGACCACGACGGCAACACCAAGCTGGTCGCGGTCGCTCAGGGTACGAGCATGGTCCGCCACCGTGGGGCGTAGGCCTCAGTACACCGCCGACGACATTCTTGACGCGGCGCTGAGGCTAGTGACCACGGGAGGGCCGTCCGCGGCCACGGCTACCGCAATCGGACGGACCCTCGGCGCGCCCTCGGGGTCGATCTATCACCGATTCTCCAGCCGCGACGAGCTCATGGCCCGCCTCTGGCTGCGTTCGATCGGCCGCTATCAGGACGGGATTCTCACGGCGCTTGCGTTGCCCGATTCTCACGAAGCCCTCACCGCGACCATCGATCACGCTTTCGACTGGACGGCGTCACACCGCAACGAGGCGCTGTTACTACTCCAGTACGAGAAGGCCGATCTGGTCGCGCACTGGCCCGACACCCTCGCCGCTGAACTCACGTCGCTGAACTCCCGAGTGCGAATGGCCTTGCGCAACTACGCCCAGCGGCGGTTCGACGTGGTCACTCCCCAGGTGCTCGACAAGGTGATGTTCGCACTGATCGATATGCCTTACGCGGCGGTGCGGCGTCATCTACCCGACAAGGGTGAGCCCGCGCCGTGGCTGCGCGAGTTCATCCACACGAGCGCCCGGAACCTTCTCTCGCGAGAGAACTAGACCACCGCGTACTTCTGGCGCAGAGCCTTTTTGTCGAGCTTGCCGAGCGCGGTCAGCGGCAGCGAATCGGCGACGATCACATGCTTGGGCGACTGCACCGAACCCTTACGGTCCTTGACCGCGGACTGAATCTCGGACGTCATCTTGGACACCGCGTCGCCGCTGCGGTCGGCATCCGCACGCAACACCACGATCGCCGTCACCGCTTCGCCCCACTTCTCGTCGGGCACCCCGATGACACCGACCTGTGCCACCGACGGGTGCTCGGCAACAACATCTTCCACTTCGCGAGGGAACACGTTGAAGCCGCCGGTGACGATCATGTCCTTGGTCCGGTCGACGATGAACCAGAAACCGTCCTCGTCCTCGCGCGCGACATCGCCGGTACGCAGCCAGCCGTTCTTGAACGTGTCGGCGGTCTGCTCGGGCAGGCCCCAATAGCCACCCGCCACCAGCGGTCCTGCCACACAGATCTCGCCCGGCTCACCCTGTTTCACCGGCTGATCGTTCTCGTCAAGCAGCGCCGTGCGCAGGAACGCCGAGGGCCGGCCGCAGCTGGCAAGCCGCTGGGCGTCGTGATCGCCCTTGGCCAGGTAACTGATCACCATGGGCGCCTCGGACTGGCCGAAGTACTGCGCGAATATCGGCCCGAACCGCTCGATCGCCTCCGCCAGACGCACCGGATTGATGGCGGAGGCGCCGTAGTAGACGGTCTGCAACGAGGACAGATCGCGGGTCTGGGAGTCCGGATGGTCCAGCAGTGCATAAATCATCGACGGCACCAGCATGGTCGCGGTGATCTTGTGCTCCTCGATCGCCGCCAGCACGGCGCCCGCATCAAACTTCGGCAGCACCACCATCGACCCACCCTTCATCAGGGTCGGCATGAAGAATGCGGCACCAGCATGCGAAAGCGGGGTGCACATCAGGAATTTGGGACGCTCCGGCCATTCCCATTCGGCCAGCTGGATCTGCGTCATCGTGAGAATCGACTGCGAGGTTCCGATAACGCCCTTGGGCTTACCCGTCGTCCCCCCCGTGTAGGTGAGGCCATTGATGTGGTCCGGAGACAGGTTGATCGGCACCAGCGGCCTCGCCGCGAAGCCTGCTGCCGCAGCGACCAGGTCGTGCCCCACCTCGGCCAGCTCCGCCGGTACCGGGCCGAGTGTCAGCACGCGGGTCAGCGTCGGCACCTTCTCCACCAGGGCCGCGGCGCGCTCCACGAATTGCGGGGTGGGGTCGATGACAAGCGTGGTTATCTTGGCGTCGGCCAGCACGTAGGCATGGTCATCGAGCGAGCCGAGCGGGTGCAACGCAGTACGCCGGGTGCCCAACAACTGCCCTGCGCCGATGACCAACAGCACCTCGGGACGGTTGAGCGCCAACATGCCCTGACCGCTCTGCTCTCCCCCCGGGGATTCGGGCACCAGCGCGGTAAATGCCTGGATGTACTTGCTGATCTCGTCGGCCATCTCGGCGCCGGTGAGTGTCACATCCCCGAGCACCAACGCGGGCACGTTCGCGTTCTTCTTCAGGGCGGCGACCAGCAGGTGCCCAGAGTTGATCGACCCGTGCAGTGGGTCAAATGGGTCAGGCATCGCGCTCCTCAGTGAATCCTCGCCGATCAGGCACTTCGCTCGACGTTAGAACATGTTCTAGTTTTGGGCAAGAATGAGTGCGCACACCCGCTAAGCAGCGCTCTCCCTGATCCCCTGAGGAGGACTCAACAAGCTTGCTAGGCTGGCCAAATGCTCAAGTCCATGGCCACTGGCACTCTATTCGTCGCACTGGCGATGTTTGCCCCGACTCTCGCGAGCGCCGACCCGGCAGACCCCGACCCGTTCAACCCCGCTGATTGCATGGGCAACGCCAATGCGGTCTGCAACGTTGGTCCGTACGGTCCGAACAGCATGTCGAATCCGGCGAATCCCGCCAGCCCGATGAATCCGAACAACCCCGCCAACCCGGCTAGCCCCATGAACCCGAACAACCCCGCCAATCCCGCTAGCCCGATGAATCCAAATAACCCGGCCAATCCCGCCAGCCCCATGAACCCGATGAACCGCCCGGGTCAGATCTGACACAACCTTCAGGCTGCGGTAAATCCCTTGGCTCGCTGCGTGTCCTGGGCACTCCACAACGTCGAGCTGACCTCCGCCTTCACCAGCGGGACAACCTCTTCGGCGAATCTGCGTAGGGTGTCCGCCTGTTCCTCGAAGTCGGCCTCGGGGCTCAACGAAATCGATTGAAACTCATGGCCGAAGGCCTCATGCCACTGAATAATCTTCTCGGCCACGCGTTCCGGCGAACCTGCCAGCACCGGCCCGCGATCTGCTGCGTCCTCGATGGATTCGAAAGACGGAAATTTGCCGACCGCCTTCGGATGATCTTTGAGCTTCGCCATCTGCGCCAGGCGTGCCTCATAGATGGGCCCGTACTGCGCGATGGCCTGCTCGGTCGTATCGGCCAGGTACAGCCCGCCCGAGCCCGCACCCACATGCAGGTTGGCCGGGTCGTGACCATGCCGCGCGTATAACTCCCGATACCTGTCGATAAGAACTTTGTAATTCTCCTTGGGCTGCAAGGCATTTGCGGTGACTATCGGGTCACCCCACTTGGCAGCTAGCTCGACCGCGAACGTCGAGGTGGCCGACCCGTGCCAGATCCGGAATGGTCCGTCGTATGGCCTGGGCAGGGTGGTCGCGTCGGCCAGGGGATGCCGATGTGCCCCCGTCCAGTCCACGTGCTCCTCACGCAGCAGCCGCCGTAGCAGCTCGTAGTTCTCCTGCAGGTACTCGTATTGCCGGGCGATATCCAGTCCCATCAAGGGGTACTGACGGTCCTCATTGCCCTTCCCGATGACGATCTCGAGCCGACCACGGCTCAGCTGGTCAATGGTGGCGAAGTCCTCTGCCGCGCGCACCGGGTCCAACAGGGACAGCACCGTGACACCGGTGGACAGCAGAATCCGGTCGGTGGCGGCGGCCACCGCTCCCAGCAGCACTGTGGGAGCCGAGGACAGCACGTCCCCCGCATGCCGTTCCCCGACCGCGAAGGAATCGAAGCCCAGGCTCTCTGCCAGCACCGCGGTCTCGACCACGCGGTTCAGCCGGTCGGCGGCGGACGTCAACGCCCCCGTCTCGGGGTTTGGCAGATAGAAGACAATGTCGAGAAGCTGGAAGCGCACCCCACCAGTATGCATAAGCGGACCTCGGTCCGGCAGGGAGAAGATGCTCTGATGATCACCGAACTGGACTCGGTGCTTCTGGACGTTCCAAATCTCGCTGACGCAAAGGCGGCCTACTCGAGGCTGCTCGGCACCGACATGCCGCACCCCCAGCTCCATCTCGGGCTCCCGGAATGGGCGCCGTACCCAGGAATGCTGTTTCGTGTCGGGGACCTGTCGTCCGCGGCACGGCTGGTCGATCGACGCGGCCTCCCCCTGATTTCTCGCGGAGATCTCGCGACGGGCGAGGCCGACGGACTCACCCTGGGGCTGACTCAGCGACCCGCTGCGCCCGCGCAGTCGGGCCCAGAGACTGGGCAGATTGATCACCTGGTGCTGTTCTCCCCCAATCGCGACAGAGTCGTTGCGACGTTATGTGGACGGCTGGGCTTCGACCTGCGCTTGGATCGCAGGCAGTCGTGGGGTGTACACCAATTGTTTTTCCGGTGCGCGGGGCTGGTGGTCGAGGTTGTACTCCGCACCGACGAGGCAGCCGACCCCTCCGGCCCTGACTCACTGTGGGGAATCGCCTGGCGCACCGACGATATCGATGCCACTCATACTCGCCTGATGGCCGCCGGCGTCACGCTCGGTGATATCCGCAACGGCCACAAGCCGGGCACCCGGGTCGCCACCGTCAAGGATCCCGGGCTGGCAGTCCCCACAATCTTGATTGAACAGCGCTAGTCGCCTACTAGGTTGGAGTCCATGACTACTCCGAACCCCGGAAGCTGGCAGCCTGATCCCGACGGACGGTTTGAATTCCGCTGGCACGACGGCCAGCGCTGGACGGACCAAGTCGCACACCAGGGCAAGGTCAGTTCGGCGCCGCTCGGAGGTTCCACACCGGCCGAGCCACAGCTCGCGTCGCCGGCCCGCGCTGCGCAGCCCGCGGCTCAGGCTCAGCCCGTGAGCGATCAATTCTCCGGTATCAGTGGGGATTTGGTGGATGGGCGGTTCAGCGAGAATGAGGCCAAGCCGATCTCCAACCAGAACGCAAAGCTGTTGCGCGTTCGCCTCGGCGAACCATTCCTGGCACGTCAGGGATCCATGGTGGCCTACCAGGGCAATGTCGACTTCGCCTTCGAGGGCGGTGGTGCGGCCAAGTTCCTGAAAAAGGCGCTGACCGGCGAAGGCCTGCCTCTCATGCGGTGTTCGGGGCAAGGCGACGTGTTCCTGGCCGAGCGCGCCTTCGACGTTCACCTGCTGAATCTGAACAACGCGGGCCTGTCGATCAGCGGTAAGAATGTGCTGGCCTTCTCGGCCGGGCTGAACTGGAACATCGAGCGGGTCAAGGGCGCCAGCATGGTGACAGGCGGCCTGTTCAACACGACATTGCGCGGAACCGGTTGGGTCGCGCTGACCACCGACGGTCCGCCGGTGGTGCTCAACGCCGCCGAGGCGCCGACCTTCGCCGACACCAACGCGGTGGTCGCCTGGTCGGCGAACCTGCAGACCCAGCTCAAGACGAGCTTCAAGGCCGGCGCCCTCATCGGCCGCGGCTCCGGGGAGGCACTTCAGGTCTCATTCCAGGGCCAAGGGTTCGTCATCGTGCAACCCTCCGAGGGTGTCCCCGTCGTCACTGCAGGCTAGGGGCGTCACCGCTCCCCAGCAGCCCCGAAAGCTCCCGAGCTCCCCGCGTCAATGTCGTGATCAGTATTTCCCGCTCGGTACGGGTCGCGCTGGGCAGCAGCGGGCCCAGCTGAAGCTCGTACACGGCATCGGCTCCCGCGAAAATGGGCGCCGCCAGATAGCTGATCGGCAGCACCTCGTCGGATGTCAGCTCATCGCGCGAGTAGGCACGTGAGGTGAGCCGGGACAGCTGTCTCAGCAGCCGTTCACGCAGCGCCGCTTCCATCACCTCGGAGCCCACCGAACCAAGTAGATCCGAGAGCAGGTCGACCATCCCGGTGTCATCGTGGTCGGGGCGGTAGACCACATATCCGCAGTCGGCAACCTGCTGCAGGAGCCGCTGACCGGAACGCGCGCTCAAGCCGCGCGCCGTACCGAGCCACTGCGCACGTTCGTCGGGTGAACGCCAGGGCATGACCGCGGAGCCCGCGGGAAAGGCAAGCGGAATGCTCTGGCCCACCGCGAATCCCGCCACGGCCCTGCGCCCCGCCTGCGCCTTGGCGACGATCGTCAGCGTCGTCGGGCTGATTCGGCTGACCGTCGCCCCGGCCTGTGCCGCTGCGGCAATTCGGGCCAGCGCATCTTGAATCTCCCGGGGCATGGTGGCCTCGACGGCACGGGGCAGGGCCGGCCCAACGCGGTACCGAAGCCCATCATCGCGCACCAACCACCCCGCGGCCACCAACTCGTTCACCACAGCGGTCGCGGTGGCGCGGGAAATCCCCGTGGCTGCGGAGATCTCGCTAAGCGATTTGGGTTGTGTTGCAGTAGCAAGTATTTCGACGATTCGCACTACACGAACGGTCGGCGGCGAGGTGGCCGGCATGGGTTCTCCCCTCTTGCGCGATGCAAGGTCCAGGTCTACAGTGCATCGACTATTCGCCCCAAGGTAGTCGAATATTCGACACGGAGGTAGAGATGATTCTGGACCGTTTCAGGCTCGACGGCAACGTCGCAGTCGTCACCGGCGCAGGCCGTGGGCTCGGCGCGGCGATTGCGGAGGCCTTCGCACAGGCGGGCGCCGATGTGCTGATCGCTTCGCGTACCGAATCCCAACTGCAGGATGTCGCGGAGAAGGTGGCCGCGTCAGGGCGTCAGGCCGAGATCGTCGCCGCCGATCTCTCCGATACCGAAGCCTCTGCCTCACTGGCCCAGAAGGCCGTCGACAGGTTCGGAAGACTCGACATCGTCGTCAACAACGTGGGCGGCACCATGCCGAAACCGTTCTTGGACACCACCAACGAAGACCTTGCCGAGGCCTTCTCCTTCAACGTCCTCAACGGGCATGCACTGCTACGTGCCGCCGTGCCACACCTGCTCAAATCCGATAACGCGTCGGTCATCAACATCACGTCCACCATGGGCCGACTGCCGGGGCGGGCCTTTTTGGGCTATTGCACAGCCAAGGGTGCACTGGCTCATTACACCCGCACGGCGGCAATGGATTTGAGCCCAAGAATCCGCGTCAACGGCATCGCCCCCGGCTCCATTCTCACGTCCGCCCTGGAAATCGTGGCGGGCAACGACGAGGTGCGCACAACACTGGAGAAGAACACGCCGCTGCATCGACTGGGAGATCCGGCCGATATCGCGGCGGCCGCCATCTACCTCGCATCACCGGCCGGCAGCTTCCTCACCGGCAAGGTGCTCGAAGTCGACGGTGGCCTCATCGCGCCCAATCTCGACATTCCCCTACCCGACCTTTCCTGACCGCTTCCAGAAGGGACCGATATGACGAAGACACGTGTAGCCGTCTGGGGCACAGGCAATGTCGGCCAGCATGCACTCGCCGGAGTGATCACCGACCCGAACATGGAGCTCGTCGGGGTGTGGGTCTCCGGAGCGAACAAGGCCGGAAAGGACGCGGGCGAGCTCGCCGGGCTCGGCACCACCACCGAGATTACCGCGACCAGCAACCCTGCCGAGATCCTGGCGCTCAAGCCTGACTGCGTGGTGTACACCGCCATGACCGACAACCGGCTGATGGAGGCGATCGAGGATCTGCGCTCGATCCTGACCGCTGGAATCAACATCGCCGCCAGCGCGCCGGTGTTCCTGCAGTATCCGTGGGGCGTCCTCCCGGAGAACATGCTCGAACCCATCGAAACCGCGGCACGGGAAGGTAACTCGTCGATCTTCATTGGTGGAATCGATCCGGGTTTTGCCAATGATCTACTACCGCTTGCACTCATGGGCACCTGCCAACGCGTCGATCAGGTGCGTTGTATCGAAATCGTGGACTACGCCACCTACGACAGTGCAACGGTGATGTTCGACGTCATGGGCTTCGGTAAGCCCATGGACGAGACACCCATCCTGCTGCAGCCCGGGGTGCTGTCTCTGGCATGGGGCTCGGTGGTACGACAGCTTGCCGCCGGTCTCGGTATCGACTTGGACGAAGTCACCGAGACATACGAAAAACTACCGGCGCCCGAGGATTTCGAGATCTCAGCGGGGCATATCCCCGCGGGCACGATGGCCGCGCTGCATTTCGAGGTACGCGGCATGAAGGACGGCAGGGCGGTGACGGTCCTTGAACACTTCACCCGCCTGCGCCAGGATCTAGCGCAGGACTGGCCACAGCCCGCACACGAAGGTGGTACCTACCGCGTCGAGATCACCGGGGAGCCCAGCTACATCCTGGATCTGGGCTCGTTCAGCGCGCGCGGCGATCACAACTACGCCAATCTGATCGCGACCGCGATGCGCGTGGTCAACGCGGTACCTGCCGTCGTCGCGGCGGACGCCGGCGTGCGCACCACGCTAGATCTCCCACTGATCACGGGGCTGGGTCGGGCAGGCTAGCCCTGCCGCCCCTGAGAAACTGGGCCGCTCGGTGGCGACTACTTGGCCGGGACGTACAACCTGATGAGTTCCATGAGACGTCCGCCGACCTGATCAAGAGGCTCGGTGGACTGCGCCGCGAGCGACATGATGATCGCACCTTCTATGGCAGCGATCATCGTCATCGCGAGGGAACGCGCACCGGCGGCGTCCACACCAGATCGGGTCAGCCGATCGGTGAGGAGCGTCTGCCAGTCGCGGAAAGCCTCGGCCGCCACCTCGGCCGCCCTAGGCGCCTCGCAGCGCCCCATCACCGCAGCCACGATCGGGCAGCCCGCTTCCATCTCCGTGGCAGCCAGCTGCGCCTTCCATCCGTCGATGAACAGTTGAATGCCCTGCGCCGGATCGACGCCATCACCGGCCGCCCTAATAATGGCCGTAAGTTGCTCCCCCGCGAGACGAGTTGCCTCGGCAACCAGCTCCTGCTTACCGCCGGGGAAGTTCAGGTAGATGGTTCGCCGTGAAACACCACTGTCCTCGAGCAGTGCATTGAGGCCGGTTCCCGCAACGCCCCTGCGCCGCACCAGACCCGTCACGCTTGCGATCAACGTGTCACGTGCCGACATCCAGCCCGCCTCCAAACTTGTCAGGTGTTAACTATACCGCTCAGTCTACCGGGGCATTCCCGACGTGGAGCGATTACCAGAACATTGCAGTAAACCGATCGGTGTACTACCGTCGTCGGCGTGGCAGCCCTACACGATCCCCTCCCCCTGGCCTCCGGCCAAGTTCTGCGCAATCGGCTGATGAAATCCGCTCTCAGCGAGGGTCTCGGCGACACATCTCAGGGTCCCGACCACCGGCTCGTCGAGCTGTATCGCCGGTGGGGCACCGGCGGATTCGGCCTCGTCGTGACCGGCAATGTGATGGTCGACCGCAGCCACCTGGGCGAACCGGGAAATGTGGTCATCGAGGACGACAGGCATCTCGACGAATTGTCCCGGTGGGCCAAGGCGACCAAGGACGGCGGCGGCCTGATCTGGATGCAAGTCAACCATCCAGGAAGGCAAGCCAACCCGCTCGCCACGGCAGCCCAGCCGGTGGCACCGTCGGCAATCAAGATGAACGTCCCCGGCTGGCAGGCACCGCGCGAGCTCGCCGACGACGAAATCGAAAACATCATCGACCGGTACGCCGCCACGGCGACCATCGCGGATGCCGCGGGGTTCGACGGTGTGCAAATCCACGGCGCACACGGCTATCTCGTGGCACAGTTCCTGTCCCCACGCACCAACCGGCGCAGCGACCGGTGGGGCGGTGACCCCGAACGTCGAATGCGCTTCGTCCTCGAAGTCGTCCGCCGCACGCGGGCCGCGGTGAGCCCCGGCTTCTCCGTCGCCATCAAGCTCAACTCCGCGGACTTCCAGCGCGGAGGCTTCACCGAGGAGGAGTCGCGGGCCGTCATCGCGGCACTCGCTTCCGAGGAAGTCGACCTCATCGAAATCAGCGGCGGTACCTACGAATCGCCGGCGATGGAGGGCAGGCCGCTGGTGCCGTCGGCGTCGACACAGGCCCGCGAGGCCTACTTCCTGGAGTACGCCCGCACCGCCCGTGAGGCGGCCGGAGATGTCCCCATCGCCGTGACAGGTGGATTCCGCACCGAAGCCGCGATGTCGGAGGCCGTCCGATCGGGCGATTGCGATGTCGTGGGACTCGGGCGTCCGACCACCGTCAATCCAGTGGCCGCAGACCGCGTGCTGACGGCACACCAGGACAAGCTCACCGTTCCGGACGCCTCGCTCCCCTTGCCCGGCTGGCTCGCGGGAACCGGCAGGGCGAAGTCGTTCCTCAGCGCACTGGAACTCCAGTGGCACAACACCCAACTGCATCGCCTGGGCGCAGGGACCGACCCGGACCCGACCATCGGCCCGTGGATCACCGCATTTCGGCTCCTCAAGAACAATGGAGTCGACGCCTTTCGGAGAAGGAGAAGTTCATGACGGACAAGACACTGCGCAAGTTCCGCAGGGAGCGGGCCATGGGGCGCTACCTGCTCAATCCGGCCGTCGCGGCACTGACGAAGCTTGGGTTGCGCACAGCGCTCGCCTCGGAGCTGGAAACCACCGGCCGCAAGACCGGCCAGCTGCGGCGGGTCCCGGTCTCGGTCCAGTTCGACGCGACCGGCGCATGGGTGATCAGCCAGCACGGCACCCGCTCGGGCTGGGGCAGCAATATCGCCGCGAACCCGAATGTCCGGCTGAAGCAAGGAAACAGATGGCGCACGGGGACGGCCCAGTTCCGGCCCGATGATGATGTCGTCGCGCGGGGCCGCAAGTTCGGGGCCGTCGGCGCACGGGTGGTCAAGGCGCTGGAGACCACCCCCATCTCGGTGCGCATCGACTTCACCGATTGACCTCTTGACACACTTGCGCAATTTTGTGCCATTGAGCTAGCGTGGTGCTCATGGTCGATCAGAGCGCCATCACTCGCCCCGTCAGCCTGGACGAAGGGCTCCGGGAAGCAATTCCCATGCCCGTGGATGACAACGCCGACGACTCCGTGGAAACACCGCGACTGGGTGCCGACTCCCTGGTGTGGAAGTTCTACGGCGATATCCGCGGCGTACTGGGTTTTCAGCGCCTCGCCGGCACTGAAAACTGCATCGAGCAGCTGGGCAAGGCGGTCGAGGACCACTCGGTGATCTTCACCGATACCTTCGGCCGCGCACGCCGCTCCGGACCGCCCATCATGAAGACCATCTATTCGGCAGATCCGCAGAAGTGGGGTCGGATGGTGCGCGACTTCCACAAGCCGATCACCGGAACCATCAGCGACGGTTCGCGATACCACGCGCTCAACCCGGAGCTCTTCTACTGGGCTCATGCGACCTTCGTCGATCAGGTGCTGTACATCACCGACACGTTCATTCGGCGTCTCTCCTATGCAGAGAAGGTACGAATCTTCGAGGAGAGCAAGATCTGGTACAGCCTCTACGGCGTCAGCGCGCGCAATCAGCCGCAGACCTACGACGAGTTCGTCACATACATGGAGGGGATGTTCGACCGGTTCGTGCCGACAAAGACGATCCTCTACGCCACGGGTTACATCCGTCAGGGCATACCCGGGCCCAAGCAGATTCCCAAGCCCGTGTGGCGGGTGCTGTCGGCGCCACTCAACGCCTTCATCCGGACAGTCGTCGTCGGAACACTCCCGCCGCAGATGAAGGCGGTCTGCCGGCTGGAGTGGAACGATAAGAGGGAGCGCAATTTTCAGCGCTTCGCCAAGATCATGCGCACGCTGAACCCGGCGTTCAACAGGCTGCCGGTCCGCGCGCTGTACCTGCCGTGGGCTTCGGAGGGCTGGAAGCGTGAAGGAGTAGACCCCCGCCCGCTCTACAACCGGGCGGCATGACCACACACCTGATGAGCAGCCTGCGCGAAGAGGCGAATACTCAGGGGGTGACCAGCGCCCCGCCCACCGATGCCGTGTTCGATGCCGCGCGCACCGAGTTCGAACGCCACGGCATGCGCCGCGCCAACATGGACGCCATCGCACGACGTGCCGGGGTAAGCCGACGAACCCTCTACCGCCGCTTCCCCACCAAGGAAGCACTCTTCGAGCATCTGATCGAGGCAGAGAGCCTGGCTATCTTCGGCCAGCTCGCCGTCGCCGCCAACGGCCAGGATGCGCAAGGCGCCATTGTCGAATGCTTCACGCTGGCCATGCGGCTTATCACCGAAAACCGGTTGGCGGGCACCATCATCGAGAACGAGCCCGAACTGGTGATCGGACTGAACACGCCCTCGGGCGATAAGGCCATCGTGCGCGCCAGTGCGCTGGTGGCGACCTCCCTTCGGCACAGCGGCGTCACAATGCCCGACGACGCCGTGCTCGCGGTATCGGAAATCCTTGTGCGCCTGGTGGGTTCGCTACTCACCAACCGCGCGGGTGTCCTCGATATCACCGATACCGCGGCGGTACGCCGCTATGCACAGACATATCTCGCGCGCCTGGTGTGGTGAGTCGTAGTTCAGAAACTGACCATGAGTCGGGATCTGACTACACTGCCTTCATGGCTACTCGGCGGCAGATGTACGCAGAACAGACCCGTTCCGACCTTCTGGATTCCGCACGCCGACATTTCACCACCACGGGCTACAACAGCGTGACCGTCGATGACATCGTCAGCAGCATCGAGGTCAGCAAGGGCACGTTCTATTACCACTTCTCCGATAAGCAGGCGATGTTCACCGCACTGCTCACCGAATGCCTGACCGAGACCGCCGACACCGTCACCACCGCCATCCGCCGCCTGGACAAGCCGGGCCCGAGCGGCCCGCAGGTCGCGGCCACCTCTGCCTGGGTCTATCTGTCGCGATCGCTCAACGACACGACCTATCGGGAACTCATGCGCCAGGCGCCGATGGTCCTCGGCGAGGAGACCTACCGCCACATCGACGAGACCATAGTGCTACCGCCATTGGTCACCCTCATGGAAACCCTTGCCGGCCGTGGCGAGTTGAAAGCCGGTGTGCACACCCATATGGCAGCCAGGATGCTCATGACGATGTTCGTCACGGCCAACAGCATCATCGCCGAATCCGCTAATCCCGCAACAACGATGACCGAAGTCGCCGACACGATCGCGACGATGTTCAGCGGGATCGTTCTCGGAGACGTGCCGCTGGCGAGTGCGGCGGCTAACGGATAGCCAGGAACAACAGCGTCCGCAGGAACGGGCGCACCGCGAAGGCCGTCCAGCGCAACGGGAGCCAACCGACCCACTTCGGGGTGATCGCCACCGTCCAGCGCACCAGCACCTTGTTCCCCTCGGCGGCCAGCTCCCAGCGTTCGCCGAATGCCTTGAGTACCAGTGGAACTGAAATCCCAGTCCCGATCGCGACCAGCTTGCGCCCCTCCTCGCTGTGGACCACCTTTTCGGTGATCGCGAACAGCGGCGTCCGGGTCACCACGTGGTCACCCGATCTCACCGGGCCGGACACAAAAGGAATCGACTCCAGGTAGCCGCCCTCCGAAACCTGGGTCCACACGCGCTCGGCGGGCCCCGGCACGCTGATCTGCGCGGTGGCCGCAAATGATGCCGTCTTGTCGAAGAAGTCGGTGTCGGGCATGGCTACCCCGAAGCGACGAGGTCCACTGTCACCGGAGGCGAGGCCGAAAAGCACTGCTGCTCCCAGCAAGCCCCCGACGGCCAGCACTCCCACGATGATTCCGACCAGCACCGGAGTGGACATAGTCCTCCTTGAATTTCGACATGCGCTAACTGACCCAAGAGTCAGTTAGCAAGCTAGACCCCCACCGGCACCTGCAGAAGCGCAAGTGCGGAAGTTAGTGATCGAGGCCAGCTTGGGGCCTCATTTCCTGTGGCCGGCCCCCGTATCGTTACCAGCGACCGGCACGCAAACTTGCGCCCACACATCGGGTAGCTCTACTCATGCCATACCGGGCGGCGGCTGCCAGTCTGGTCGCATGAGCACATCGGAGCCCACCGTCCGCGCGTCCACCGCGTACTACGTCCAATCCGCCATCGCCTTCGTGGTCGCGTTCGCCTCGACACTAGGTGGCATCGTGTACCTACCGATATCGCCGTGGCCCCGCGCGTTCCTCGCGGTGTGCACGCTCTTCCTGGTCACCAGCTGCTTCGGGCTGGCCAAGGTCGTGCGTGACACCCACGAATCGCAACAAGTACGCAATCGGATCGACGAGGCGCGTATCGAGCAAATCTACGCCGAACACAACCCACTGAAGTCGGCGGTTTAGTTCAGCAATCGGTCACCCGCGCGCAGCAAAGCGCTCGGAACCGCGTGCCCGACCACCGATTGCACCAGCCGGGCGGCCTCGACCGCGGCTTCGAGATCAACGTCGACACCAATGTCGCTGTCCCGCAGCAGATACACCAGATCCTCGGTGGCGATATTGCCGGTTGCACCGGGCGCGAACGGGCATCCACCGAGTCCACCGATCGAGGAATCGAGCCGCGTCACCCCGGATTGCACGGCGGCGTAAGCGCTGGCCAAACCGGATCCACGGGTGTTGTGGAAGTGCGCGCCCAGCGGTGCACCGTCGACAATGGGCCGAACGGCTGCAACGAGATTCGTGACACGGCGTGGTGTGGCGGTGCCGATGGTGTCGGCCAGGGCGAAACGATCCGCGCCACCTTCCCGGGCCCGGCGCAGGATGTCGAGGACACGATGTTCCGGGGTGGGGCCGTCGAAGGGACAGTCCCACGAGCAGGCCACAATGACTTCCACCGTGGCACCCGCCTCACGTGCGAGCATCACGATCTCCTCGATGCGCGCGGTGGCCTCGGCACTGCTGCTGCCCACGTTGGCGCGACTGTGTCCATCGGACGCAGAGACCACGTACTCCAGCGAGGTGAGCCCCGCCGCAAGCGCACGCTTGGCACCGTTCGGGCTGGCGACGAGTGCGGAGAACTCGATATCCGGATAGTTGTACAGCTGAGCCGACAGCTCGGCGGCGTCGGCCAGCGCGGGCATCTTGGAGGGTGACACGAATGCGGTGGCCTCTACCTCCCGCACCCCTGTCGCGACGATCGCGTCGAGAAGTTTCAGCTTGTCCTCCAACGAGATCGGCGTCTCGAGCTGAAGTCCATCCCGCAGCAGCACCTCACGGATGGTGACGTGGGCGGGCAGCGGCACGTGCTCTTCGCGCAAGCGGCTCATCGTGCTCAGAGCACCCCCTCGTCGCGCAGCTTCTCAATATCCGCGGCGCTCTTACCCAGCAGCCCCACGAAGACATCCTCGTTGTGCTGGCCGGGCCGGGCTGGACCCGCATTCCGGACGCTGCCTGGCGATTCGGACAACACGGGAACCACTCCGGGGCCCAGTACCGAGCGTCCGAGGCGCTCGTCGAAATGCTCGACGAGCATCTCCCGCGCCTTGAGCTGCGGGTCCTGCACCACATCGGCAACGGTATTGATCGGACCGGCGATCACCCCGGCCGCGCTGAGCACATCGATGATGTCGGCCGGTAGGCGCCGTGCCGCCCACCCGGCGATGATCGCGTCAAGCTCATCCTGATTGCGGCCACGAGCAACGTGGTTGACAAATCGCTCATCCGAGCTCAGCTCCGGTTGATCCATCGCCTCACACAATCTGCGGAACACGGTGTCCTGGTTAGCGGCGATGACCACCCAGCTGCCATCGGCGCTCTGGTAGATGTTCGATGGTGCGATGCCTTCCAACCGGGTACCCGACGGGCCCCGCACCACCCCACCCACGTCGTAGTCGGGAATCGTGGATTCCTGCACGGCCAAACAACTCTCGGTCAATGCCGCATCGACGATCTGTCCGCGCCCGGTGACGGTCCGCCGGTACAACGCGGCGAGTGCACCCTGGGCCGCGAACATCCCGGCGAGAGTGTCACCGATCGAGAGCGCCATCCGCGGCGGCGGGCCACCAGGAAATCCGTTGAGATGCCGCAGACCGCTGGCGGCTTCGGCCACCGAGGCGTATCCGGCCTTGTGTGCGTCCGGACCGGTCTGCCCGTAACCGGAGACGCGGACCAAAATGATGCCGTTATTGCGTTCTGCCAGGACGTCGTAGCCCAGATCCCATTTCTCCAGGGTGCCGGGCCGGAAGTTCTCGACGATCACATCCGACTTCTCGACGAGATCGAGGAACAGCGCGCGCCCGGCCTCGGTGCGCAGATCCAGGGTGATGGCCTTCTTGTTGCGAGCGTGCACCGTCCAGAACACGTGGTGCCCGTCGACTTCTGCCTGGCCCCAGGTCCGCAGTGGATCCGGTGCGCCGGGCGGTTCGATCTTGAGCACCTCAGCGCCCATATCTCCCAGTAGCCGCCCCGCGAAAGGCCCGGCGATCAGGGTGCCCAACTCCAGCACCCGGATCCCATCGAGAGCACCCGTCATTGCAGTGACGCTACTACTCCGTCGAGCGCGAGCCTGACGGGGAAATACGCCGGGTAATCCGCGTCAGGCTCGCGCTCGATCCACAAGAGAGCCGCGGGCTACTTTGTGGTGTAGCCGCCGTTGATCAGGATGGTCTGCCCGGTGATCCACCAGCCATCGCTGACGAGGAACCGGATGAACGGAGCGATGTCCTCGATATCGGTCAGTCCGGTCTTCGAGAACGGCGAAAGTGCGGCGGCGGTCTTGTGATACGCGACGGCGTCCTCACCCTCTGCCGGGTAGAAGAACGGCGTGTCCATCGGGCCTGGACCCACCGCGGTCACCGAAATACCACGCTCCCCGTACTCCTTCGAGGCGGCGCGGGTGAAGTGCTCGACCGGCGCCTTGGTTCCCGCGTACGCCGCGTAGAACGGCGTATACGCACCGAGCAGCGATGTCACCAGAGTGACGATCTTGCCGTTGTCGTTGACGTGCTTACCCGCCTCCTTGAGGAACAGGAATGCGGATTTGGCGTTGACCGCGCTCGCCGAGTCGTACTCCTCCTCGGTGATTTCGGTAAACGGCTTCTTGATGACCTTGCCGACCGTGTTGATGGCGATGTCGGGACGGCCCACCGCGTCGACGGTATCCGCGAATAGTTTGCTTACCGCGTCTCCAGTGGTCAGGTCACCCTGGAACGCCACCGCCTTGGCTCCGGCCGTTTGGATCGCGGCCACCGTCTCATCGGCGGCATCTTTGCTCGACGGGCTGTTGTAATGGATCGCAACGGCACCCGCGCCGTTGGCCGCGAGATCCCGGGCGATGAGCCCACCCAGATTCTTACCTCCACCGGTGATGAGGACTGTCTTACCCTTTAGCGAATGATCTGTCATCTGATGACCTTCCTTTGCGCCCGCGTGGACCGTCATGCGTGGGTTCCATGGCTGGCCCACATCTCCATACAAAATCGTAGATTTGGATAACACAAGGGAAAACCACATTATTCTTGTATAAGTACAAGTAGGAGTTGTCATTGCAGATGAGCGCGACAGCTGAAGGTAGTTCGCTGGTCAACTTGCTGGATTCCCGGCGATTGTTTCAGTTTGTCGTGGCCGCAGAGGCTCCGACACTGGCCGCCGCGGCGGCAGAACTGTTTATCACCCAGCAGGCGCTGTCGTCGGCGATACGTCAACTGGAACGCGACCTTGGCGTCGAGCTGTTCTCACGCGCGCAACGCAGTCTGCAACTGACCGACGCCGGCCATGAGCTGTACACCGGCGCAAGACCGCTGCTGGCCGGAATACGTGTGCTGGCCAACGCAGCACGCAACTTCTCGAATCCTCAGCGGGCCTTTGTCATCGGGCACTCCCCGGCAATATCCAGCGACGAGGTCTACCGAATCATCGAGCCGGTGGTCATCGCCGACCCCACCGTGTCGATCACCGTCCGCCAGGTCTTTCCGGGCACCATGCGCGACGGCCTCCTCGATGGCTCGCTCGACCTGGCACTACGCCGCGGGGTGGACATTCCCACCGACCTGGCCACCGACACGCTGCTTTACCAACCGCTGCGCATCGCGGTCGTGAAGTCCCACCCCCTCGCCGCCACCGACCGGATCGACATCACCCAGATCGCGGACTATCCCATCGTGGTGTGGGCTCCACCCCGCCACTCGTTCTATACAGACTTGCTGGTCTCACATTGCCGTCGAAGCGGTTTCGAGCCACAACTACTGGTCAACCCGGTACAGGGCACCCCGCCGTACACGGCGGTGCTCGCTCATCCCGATCATTGCGCGTTCGTCACCGACGATCCGGGGGCCGTCTACCACGGCAAGGTACGGGTGATTGAGATCGCAGATCCCGCGTTGGTTCCCGTGCAGGCGGTCTGGCTCCCGCATTCGGTGTCGGCCATCCGCGCCCGGCTGTTCGAAGCTGTTCAGCATGCGGCTGTTGTCAGCGCGATATCGCAGTCGGAAGATGGAGGTATTCGGAGCACTAACCCAAGACCCTCCCATGTCACGCACGCATCGGATGTTCAGTGATCGCCAGGATGCCGGCCGCGTACTGGCGAACATTCTTGCGCCGTACAAGTTGCAGCGCGTGGTGGTCCTCGCACTACCACGTGGCGGAATTCCAGTGGGACGGGAGATCGCGACGGCCCTGAACGCCCCGCTGGAGGTGCTGGTCGTACGCAAGCTCGGCGTTCCCGGACACGAGGAGTACGCAATGGGGGCCATTGCCAGCGGCGGCGAGGTAGTCGTCGACGAGGACATAGTGCGCGCGATGGGAATCAGCCCGGAACAACTCAGGGACGTAGCCGGCCGTGAGCGCCACGAGCTCGCCCGCCGTGAACAGATGTATCTCAAACACCGCAGCGTCGAAATCGACGATAAGACAGTCATTCTGGTCGACGACGGCGTCGCTACCGGCGCGACGATGCGCGTCGCATTACAAGCGATCAGACGGGCATCGCCCGCTCGAGTGGTGGCGGCTGTTCCCGTTGCCCCCAGATCGGCGTTCCACCGATTTGGTTCCCTTGTGGACGATTTCGTGGTCGCGTCGTGTCCCTCCCGATTCCAGGCAGTAGGCGATGCCTACGAGGACTTTCATCAGGTCTCCGACGACGAGGTTCGCGCCCTGTTGTCGCCACCGATCACCAAATAGCCTGACCATGCGCCTACCGTGGGGACATGCGTACGGTCGTGCTGGCAGTCTTGTCTCTCGTCCTGCTCGTGGGTTGTGGCGATCGTGGGCTCGATACGCCGCGGGCAGCAGCCGATACGTCGGCCGCCACCCCGACGGAGGTTCCACCGGACTCTTCGTCCGTCGTATTTCAGGACGACGCGCGAATCCTCGGCAGCCGTCCGCTGACATTCGACACCTGGAGCCGCTCCCCCGACGGCCACGACGTGATCGTGCACTTCACCAGCGGCACTCCGCAGTGCCACGGCGTGCACGCGACCGTGCACGAGACCGATGACGCCGTCGAGATCGCGTTACGCGGTGGCACGCCACCGGAGGCCGTCGGCAAGGCGTGCATCCTGATCGCCGTACAGGGCAGTCTTCAAGTGCCACTGGCGAATCCACTCGGCGATCGGCAGGTGCGGAGCATGTCGTGACAGGCTCTAGGCCCGATATAGCCGCGCATCTCGCGGCCAGCTTCTCGTCCTTCAGATCAAACAGGATGGGCGCGCACAGTGTGACGATGCATTAACGCCAGCGGCCGTGGTCGAGGTACTCCATGTAGCCGTCGCCCTCGAAGGGCTTGCCATCGACTACCGCCTGATACTTGTATCCCCCGATGTGTCCGGGTCCGACTCCGGCGAGCACCTGCGTATTGACCGTCCCGTCGATTACGGCGAACTCCCTCGATCCATCACGGATCGTCCACCGGAAGCGGTCCGGGATGCGCACGGAGACACCGTCCGAATTTAACACCGGTTCGTCCTGCAGGCTGAATACCTCGAAACGGTTGTTGTGCACGAAACGGCGTAACTCGCCGCCGATCTCACGAGTGAAAGCGGCGACACAGATCGGGTTGCGTTTGGTCATACCTCCGATAACGCAGAGCATGATCTGTGTGCGCTCGTCGAGGTTGATGACGTGGTACGTGAAGAACGAGGGAAGTCTGCCCCGCAGCCAGCCAGGCAACACCGGGACGTATGAGAGTGCGGACAACCATGCCGAGTGCTCGAAGGTCCCCAGGGTCGCAACGGGTGACTCCACTCCTCGGTGCCGGACGACACCCTCGACGCGCAACATAACCGAGAGATGCCGGTACAACGCTGATTCGGCAAAGAGAGTAACTTCCCCGGTCGGGACCAGATCAAGGTCAACGGAAAAGTCCTCGCGCTGGGTACGCAAATGGCCCTTGACAGCGTCGTAGTCGAAAACGAAATCGTCACCCAGGTGGATCTTGGCGCCGTCGGGCGAGAACGTCGCGCCGTCCTTGATCGAATACGTGGTGAGCGGATTATGTGTGGTCGCGGCGGTGCCGTGGCCCAGTCGCGCCGTGTTGCGAAGATTCCCGTGCACAGAATCACGTCCGGTGAGAAGCCCGGCGAATCCCATGAGCCCCATGTTCGCCAAGAAATAGTGCGGCGCGGGCAGGCCCGGGATCATGACGCCCCAATGCCACATTTCACGGCCACGAAGCTTTCCAGGAAACGGTGGCATCCCAGATTCCGCCGGCGACGGGCTCGGCTTCGCATGGTTCAAGCCGAACACCTTGCCCACACGGTCCATCACAAAACCGGAGAGGCCCTTGCCGGGCTCGGCGCTGTCGTAAACCGGGAGTTCGTAGTTGCGTGTCGCTTCGCCCATTAGGCGGAGTTCCCTTTCTCTGCTGCAGCGGATTTCACCGCCGCACCGCCACAGGTGCGGCGTCTTCGTCATCTGAATCCGCTACGTCGACATCGCGTCCCGGCCGACAAGCCTCCAGGGGATCGAAGTCTGCGGACCACTGCCGCAAGCGGCTTCGGTCTGCAATAACGGCACCTTGTTGCACTTCGGCGGCAAGGTCGCGGCCGAGAACCGCTCCGGCAGCGTGCATTCCGCTGAGCATCGAGCCTTCAGTTCCCGGCCCCCACGCCGTGCTGGTTCCTGCGAGGAACAGACCTGGAATCACCGTTCGTGAACGCGGGCGCAGCGGACCGAACTGGCTGATTCGCGGTTCCAGGCCATAGGAGTTTCCGCCGGTGGTGTTTGTATAGCGTTCCTGTGTTGCAGGAGTAGCTAGTTCACTCCAATGAACGTTTGCTGCCGCCCCGGGAAACGCCTGGTCTATTCGTTGAAGCAGACCGTCGAGGACTATCTCCTTGACCTCTTTGTAGAGCGCGCCAGTACGGTAGGTGCCCGACACGATGGCGTTGCCAGCGATGCCCCAGACACCCGGATTCGAGGGGGCCATCGTCTGGGCCTCGATTGCTGCGCTACCTCTCGGCGCGCTACGGGTATTCGAGGGGTCACGGCGCGTCGAAGACTGCACGTATGCAACCTGATTGGCCGCGAAGTCATGCGCCCACACTCGTGGATCGACCCGGATTCCGGGCCTGATGAGGCGAGAACTCATCCGGTGAAGGCCTAGCCGCGACGCCGCATCTTCCCAATGGGGGATGACGTAATAGTTGGTGTTCGGCGTGCCCGACAAGTCGATCTCGATACCGAAGTAGCCGTTGATGAGCGGCGGGGCCATCTTCCACCGCTCATTGCGGAATACAGCAAGCCGGGACAGATGTTCGTAGCCAACGAGATCGCGGTACGTGCGTTTGATGTCCACAGCCGACACCACCACAGGAGAGCGCAATTCCTCGCCCCCCAACAGTCGGACGCCCGCGACCTTGCCCTGTTCGATCAGGATGCGTTCGACATCGACCCGGGTCCGGATATGTCCACCGTGACTGCGGATGACCTCGGCGAACCCGGCCGCCAACATCTGACCGCCACCGCGTGGGAACCACCCGCCCCCTGCGATGAAGTTGTGGAGGAATCCGGCATGTACCGCCACCGGCTGGACCTGCGGGGTGGTGCATTGGGCACCGGCTTGTACAGACAACGCGAGCATCGTTTGTGGCCGCAACCCGCATGCAACGAGTAGTGCGGCATGTGGTGCCATCGCCCACGGTGCAGCCGTGCCCCACTTGAGAGCCGTCTTCGCCAAATCCAGGCTGCCGGCCGCGGGGGTGGTGCTGCGATTGATGTTTTCCCCGATGCGGCGGACGGTGGAAACGTACCGGCGCAAACCGCGTTCTTCCCCGGGAAACGTCGCGAGCAGATTCTCCAGGTAGTTGTCCCAGCCAAACGGGACCTTCAGCTCCAGGTCGGGGCCCACGATGGTGTCAAATCCCTTGTTGTCCAGAGGGAGCCATTCGATATGGTCCTCGAGTCCGAGCCCCCGCAGCAGCGTGGGAACCTGACCGTCCGGGCCGCAATCGCCGATGTAGTGGACACCAACGTCGAACTCCCACTGTCGTTTACGCCGGAATACGTGCGAACTTCCACCCAAGACCGAGTAGCGCTCAAGTAAAAGCACACGCTGGCCCGCCGCTGCCAAGTACGCGGCTGTAGACATACCGCCTAGGCCCGCGCCTACGACGATGGCATCCCAGCGATTGCCGCGAAACAACTCGCTCATAGGTACCACTCCCGGGGCATATTGCAGGGAAACCAGTTCTTTTTTCGAACCAATCTGACTTTAAAGTAAGTTAGCGAGCGACGCAAGACCGATCGGTATACTTTCCGCTGACGATCCTGACCGATAGTCAACATGCTGGGGAAATTTGCACACTTCCGGTTATATGGCCGACCACACGACACTCCTGGTGATGCGCGCAGATGTAGGGCATCCGCGGCAGTGCCCTCAGTACTTACTAGTCGCGGCGACAATATGGTTTCATATTCGAACCATCGGTTTCATCGTAGAGTTGTGCGTGTGAACACCGCGAGACCGCCAAGGCCGGGCTCGCCGGTACGCGGATCCACCAGTGGACAACCACTCATGGCTGCCTTCGACCTACTCGGGCGGCGCTGGGCAATCCTGATTCTCTGGGAATTGCGAGAGGCGCCCGTGGGATTCCGGGAACTCCGCAGAGCTCTCAACAATGTCTCCTCGAGTGTGCTCACCACCCGTCTGCGTGAACTCACCGAGGTGGAACTGACCGACACGACCAATGATGGCAAGTACCTTCTAACCCCCATCGGAAAGGAACTCCTGTACGCCCTGAGCCCCTTGAAGCTGTGGTCCTACAACTGGGCGCAACACCTCGGCGCCCAGGCGCACTCGAGTGGAGACCTCGCGAAAGAGGGCACAGACCACAACTTCTAGCTGGCCGATACGGACAGGCACCGTTCCTAGGCAAGCATCCCCTCTGTCTTGTAGTACTTCCGGGCAGGAAGCCAAACAGCGGCAACGAAAGCCGCCGAAAGGAACGGCACCAAACAGTCCGTGTAGAGGTGATACAGCTGCCCGTGCATGGTCAGCGCCATGACCGACATGGCAAACCAGTGGGCGAGGTTTCCGGCGATAGTGAATTCAATGAAGGTCTTGTTGGCCTGCGGCTTTCGTGCCGCGGCTAGCAGGAACAGAGACCATGCGATGTATACGCTCCCGAGCATGACTTCCGGGGCGTGGTTGCCGTGGCCCCAGGCGAAGATATGGAAAAGGAAGTCGCCCAGGTCTTTAAGCTGCGGAATACCCAACTTTTCGGCGAATATGCCGCCAAGCTTCTCGGGCTGGTGGGTAGCCGTAGTGGCCAGCTCGGCCGACCACATGAGGAGCTGAACCAGCGCGTACAGACTGAGCGTCAAGGGCAACCAGCTAGCGACGAACGCGCCAAAATTGCCGTGCGATATCGCGGCGGAAATATTGAGATTCCCCCTGTACGTATCAAGGAACCGGGCCGGATCCGTCCGGATATTCCTATTCATGCGATTACCGAGCCGACTCGAGCGGCAAAGTCGCCGACAGCGGGCCTTGGAGACTGTCGCGTTCGAGCAGTGGTGCCAGGAAAGCCGTGACGGCTGTTTCTGTTTCCGTCGCGTGAGTGATCAGCGGCCAGTGACCGGCCGTATCCAAGATGACCAGTCGAGCGGAGGGGAATGCCTGCAGCTGCTGATGGGCGTGTTTGACCGGTAGGAAGTGGTCGCGCGCACCCCAGATCACCAGAGCGGGGATATCGTGCTGGCGCAACAGGTATGCGAGGGGCTCGCCGAACTCCCCCAGGTGATGCGAGGCACGGTAGAGGCGGAGCACAGCGTCCCGTGTCTCCGAATCGAAATCACGCGCCATATGAGCCAGGAATTCCGCAGGCAGCCGGGTGGGCGCGGGTTTGAGGGCGTAGCCGTACTGAATGACGAGTTTGAATGCGGCGGTAGTGGTCAGACGCATGGCCAGCTCACCGATCCGCCGGATGAGCCATAGTCGCGCCGGCCAGTGCCAACGGTGCTCGGAGACAGCCCCGGTGTTCATCAACGTGATCGATGCAACCCGATTGAGATGCGCAGTGGCCCAAGTCAGTCCCCACAGGCCACCGAAATCGTGCAGGACCAGGTGAACGTTGGTAATTCCCAGCTCGGTCAGCACCCCGTCCAGATGCGTTGCGTGTCCGACCGCATTCTGCGGAAAGTCGCTGGGCTTATCGGCCTGCCCGAACCCCGGCATATCCAGGGCAACGGCTCGCGCATGGTCGCCGACGGCTGCGAGCAGACCACAGAAGTCGTGCGATGAGCCCGGATTTCCATGAATGAACACCACCGCCGTCTCGCCGTGGTCCGGACCGGCAAACAACAGCGGGGACCTCACCCCATTGATGGTTACTTGGCCTGTTCGTAGTTCTGCCATGTCTCTCCTCGAACTGTAGGGATCGAGCTCATCGCGCTGATGGCTGGTTAATTTCGGTAATCTAACATATGGCCAATACCATAATCTATATAGTAGAGGGGCCTCCACGATCGACCGAGGGGCAGAAGGGCTGGTTGGCTGGTGGTTGTCGCAAAGGCCGCGCAGAAGGTAAATAAAGGGAAGACCAAGCAGCGGATGTTGTACGCGGCCGTCGAACTGATGGCCGAGCGGAGCGCGGCCGGTGTCACCGTCGACGAGGTGATCGCCCGAAGCAGCGCCCCGCGGGGTTCGGTCTACTACTACTTCCCGAACGGGCGCGCGCAGCTGATCAGCGAGGCGCTCGAGCTGGCCGGCCAAATCACCGCCGCAACAATTACCGAAGCATTTGCACTAGGCCCCACCGGCGGGATCGACCATTACGTCAATTTCTGGATAGAGATCCTGCAAGACAAAAACTTTGGGGCCAGTTGCCCGATCGCCTCCGCGGCAATCGGCGGCGGCGAGATCGACGACAGCCTGATTCCACAGGCCAACAACATCTTTCAGTCGTGGCAGGATCTCATCATGTCAGGCCTCGCCGACATGGGGTTTTCACAGCAGCGAGCGGCTGGGCTGTCCACCTTGATTGTCTCGGCGATCGAGGGTGGCCTGATACTGGCCCGCGCCAACCGTGATATCGCGCCGCTGGAGAAAGTCCAGAAAGAGCTCAATCAGCTACTACAACAAGCACTCAACGAGCAGTAGAGACCGATAGTCGAGTCATTTCACGGGGGCGTGCTTAAAGCTCACCCTGACGATGCCGTGATCTCCGGTACCCGTCTGCCGGTGATTATCGAAGTTGAGATGGTCGTTGTTGATCAACAGCCCATCGAAGAGCCACACCCGTTTGCGGCTGTGGTCGTAGAACTGCTCGCTGACCATCACATGGTCGAGGGACTCCCGCAGATCTTGATGCACGTGGGTGTAGTACACGTCGCGTGTGTCCCGGTACTCCTGCAGCGTCTGCGCCGAATAAAGCCCAAAGTCGCTGCCGCCCTGAGAGTCTCCGACGAGATAGCGTGGCTGGCCCGTCAGGATGTTCGCCGTGTTGCTCTCTTTGCCGTCGTTCATATCGCCCAACACGATGACCGGAGTCTCCGTGTCACGCATGACGCCGTTGAGCAACACTCGCACGGCAACCGCCTCGGCTGTTCGGCGGATGGTTGAGATGCCGTCGCCCAGCGCCTGCTGATGCGGCCGATACGTCGCCGAGGACTTCTTGTACCAAGATTCCTTACTGATCTGCGTGGGCAGCTTGGACTTGAGATGGACCACAAAGACTTCCGTGGCCGGCTCGTCGTCGCGCAGCTGGATCTGGAAGTTCAGCACCGGCCGGGAAAAGCTCTTGATCGAGACGTCGATGACGGGTGCCTGGGGATCGGCTGGGTCATCCCTCGATTCAAGCCGCACCGCCTTGGGAAAGTCGGTTATCCACTTGGGCTTTCCGGTCAGCAGGCCCTTACGAACCAGTGCGGCGCAGGTGATGGAGGTTCCTATTGCCGGAGTGGCCAGGACGTCGTATTCGTCGGCCAGGCCCTGTGGATCTACCGCAAGGATCGCCTCCAACGCACTCTTGCTCCACACTTCCTGCAGCCCCACGACGTCCGCCCCGAGAATACCCAATTGCCATGCTGCCCACTCGCTCTTGCGTTTGAACTCCTCGGGAGTCCATGGTTTCGTCGTGGCGTAGAGGGGTGCGTCCGCGTCCTGCAGGTTGTACATGTTGAACGTCGCGACACTGAAAGTGGTGCGGGCCATGATTCCCAAGGTATTCGGCGGATCTCCGCACGTCCAGATTGTTCACCCGGTTGCCACACGTCCGTCATACCGGAACGCCTGTAGACCGTGAGTGCGCCAGGTGGGGTTCTCGTGTTGTTTCCTGTCCGGCAATGTTCCATGGCTAACTTCCAGCCATGGACATGGGTCTGGCGCCCGCGGACGTCATGGATCCGATGTACTGGCTCGGCGAGGGCGGATTGTTCGGTGGCGCCGTACTGGCCGGGGCCATGGTCATCATCTTCATCGAAACCGGCCTGCTGTTTCCCTTCTTGCCCGGCGATACCCTGTTGTTCTCCGCAGGACTGATTGCCGCTCAGCCGAATTCACCTGTCTCGATCCAAGTACTGGCGCCATGCGCCGCATTGGCCGCCCTGCTAGGCAGCCAATGCGGATACTTCATCGGACGCCGGCTGGGCCCGGCACTGTTCAAGAAGGAAGATGCTCGTTTCTTCAAACAGCGGTATCTGACCGCCTCCCGCGAGTTCTTCGACAAACACGGACCCAAGACACTGTTGATCGCCCAGTTCATCGGCGTGGTGCGTACCTTCACTCCCGTGATCGCAGGCATGTCAGGCATGCGCTATCCGGTTTTCCTGTTGTACAACGCCATCGGTAGCGCAGCATGGGGTGTTGGGCTGACGATGGTTGGCTATTTCCTGGGCAATGTCGCATTCGTCGGTGAGCACCTCGACATCATCATCCTGGTGGTCGCCATCTTGTCGACCCTCCCGGCCGCCGCGGCGGCCGCCAAGGTTTTCCTGGAGAAGCGGCGCGCGGTCACCAATAACGGCTAGGAGCCCGCGAGCGTTTGACGGTCGTAATGCCGCTTTACCCGCGCGCGGTTACCGCATTTCGGCGTGCACCATTCCCGGCGAGGGTGCTCCTTGACGAAGTAGAGCACGCACTGCGACGCAAGGCAGGCACGCAGTTGGTGGCGCTCCGGGCCGCCGAAGAAGTCGACCGCCTGACGAGCGATCAACCCGACGGTCAACCGCGCCTGCGATCCGCGTGCCGTCGCCGCTCTGGTGGGCTCCGCGTTCACCGGCCATACCAACTCCGCCCGGGCACGAGCGAGCGTATTGATCGTGGCGACGGCCTGGGTGTGCGTCATCCCCGATGTCGGCGGTCTCGGGTCCTCGGTGACTTCGGCCGCCAGACACCGTAACGCGTCACGCAGGCCGCGTAGATCATCGGCGACAAACTGCGCATCCTCCAACGAGAAGGCGATCGTGTGCGCACCCGATTCGGCCAGGACCCGATCCGCCATCGCATTAAGCCATGCATGCACCGGCTCGTCGCCGTCCAAGGCATCCCGGATCTCTCCGCGACCACCACGAACCGTATTCATCAGTTCCACCGGAAGTGGTTCACCGAGGATGGCGGCGATGGTGCCCGACGAGCCCGTTTCCATGCCACGACTGTATCTCTCCTAATGGATAGCGCCACTTGTAACCATGTGGCCTATCTAACAGTGAAGGGGAAATACCTCCTAATGCTTAGGAGTTCATCTAAACGTTAGAACTTCTCGACGGTGGAAGGAACCGCCATGAACACTCAGATCACTTCATTCACCCGGTCGGCCATCCGGTCAGCGGTTTCGTTCTTGGTGGCAGTCGCAGCGCTCGGAGCGATGGCCGTGGCTTCGTTTGCGTTCAGCGCGCAGGCCTCAGCGTCCGCCGGAGGCGGGTCATCCGCCGCGGACACCGTGGACCAGCTGCAGGCGCAGGGTTACACGGTCCAACTGAACGGCATCGAAGACGCGCCACTGTCGCAGTGTGTAGTGACCGGCGTCGAGGGACTGCGCGGTGCCACCGCCTTCTCGACCGTGTATGTCGACATCTCTTGCCCGACGCACAACTGAATAGAACCGAATACGTACACGCGGACTCCCCGGTCATATGGCCATGGGAGTCCGTGTTGTCGCATTCAGTTGTCTTGCTTTATCGAACAGGCCAGTCCCCCTGATTATTCCGCGGCAAGCTGACTGACTTATCACAGGCCATCGAGGATGGCAACAGATAGTGCTCACGTTATTAGAAGCATCGCAAGTAGATCTTCAAAAGCATTGGAGCGCAGACACAATGACCGCCATCACCGCCACCTCGAAGGCAATTTCCACTAACGCAAGCCGCGTTGTCGCCGCGGCGGCCATCGGTCTCGCGATCCTGGTGCCAAGTTTCGCGGCCATCGAATTGACGGCCTCTCCCACCTCCGCCGTCGTCGCCGGGGCCGGCAATAACGGCTCGGGGGGCAACAACAGGGATCACGCTCGGCTGGGCACCGGCCAGTACACGATGAACAACTCTGGCCCGCAGATGCGCTACACCCCGCCCGCCAGCGGTCAGTTCATCGGCGGTATCAACTAGCCCGCCAAAGACCAAGGGCCGCTTCCGAATCAGCCTACGGAAGCGGCCCTTTGGGCGTTGAAGGAAAGTACGCGGAGCCCGACCCGATATCAGCGGACTTCGAAGTATTCGTCGTGGTAGACAGCCTTGCCCGCCGCCCCGTCACCAACGACAACACCGCGAAATACCGCGTGCACCTTGTTCAGCCAGCGGTACTGGTCACTGCCGGTCTCGAAATGTGCGTGTCCGCGCAAGACCGCTCCGGCGGCAAAGCCTGCTGACATATCGCAGCGGCCATGGCCGTGGATGTAGATCGCCGCACCGTCGGCGGTCTGCATGGTTCCTCGGTAGTCGGCGGTGCCAGTCCCGTCCGGCCCGATAACGAACCAGTCGGCATTCGCGCCGCCCAGAGTCTGCGCAGAAATCCCCCGCCCCTCCAGCCTCCCGTTCGGGATTTCGATGACCACGCGCGTACCGGCCGGGGTGGTGGGCAGGACTACGTACCGAGCCACGCGCCATACGCCCCGAAAAAGCGGCACCAGCGAGACTCCTTCGTCAACACCCGGCAGTTTCTCCTCGAACGTCAACATCACTGACCTCCATTCGATGCGCTATACCTTGCACTATCAAGGTAATCCCTATACTTTGAGTTGTCAAGGTAAGCTGTCCCGCATGGGCCAGCCTCGAACTCGCCGACGCCCCGACGAGGCGAAGTCGTTGATACTCAATGCCGCCGAGGAGCTTCTTGTCGAGGCCGGTCCGCATGCCGTCGAGGTACGCGCCGTCGCCACCCGAGTCGGTATGACCGATGCGGGTATCACCCACCACTTCAAGAACCGCGACGGCCTGCTCGTGGCGCTACTGCATCACGGCGGTACCCGGATCCGCGACGCAGTCGAGCACGCCACCCACGACTGGGTCAGTCGCGGCGCACAGGTGTCTGAATTGGTGGACTGCATCGCAGATGTCTATGAAGACGGCTACGGGGAGTTGGCCATCGCCCTTCACGCTGCAGGGTGGCGCGATGACGGTGCCGGTCTACTCAATCCCGTCGTCGATACCCTTCACGCAGCCCGGAAGCCATCTCACGGTCGCCGACCGCCGCGCGATGACACCCGTCTTGCCGTCGCCGCTCTGCATCAGGCGCTGGCCACCGAAACTGCTTACGGAGCGGCATTTCGCCGCAGCGCCGGCATTCTCGAACCAGACGCGAGCCGAGGCCGCCAACAACGGCGGTGGTGGGTGCGCACCCTCGTCACCGTTCTGGATATCGACGAGACGCTCTCCGCAACGCCCAGTGGCCGCTAGGGCAGGATTGAATCCACGTACCCGCCGTCGGCACGCACCGCAGCGCCCGTTGTCGCGGAAGCGAACGAGGAGCTGAGGTACACGACCAAGTTGGCGATCTCCGCCGGTTCGATCAAACGCTGCAGTAGCGACTGGGGCCGATGCTTTTTCATGAACTCACGCTGTGCCTCATCCCAGGGCAGCGACGTATCGACAAGCTGGTAGACGAAGTCCTCGACGCCCGCGGTGTGCGTGGGCCCGGCGATGACCGAGTTCACAGTGACACCAGAGCCGGCGGCGTCCTTCGCGAACCCACGCGTGACCCCTAACAACGCGGTCTTGGAGACCCCGTAGTGGATCATCTCCTGCGGAATGACAATCGCCGAGTCACTGGCGATCTGAATGATGCGGCCCCATCCGGCGTCGATCATTCCCGGCAAGTACGCGCGAATAAGGCGCACCGCGGACAGCACGTTCACCTCGAAGTAGTTCCGCCACTGTTCGTCGGTGATCTCACGTGCCGGTATGGCACCGAAGATGCCCAAGTTGTTGACCAGGATGTCCACCTCGGGGAGCTGCTCGCGGAGCAGTTCGACTCCCTCGGCAGTGGAAACGTCCGCAGCGACTCCGATGACACTGCCGTTCTGAAGCCCAATCTCGGCGATGGCCGCATCGACGCGGTCCTGCGAGCGACCATTCACCACAGCCCGCGCACCACTGGCGGCGAGCTGCCGAACGATTTCCAGTCCAATCCCCTGCGTGGACCCTGTGACTAAGGCGGTCTTACCGGTCAGATCGATGTTCACGTGTCTATTGAAGTCTCACCGCACCCGAGTTCATTCCCGGCGGGCTGATTGACTTGGGATCATGAGCTCGTTCCATCGTCCGCGCGTCCGCTGGACCGGCCGCAGTGCAGTACCCAGCTGGCGAGTCAGAAACGTTCACGAACGGCAATTTCCAGGAACAAGCCTCGACGTGCTCGAGCCGTTGTTCGCCACCCTCGGATCACCCACAGATCGATTCTGGCCCGGGACTGACTGGAGCCCAATGATCTTGGACCGTCCGCTGTCTGAAGGGGCCAGCGGCGGACATGGGAAAATCCGATACACACGCACCGCATATGTTCCTGGACGGTTCGTCGAGTTCACCTTCGACAGCGTGAATGGGAACGTCATCGACGGCCGACATGTCTTGGAAGCGGTGCCCCGCCGCGCCGGAGTGCTGGTGCGGCACACCCTCGACCTTGAATGCGGCGTCAGCAATTGGATCAAGCTCACGGCTCTCGTGGTTCCGGCACACGACGCGGTCGTCGAACAATTGTTAGACAATCTCGAACGCTCCATCACCGGAACCGTCACACATCCACATCGATGGAGCCTCCGAGTGCTGTTGATCCGCCGGGTCTTTGGTCTTCCAACAACGATGACGCCGTAATGCGGCACCTGATGATCACCATCGGTGATCCTGTCGATGTCGCCGGATTACGTTGGCATTGGGCACACGAGGACGTTGTGGATTGTCATATCGCCGAAACGCCGTCACCTGAGTTCGTGTCCCAGGTCGCGTCCTGGATGAGTTCACGCACCGTGTGGACGGCGCACTACCAAGGGCGCGCGGTCGGGATGGTGTGCGTGACCGCGCACGAACGGATGCCCAGTCCCAACACTCGCGCGACGGCAAGCTGGGGGTACCTAGGGCACCTGTACGTCCTTCCCTCCGCCCGGGGTCTCGGCATCGGCGCAGAACTCATTCAGACCGTGCTTACGGAAGCCGAGCGTCGGCGGTACGCGAAACTCGTGCTCTCTCCGTCCGAGCTTTCGATACCTCTCTACCGGCGCTCCGGGTTCACGGATGCCCATTTGATGATGGTGTGGCGGCCATAGGATTTCTCAGAGCGCCGACGATCCAGAAACGCCCACCGATTAATATCGGTGGGCGTTTCTGGTCCGGCCGGTCCGCTCAGTCCGAGCAGCAACATCCACCCTGCTGGGCCGACGCCAACTCCTCTGACACAACCTCAACGTTGCCGTCAGGACGCCAATCGAACGGGAAGTGCTTGCTCGATTCCCCGCGATGCTCATGCGACCATTCGAATCCGACGGAGTGGTCCTTCTTGACCACACCCCAGGTCGCAACCTGACCCGGCCCGACTTCCGCGCCGGGTGCGTTCGCGGTCGTGACCCGACGGCTGGGATCGGCGGTCGGGCCGGTCAGCGCCTCGACACGTAGATCCACCTTGCCAGGGATCTCGGCACCCCAGCTCGCGAGGTCATCGGCCTTGTCGAAGTTGATCGGGACGTACTCGATGCCGCGCAGTTCCTCAATGAGGCTCGCGAACTCCGCCGGCCAACCGCCCTCTTTACCGGTGAAGATTCGCTCGAGCGCGATGCGCTGACGAGCGTCCGCGGACTCATCGATGTAAAACATCAGCTTCATGGTCGCGTCCGGGTCACCTATCCACATGTTCCCCTTGAACTCACCCTGGGCGACCACACCCAGATTGCTCAAGTCAACGTCGCCCCAATGGCCTTCGCTGACATGCCACACCAAGGTGAAGAGGCAGTCCCCATGTGTGGGTTCCTGCGCGAAACTGCACGGGCAAGGCAGCTTACAGCTGCACACATCGAACCAATCGCCCTTGAGATTCCAGTCGTAGCTATCCGTATCCGACATTTCATCCATTCCTTTCCATACCCCATGGGGGTATCTGACCATGTGAACGTAGCAGCGGTCACCCGGACTTGGCAAGTACCCCTAGGGGGTATATTTCGGGCTATTGCCGCGCTGGACAGATCGATTGATATAGATAGGTCTATGCCCGCATCAGCCTTTGACCCCGCGCCCATCAGACAGATCCGGCAGGAGCTGGAGATTCCGGGGATCGTGGACGTGCATACCCACTTCATGCCCAAATCCGTCATGGACAAGGTGTGGGCCTACTTCGACTCGGCCGGGCCTCTGATCGGGCGACCCTGGCCGATCACGTACCGCACCGAGGAGTCTCAGCGGGTGCAGACGCTGCGGGAGTTCGGGGTGCTCCGTTTCACCTCGTTGATCTACGCGCACAAACCGCAGATGGCTGCCTGGCTGAACCGGTGGGCGACTCAGTTCGCTGCGCAGACCCCGGACTGCATCCACACCGCCACCTTCTTTCCCGAACCCAACGCCGTCGACTACGTGCGCGAGGCCATCGAGGCGGGAGCCCGTGTCTTCAAGGTCCACATTCAGGTTGGCGCGTTCTCCCCCATCGATCCGCTACTCCTGCCCGTGTGGGGTCTCCTCGAGGATGCCGGAGTTCCGGTGGTGATCCATTGCGGCTCCGGCCCAGCGCCGGGCGAATTCACCGGGCCCGAGCCAATCCAGATGCTACTGAAACAGTTCCCGCGACTACGCCTGATCATCGCGCATATGGGCATGCCCGAATACTCCGACTTCCTCGATATCGCTACGGGATACGACGAGGTACGTCTCGATACCACCATGGCCTTCACCACGTTCTCCAACGAGAAGGCGCCGTTTCCGGAATCCGCCTACCCACGGCTTATGGATCTCGGGCACAAGATCTTCTTCGGCAGCGACTTCCCGAACATCCCCTACGGATATGCCGAGGCGATCAACGCGTTGCGGGCCGTGCCCGGTGTCGACGACAGCTGGATGCGTGATGTCCTCTACCGCAATGGCGCTGGGCTTTTTGAGCTGGATCGCACACAATGACCTGTATCTCGCTGTCGCAGAAGCTGGTCAACAGTAAATGCGGCGTCTCTACCGACTCCGCGTAGCGTGGCCGATGACAGCGAACGCTGCCACTCGAGTCCTACGTAACCCAGCCCTTGATGAGTGGTCGACACCCCGTTCCGGTGTCGCGGGACACCTTTGGCGTTCAATGCGCCCAGACTCGCCAGATGGCCAACGTCTGGCCTGTACCCCGTTGCCCAGATGATCACGTCAACCGGTTCGGAACTACCGTCGGCCCACACCACGCCGTCACCATCCAAGTGCGTGAACATCTTTCGGCGATCAGGGCGTCCGGTGTCGAATGCCGCCCGGTAACGCCCATCGTCGAACACTGGGGCCGTTGGGCGTCGGGGCAGCCACGTGCCCACCGGTGCTGCGTCGAGACCTGTTCGCGCGTACCAGAAATGCATGTCAAATCCGAACGGGCGTTGCGGTACCAGGCGCAGACGTCCGCGTGTGGCCAACGTGACATCCGCCGCCTGCGCAAGCTCTACCGCAATCTGCACCGCAGAGTTTCCCGCGCCAACCACAACCACCCGCTGACCGCTGAATGGCGCGATCTCACGATACTGCGCCGCATGCAGCTGGCGACCAAGGTACAATTCTGATCCGGAAATCGCTGGGATATAAGGGTTTCCGTAACTTCCGGTGGCCGATACCACGATCCGCGTGATTAACACGTCGCCGCTCTCGGTCAGCACCGTATATCTTTCCGCCTCTTTGCCGACGCGCACCACTCGACAACGCGACCACGTCTCGGCGCCGAGCTGTTCGGCGTATCCGTTTAGGTATCTGACCACGTGGTCGCGTCGCGGATAGCCATCGGGATCACCGGGGAACGGCGCACCAACCATGCCGGAGTATCGAGCAGGGCTGAACAGGGCCAGACTGTTGTAGTAGTGCTTCCACGCACCTCCGGGCTCCGAGTCCGCGTCCAGGACTACCGGACGTAATCCTCTGTCTATCAATGCTGTCGCGGCAGCGAGACCCGCCTGCCCGGCACCGATCACCACGGCGTCCCATTCTTGCGACATGTCAATCAACCGCGCACGTCAGGAGTCCCGCCCGATATGCCTCGCGCACCGTGAGCCGCTGACGTTTTCCGCTGGTGGTCCTGGGAATTGTGCGTGCCGGAACCAGCACCACCTCATCGAGGGAGAACCCGAAGGCTGCGCGCACACCACCTGCGATGCGCGTGCGAAGTTCCTTATACTCGTCGGCTGCCGCCCGTGTTCCAACGACGGCTACGACTGACTCGCGGGCCCGGCTTTCGTCATGCAGGGAGAAGACGACGGAAACACCGCCCACGCCGGACATCCCGTCGATTTCTCGCTCGATGTCGTAAGGCGGAAAATTGCGACCTCGCACGATGAGCATCTCTTTGTGACGGCCCACCACGAATAGTTCACCCTCGGCGACAAAGCCCCGGTCCCCAGTGTCATGCCATCCCCCCGGGGGTGACGCGATCCCGCCGTCTGCGGTCAAGTAGCCCGACATTACCGACGGACCGCTCACCTGGATATCGCCCACCGCGCCGTCTGGCGATAGCCCGCCGTCGGGGGCGACGATCCGAAGTTCCAAACCATCCAACACCTGTCCACAGGACACGACAGGTTGGTCGTCATCCGGCCTACGACCAACCCGCACCCTGCCGAAAGACGACGCATCAGACGCACAGGGTTGCAGCGCAACAGTTGTCGCAAGCACCGTTTCAGCCATGCCATAGCACGGCACCAACACGTCTGTCTGCATCCCCAGTGGTGCAAGTCTTTCGGTGACCTCACGCAGCACCGAGAACGGAATCGGCTCGGCACCCACGTAGGCGTGACGCAGCGACGACAAGTCCAGGTCTGTGGGTGCGCCACCGCGCGAGATCGCTTCTGATACCGCACGGTACGCGAATGGCGGGCCCGCGGTGTGTGTCGACCCGTGCTGGGACATGTGTCTCAGCCAGGACATCGGATCCCGTAGAAATCCCATCGGCGTCATCACCCCGATGGGCAGGCCATAGAGCATTGCTGCCAGCACCTGAATGAACCCCATGTCATGGTAGAACGGCAGCCAGCTGAACACCCGATCCCGTCCGCGCAACGCCCTGGTGCCATAGGCGATTGCGCTGGCGTTGTGGACCACATTGCCGTGCGTCAACAGCACCGCTTTGGGAGCCGACGTGGATCCTGAGGTGAGCTGGATGTGGTGGATATCGCCCGGATTCGGCCGCGAATAACGCTCCCAATCAATCGGATCGGTATCCGTCAGCGCGTCATACGTCACGACTACCGGGTGCGTAACCGCCACCGCGACCCGCGGTGGTGCGACGACCATGGCTGGGTTCAGCACGCCCAGCGCCGCACCCAGGTGCGCCACACCCGCGGATTCCGGCCGCGACGGAGTCGGCGGGGGCGCGATCGCGCACGGTACCGCACCCAGCAGCAGCACAGCCAGCAGCGTGGTCAGATACTCCTCGTCGCTGGCCGCGATCATTGCCACCCGGTCGCCTCGGCGAAGGCCCCGCGCGGTCAGCGCGGCGGCACGGATCCGTGTGGTATGAACCAGATCTACTGGGGCAAGGGTGTACAGATGGCTACGCGAGTCGTAGAAGTCGATCTGCTCCAGCTCCGAGCGCAGCAGCAGCGCGTAGTCAATCGCCCCGGACACCATAGCCGGAGCGTTCGCCTCCGCATGTTGACGAATCGCAGTGTCACTCATGCCTGTTCGCGGCGTTTCGCCTTATCGCGAAGACGCTGACGAATAAACGCTCCGATATCGCCTACCACCGTGAACGCGAAGGCTTCCTCTTCCGGAATGAAGACCTTGAACCTATCCTCCAGCTCGTTCATCAGCGCCATCAGCACCACCGAGTCGACGGGCAGGGCGAGTAACGGGGAATCGGCATCAACCGCGTCGAGGTCGACCTGTGTCAGATCTTCCGGGGGAAGCAGCCGGGTCAAAGCCTCGCGAAGCGCATTGACGATCTCCATATCATCGGGTAGCACAACGGTTTCCGTCATTGTTCCTCCTTCTCCAGCAGCACACCGTCCTCAAGGTGCAGCACGCGGTCGGCGATTCCCGTGAGGCGCAGATCGTGCGTCACGATCACCACCGCCGCCCCCTGAGTCCTCGCGGCATCCGCAAGTTGCTCGGCCACCTTCTTACCGGTGGCCGAATCCAGGTTCGCGGTCGGCTCGTCGGCAAGCACCAGACCGGGGCGTGCAACCAGAGCCCTGGCCGCGGCTACCCGTTGTTTCTCGCCACCCGAAAGAGACGACGGTCGGTAATCCGTGCGATGCGCCAACCCGAGCTCCCCCAGCAGTTCTCGAGCACGTGACATGGCGGCATCCTTGCCCACCCCGGCATAACGCAGCGGCAGCGCCACGTTCTCTGCGCTCGTCAGCGCGTTGAGAAGATTGTACTCCTGAAATAGAAAGCCTAAGCGCTCCAACCTGATTCGCGATCGTTCCCGCTCGCCGAGTTCACCAACGTCCTGGCCGTCGATCCGGACGCACCCCGAGCCCGGGGTCAGCAACAGCCCCATGACGAGAAGCGCGGTCGTTTTACCTCCGCCTGACGGTCCGACAACCAGCACCACCTCGTGGGGTTTGACCGTCAGATCCAGACCCCGCAGCGCGCGCACCGACGCGTCGCCGGTGCCGTACTGGTGCTCCACATTCTCAAGTTGCAAAACAGGATTCATCGAACTCACCTCCGGAAGGCCTGAGCAGGGTCTATCCGTGTCACCCGCCGGACAGGAATCAGTGATCCGATGATCGCCATGACAGCGGTGGCCGCCGCCATCGCCGCGAGCATGGTGGGCGTGACCTCGACCGTGACGTCTCCCAGCCGATCCTTCACCAGGAACTGCACCCCATAGGTGACACCCGCGCCGGACAGATATCCGAGTCCGGCGATCAAGATGGCCTGGGTAATCACGGTGCGGCACAATTGTGCCGGACGGACGCCCAGTGCGCGGAGCACTCCGAAGTCACTCATCTGTTCGGTGGTCACCGCGAGAACGGTCAACCCCACGAGCGCCACCCCGACAAGCGCGGCGATGCCGATCATCGTCTTCAACGGTCGCCCGATCATCGAGATGACGATCGCGCGGCTGTTCTCGGCGAAAGTGACCGAGGTGAGCGCGTCCATCCCAGGAACCGTTCTGCGGACCGAGTCTGCGACCTGGTCCGCTGTTAATCCCTCGGCAGGTTGAATCAGAAAGTAGGACACGCGATTTCCTGCACGCAGCAGGTGCGCGGCATCCGGCAGTGAGATGAAAGCGTAGAAGTTGCCCACCGCGGCGGTCTGGTTGGACAGACCCACAACCGTGAATTCACCGTCCACGAGCTGCACGGCGTCACCGACGTGGATCTTGTTCTTCTTGGCCAGCACTCGATCGAGCACAACCTCGCCGGTGCCACTCACGTTGCGGCCCTCCGACAATGACCACGGGCCTCCCACACCGGTGGCCGTGTCGTATCCGACGACGAAGTACGCGGTGTGCCCGCCGTCGTGCACGAAATCGGATGGCAGGCCGAGGATCGGTTCTACCGACTGCACACCGGGAACCTTGAGCAACCGATCCTTGCCGTCGCCGGGCAGCCACGACACCGCACGGAACATCTGAGAAACGCCGGGCTGAACTACCCACACTGCACCCTTGGAGTGGTCGATATAGGTGGTGACCTGATTGGTGGTGCCCACAAAAATGCCGGACATCACCAGCACCAGGATCACCGCGACGGCAACCCCGATCACCGAGAGGACGAATCGGGCACGCTCGGCGACAAGGTTCTTGACGGCGACGATCATCGGACCATCCCGCCTGCCATGGCACGCAGCCTCTGCACGGCCCGGGTGGTGACCGCGACGACTCTCTCGACATCCTCCGGTGACACATCCGGGCCCATCGAGAATCGCACCGTGCCCCGCGCCTGGTCCTCGGTCAGCCCCATTGCTTGCAGCACATGAGAAACCGAGTCTTCGCCGGCATGGCACGCCGATCCGGTGGATACGTAGATGCCGTGCATGTCGAGATCGTCGGCGAGGGTGTCGGCACGAATGCCGTCGAAGCGCACGCTGACGGTCTCCTCCAGTACCGGCTCGGTCACGTTGAGATACACACCGCCCACGGGGCGAAGCCCGGCGATCAGCTGCTCGCGCCGATCTCGCATTGCCAGCCGATATCCCGATGACGCCGTGCGCAGACACACGTCGGCCGCCGCGGCCATGCCGAGCGCACCGGGAACGTTCTCTGTGCCCGCGCGCAGCCGGTTCTCCTGCGGTCCGCCGCGCATGACCGGCAACAGGTGGTGTCCGTGCCGCACCAGTAGTGCGCCCATACCGCGTGGGCCACCGAACTTGTGCGCCGACACCGAGATCATCGTGGCGCCAACGCATGTCAGGTCGAGCTTGCCCGCCGTGTGCACGGCGTCCACATGGAGGGCAGCACCCGATCGCGTGGCGATATCGGCGATCTCCCGGACAGGCTGGATGGCGCCCGTCTCGTTGTTTGCGTGCATCACCGAGACCAGCACGGTATCGCGGCGCAGCGCCCGAGCGACATCCACGGCATCGACATGTCCCGTCGGTGCCGGATCCACGAAGGTCACCTCCACGCCCAGGTCCTGCAGCGCATGAGCGTTCGCCACGACGGCCGGGTGCTCAATGGATGAGGTCACGCAGTGGCCCCGAAATCCCACGGCGGCAAAGGTTCCCCACAGCGCTAGGGTGTTCGCCTCACTTCCACCGGAAGTCAGCACCACCTCGTCGGCATCGGCTCCGAACAGCGCAGCGATGGTCTGGCGGGCATCGGTGAGGGCATCGGCGGCATCACGTCCGGCGCCGTGGCGGCTCGACGGATTACCCACCAGCCGGTGTCCGCTCAATACCGCCTGTGCGGCCCGGGGATGCAGGGGTGCGGTGGCGGCGTAGTCCAAGTAGATCTCAGTCCGCGCCATCTGCACGGATGGACTACGTACCAGGGATGGTGCTGACATCTTCGTCAATTCCGTTGCGGTAGTTGTTGGCTAAGCGTTGGGCGACATCGGCGCCGAGGGCTGCGACATGCTGCTGTTCCGGCGAGAGGCCCCCCGACCATTCCGCGACCTGCGTCGCCGCGATCGTCGCGATCGCCTCCACCGACATACCGGCGAGTCGCTCGGTGAGGATGGACGCGACCGCCAGGGAAGCCGAGCATCCGTAGGCCTCGAATCCGACCTGACTTACGGCATCCTCGCGGACCTGCGCGGTCAACAGGATCTGATCCCCACACACCGGATTTCCGATGAAGGCGGTGACATCGGCCTGCGTCAGGCGGCCCGAGTTGCGCGGGTTGGTGAAGTGGTCGACCACCGTCGGACTGAACCGGGGCACTAGGCGCCCGCCCCTTGAGAAGACCCAGCCGAAACCAGCTCACACTCGGCTACGACTTCCCGTGAGTCGATGTACTTTTCGATACTCACGGCACAGCAGCCCAGTTCGGCGCCCTGCCGACGCCGCCGGAACTTCACGGTCTGACCGGTACGGCCACAAGGGCAGTCTCCCTCACCTACCTCACCGATGTCGTCGGAGAGCAGGAAACCGGGGTATGCCGTGTTCAGCGCGTCAAGGATCGCTATGCCACCGGTCTTACCGGGTTCGAGCTCGACGGTCGCGTCGGTGACGTCCCGAATCGAGATGTAGCACCACGGCGGGACATGCTTACGCTGATGCTCGCACTCGATAGCGAGCATGTTGGACTCGATCATCCCGTACATGTCGCGGATTCGGGTGCGGTCGATGCCCAGCACGCGCTGCGCCTTCTCGTTGAAGTCGTCTCGGCTGATCGAGTTTCCGGTGTACTGCTTCCAGCCGCCAAGCATGATGATCAGCGAGTCGGGATCGAGGGTTAGCGGAATGTCCTCGAGCTCCAGGTATTTGAGGAACCGGGCGATGATGAACGGTGGACCGATCAGGTGCCGGGTCATCCTCCCCTCCCAGCTCCGCAGCTGCGCCAACGCTTCCTCGGGATCGAAGGAGTATTCACGCACGATGTAGCGGTGATCGTCGAGCATGCCGGTGAGAAGGTTGAAGATCTTGACCATGCCCATCTCGGGCACCTCGGCGGTGGACGGGCACAGAAATAGCCCCGCGCCCTGGGAAATACCGAAGAAGTCCCGGTATCCACCGAAGATTCCTACCGACGCCCGGGTCACCGTCGTCGCATCGCGTCGCGCCACCGACGGCACGCCGCTCGTGCCGGTAGACCGGATCTCGATCTCGACATCCTCAAGCCCGCAGGTCATGAGCACATGCGCACCAGCCTGTTTGAACATACTGACCGGAAGCAGGGGGATGCACTGCAAGTCAGTCCAGTCCCGAATGTCACTAGGGGTGAGGCCGACGGCGTCGCACTGGGCGCGATAGAACCCGTTGCGGTCGAAGTGCAACGCGAAGGCCTGACGCACCACGTCGGTGAGCGACCGCCGCCAGTCGTCCCGCGTCACCCGGAGGGCTTCTCCAGGCATCCCGAGCATGGTGACCACATCCACTGCGCATCTCCTTTGATTGCCTAGCCCATCAAGGGCACCGGTGGAGTGGTCGAATCATCGTGAGGAAAAGTTCCCGCAGAGTTTCGGGGCGTTATGGAAGAGTCCGGACTATGGCTGACGAACCACTGCGCATGGACCACGCCGAGCTACTGAGACGACGTGCGCTCACCGAGGACGCCGCCCGCCCCGATGCGGTTGCCCGCCGTCATGCGACCGGCGGTCGCACGGCACGCGAGAACATCGCCGATCTGGTAGATGTGGGGTCCTTCGTGGAATACGGGCGATTCGCCATCGCCGCGCAGCGTGGACGACGCGACATCGCCGACTTGATCGCCCGCACACCCGCCGATGGCCTCGTCGCCGGGACGGCACGAGTCAACGCCGATATGTTCGGCCCCGAGCGCAGCGCGTGCGCCGTGCTGTCCTATGACTACACCGTGCTCGCCGGAACGCAGGGCGCGCTCGGACATCATAAGAAGGACAGACTGTTCGATCTCATCGAACGCATGAAGCTGCCCACGGTGTTCTTCGCCGAGGGCGGCGGCGGGCGTCCCGGCGACACCGACTATCCCGTGGTCTCGATGCTCGATGTCCGCGCATTCAAGTTGTGGGCCGCACTATCGGGAGTTGTGCCGCGGATCTCGGTGGTCAAGGGCCGGTGCTTCGCGGGCAATGCCGTCATCGCGGGTTGCTCGGATCTGATCGTGGCGACCAAGGACACCTCGATCGGCATGGGTGGCCCGGCCATGATCGCCGGCGGCGGACTCGGTGAGGTGCATCCGGATGAGGTCGGGCCGTTGTCGGTGCAATCACCCAATGGGGTCGTGGACGTGGTCGTCGACGACGAGCAGCAGGCCGTCGCCGTCACCAAACGGCTCATCGGGTATTTCCAGGGGGCGATAGCGCCCGGACAGGAAACGGATCAAACCGTCTTGCGGACAATGATTCCCGAGCGGGCACGGAGGGCTTATCCGGTGGCACCGATCATCGAGACGCTCGCCGATGAAGGCTCGGTGACGTTCCTGCGGGAGAAGTTCGCCCCCGAGATGGTGACGGCCCTCGCGCGCATCGAGGGCCGCGCCGTTGGCATTCTCGCCAACAATTCGATGGTGATGGCCGGAGCGATCACCGCGGCCGCATCGGATAAGGCCGCCCGGTTTCTGCAGCTGTGCGATGCCTTCGGCTTACCGCTGCTCTCGCTGGTCGACTGCCCGGGATACATGGTGGGTCCCGCCGCAGAGGCCGATGCACTGGTCCGGCGTGCATCGCGCATGCTCGTCGCCGGTGCGGCGCTACGTGTACCGCTTGTTTCGGTCATCCTGCGGCGCGGATATGGCCTTGGCGCACAAGCCATGACCGGCGGCAGCCTGCATGAACCACTGCTGACGGTGGCCTGGCCGGGCGCGCATCTGGGACCCATGGGCCTGGAGGGCGCGGTGCGACTGGGGCTGCGTAAGGAATTGGAAGCGATTCCCGACGAGGCGGCCCGGGAGGAAGCCGTGCGTCAGGGCACAGCGGCAGCACAAGAGAATGCCAAGGCGCTCAACGCCGCGCAGATCTTCGAGATCGACGACGTGATCGACCCGGCCGAGACGCGATCGCTCATCGCCTCGACGTTCGCTGCGGCCATGCGGGAACCACTGCCGCCACGCAGATCTGTCGTCGACACCTGGTAGCAGCTCAGCCGGCGCTCGGAACCCAGTTGCCGTGGAATCCGCTCGGCACCCGATGGGGCAGTTTGATGCTTGCCACATCCTCCAAGGTCTGTGCATCCAGAATGGTCAGGGCGCTGCGATCGGTGGCCCTATCGTAGATGTAACCCATCAGCACACCGTCGTCCTCTGCGGAGTCATCCGACGATGGGTGGAACACAAACTCTCCCAGAGACTTATCGGATCCGAAGACTCTCGCCACAGTTCCGCCTCTGACGAAATCGTGTTTGTACAGCGTACTTTGGCCAGCCACCGCCTCACCGATCGCGGGCGCGTACCCATACCGATGGCGCCTGCCGACGACGCGTTCATCGACCCGCGGAAACTCCTGGCCGCGATCGTCGATACGTGTTTCGCGAACCTTTCCATCGGCCAGATCGACGACCCACCGGTCCAGCGTGGGCAGGCCTTCGTTGGGACCGAGGTGATCGGTGTCGAACATCTTCGGATGACGCACCACGTCCAGCACCACGGTCTCGCCCTCGTCGTACGCGTTGAGCGGGTGGAACACATAACACGGCTCGACGTCGAACCATCGAACGTCGGCGCTGCCTCCCTCCCGCGGCATCACCCCAACCCGGGCCGGGTACTTCGGATTCCACGAGTAGGGCAGCCGACGATCGGCACCCTTCATCGGAGGCTGCCGCGCGGCGATGGGGTCCGGAATACGGACCCGTCCGATCAGTGCCGCCAGCAGCAAGCGTGCCGGCAACCGCAGCGCCCGCGGCGCACTCATCGACGCGGCTTGTGCGGCGTCAAAGGTGACGGGTAGGTCGTAGAACACGACGTGGCGCTCGGTCAGTGAGAAGTCATGCATCATGGGGCTGCCGCTCACCTCGATGTCGACGCTGCGCCGCGCACGACCATCGATCCCGATCACCGAATACTGCACATACTTTCCGCGCTGCATGCTGTAGGAGACCGCATGCAGTTCACCGGTCTTCGGATCACGCTTGGGATGCGCGGTGTATCCGCCGGTGAGCGTTCCCCCGAAATCACACACTCCGACGGTATCCAAGTCGTCGGCGAGCTCGTAGTTGGAAACCCCACCTTCAATGAGTGCCAGCGTCTTGCCTGCGTGTCCAATGACATTGGTATTCGCACCCATCGGCGAGACCCTGAAGTGGCCGGCTGGAACCGGCTCGCCCAGTACCTTTGCGATCTGGGGTGAACGCACCCACCGATTTCGATACCATTCGGCCTTGCCGTCCCGGATACGAATGCCGTGCACCATGCCGTCACCCATGAACCAGTGGTACAGCTCGGGATCTATCTCACCGACCGGGTTGGGACCGTTACGCAAATAGCGGCCGTCCAGATACGCGGGAATGGTGCCGTCGACATCCAGATCGGTCAACGTGTATTCGTGTTCGAGCGGGGCGTACTCGCCCTCCAGATAACGGCTCGTCATGTCAGAACCTCACATCGATCGGGTGATCTTCCTCTGTATAGCACCGGGAAGAGCCGCTGAACAGATCTGAAGCCGTTACTGTGCCGCCTCCACAAACTCACGCTTTCCGTACCGGATGGTGGCGTCCTGCCCATGGCCACCGGCGACATCGATCAGGCGCCGCGCGGTGTCCACATCGTTGATATCGGCGATCAGGATCAACCACCCGTCGTCGGTCACCGACCCACCGGCCAACGCCTCACGAGCGGTTGCGTCCGAGGCCAATGCGTCGTGCAGTCGCACTCGGTCAATGTCAGGAGCCTCCACGGCCACCGCATTTATCCCTGCGTCCCCCGCCGGTAGATATTCGAAGGTGAGCACCGATTCCTGACCGAACTGCCGACCCACCTGCTCACCGATGCGTTGCAGATCATCCCGATCCACACAGGCAAGTTCGAAGGCCCGCGACCGCTCGTAGGTCAGCCGGTTGTTGTCCTGCGACCAATACACGCCGTCGACCGGCGTCGACCGCACGGGTAGCACCAGGTTCTGAACGCTCATCGCGCTCACTTGCAGCGAGAAGTCATCGAGTGGGTCCAGCAGACGCCCATCGGCGGGGTCGGTGATGATCGCGGTGTTATTGGTCGCGAAGAGCTCCGCCTGAGGGCGGGCCGGGTCCCCCGGGACACACGTGTGTGGGTCGGCATGGGCGTATCCCGCAGGCGGCCCAACCGCGACGAGCGCGAGCATCGCAATTCCGATCGCGAGGACGCGGGCCACCCGATGCATTATTCCGGCACACCGGCTCCGGGCGGAAGTACGAATTTGACCTCAAGCGCGGTTGAGATCCTAGGTTGTGGACCCATGACTTCGATCCACGATCCGACCGTCAGCCAGTTCCTCGCTTCGAGTCCCGGCCTGATGGGGCAGCTGGGTTACCTCGGAAGCGACGGGCGCCCGCTTATTCTGCCCATCTGGTATGGACTCGCCGACGATCACCTACAGTTCGTGACGCGTGTGGACAGCCTGAAAGTCAGGGCATTGCAAAGAGATCCGCGCGCCGTGATCACGGTGGCGACGTCGACCGAGCCCTATCGGTATGTCCAGGTCCAGGGTGAGGCCAAGCTCGAACCTGACGATTCCGAGGTTCGCGCCACCCTGATAAACATCACCGCCCGGTATCTGGGAGTCGATCGCGCCGTGGCCTACGTGGACGAACATCACAGCGGACCCGGTGAGGCGATTGTGCGGGTACATCCCCTTCGCATCCACGCTGCCCTCTGATACCTGCCTCTGACTGCCCAGGAGACTCACGATGTACACCATCACCATCAATGGTGCACAGCTCACCTTCGACGATCAGGGCCTGGACGACGGCCCCGCAGTCCTACTGCTCACCGGTTGGGGCCACGATCACCGCACATATGACGAGCTATTGCCTTACCTGGTCCCTCACCACCGTGTCATTCGCATGGACTGGCGCGGTCATGGCATCGACCGCACACCGGTTCCAGAATTTGGTCTCGCGGAACAGGTTTCAGACGTCATCGCTTTGCTCGACGCCCTCAGTGTGAAGTCAATCGTCCCCGTGGCGCATGCCCATGCCGGCTGGACGGCCTTGGAGATCGCCGAACGTCTCGGCGCGGCACGGGTACCGAGCATCGTCATCGTGGACCTCATCATGTCGGAGGCCCCCGCCGAATTCCTCAACGGCATAAGAGCATTCGGTGATCCACAGCGCTGGCAATCCAGTCGCCTCGAGTTTCTCCGGGCCTGGCTGGCCGGCAGCGGCAACGAGGCCGTCAACCGGCACATCCGTTCCGAGATGGGCGGATTCGGGTTCGACGTGTGGGCACGAGCTGGACGAGTGATCGAGGATGCGTACACCACGTGGGGCTCACCCATGTCGCGTATGGAGAAGCTGACTGAACCACGGCGTGTTCACCACATCTTCTGTAAGCCGCAACGCACCGTCTACGACGATCTCCACGACGAGTTCCGATCACGCAATCCCTGGTTCAGCTACACACGACTGCCCGGCGCGACGCATTTCCCGCAGCTGGAATTGCCCGCGCAGGTCGCACAGGAGATCACGAACCTGCTCTCGTAACTACTGACCCGTCATTGTTTTCACGGTGGGGCCGGCCGTCCAGCCGCCGTCCACGGCGAGCTCGGCCCCGGTGACGTAGCTCGCGGCATCCGACAACAGATAGGCGACCGCGCCAGCCACTTCCTCGGGAGTCCCCACCCGGCCCATTGCGGTGATCGGCATATTGCCTTCCCCCTCCCGAAAACCAGCCTGGGCCGTCATGGGCGTGTACACAACGCCAGGATGCACGGAGTTGACCCGAATCCGTTCGGGTCCCAGTTCAACGGCGGCAACCTTGGACAGACCCCGCACGGCCCATTTCGATGCGCCATAGCCGGAGGTAAGCGCCAGACCGACGAGACCGGCGGCCGACGAGATGTTCACGATCGAACCACCGCCACGTGCGCGCATCGGCGGGATGACGGCCTGGATGCCGATAAAGACGCCCACGAGGTTCACATCGACCACCTTGCGGAAGTGTTCAAGCGGCTCATCGGCCACCAGCGAGGCACTGGATATCCCCGCGTTGTTCACCAATCCGGCGATCGAACCGAGCTCCGCAAGCGTGGTCTCGACCAGCGCCCGCCATTGGTCGGCATCGGTCACATCCAGGTGGGCGTATCGCGCGGAGTCACCGAGCTCGGCGGCAAGCTGCCGCCCGTCGTCGTCGAGCACATCGGCAATGACGACTCTGCCGCCGTGCGACACAATACGGTGCGCGAACGCCGCGCCGAGGCCGCGCGCACCACCAGTGACGACGACGTTCTTTCCTTGCAGCAGAGCAGAATTGCCATTCATGAGTCCAGGCAACCACGGCCCCACGATCTGATGCGGAGCTTCTCCCACCCAACGGGAGGAGTGAGCGACAACACCAGTACACCCAATTGTGTTGCCGCACCGAGGGGTTGGAGATCCCTCTAGATCTCGACGGAGTCCGCTTCTGCGGGAGCTTCCTCGGCCGGTGCCGACTCGGGCTGCGGCGCGAGCACCGACGCGGGGATCACCTCGGGACCCTCCACATGGGCAGGCACATCCAACGGGGTGGCCTCGTCCGCGTTGTCGATCGGCAGGTACATATGACGCTTGAACTGCGACTGATAGGCACCGCCACCGCCGATCTTGACGCCACCTCCCTCGCCACTGGACACGGGAGTGCCATCGGGCAGCGTGACAGCGGTGTGACCACCGTTCCAGCCGATCACCAGTGCACCAGGAGCGGTGCCGTACTTGAAACCACGTGCGAGAAGCGCGCGCTCCTGGTTGCCGGTGTTGAACCGAGAACCGAACGCGGGGCGATCGGTGGCGACGTTGGACACCCAGGAGGCCAGACCGGAGCAGTCGGTGCCCCGTGCGGAGTCCCCGCCCGAGACATACGGCGTACCCGAGACCTGATGGATAAACGCCAGCAAAGCAGCGAGATCAGACATGAGACCGCACGCTAACAACGAGCTTGACGGCCTACCAAAATATGTGGCTTGCATCATATTTGCTGTGAATTATGGCGAGAATTACTCTCCGCCAATGCCTTACTGATTACGGTAGTGCACACATACTCGTTCGTCCAATCGAACAAACCCGCAGGACACGGTCAGTTTGTTGAATGCTCGTCGACTTCAATCGAAATTTGCTGCACGCTACCCACATTGGTCACTTTTCCTACACATTCGCGCAACTCTTTATTAACGCAGGAAATTTTCTGTTACCCATCCCACCTTTTTCGCGACACGCATCCCACTCTGTGGGATGGCCTGCGCGCTACCTCATTCCGCGTAGCGCACCTCCTCGTGTGGTTTGAAATTGGACATCAAGACCGCTTTTCAGGTGTTAGGCCGCTACCGCCAAATATCCGACTGCCCACCCGGGTGCGCGACGTCCTGAAAAGAATTTAGCCACAACGGTTTCAAAGAACGGCGGATCCCGCCGCGCAAGACGATGGACGGCGCTGCAACAACTCCCGCTTCAATCATGGCGGCTGGCCTGAGAGCGGAGCGGCAACGGACGGTCCTCCAATTGCCCTCCGGGAGCAGTCGAAACACTCGACCCGTGGGCTCAATCTTCTTCATCGGAGTAGTGGCGACACGGTGTGAGGATCGTTGGCAGACCACTCACCGCCAGGTGTCGCCACCACCCGTGGGAGCAGTCAGCAAGCCAGCGTGACGTACGCGACCTTTTGTCCCGCTGTGGGAACCGTCGTCGGCTGGTTGCGCATGTTGCGCCCCGGCTGCACATTCTGAACGCCAGACTGCTGTGACACTCCCTGAACAGTGCACTGCGACGGATGGTCCGACCCCACCTTGGTGATGATCACTCGGTATCCGTTGGACTTGAGGTCACTAATGACGGAGTCCGGGTCTGCCGCGGGACCGGCCAAGGCAGCGCCGGCCGTCGCCAGGGACAGCCCCGCGGCAGCGAGTACCACCGCTGCGGTTGCGATCTTCTTCATGATTGTTGCTCCTTCTGCGTCGTCGAAGATGAAGCTGAGTTACATCTAGTTACGAAGCGTTGTTCTTGTTGGTGCCGTATGGGACATGCGGATTGGTACCGAGAGGGACCAACGGGTTGGCGCCCTCATAGGTCGGTTGGTGCACACCCTGCTCGTAAACGACATCGCCCGGAGTCACGCAGGGACGCAACTCCGTGGCATTGACACTGGTCTCGTTGGCGTAGCAGACCGGAGGAGGGGTCGGGCCCGCCAAGGCGACTGGGGCACCCATGACAGCGGCGGCCACAGCTATGCCCGCACCTCCGAGGATTGCAGCGAGTGACTTTTTCACGTGGTGTTTCCTTTCCGCTCGGTCATCTTGCTAATGGCCTAGGAAGCGAACATCACTTGCCAAAGACATCAACGTTGATGCATTCACCCAGTTCAACGGCTTCAAGGTTCACCTGGTTCCCAATTTATGAGATCCTCGGCTGATTCTCAGCTAAATCTCAGAGTACCCCATGGGGGTTAGGGTGCGGGCATGATGGTGTATAGCCGTTAACCCATCGTTAACCTGCGCAAATGGGCACGCCGCCCTAGATCAATTGATCTATAGTTCGATCATGCGATCTAAATCCGGTCCGGAACGCACCTTCACCGAGGTCGCTCGCCGCGATCAGATCGTCGCGTGCGCTATCGACGTCATCGCGGAGGTCGGCTATCCGCAGACCTCAATCCGAAAGATCGCCGAGCGCGCCGGTATCGCGATGAGCGTGGTGCTGTATCACTTCGGCTCCAAGGACGGACTCATCGAGGAGGTGATCGCCTCGATGTACCGGTCGGGAGTCGCGGCGGTGGCCCCCGAGGTTGACCGGGCGCGGACCCAGACGGACAAGCTTGCAACCTACATCCGTTCCAGCATCAGCTATTTCGATACTCACCGGATTCAGCTAGCCGCGCTGGCGCAGCTCGGCACAAGTTACAAACCCAGCGCCGGAAGACGCCTCGGCGAACTGGGCCTCACCCCTGAGCTGGCCGAACAATTGACCCGGCTCGACCCGTCAGCCATTCTCCGCGCAGGCCAGAAGACCGGCGAATTCTCCTCTTTTCCAGTCGATTCCACTGCGATAGCACTACGGGGATCCGTCAATGCCGTCGTCGAGAAGATCCTCCAGGACCCCGAGTTCGATACACCGGGCTACGCCGAGGACCTGGTGAAGATGTTCCGCCGCGTAGTACGGAGGGTGTAATGGCTCGTATCGTCATCGCCGCTCTCGGCAGCCATGGTGACGTCGCACCGTTGACCGGCATCGGTACCCGCTTACGTCAGGCCGGGCACCATGTGACACTCGCCGCGTATGACCGCTTCAGCTCCTTGATATCCCACTCTGGGTTGGATTTTCGTGGCATCCCGGGACCGGCCACGCCATCGGGGAATGCCGATGTCAACATCACGAAGGAGCTCGCGGACTTCCTTGCCCCGCGAGGTATGCGATCACTCGGCAGCGCACTGCTGAGTGCCATTCACGACGTGCCCACTGACCTCCTGCTGTTATCGCCGTTCGCCGAGCTGGCTGGGCATCCACTTGCCGAAGCGAAAGGCATTCCCTCCATGGGGATCCGGCTACAACCCTGCTCTGCGACCGCCGAGTTTCCCCCGGCACCCCTCGGAGCCTGGTCCGCCGGATGGGCAGGCAATCGTCTGGCATCCCACGCCGGGACCTGGCTTTTCGATCACCTCTATGGGGGCGTTGCCGCTGGCTTCCGGCGAGACCTCGCCCTTCCCAAGATATCCGCCAGACAGCTGCGCCGGAACCGGATGGCATCGGAATGGATTGTTCTGCATGGCTTCTCGCCACACATCGTGCCGCGACCACCGGACTGGCGACGGGGCTTGGAGGTCACCGGATACTGGTGGCCGGAAACCGATCCGCAATGGCAACCATCGCCCGCGTTGGTCGACTTTCTCGCCGCAGGTGATCCTCCGGTGTTTATCGGCTTCGGGAGCACGATGACCTCGGCCGCTCAGGCAGTGCGTATATCGGAGCTGGTCCGGGATGCGCTCCACCGTGTGGGCATGCGAGGCATCGTGCAAACAGGGTGGGCGGGAATCAATGCCGATGACGATGCCGTCGTAACGGTGGGCGAGCTGCCACACAGCTGGCTCTTTCCTCAGATGGCCGCGGTGGTGCACCATTGCGGCGCCGGGACGACCGCTGCCGGGCTGCGCGCCGGAGTACCTACTGTCGCCGTGCCGGGTCTGGGCGATCAACCGTTCTGGGCTCGACGGCTCCGAGATCTCGGATTGAGCGCCGGCACCATCTCACAACGGGCACTGACGGTTGAACCGCTTGCCGGCGCCATCCGCACCGCCGTCATCGACCGTGAGCTCAAGAGCCGGGTCCGTCGGGCCGCGGAGGTCATCGCCGCCGAGGAGGGTGCCGCCCACGTTGCCGCCGCCGTTGACCGATTGCTGGGCTGAGAGTGCTATCGCGGGCCTTGGCAGGATTGACCGAGGAAGTCCGCGACACCCCTCGTAAGTCAGTCCACGTCAGCGGCGCGGTGTGAACTCGGTCGCGGTTCCCTGGTCATACCTGCTACACAATTACGGCAACAGTGTTGCCGTAATTGCCCCGCGGTGTCAAGAGGAACATACTGGCCGATGTGACCGACGAGCGGCGTACGCGCGGCCGCCCACGCTTGCCCATGGATTCGATCGTCGACGCGGCGCTGCGGATCGTGGACGAGGAGGGCGGCGAAGCGCTGTCCATGCGCATGCTGGCACGTAGGCTCGATTCCGGGACGGCAACCATCTACCGGCATTTCACGAGCCGCACCGAGCTTGTCGCGCACGTCGTCGATCGGGTATTCGGTGAGGTCGACTTCGATGACGACAAGCTCGCGGCAATGCCGTGGCAGCACGTGTGCACCGTCACCGCACGCGCAATGTTCGACGCATTACGCCGCCATCCGAACGTGGCCATGCTGCTGGCCGACCAACTGCCTGTCGGACCCAATGTCTTCATGATCCGCGAGCGCACCCTGAGCCTCAGCCTCAAGGCCGGGTTCACCCCCGCGGAAGCGGGCCGCATCTACGCGACACTAGGGCGCTACGTGCTGGGATTCGCCACTCAGATAGGCGCAGAACACCGAGCCAGCGAGGCTGATATCGCGATGCTGACCCGATTCGTCGACCGTCTCGACATGGCGGACTTTCCCTCGACACTCGCCACCGGCGGCGCGCTCCTCGTCCCGCTCGACGAGGAGTTCGACTTCGGACTCGGGCTCCTCGTCACCGGACTTGAGCACCTTCACGACAAGTAGCCGGGCGCGGCGTTGGTGACGTCACCACGCAGTAGGGTCACGTGATGACGAGCGCCGGATACCTGCTCAGCACCGACACCGCCGTAACACTTCTCGCGGCCGGGCTGATCTTCCTATTCGCCCTGGGACTGGGAGTGTGGAAATACCGCCAGATGGTTACGAGCCCACATCATCTCGCTCACCCGTATGTCGATACCGCACATCGGGCCGCACTGCTCTATGCGTTCGCCACGCTACTCACCGCGGCATTCGTCGAGTTGAGTGCATGGCCCAGCTGGGTAAACCTCACTGCCGCAATGGTGCTGGTGTTCTTCTTTGTAGCGGCGATCCTCAGCTACGTGGTGCACGGAGCTTTACGCGACACCACCAATCAATTCGAAGAGCCCAGGCCCGGCTTGCATGTAGCGATGGTCCTACTCATCATCGGCGAAATGGGCGGGTTCGCGGTTCTCCTTTCTGGATTCATACGTGCCCAATGGTTTTCGTGACAGTCACCACACGTACGGCACCAGGCGATAGCGTGCGTTCTGCGCGTACTCGCGGTATCCGTCCAATTGCTCGACGAGCAGCCGCTCTTCGTCACGAATGCGCACGATGAGTGCTGCCAGGCCCGGGACGACGGAGACCAGTCCCCAGTACGAGCCGAGTGCCAGGGGAAACCCCACAATGGTGATCACGTTGCCGGTGTACATGGGGTGGCGCACCAGCCCGTAGAGGCCGGTGGAGACGACAGTCTGTCCCGTCTCCACCTGCACCGTGGAGGCCGCGAAGCTGTTCTGAATGACCACGAGGCTGGTGACACCCAGCCCAACGGCCACCAGGACATCACCCATGGCGCATATCGCCGATGGCACCGACGACCAGCTAAAGCGATGATCCAGCGCGCTGATCGCGACCATCGCTGCCAGCGACGCGTACCAGCCGCCGATAAGGACCTTTTGCACCGTTCGGGACTCTGCCACTGGCCCCGCGTGCTTGCGCCGCTCGTGCGCAGCCGGATTGGCCTGCTGCAGATACACGGTGGGTATCCATGTCGACAGCGCGAACACCACCAGAAAGACCCACACTTGCCAGTAGTTGAACGTTCCCGCCAGCAAGAACAGCACCGAGCCGAACACGGCAAGCTCAATGAGCCCCAACGACAGCACACGCGCGACGGCTCTCACAGATCCTCCAGTCGTTCATCACGACATCGAGCACCGGCCACACTCACGGCGGAATCTGTACTCATCGAGTAGAACTGTCTGCCAACTGCTGGGCCAAACTTCTGACTGATGGCGCGTCGAACAACGCGAGCATCGTGAGGTTGGCGTCCAGGGCCGTGTTGATGGCGGCGACCACACGCATCGCCCCAAGCGAATTACCGCCCAGGTCAAAGAACGACTCTTCAACCCCGACCCGGTCCATCCCCAGCACATGAGCGAAGATGCTGGACAGAATCTGTTCGTTCAAAGTAGCCGGAGGACAATAGGTCCCGCTGGTGTCGCGGACCTCGCCAACCGCTACCCCCGGCGTCGACGCGGTCGCGTTGCTCCACCCGCTCCACCGCATGCGCCCGGCCCCGCCCGATAGATCCAGCGACGACAGCGTGCGGCCCGGGTGAGCCGTCATCGACACCAGCACCTGCTTGAACCGCTCGATCAGCTCCTCAATGCGCTCCGCGTCGAACACATCGGTGTCGTACTGGACCCGAAGTTCCAATTCACGACCAGGTCCGGCCTGCACGGCGATGGGATAATGGTAGTAGTCACGACTACTGAAACCAGTGATGGCCAAACCCTCGATCTCCGCTGCCGTCCCGGTATCGGTCGGGTAGTTCTCGTAAACAAAGACGGTGTCGAACAGTCTTTCCTGGCCGGTGATCCGATGAATATCACTGAGCGCCAGGTGCTGGTGCTCGAGAGTGTCGTTATGCGCATTTTGGAGCTGATGCAACAGATCTGAGGTAGTGGTAGTCGGAGCGACGATCGCCCGCACCGGCACCGTATTGATCAAGAGTCCCACCATCGATTCCGCGCCGAGGACCTCGGCCGGACGCCCCGAGACCGTCGAACCGAACGCGACATCGTGATGGCCGGTCACCGAGCTCAGCAGCAGCGCCCAGGCGCCCTGCAGCACGATGCTGACGGTCGTCTGATGCGAGCGCGCCAGCTTGGTGAGCGCGCGGGTGGTCTTGGCGGGCACCCTAAACGAGTCGACGCTTCGCCGTCCAAACTGCAACTTCTGCGGCGGACCAACGAGAATGGGAGTTTCGAACCCGTCCAACGCCTGGCGCCAGGCCGCACGAGCGGCGTCGTGATCCCGTTCGGACAGCCAGGTTACGAAGCTGCGATACGACGCGGCCGGAGGCAATCGCAGCCCGTGATAGGCGGCGAATATCTCCTGCATGAGTATCGGCATCGACCAGCCGTCGAGCACGATGTGGTGGTTGGTGAGCACGAACCGATGCCGCTCATCCGCGATACGGATGAGCGCCGCCCGAAATGCCGGCTGCTCGGCGAGATCGCAGACGGCGGCGCGTTCAGCGATGCAGATCTGTTCGATCTGCTCAGCGATGTCGAGACCAGTCCCTTCCGTGTCCAACTCGACGTATCGCCAGGGCACCGCGGGGTCGGCGGGAATGATTTGTACCGGGTGCTCGAACTGTTCGGAGAAGCGCGCAGCAAGGTGCGGATGCCTCCCGACCACTGCCTGCACCGCATCGCCGAGTCGCTCCGCGTCGAGCGAGCCACTCATCGCGATATCGAACTGCACCGCATACACGTCATCACCGGAGCAGTTCGCGATGCCGGCGTGATAGAGCAGACCCTGTTGCAACGGGGTCAGCGGTAGCACATCGGCGATCGGGAATTGATTCTGCAACCCATCGATCTGCTGCTGGCTAAGCCGGGCAGGGACGATGTCCGACGGCGTCAATCCACCGCCGCCCCTTCGCACATGCGCGCAGATACCGGCCAGCGCGTCAAACCACAGCCGGTTGATCCGGGTAACCGCCATGCGATCCAGTGCTGTCGGCGCCCAGGTCCAGGTGGCGTTCAGATGTGGGCCGGTGTCGGTGTCGATGGTGACCGCGTTGAGCTCCACGGTGTGCGGGAGCGCGATGGGCATCGCGCCGGCGGCGCCGGTCAGGGACAAGCCCTCTTGACTGAAGCGCCATACATCTCCGGATGCATAGGCCGCCGGAGCCCCCAGCCGCCCGAGATAGTTGAACCCGATTGCCGGGTCGGATGCAGGCAGATCCACATCCGGGTTGAGGTAGCGCAGCAGACCGTAGGTCAGGCCGTCAGGTAGATGCCGAAGCTGCTCCTTGGCATCTTTGATCACCGTCCCCAGCGCCGCGTCTCCAGCCACGACCTGTGTCCAGCGCAACCCCCCGACCGCCAACGAGACCGGGTATTTGGTGGTGAACCACCCCACCGTGCGCGACAGTTCGACACCGCGATCCGCGGCTCCATCCGGATCCGCCAATTCCTCGTGGCGCCCATGGCCCTCGACATCGATGGCGATCGGAGCACCGCCAGTCCCGAGGTGCTGTGCCCATGCCAAGGCAAAGGCGATCAACAAGATCTCGTGCACCCCGGCGTGAAATGCCGCCGGCACCTCACCAAGCAGCATGTGCGTGGTCTCGGCATCGAGAAACTCGGTCAGGTATCCGGCCGTGGCAAAGGTATCCTCAGCCGGTTGCGGTGCGGCCAAGCCTGACGGGATCGTCCCTATCCGCCGCCAGGCATCCGCCTCGCGCACTACTTCGGGATGGCGCGCGTGTTCGGCCAGCCGATCGGCCCACCGCTGGAACGATGTCCCCGCCGGCGGTAACAGCACCTCCTGCCCGCCACGCAGCTGAGTCGAGGCGATGGTCAAGTCCTCCAATAGAATCCGCCACGACACTCCGTCGACGGCCAGATGGTGAACGACCAACACCAGCTGGCTCGTGGCAGTTACCCACAGCGCGCTCAGCATCACGCCGGCGGCCGGGTTCAACCGAGACCGCGCCCCCACCACTGCCTCATCGGTCAAAGTGTGCACCGATTGCAGGCACTCGCGTGCATCGACCGCACCAGGCTCGGGCACCATCAATGACCAACCACCGGCACCATCGTCCCCGGCGCGCAACCGCAGCATCGCATGCCGATCCAGCAAGGCCTGCAACATGAGGACCACGGCCGCCTCGGTGACACCGGTCGGTGATTGCAGCACCACGGTCTGATTGAACTCGGCAATCGGGCCGTCAATCCCCTTCAACCACTGCATTATCGGGGTTGCCACCACCGGCCCGAGGCCTTCGTCGACAACACTGTCGGTACCGTCGGCGATCCTGACCACCCGTGCCAGCCGGGCTACGGTCTGCTGCACGAAAATATCGCGTGGCCGACCGACCAGACCGGCATTATGCGCTCGCCACACCACCTGGATGGCAGAAATGCTATCCCCACCCAGATCGAAGAACGAGTCGTCGACGCCAACCCGGTCCAGACCCAGAACTTGAGCGTAGATGCCGGCCAGGATCTCCTCGACGACAGTCGCCGGGGCGCGATAATGATCCACATCGGTGTATTCCGGTGCGGGCAAGGCTTTTTTATCGATCTTGCCGTTGACCGTCAACGGCACGGCCGCCAGAGCAACCACTGCGGCCGGCACCATGTAACTGGGGAGACACTCGGCCAGCTGTGCGCGGATCTTGCCCGCGTCGGCCGTGCCGGTGATGTAGCCGACCAGACGCCTATCGCCCGGACGATCCTCCCGGGCAATCACAACTGCCTGTTCAACCCCGTCCAGTTCCGTTAATGCTGAATGGATCTCACCGAGTTCAATCCGATGTCCGCGGATCTTCACCTGCTCATCGGCACGCCCCACGTACCGCAGTTCGCCGCTATGTCCCCAGGACACCAAGTCGCCGGTGCGGTACATCCGCGCTCCCGGCGTCCCGAACGGGCAGGCCACAAACCGAGAAGCCGTCAAGCCGGTCCTGCCCACATAGCCATGGCCCAAACCAGCTCCTGCCACATACAACTCGCCAATCACCCCGACCGGTACCGGCCGCAACCATCCGTCGAGCACGGCAAACCCCAGATGCGCCAGTGGCACACCGATCGGGCTGGCCGTAGCCTCAAGATCGGCGGCGGTGATATCACGGAACGAGGCATGCACCGTCGTCTCCGTGATCCCATACATATTGATCAACCGTGGCAGCAGCGGGTGCCGGTCCCGCCACGGCTTCAAACGCTGCGGTTCCAATGCCTCCCCGCCGAATACCACCACCTCAACACCGAGCTGACCCGCGGACTCGGCTGTCATCGCATCCACGGCTTGCAGTGCATAGAACGCCGACGGTGTCTGACTCAATACACTGACCTGCTCGTCTACCAGCAAGGCGTGGAACTCTTCGGGCGACCGCACCACCGATTCGGACACGATTACCAGCCGCCCACCATGCAGCAGGGCACCGAAGATCTCCCACACCGAGAAATCGAAAGCCAACGAGTGGCTCTGCGCCCACACCTGACCCGCCGAGAGCTCCAGGTCGGCGTCAAGTGCTCCCAGCAGGCGGGCCACATTCCGATGTGGAATGGCAACACCTTTAGGCACGCCCGTAGTCCCCGAGGTATAGATCACGTAGGCGACGTCTTCGGCGGTCGGTCCCACCGACGGCGCGCTGACGGGCTGGGCGTCAACAGCCGGGTCGTCGATGTCGACAACCACAACCCCGTACCCATCCAACCGATCCATCAGATCGGCGGTGGTCACCGCGACAAGCGGCTCGGCATCGGCAACTACGAATTCCAGCCGTGTATCCGGCACCGCCGGATCGATCGGCACATAGGCCGCACCGGTTTTGAGAACTCCCAGAATCGCCACGATTGCCTCAACCGACCGCGAGCACAGCAGGAGCACCCGCTGGCCAGGACCCACGCCATACTGGATTAGTAAGTGCGCCAGCCTGTTCGAAGCCTCATCCAATTCCAGATATGACAGATGGCTGCCGCCGAAACAGACTGCCACCGCCGCGGGCACCCGAGCCACCTGCTGCGCGAACAATGCGGGGATCGACACCGGGATCTCGAGCCTGGCTAGTTCGGCCCTATTGCCCCAGCCATCCAACTGAGCAAGCTCTCCAGCGGCCAACACATCGATCGCCGACAACAACCGGGTGTCGTCGGCAGTCATCGCCTCCAGCACCCGTTGCAACCGATCGATCAGAGTCTCGACGCTGCCGGTCTCGAACACATCGGTACGAAACTCCACCGTCCCCGAAATCCCGTCGGCCTCACCCGATTCGGTCCACGACTCGGACAATGAGAACGACAGATCCATGCGGGCCGAGTGCGTGTCCAGCGGTAGCTGAGTAAGCTGCAGATCCGCTAACGCCACTGCGCCGCGGGAATCGCCGACCTGTCCGGGTACATTTTGCCAAGCCAACATCACCTGCACCAAGGGGTGATGGGCCAGAGACCGAGTCGGGTTCAATCGCTCGACGAGGACCTCGAACGGCACGTCCTGATTCTCGAAAGCACCCAAACTGCGGGCCCGCACCTGAGCCAGCACATCGGTAACGCTGGGATCTCCTGCTAAGTCGACCCGCAGTACCAGCGTGTTGACGAAGAACCCGACCAATTCATCCAGCGCCGGATCGCGGCGTCCGGCAATCGGGAATCCCACCGCCACATCGGAACTCGAGCTAAGTTTGGAAAAGAGCACTGCCATGGCCGCCTGCATGACCATGAAACTGGTCGCGTTATGTTCGCGGGCCAGTCGATTGATCCGCTGCTGCAGATCGGCAGGCCAGCTCACGTCCACTCTGGAGCCGCGTTGGTCGGCCACCAGCGGGTACGGACGGTCGGTCGGCAGCGCCAAGCGCTCGGGCAGCCCGGCGAGCGCTTCTTCCCAGAAGGTCAGTTGCCGGGAGATGCGGCTCTCGCTGTCGTCGAGCACGCCCAGCTGCCCCCGCTGCCAGAGTGTGTAATCGGCGTATTGGACCGCCAACGGCTTCCAATCGGGGGCCTGCCCCGCACGCCGGTTGGTGTAGGCCACGCCCAAGTCGGCCACCAGCGGGGTGATGGACCAACCGTCCGCGGCGATATGGTGCACCACCGCCACCAGTACGTGATCATCCTCGGCGGTGCGGAAAAGTCTTGCCTTCACCGGGATCTCAGTGGACAGGTGAAAACTGTGCCGCGCCGATTCCGCAATCGATCCCTCTAGCCGGCCCGCCGACCACCCGGAAGCGTCCACGACATTCCAGTCGAACTCGATATCCTCGGCCGCCACGACCAACTGCTGGGGCTTCCCGTCGACTGCGGGAAACAGCGTGCGCAGGCTCTCATGACGCTCCAGCACGTCCGTGAACGCCGCACCCAGCGCGTCCTCATCAAGGAATCCCTGCAGGCGCAGTCCAACCGCAAGGTTGTAAACCGGTGAAGGCCCGTGTAATTGGTCGATAAACCAGAGTCGGCTTTGCGCAAAAGACAATGGCATCACCACCGGCCGCTCGCCAGCGATGAGAGGTTCCAGCCGACCCTCCTCACCGCCTATCCGAAGCATCAGTTGTGCGACCGTGGGAGCGTCGAACACCGCGCGCTCTTCTAGGCCCGCATCCATGGATCGATTGAGCGCGGCGACCAGACGCATCGCCAACAATGAGTCCCCACCCAGGTCGAAGAATGAGTCATCGACGCCAACACGGTCCAGGCCCAGAACTTGGGCATAGATTCCGGCCAGGATCTCCTCAGTGGGATTAGCCGGGGCACGGTATTGATCAATGGACTGATACTCCGGAGCCGGTAGGGCGTTCTTGTCGAGTTTTCCGTTGACCGTCAACGGAAAACTCGACAAGGAGACCACTGCGACAGGAACCATGTAGGTGGGCAACCGGTCGGCCAACGCTGCACGCAACTCCGCGGGATCGGCGGTACCGGTGATGTAGGCAACCAATCGCCTGTCGCCCGGACGATCTTCGCGGGCGATCACGATAGCCTGGCCGACTCCTTCGAAACCCATTAATACCGACTGGATTTCGCCGAGTTCGATGCGATGTCCGCGGATCTTGACCTGCTCGTCGGCGCGGCCCAGATATCGCAGCTGCCCGTCAGACCTCCAACACACCAGATCTCCGGTGCGATACATCCTGCTACCCGGCTCCCCGAACGGACAGGCCACAAATCTGGTGGTGGTCAACGGCGCACGCCTCAGATAGCCATAACCCAACGCCGAACCGGCCACATACAATTCGCCGACCACGTCAACCGTTACCGGCTGCATCCAATCGTCGAGGACCGCAAACGCCAGATGTTCCAAGGGCGCCCCGATCGGACTCTCCGCACCGTGGACATCACCGACAACGATCTCACGGAACGAGGCATGCACTGTCGTCTCGGTAATCCCATACATGTTTATCAATCTCGGCGACTCTGGATGATCCTCGAACCACCCCCTCAGACGCTGAGGCTCTAAGGCCTCCCCGCCGAAGATCACCGCCGCGAGATCGAGCCGCCGGCCCTGCGGCCGGGCCGCGTCCACAGTCTGCAACGCATAGAAGGCCGACGGTGTCTGACTCAATACACTGACGCATTCATCGGCAAGCAGCGCATGGAACTGTTCAGGTGACCGCACCACCGAATCCGAAACCACTACCAGCCGCCCACCGTGCAGCAGCGCACCGAAGATCTCCCACACCGAGAAATCGAAGGCCAATGAATGGCACTGCGACCAAACCTGTCCGGGCGACAACTCAAGCTTGACGTCAATTGCCTCAATCAACCGCGTCACATTATGGTGCGGAATGGCAACACCTTTCGGAACACCGGTGGTTCCGGAGGTATAGATCACATACGCGATGTCATCGCCGCGGGGCGCCACCAATGTTGGCCGTCCATCATCTGCCGCAGTGTCGGCATCGGCCGGGACGTCGCCGACGTCAATGACCACCAACCCGCGTCCATCCAGTCGGCTCGCCAGATCGGCGGTAGTGACCGCAACCAACAGCCCAGCATCGGCCAGCACGAACTCCAACCGCGTATCCGGCACCGCTGGGTCAATCGGCACATACGACGCACCGGTCTTCAGCACTCCCAGGATCGCCACAACTGCCTCAACCGACCGCGAGAACAGTAAAGCGACCTTCTGCCCCGGACCCACACCATGAGTAAGGAGCCAGTGCGCCAACCGAGTCGAGGCCTCGTCGAGCCCACGGTACGACACGTGGCTGCCACCGAAGCTGGCCGCGACCGCGCCCGGGTGACGTGCCACCTGCTCGGCGAACAACGCCGGAATCGACACAGAGCTCGCAGGACGATCCAGCGTCGCCCGATTGCCCCACACATCCAGCTCCGTGCGCTCACACGTGTCGCCCAGGTCCATGGACAACAAACGCCTGCTGGCATCGGCTTTCACTGTTGCTGTACCTCCCCCGTCATGGCCTCAAGCACTCGCTGAAACCGCTCGACGATCTTCTGCACCCGGTTCACGCCGAATACGGTGGTGTCGAATTCGACACGCAGGACAAGTTCGTTGCCGGGCATGGCTTGCAGGGTCAACGGGTAGTGGTTGTACTCGCGGCCACGGACTTCGGTGATGGCCAGCCCATCGGCCATGGATGACGCCACCGTCTCCACCGGATAGTTCTGGTAGACGAACAGGGTGTCGAACAATTGATCATGACCGACGGCGTGGTGGATCTCGCTGAGAGCCAGGTGCTGGTGGTCGAGGGTATCGCTGTGACGGCGCTGCAAGTCGCCCAGCAGGTCGGCGATGGTGGTGTCCGGCGTGATGGTTGCCCGTACCGGCACGGTGTTGATCAGCAGGCCGACCATCGACTCCGCGCCTGCCACCTCCGCGGATCGTCCCGAGACCGCGACACCGAACGCGACATCGTGCCGGCCCGTCAGCCACATCAGCACCTGCGCCCAGGCGGCCTGCAGCACGGTGTTGGCCGTCGTATGTTCTGAGCGGGCCAGTTCGTTGACGGCCCTGGTTATCTCGGCGGGCAGCCGGTACGTCTCGGTAGCCCGTCCGCCTGACGTTGTCCGGCCCTTGGCGGCGACCAAGGCCGGGATATCGAACCCCGCGAGCACGTCACGCCAGGCTTCACGTGCACCTTCGACATCTCGATCGGACAGCCATGTCACGAATCTGCGGTACGACCCGGCTACGGGGAGAGGCTGTCCGTAGTAGCTGGCGAATATCTCCTGCAGCAGGATCGGTAGTGACCAACCGTCCAGCACGATGTGGTGATAGGTCATGACGAACCGGTGCGTGTTATCGGATGTTCGGATCAGCGCCGCACGGAAGGCCCGCTGACGAACCAAGTCGCAGACCAACGCCCGCTCGGCGGCGCATAGCTCTCGCAGCTTGTCGTCGATATCGTTTTGCTCCGTGAGCATTTCGCGGTACTGCCAGGGCACGGCGGGGTTGGCCGGGATGATCTGGACCGGTTCGTCGAATCGTTTGTCAAACCGGGCCGCCAGATTGGGGTGGCGGTTGATCACCGTATGTACCGCCTCCCGCAACCGGTGAGCGTCAAGCGGACCGGTCACGGTGACATCGAGTTGCATGGCGTAGACGTCATCGTTGTTGCCGCGAATTGCGTTGGCCTGGAATAGCAGTCCACGTTGCAGGGGCGTCAGGGGCAGTACGTCGGCGATCGGGTCATCCCGATCGAGCTCATCGATCTCTTGCTGAGTGAGCCGGGCGGGGGCGATGTCGGACGGTGTCAGACCACCGCCACCCCTGCGCACATGCGCGCAGATACCGCTCAGTGCCTCGAACCAGAGCTGGCCGAGTCGGCCGACCTGCGTGTCGTCGAGCGCCGTGGGGGCCCATGTCCAGCTGGCGTAGAGACTTGGACCGAACTCTGTTTCGGCGGTACTCGCGTTGAGTTCCACGGTGTGTCCGAGGGGCATCGGTATCGCGGCAGCTGCAGCCGATACCGCCGCTCCGTCGCGGCTGACCTGCCACAGTTCGGCGAGGGCCTCCGGCTGCGCGGCGCCGGCCGCCCCCAGTCGGCCTAGGTAGTTGAATCCGATGGTCGGATCCGGTCCGGACAGTTCGATATCGGAGTTGAGGTAGCGCGCCAGTCCGTAGGTCAGACCCTCCGGTAGAGCGCGCAGTTGTTCCTTGGCATCTTTGATCACGAGGCCAAGTGCCGGATCTCCGGCCACCACCTGATCCCAGCGCAGTCCACCCCCGGATCGTCCGGCATGCCCCGCGACTCTCAACGCCACGGGGTACTTGGTGGTGAACCAGCCGACGGTGCGGGACAGATCGATGTTGGGAGCAATCTCCCCTAAGTCCTCGACACGGCCATGCCCCTCAACGTCGATGCCTACCGGCAAGGTGACGCCCAGGAATTGGGTCAACGCCAACGCGTAGGCGATCAGCAGGATGTCTTGAACCCCGGCATGGAACGCCGCCGGAACCTCACCGAGCAGCGCCCGGGTCGTCTCGACGTCGAGTGACACCGTGAGATGGCCGGCGGTGGCGTACGTGTCCAGCTCGGGCCGGACCGCGGGCAGTGCCGATGGCGTTGCCAACACTCGGCGCCAGGCATCGGCCTGCTCCACGCTGGCCGTGTGAGCGTGTTCGCCGAGCAGTGCTGCCCATCGGGAGAATGAGGTTCCGGTCGTCGGCAATGTCACGGGCTGACCCTGGCGATGCTGAGCCCACGCAATGTTGAGGTCTTCGAGCAGGATTCGCCAGGACACCGCGTCGACGGCCAAATGATGAACCGTCAATACCAGCTGACTCGTAGACGTCACCCACAACGCGCTGACCATCTCCCCCGCGCCCGGGTTCAACCGCGACCGGGCGGTCGTCAGCGCCTCATCAGACAACGTGTCCACCGAGTTCAGATGCGGCGACACCGAACCCTTTTCGGGTACGAGAAGCGACCAGTCCTGCGCATCGTCCACCCCGACGCGCAACCGCAGCATGGCGTGCCGGTCGATCAGGGCGCCCAAGACGACCGCCACATCGGATTCGGTGACACCCGGCGGGGCTTGGATTACTACCGTCTGGTTGAACTGATCGGTCGGTCCGCAGGATATTTCGACCTCGCGCAGCCAACGCATGATCGGGGTCGCGGCCACTGGGCCGACGCCCTCATCAATCGGGCCTGTGTCATCGCCGGCCACCCCGACGACGCGAGCCAGCCTGGCCACGGTCTGCTCGACGAAGATGTCGCGGGGCCGACACGTCACACCACATGCCCGGGCCCGGGCCACCACCTGCATGGACAGAATGCTGTCTCCGCCGAGGTCAAAGAAGGAGTCGTCGACGCCAACCCGATCGAGCCCGAGGACTTGGGCGTAGATGCCGGCCAGTGTCTCCTCGATCGCGTCAGCGGGAGCGCGGTATCGCTCGCCGACCGAATACTCCGGAAGCGGTAACGCGCGGATGTCAAGCTTGCCATTCACCGTCAATGGCAGCGCATCCAGGACGGCGATCGCGCTCGGAACCATGTATCCGGGAAGCCTGTCTGCCAATGCATTTCGCAGCACTGCCGAGTCCACCGCTCCCGTCGAAGATTCGGTGACGTAACCGACCAGGCGCCTGATGCCCGGTTGATCCTCGCGGGCGATCACCACCGCCTGCGCCACATCGTCCAGCGCGGCCAACGCGGCCTGCACCTCGCCGAGCTCGATGCGATATCCCCGGATCTTGACTTGGTCATCGGCACGCCCGAAGTACTGCAGCTGTCCATCGGCACGCCAGGCCACCAGATCGCCGGTGCGATACATCCGCGCACCGGACTCACCGAACGGACACGCCACAAAGCGCGATGACGTCAAACCAGACCGGCCCAGGTACCCACAGGCCACACCCTCGCCGGCCACGTACAGCTCGCCCATCACACCGACCGGCACCGGGCGCATCCACTCATCGAGTACGAACAGTGCCGCGGTCGGCACGGGCGCGCCGATGGGTGCCGCACCCGATCCAGCCTGCAACGGCGCACTCATCGACGCGTACACCGTGATTTCGGTGGGTCCGTAGGCGTTGATCACCGTGCGTCCAGGTGCCCAGCGATCCACCACCTCACCCGGGCAGGCCTCGCCGCCGAGAAGAAGCGCCACCGACTCCAGTCCCTGTGGTGGCAATGCCCCAGCAGCAGAAGGGGTCTGAGTGAGCACGCTGACCCGCTCACCGACCAGCAGAGCATGGAAATCATCGGGTGAGCTCGCAATCGCCTCGGGCACCACCACCAGGCGTGCGCCGCCGAGCAGCGCCGCCCAGATCTCCCATACCGAGAAGTCGAACGCGTAGGAATGGCACTGCGTCCATACCTGCTTCGCCGGCAGGTGTTCCGGTGTCGACCGCGCCAAGTGAGTCAGATTGCGGTGCGTGACGGCCACGCCCTTGGGTACGCCGGTGGTCCCCGATGTGTAGATGAGGTAGGCGATGTCCTCGGGGTCAGGTGCCGGGGGCGCAACACCCGGCCGGCCGCCCAGTGCAGCGTCGTGAATATCGACGACGGGCATCCGATAACCGACCAGCCGATCGGCCAGGCTGCTAGTAGTAACCGCAACGATCGGCGCCGCATCGGACAGCATGAACTCAGTCCGGGCGGCGGGAATCGCCGGGTCGATCGCGAGATACGCTGCCCCGGTTTTCAGCACCGCCAGCATGGCGACGATCGCATCGGCAGATCGTTCCAGCAGTAAGGCTACGCATTCCCCAGGGCCCGCGCCGTGCCCGATAATACTGTGCGCCAACTTGTTTGCGGCATCGTCGAGTTCACGATAGGTCAACGAACGCTCACCGCAGACGATCGCCACCGCGCCGGGCGTGCACACCACCTGTTCGCCGAACAACGCGGGGACCGATATCGGAGCGCTTGCCCTCCGGTACAACATCGCTCGATTACCCATGGCATCGAGGCGGGCGTGTTCATCGGCATCGACCACGTCGATCGACGATAAGTGCCGGCCCACGTCGGCGGTCATCGCCACCAACACCTGCTCAAACCTGTGGATCAGCGTTTCGATGCTCGCCCGGTCGAATACGTCGGTGCGGAACTCCACCGTGCCGCCAATCCCGGCGGGATCACCAGCCGGCGTGCGACGTTCGGCCATCGAGAAGCTCAGGTCCATACGCGCGGTCTGGGTGTCCGCCGCCATCTGGTCGATCTCCAAGTCACCAAGGGCCAGTCCGGGACGCGAGGCGTTGCTGCCTTGTCCGGGGACGTTCTGCCAACCCAGTGCCACCTGGACCAGCGGGTGGTGGGTCAGGGATCGGGAGGGATTGAGCCGCTCGACAAGTACTTCGAAAGGCACGTCCTGGTTTTCGTACGCGGCCAGACTCCGGCCCCGCACCTGGGCAAGCAACTCCGCCACTGTCGGATCACCGGCCAGGTCCATCCGCAGGACCAAGGTGTTGACAAAGAACCCGATCAGCTCATCGAGGGCGGGGTCGCGGCGCCCCGCGATCGGGAACCCAACAGCGACATCCGTACTCCCGCTGAGCTTGCCCAGCAGTACGCCGAGAGCGGCCTGCAGCACCATGAAGCTGGTTGCGTTGTGTTCCCTGGCCACCCGCGCAATCTGCTGTTGCAGGGCGGCCGGCCAGTCCAGAGTCACGGTGTCGCCGCGCTGGTCGGCGGACGACGGGTAAGGCCGGTCGGTGGGCAGCTCGATACGTTCGGGCATCCCCGACAGCGCATCCTGCCAATAGGCCAGCTGAGTCGCGATGCGACTGTCGCCATCGTCGAGATCACCGAATTCAGCACGCTGCCATAGCGTGTAATCGACGTACTGCACCGCCAGAGGCACCCAACCGGGAGCCTGTCCCGCGGATCGGCTGGCATAGGCCACCCCCAGATCGGCCACCAGCGGGGTGATCGACCAGGCGTCGGCCGCGATGTGGTGTACCACCGCCGCCAGCACGTGTTCATCACCGGTTATCCGGAAAAGTCTTGCCCGCAAGGGTATTTCAGTGGCCAAATCGAATGTGTGCCGCGCCGCCTCCCCGATGGCCTCTTTCAGCTGCGCGTCCGTCCAACCGGCGGCATCGACGACGTCCCAGCCGAACTGAGCACGCTCGGACGGCACGACCAGCTGTCGCGGCACTCCCTCGGCCGACCGGAATAGAGTGCGCAGGCTTTCATGACGGGCCACCACATCGGTCAGCGCCGCACCCAGGGCCTCAACGTCCAGATACCCGCTGATGCGAAGAGCCGTCGCCATGTTGTAGACCGGCGAAGGCCCTTGCAATTGGTCCAGGAACCACAGCCGCGCTTGGGCAAACGAGAGCGGAATCTCCGCGGGCCGCTCACCGGCCACCAATGAGCCGAGTGTGTTCGACTCCCCGCCAATCCGAGGTGCCAGTTGAGCCACTGTCGGCGCTTCGAAGACAGTGCGCACCGATATCGCGGCATCCAGGCCGGCGTTCACCGCGGCGATCAGACGCATCGCCGACAGCGAATCCCCGCCCAGATCGAAGAACGAGTCGTCGACACCGACGCGCTCCACACCCAGTACCCGCGCATAGATTCCGGCCAGGATCTCCTCGGTAAGGGTGCCCGGGGAGCGGTAACGATCGATGTCCTGATACTCCGGTGCCGGCAAGGCACGGGCGTCGAGCTTGCCGTTGACGGTCATCGGCAACGTCGCCAGTGCCATCACGGCGGCCGGAACCATATAGGCCGGCAGCTGCTCTGCCAGCTGCGTGCGCAACTTGGCCGGGTTCGTTGTCCCGGTTACATAGCCCACCAGACGTTTCTCACCGGGGCGATCCTCACGAGCGATCACCGCCGCCTGCTCAACCCCATCCAGCCCCGCCAATACCGCCTGGATTTCCCCGAGCTCGATGCGGTACCCGCGGATCTTGACCTGCTCATCGGCGCGGCCGAGGTAGTCCAGCTGTCCGTCTGCCCGCCACCGCACCAGATCACCGGTGCGATACATCCGCTGTGCCGGCGCTCCCGCGCTGACAAACGGGCAGGCCACAAACCGCGAGGCCGTCAAACCGGTTCGGCCCATGTATCCGACACCCACACCACGGCCGGCGATGTACAACTCGCCAACCACACCGGGCGGCACTGGACGCATCGACCCGTCCAACACGAACATCGCCGCACCCGGGATCGGTGCACCGATCGGAATGTGCGGGCCCGCGGACTCGGCTTTCAGGGGCACGCTCCGGGAGGCACAGATGGTGGTCTCGGTCGGCCCGTACGCATTGACCATCAACCGTCCGGGCGCCCAGCGATCTACCACCTCGGCCGAACAGGGCTCACCGGCCACCAACAGGGACACCGATTCCAAAGACTCCGGCGCCAGCATCGCGACCGCCGAAGGGGTCTGGCTCAACGCGCTGACCTGCTCGGCCACCAGCAAGGCAGTGAGGTCCTCAGGTGAGCGCGCCACCGACTCCGGCACCACCACCAGCCGTCCCCCATGCAGCAGCGCACCCCAGATCTCTTCGACCGACGCGTCGAAGGCATAGGAATGCCACTGCGTCCAGACCTGTCCCGCCAGGAAGGTGTCCGGTGTTCCCAACAGCTGGGTCACGTTGTGGTGAGTGATCGCGACACCCTTGGGAACACCGGTGGTACCCGACGTGTAGATGACGTAGGCGATGTCGTCCGGATCCGGCACCGGCAGTGCGGTCTCCACAGCAGGAATGGCGGTATCCGTGATACCGCCGACATCGATAACCGATAGGTCATACCCGGCCAGGCGGCCGACCAGGCCCGCAGTGGCAATCGCGGTGTGCGGCGCGGCATCGGCAAGCATGAATTCGATTCGCGCGTCAGGTAATGCAGCGTCGATCGGCAGATATGCGGCCCCGGCTTTGAGTACCGCCAGCATCGCCACGATTGCCTCCGGGGAGCGCTCTGCCAGCAGCGCCACACACTCACCCGGGCGCACGCCATGCGCGAGGAGATTGTGTGCCAACCGATTTGCGGCATCCTCGAGTTCCCGGTACGTCATATCGCGTCCGTCGAAACTGATCGCGACAGCCTCAGCCATACGCGCGGCCTGTCCGGCGAACAATGACGGAACCGTCATGGAGGTCAGGGCGGGCGCGGTTAACACCGTCCGGTTACCCCAGCTGTCGACGCGGGCGTGCTCAACCTCATCGAGCAGATCAATGCGCGAAAGCCGCTGGGAGGTATCGGCAGTCATCGCCGCCACCACCCGCCGCCACCGTTCGAGCAGCGTTTCGATGCTGTGTGCATCGAACACATCGGTGCGGAATTCCACCGCACCGCCGATGCCCGCGGGCTCTCCGGCGCGGGTCCAGCGCTCACCGAGCGAGAACGTCAGGTCCATCCGGGCGGTCTGGGTGTCCACCGGTAACGGTGTGACCCGCAGATCACCGAGGCGCAGCCCGTCGGCGGGACCGGTTTCCTGCCATGGCAGGTTCTGCCAGGCCAACGCCACCTGTACGAGCGGGTGGTGAGTCAGATTCCGGGTCGGGTTGAGCCGCTCCACCAGCACCTCGAAAGGAACGTCCTGATGCTCGTATGCGGCCAGACTGCGCCGTCGAACTTGGGCTAATACATCCGCCACGGTGGGATCACCGGCCAAATCGACACGGAGAACCAGATTGTTGACGAAGAAGCCCACCAGCTCGTCGAGCGCCGGGTCACGGCGCCCGGCAATCGGGAAGCCAACGGCCACATCGGAAGTTCCGCTGAGCCTGGAAAGCAGTACTGCCAGAGCGGCCTGCATCACCATGAAGCTTGTCGCGCCGTGTTCGCTCGCTGCCGCGCGCACCCGCTGCTGCAATTCGGCCGGCCACTGGACCTCCACGGTGGAGCCACGCTGATCGGCAACAGGAGGGTAGGGCCGATCGGTGGGCAGCGCCACACGCTCGGGCAGGCCGGCAAGTGCGTCTTCCCAGTAGGCCAGTTGCGCGGCGATGGGGCTGCCACTGTCATCGAGATCGCCCAATTGTGCGCGCTGCCATAGCGTGTAATCGACATACTGCACCGCCAGCGGCTCCCAGTCGGGAGCGTGGCCGTCGCACCGGCCGGCGTACGCCTGACTCAGATCACGCACCAGCGGGGTGAGGGACCACCCGTCGGCAGCAATGTGATGCACCACGGCCACCAACACATGTTCATCCTCGTCGACACGGAAAAGTGCGGCCCGCAAAGGGATTTCGGACGCCAAATCGAAATTGTAGCGAGCCGCCGCGGCGACGGCCTCATCCAAACGGCTCGGCGGCCATGTCGTGGCATCAATGACATCCCAACCGAAGTCGGCACCATCCCCGGATACCACCACCTGCCGAGGCGCTCCACCGGGCGCCTCGAAGCGGGTGCGAAGACTTTCGTGGCGGCCGATCAGGTCACCCAGCGCCGCACCCAATGCAGCGGCATCGAGGCGTCCGTGGAGCCGCAGCCCCACGGGCATGTTGTAAACCGGCGAGGGGCCCTGTAATTGATCGACAAACCATAACCGGTTCTGGGCAAACGATAATGGAATCATTGCCGGTCGCTCGCCCGCCACCAGCGGTTCCAGCCGACCCGTGCCCTCACCGAGACGTGGCGCCAACTGGGTGACGGTGGGCGCCTCGAACACCGTGCGCGCGGAAAGTTCGGTATTCAGAGTGGCGTTGATCGTTGCGACCAGACGCATCGTCGAGACGGAGTCCCCGCCGAGATCGAAGAATGAATCGTCGACGCCGACACGTTCCACATCCAGCACACGCGCGAAGATTCCGGCCAGGATCTCTTCGACCGCACCTGCCGGTGCGCGGTAGTGATCGGCATCGCGGTAGTCCGGCGCCGGCAGCGCCCGGGTGTCTAGCTTGCCGTTGACCGTCATGGGCAGTGCCGCAAGGGCAATCACCGAGGCGGGCACCATGTAGCCCGGCAGCCGTTCGCCCAGCGCGGCACGAGCGGTGATCGGATCGGCCGTCCCGGTGATGTAGCCAACCAGGCGCTTGTCTCCCGGACGGTCCTCGCGAGCGATCACCGCGGCGTGATCAACACCCTCCAGCGCGGTCAGCGCCGATTGGATTTCGCCGAGCTCGATGCGATACCCGCGAATCTTGACCTGCTCATCGGCGCGGCCGAGGTAGTCCAGCTGTCCGTCTGCCCGCCACCGCACCAGATCACCGGTGCGGTACATGCGCGTTCCGGGCTCACCGAATGGGCACGCCATGAACCGCGAGGCGGTCAAGCCCGAGCGACGCCAGTACCCCATGCCGACTCCCGCGCCGGCAAGGTACAACTCGCCGACCACGCCCGCGGGAGCCGGACGCAGCCACTCGTCCAGCACGAAGAACGCCGCCCAGGCCGTCGGCGAGCCGATCGGCGGTGGCCCCGCTCCTGGTGCCAGCGGAGCGCTGGCACACAACCACATGGTGGTCTCGGTGGGGCCGTAGACGTTGACCATGACCCGGCCCGGCGCCCAGCGATCCACCAATGCCGGCGGGCAGGGCTCCGCGCCTATGACCAACGACGTCGCCTCCAGACCGTCGACCGTCAGCATCGATACGGCCGACGGAGTTTGTGTCAGCACCGTCACCTGTTCGCGCACCAGCAGCTCGTGGAAGTCCTGCGGCGAGCGAGCGACCAGCTCGGGCACTACCACCAGCCGCCCGCCGTGTAGTAGCGCACCCCAGATCTCCCACACCGAGAAGTCGAACGCATACGAGTGGAATTGCGTCCACACCTGCCCCGGTTCCAGCGGCATACCGATCTGTAGCGAGTCGAACAGCTGCGTCACGTTGCGCTGAGTGACCGCGACGCCCTTGGGTACTCCGGTTGTCCCTGAGGTGTAAATGATGTGGGCCATGTCGTCCGGAGCGGGCAATGGCACTGCCGTACTCGGCTGGGCGGCGACGGCTGTGTCCTCGACATCGAAGACCATCAGGTCGTGCCCCGCGAACCGGTCAAGGAACGTAGCAGTGGTCATGGCGGCGATCGGCGCGGCGTCGGAGAGCATGAATTCGACGCGTGCCGACGGCAGCGCCGGATCGATCGGCAGGTAGGCCGCGCCGGTCTTGAGCACCGCCAAGATCGCCACAACTGCCTCGGCTGAACGCGGGAACATCAATGCGACTCGCTCGCCCGCACCTACGCCACGACCCATGAGCAAGTGCGCCAACCGGTTTGATGCCTCATCGAGCTCTCGATACGCCAACGATTGGTGCCCGCAGATCAGTGCCACCGCTTCCGGCGCCTCCGCCACCTGCACGGCGAACAGTTCCGGAATCGACGCCGGCGCCGGGAGCCGTTTCAGCGCGGCCCGATTGCCCCACCGCCGCAGCCGGGCGCGCTCGGTTCCGCCGAGCATCTCCACTGCCAACAGCGACCGGCCCGGATCGGTGGTCATCGCCTCCAACACCGCCTCAATCCGGTGCGCGAGGGCTTCGATGTCTGCAGCTTCGAATACCGCCGTGTCGTATTCGATACGCAGCCGTAGTTCCTCACCGGGTATGGCTTGCATCGTCAGCGGATAATCGGTCGATTCGTGGCTGGTGATCTCGGTGATGGTGATCCCGTCCACACCTGATAAAGCGCTGCTGTCCACCGGGTAGTTCTCGAACACGAATAGGGTGTCGAACAGTCGATCGTGGTCGGCGATGCGGTGGATCTCGCTAAGCGAGAGGTGCTGATGCTCAAGGGTCTTGGTGTGAGAGCTTTTCAATTGTTCGAGCAGATCGATGGTGGTCGTCTGCGCGGTGATGCTCGCACGCACCGGCACGGTGTTGATCAACAGGCCCACCATCGATTCCGCGCCCACCAGCTCAGCCGGCCGCCCGGAAACCACCGTGCCGAAGGCGACGTCATGGTGACCGGTCAACGAGGTGAGTAGTAGCGCCCAGGCGCCCTGCAACACGGTGTTGACGGTGGTATGCCGCGATCGCGCCAGCTCGCCAAGTGCCCGCGTGGTGTGTTCGGACACGCGGTGCGCCCGCACACCCCGATGCCCCCGAACAGATTTCGGTGGCGAGTCAACCAGTGTAGGCGTGTCAAAACCCGCGAGCACCTCACCCCAGGCCGCATGGGCGGCCGCCTGATCCCGATCGGACAGCCAGCCGATGAAGCTCCGGTACGGAGCGGCCGGGGGTAATCGCTGCCCGCGATAGCTGGCGAAGATCTCGTGCAGCAGGATGGGTAGCGACCAGCCGTCGAGGACGATGTGGTGATTGGTGAGCACAAATCGGTGCCGGTCTTGCCCCGTACGAATCAAGGCCACCCGGAAAGCCGGTGGGTCGGACAGATCACACACGGCAGCGCGTTCAGCGGCACACACCCGCTGTATCAGCCCTTCGGTTTCGGCACCGACGAATTCGACACGGGTATCGATACCCAGATCGACATATCGCCACCCCGCGGCGGGATCGGCGGGGATGATCTGCACCGGTTGGTCGAACTGCTCGCAGAACCGGGCAGCCAGGTGTGGGTGGCGGCCCGCCACCGTTTGCACCGCATCGTGCAGACGATGCTGATCCAGCGGGCCATCGACCGTGATGTCGAGCTGCACTACATACAGATCGTCGGGTCCACCGCCAGTGCGGCTGTGAAAGATAAGACCTTGCTGTAATGCGCTCAGTGGCAGCACGTCTGCGATCCGGTACTGCTGTTCCAACTCGTCAATTTGCCGCTGGCCCAGCAGAGCAGGCGCGATGTCCGACGGGGTCAGTCCACCCCCACCCCGTCGCACGTGCGCGCAGATGCCGACCAGAGCGTCGAACCACAGTTGGCTCAGACGGGTGATCTGGGCGTGGTCGAACACCGATGGCGCCCATGTCCAGTTGGCTTGCAGCTGTGGTCCGGTATCGGTGTCAAGGGTGCCAGCGTTGAGCGCCACGGAGTGGGTCAACGGCATCGGAATCGCCGCGGCGGCAACGGTCGACGACATGCTTTCCATGGAGATCCGCCACAGATCATCGGATAGTTCGGTTCCGGCAGCGCCCAGCCGACCCAGATAGTTGAATGCGATCGTCGGGTCGGCCGCGTCCAGGTGAACGTCGGCGTTCAGATAACGCAGTAGACCGTAGGTCAGCGGCTCCGGCAAGGACCGAAGCTCCTCCTTGGCGCCCTTGATGGCCGTGCCCAACGCGGCATCACCGGCCGCCACATGGGTCCAGGACAGTCCACCGAATGTCAACGCCACCGGGTATTTGGCGGTGAACCAGCCGACCGTGCGCGACAGGTCCACTTCGGCGGCTAAGTCCTCGTGCCGTCCGTGCCCCTCGACGTCGATGCCGATCGGCGATGACCCGGCACTTGAGAATTCCGCTACCGCCAGACCGAACGCGATCAGCAGGATATCTTGCAGCCCCGCATGAAAGGCGGCGGGAACTTCGCCGAGAAGCATGCGGGTGGTCTCGGCGTCGAGCGATAACGACAGTTGTCCAGCGCTCCCATGAGTGTCTATCTCAGGACACGCCGCCGGTAGGACCGCGGGGGCAGCCGTTATCTCTCGCCACGCCTGCATCTGCCGCTCAACATCTGGACGTCGAGCATGCATGTCCAACAATTCGGCCCACCGCCGGAATGACGTCCCAGCGGTCGGCAGTGCCACGGGTCGCCCGGCACGATGTTGCGCCCACGCAATATTGATGTCTTCCAAGAGGATTCGCCATGAGACCGCGTCGACCGACATGTGATGCACGACCAGAACCAGCTGGGCCGTAGTGGTTGCCCACAGCGCGTTCAGCATCACCCCAGCAGCCGGGTTCAACTGCGACCGCGCCGCCACCAACGCCTCATCGGACAACACATCCACCACGCGCAGGCGCTCTCGCGCGCCGACCACGCCCGGCTCGAGCGTGGTCAACGACCATCCGCCGACGCCGTCGTCTTCAACACGCAGTCGCAGCGTGGCATGGCGATCCAGCAATGCCTGCAACACCGCCGCGACGTCGGCCTCGGTCACACCTGCGGGAGCCTGCAGCAGCGCAGTCTGGTTGAACTCGTCCGTCGGTCCGTCAATATCCCTCAACCACTGCATAATTGGAGTGGGCTGCACCGGCCCCACCCCCTCATCGAACGGGCCCAGCGAGTCTGCGGCCACGTCGACTACCCGCGCTAGCCGGGCCACACTCTGCTCGACGAAGACATCGCGCGGACGGCACACCAGCCCGGCGACCCGGGCCCGCGCCACCACCTGCATCGACAGAATGCTGTCGCCACCAAGGTCGAAGAACGAATCGTCGACGCCAACCCGCTCCAGTCCGAGAACCTGGGCGTAAATGTCAGCGAGGACCTCTTCCACCGCGTCGGCCGGAGCGCGGTACCGGCCGCGGTCAAGGTAGTCGGGAGCGGGGAGCGCCCGGGAGTCGAGTTTTCCGTTGACCGTCAGCGGCACGGCGTCCACGACCACGATCGCCGCCGGCACCATATAGACGGGCAAGCGGTCGGCCATCGCGGTACGCAGCTCGCCGGAATCGGCGGTCCCGGTGACGTAGCCGACCACACGCTTGTCCCCCGGGCGATCCTCGCGCACGATCACCACGGCCTGCTCGACTCCGTCGAGGCTCGCCAAAACGGCCTGCACTTCACCCAATTCGATGCGATGGCCACGGATCTTGACCTGCTCATCAGAGCGGCCCAGATAGTGCAGCTGGCCATCCGCCCCCCAGGACACCAGGTCCCCGGTGCGATACATCCGCTGTGCCGGCGATCCCGCGCCGACAAATGGACACGCCACAAACCGCGCGGCGGTCAAACCGGTCCGGCCCACATAGCCATAACCCAATCCCGCACCGGCCACATACAGTTCGCCGATCACACCGGCCGGGACCGGACGCAACCACTCGTCGAGCACAAAGAGCGCAGCTCCGGGCACGGGCGAGCCGATGGGCACACCGTGGCCCGCCTGTAGTGGCGCACTGATCGCCACACACATCGTGGTCTCGGTGGGACCGTAGGCGTTGACCATCACCCGCCCGGGCGCCCATTGGTCGACTACATCCGGTGGGCAGGCCTCACCAACTACCACCAACGCGGCCGAATCCAGACCTTGACGTGGTAGCACTCGCACCGCAGAAGGTGTTTGTGTGATCACACCGACGTGTTCGCGAACAAGCAATGCATGGAAGTCTTCGGGTGAGTTCGTCACCTCCTCGGAAACCACAACCACCCGCCCGCCCCGCAGCAGGGCACCGAAGATCTCCCACACCGAGACGTCGAAGGCCAGTGAGTGGGTCTGCGACCACACCCCGGGGTGGGGCAAGCCGGCATCGAGCGCCTCGAGCAACTGCGTCACGTTGTGGTGGCTGAGGGCAACGCCTTTGGGAACACCCGTGGTGCCCGAGGTGTAGATCAGATAGGCGATATCGTCCGCGTGCGCCGCCGGCATTGCCCGGCGGGGATGCCCCTCCATGGAGTCGGCACCGATATTGTCGATGTCAATGATCGCCAAGCCATTCCGATCTAGCCGGCCCGCCAGCTCAGCGGTGGTGACCGCGGCGACCGGACCGGCATCGGCCAGCATGAACTCCAACCGCGCGTCGGGCACCGACGGATCGATCGGCACATACGCCGCGCCGGTCTTGAGGACTGCCAGGATCGCCACGATCGCCTCGGCCGACCGGTTGAGCAACAGGGCGACACACTGCCCCGAGCCCGCTCCCTGCGTGATCAGTACGTGCGCCAAGCGGTTCGCGGCATCGTCGAGTTCGCGGTAGGTCAACGAATTCTCGCCGTGAGTCACTGCGAGAGCATCGGGAGCGCGCGTGGCGTGACGGGCGAACAGCACGGGAATCGGCACCGACCGCGGCGTCGGCCGCATCAGCGTCTCATGATTGCCGAGCGCCGCCAGACGGGAGTGCTCAGCGTCATCGAGTGTGTCGACTGACGACAGCCGCACCGTCGGGTCGGCCGTCATGGCCATCAGAACGCGCTCAAGGCGAGTGACCAATGTCTTGATCGAGTCGGCATCAAACACGTCGGTGCGGAATTCCACCGTCCCGCCGATTCCGGCCGGGTCGCCAGACTGCGTCCGGCGTTCGGCCAGCGAGAAGTTCACATCCATTCGTGCCGTGTGTGTTTCCACCGGCATCTGAGTGACGCGCAGATCGCCCAACACCGCATCGGCCGCTGAATTATTGATGTCGTGTCCGGCGAGGTTCTGCCATGCCAATGCCACCTGAATCAGCGGGTGATGGGACAGCGATCGGGTCGGGTTCAGTCGCTCGACAAGTACCTCGAAGGGCACGTCTTGGTGTTCGTAGGCAGCCAGGCTGCGCGCACGCACCTGGGCCAGAACCTCGGAAACGGTGGGGTCGCCGGCCAGGTCGACCCGCAACACCAACGTGTTGACGAAGAAGCCCACCAGCTCATCGAGGGCTGGATCGCGACGCCCGGCGATCGGAAAACCCACTGCCACATCGGAGCTGGAACTGAGTTTGGACAGCAGCGTCAGCAGCGCCGCCTGCACCACCATGAAGCTGGTCGCGTTGTGTTCGCGAGCCAGCCGAGCAACCTGCTGCTGCAACTCGACGGGCCAGTCCACTGTGATCGTCGCCCCGTGATGGTCGGCCATCAGCGGGTACGGCCGGTCCGTGGGCAGTGCGATACGTTCGGGTGTCCCAGCCAACACGCCTTGCCAGTAGGCCAGCTGCCCCGAGATGCGACTATCGCAGTCCTCTAGGGCACCGAATTGCGCCCGCTGCCACAAGGTGTAATCGGCATACTGCACGGATAGGTCGGCCCAGCCTGGAGCACGCCCATCACACCGGTCGGCGTAGGCAAGCCCCAGATCCGCCACCAGCGGGGCGATCGACCAACCGTCGGCGGCGATGTGATGTACCACCACCGCGAGCACATGCTTGTCTTCGGAGACACGGAAAAGCCTGGTGTTCAAGGGGATCTCGCTGGTCAGATCGAAAGTATGCTGCGATACCGCGTCCAGCGCCCGCTGTAGCTGGAGCGCGGTCCAGTCGGCGGCGTCGATGACCTGCCAGCCAAAATCGGCGTCTACCGGATCGAGTACCACTTGCCGGGGGATGCCGCCGGGCGCGACGAACAGGGTGCGCAGGGTCTCGTGACGGCCCACCACATCGCCCAGCGCGGCGCCCAGCGCGTCGACATCCAGGTGCCCGTCCATTCGAAACGCGGCCGTCATGTTGTAAACCGCTGACGGACCCTGCAATTGGTCCAGGAACCACAGGCGTGACTGGGCGAATGAGAGCGGTATCACGGTGGGCCGCTTGCCTGCGACCAATGGCGCCGGCCGTGACTCTTCCCCACCAATACGGCCGGCCAGTTGAGCCACCGTGGGTGCGTCGAACAAGGCACGTACGGCAATACCTGCGTTGAGCGATGTGTTTATCGCGGCAATCAGACGCATCGCGGACAGTGAATCTCCGCCGAGGTCGAAGAACGAGTCATCTGCCCCAACCCGCTCGTGTCCGAGAACTCGGGCGTAGATATCGGTCAGGATTTCCTCGACCGGGCCGGCCGGTGCTCGATAGTGTGCATCGTCGACGTACTCCGGCGCGGGAAGCGCGCTTCTGTCGAGCTTGCCGTTGACCGTCAGCGGCACGGCATCGATCGCCACTATTGCGGCCGGCACCATGTAGCTCGGCAGCCGCTCGGCCAGCAGCGTACGGATCTGGCCCGGGTCACTACCGCCGGTGATGTAGCCGACCAAGCGCTTATCGCCGGGTGCGTCCTCGCGGACGATCACCGCAGCCTGGGCTATCCCGTCGAGTGCGGCCAGCGTGGCCTGGACTTCACCGAGTTCGATGCGGTACCCGCGGATCTTGACCTGCTCATCGGCGCGGCCCAGGTACTGCAGCTGCCCGTCCGCACCCCATCTCACCAAGTCCCCGGTGCGGTACATCCGCGCACCGGTCTCACCGAACGGGCAGGCCACGAACCGCGACGACGTCAAACCCGGCCGGCCCCAATAGCCAAGACCCACACCATGACCGGCTACATATAACTCACCGACCACCCCGGCGGTCACCGGGTGCATCCACGCATCCAGCACAAACAACGCCACTCCCGGCACCGGTGCACCGATCGGCACCACAGAGCCCGTGGTGAGCGGCGCGCTGATCGACGCGTACACCGTGGCCTCGGTGGGGCCGTACGCGTTGATCATCACGCGCCCGGGCGCCCAGCGGTCCACCAGCTCGGGCGGACAGGCCTCGCCTGCCACCACTAGCGTCATCGAGTCCAGGCCCTGCGGCGAGACCATGCCCGCCGCGGAGGGGGTCTGACTCAGCACACTGACGTGCTCGGTGACAAGCAACTGGTGGAAATCGTCGGGCGATGCGGCGACGCGCTCGGACACGACCAGCAGGCGTGCCCCGTGAAGCAACGCGCCGAAGATCTCCCACACCGAGACGTCGAAGCTGTAGGAATGCCACTGCGTCCAGACCTCTCCGGGGCCTGACGGAACGTTGACGCCCAGTGAGCCGAAAAGTCCGGGCACGTTGCGATGCGGAGTGGCCACGCCTTTCGGGACGCCGGTGGTTCCCGAGGTGTAGATGATGTACGCGATGTCATCGGGGCTAGGGCCGGCCAGCTCGGCGCTGGGGCGGGCATCGGCGGCAGTATCCGCGATCTCGCCGATATCGACGACGGCGAGGTCCAGTCCCTCCAGGCGTGACCGTTGTCCTGCCGTGGTGACCGCGATGATCGGTGTGGCATCGGCGACCATGAACTCGATGCGGGAAACCGGCAGTGCCGGGTCGACCGGCATGTAAGCCGCCCCGGTTTTCAGAACAGCCAAGATCGCCACGATGGCCTCCGCCGAACGGGAGAACAGCAACGCCACAACCTCACCCGGGCGCGCGCCTTGTTGTGCCAACACGTGCGCGAACCGGTCGGCCGCCTCATCGAGTTCCCGGTACGTCATCGACCGGCCCTCGAAGGTCACTGCCGTCGCATCGGGCGTGCGTGCCGCCTGCTCCGCAAATAGCGCTGGAATTGATTCCGCGCCCATGGGTTTGGCTAAATCCGACCGATTACTCCATTGGTCAAGATGAGCGTGCGCGGCCCCGTCCAGCAGCTCGATCGATGACAGCGCACGCACCGGATCGGCGATCATCGCCGCCAGCACCGTCTTCAGCCGCTCGAACAACGCCTCCACGGCGACAAGGTCGAAGATATCGGCGTCGTATTCAACACGGAGCCCCAATTCACGGCCCGGCAGTACCTGCACGGCAAGCGGGTAGTGGTTGGATTCACGGAAATCGAATTCGGTGATGGCCAGGCCGTCGACACTCAGTGGCGCGGTGGTGTCGATCGGGTAGTTCTCGAATACCAAAAGGGTGTCGAACAGTTTGTCCTGACCGGTGATGCGGTGAATGTCACTCAGTGCCAGGTGCTGATGCTCAAGGGTGTCGTTGTGCGCACTTTGCAATTGGTGCAACAGGTCTGAGGTAGTGGTGGCCGGCCTGAGGGTCGCCCGTACCGGCACCGTATTGATCAGCAGGCCTACCATCGATTCCGCGCCGAGGACGTCGGCCGGACGTCCCGAGACCGTCGTGCCGAACGTGACATCGTGCTGGCCGGTCAGTGAACTCAGGAGCAACGCCCACGCGCCCTGGAGCACGGTGCTGGCGGTGGTGTGATGCGAGCGCGCGAGGTCACCAAGCGCCAGCGTAGTCTCTTCCGGTAACCGGAAGGTTTCAATACCTCTGTGTCCCAGTTCTTCTCGACTGTTCGGGCAGACCAGGGTGGGAGCATCGAGACCCGACAGTGCGGCACGCCACGCTGCCTGGGCTCCGGCGCGATCCCGCTCGGCCAACCAAGTGACAAAGCTGCGATACGGCGCAGCGGCGGGCAGCCGTTGTCCACCGAGGATGGCGAAGATCTCCTGCATGAGGATCGGCATCGACCAACCGTCCAGCACGATGTGGTGGCTGGTCAGGACGAAACGATGCCGGTCATCACCGATGCGGATGAGCGCGGCGCGGACGGCAGACTGGTTGTCGAGGTCACACACAGCGGTGCGTTCGGCGGCGCAGAACTCCCGGATCTGCTTATCGATGGCATGGTCGGCGCCACCGTCGGTATCCAGTTCGAGATAGTGCCAGGGCACTTCTGGGTCGGCAGGAATGATCTGGAGCGGATGCTCGAATCGTTCACAGAAGCGAGCCGCCAAGTGCGGGTGCCGTCCCACCACTGTGTGGACGGCATCGCGGACGCGGTTCGCGTCGAGTGGTCCACTCATCGCGATACTCAGCTGCATCGCATAGACATCGCCGGAACCCTTGGCGGCGACCGCGTGGAAGAGCAGCCCCTGCTGCAAGGGCGTCAGCGGTAACACATCGGCGATGCGCTGCCCCTGGCTCAACTCATCGATCTGCGGCTGACTGAGCTCGGCCGGCGCCACATCCGACGGGGTCAGTCCGCCTCCGCCCCTTCGCACATGCGCACAGATACCGGCCAGGGCATCGAACCACAGTTGGCTGAGCCTGCCGACTTGCGCGTCATCGAGCACCGAGAGCGCCCACGTCCAGTCTGCATTCAGATGCGGCCCCGTGTCGGTGTCGACGGTAGCGGCGTTGAGCTCCACGCTGTGGCCGAGCGCCGTCGGTACCACCCCGGCGGCACGGGTCGACGAGAGACCCTCGGGGCAGATGCGCCACGCATCACCGGCCACTCCACCGAGGCGTCCCAGATAGTTGAATGCAATTGCAGGGTCGGCTGTTTCCAGGTCAACATCGGCGTTGAGGTAGCGCAGTAACCCGTAGGTCACGCCGATCGGTTGGGTGCGAAGCTGCTCCTTGGCGTCTTTGATCACCGTCCCCAGCGCCACATCGCCGTCCGTCACCTGGGCCCAGCGCAAACCACCCAGCGCCAACGACACCGGGTATTTGGCGGTGAACCAGCCAACGGTGCGCGATAGATCCGTATGGCAATCGGCTTCTCCACCCAGATCCGCCAATTCCTCGTGGCGCCCGTGGCCCTCCACGTCGATGCCGATAGGCGTGCCCACACTGCCCGCGAACTCGGCCACGGCCAATCCGAATGCGATCAACAGGATCTCGTGCACCCCGGCATGAAACGCCGCCGGCACCTCGCCGAGCAGCATCCGGGTGGTCTCGGCGTCCAGCGATACCGACAGCCGCCCTGCGCTCTCGTAGGTATCCGTCGCGGCACGCGCCGCTGACAACACCGCAGGGGTCGACGCCGACTGCCGCCATGCCTGCGCCAGTTCGATGACCTTCGGGTTCTGCGCAGACCGGACCAGCCGCTCGGACCAGCGAGCGAACGACGTGCCCGTCGGCGGCAGCAGCACCGGCTGGCCAAGGCGGTGCTGCCCCCACGCAATATTGATATCTTCCAACATGATTCGCCACGACACACCGTCAACCGCCAGATGGTGGGCGATCAACACCAACTGACTTGCTGACGTCACCCAGAGCGCACTCAACATCGCTCCAGCGGCCGGGTTCAACCGCGACCGCGCAGCCCCCAGGGCCTCATCGGATAACGCATCCACCGCATGCAGACACCCACGCGCATCCACTGCCCCCGCCTCGGGCACCGCCAATGACCACCCGCCCGCACCGTCGTCATCCGCGCGCAGCCGCAGCATGGCGTGGCGATCCAACAACGCCTGCAACACGATGACGACATCACCCTCGGCGATGCCGGTGGGAGCCTGCATCAGCACCGTCTGGTTGAACTCGCCGACCGACCCGTCTGCGCTTTCCAGGCTCTTCAACCACCGCATGATCGGTGTCGCCACCACCGGCCCGAGGCCCTCATCGACGGGCTCCTCCACGCCGCTGGCCGCGGCGACTACCCGGGCCAGTCGCGCCACACTTTGCTGGACAAAGATGTCACGCGGACGACATACGAGACCCGCAGCCCGCGCGCGCGAGGACACCTGCATTGCCAGGATGCTGTCCCCGCCGAGTTCGAAGAATGAGTCGTCGACACCGATGCGGTCCATACCAAGGATCTGGGCATAGATGCCGGCCAGGATTTCCTCGGTGGGGGTGGTCGGCGCCCTGAACTGATCGATGTGTCGGTATTCCGGTGCGGGCAGGGCCTTTTTGTCCAGTTTGCCGTTGACCGTCAACGGCATGGTTTCCATGGTCACGATCGCTGCGGGCACCATGTATGACGGCAACCGCACCGCCATCGCGGCGCGCAGGGCAGCGGGCTCGGCACCGCCAGTGACATAGCCGACCAGGCGCTTGTCTCCCGGACGATCCTCCCGGGCGATCACCGCCGCCTGCTCAACGCCATCGAATGTCATTAACGCCGACTGGATTTCACCCAGTTCGATCCGGTGCCCGCGGATCTTGACCTGCTCATCGGCTCGCCCCAGATACTGCAGCTGTCCACCGAGGCCCCAACACACCAAGTCCCCGGTGCGGTACATCCGCGCACCGCGACCGCCAAATGGACACGCTATGAACCGGGTCGCCGTCAGTGCCCTCCGTCCGACATAGCCGTAGCCCAAACCCGCACCTGCCACGTACAGCTCCCCGACCGCACCGGCGGGTACCGGACGCAACCAGTCATCGAGCACGAAGAACGCCAGATCGGCCAACGGAACCCCGATGGGACTGGCTGCGACGTTCGCGTCAGCGGTGGTGATCTCACGGAACGACGCGTGCACCGTCGTCTCGGTGATCCCATACATGTTGATCAACCGAGGTGCCCCCGGGTGATCCGCCAACCAGCTTCCGAGACGCGGCGGCATCAGGGCTTCCCCGCCGAACACCACTACCTCGAGCCCCAACTGCTGGTGTTCCGGCAGCAGGGTGTCTACCGACTGCAGCGCATAAAACGCCGACGGCGTCTGACTCAACACGCTGACGCCCTCGCGGACGAGCAGGTCGTGGAGCTCTTCGGGTGAGCGCGTCACCGCTTCGGGAACCACCACCAGCCGCCCACCGTGGAGCAGAGCACCGAAAACCTCCCACACCGAGAAGTCGAAGGCCAGCGAATGACTCTGCGTCCACACCTGTCCCGGGGTCAGCTCCAGATCCGCGTCGATTGCCTCCAACAACCTCGTCACATTGTGGTGGGGAACAGCAACGCCTTTCGGCACACCGGTAGTGCCCGAGGTGTAAATCAGATACGCGATATCGTCGGGAGCCGGCACCACCGGTAGCGCACCGCTCGGCCGGCCGTATACCGCACGGTCGTTGACATCGATCACCGTCACTCCGCGTCCACCCAACCGATCCACCAGATCGGTCGTGGTCACTGCGACAGCGGGCCCGGCATCAGCCAGCACGAATTCCAACCGCGCGTCAGGCACCGAGGGATCGATCGGCACGTATGCCGCACCGGTTTTCAGTACCCCCATGATCGCCACGATTGCCTCAACAGACCGCGAGAACAACAACGCCACCCGCTGCCCGGGCCCCACACCATGAGCAACCAACAAGTGCGCCAAACGATTCGCGGCAGCATCCAGCCCGCGATACGTCATCGCGCTGTCGCCTGAACTAACCGCCACGGCGCCTGGATCTCGAGCCACCTGCTCAGCGAATACCGCCGGAATCGACACCGGTTGGGGTACCGGCCGAATCAACGCCCCCCGATTACTCCACACATCCAACGGAGGACAGTCCGCCTCATCACGGACATCGATCGCCGAAAGCGGCCGGTCCGGAGCTGCGGTCATTGCCCATAGCGCCCGTTCGAAGCGATCCGCGAGAGCGCGAGCATCGCAGCCGGAGAACAAAGCGCCCACACCCGACGTGCTCAGGAACAACTCGTCATCGTTCTTGATGAAGACCAGCCCAAACTGATCAACGAGACCGGTGTGGGTCACGGTCCCCGAGCCCGCGGCGCCGGCAAAGTCCGCCAAACGGGTCGTGGGGATGAAGTTGATGGCCGCGCGATGGGACACCTGCGCGCCGCGCTGGAACCCCGTCTTACTCTCAATGGCGCGTAACGGAAAACGCTGATGCTGCAACGCTTCTTGTATCCGCGTATCGACATGCCCACAAAAGTCGGCCACCGTGGTCGTCGGCGCCGTCGTCAACCTCAACGGCACAACACCGGAACTCATCCCTGGCACCAACAGTGCTTCTGGGCGCACCCGCCGGCTCACCGGGAAATCGAGCACGACCTGCGGACCTCCGATCTCACCACGTACCAGCAGGGCGCATGCCGCAGTGATCACGGCGGCCCGACGAATGCCCAGCGCACGCGATAGCTCACGAGCCTTGGCGACGACGGACGGGTCCAACTGGATTGGTGCAGAAGGCTCATACTCAAGGGTTTGACTCGCGGCAGCGGGTGTCGAGCCATGCTGCGCGTCGCTCTCCAGTGGACCACAGTTGGCCCAATAGGCCTCATCATCGACGTAATCATCGGAGGCTTCATAGTCCGATTCGCAGTCGAGGAGACTCTGCAACGGTCCAAAGATGGGCGGAGGTATCGGCGCATCCGTGGCGAGCGCGGAATAGACGGCCGCGATCCGATGACACAGCAGACCCATGCCGATTCCGTCTGTCGCGATGTGGTGACAGCACACGAAGAAGTAGAAGTCATCAACTCGCGCCTGCATCAACGCGAACTTGAACAACGGGCCGCTGAGAGGCATCGGCTTCCGTCGGATCGATGACGCTATCCGATAGGCGTCAGCCATGGGATCCAAAGAGCCCGTTAAGTCATGGCGAGCAAGCTCGACATCCGGATAGTCAACTACCTTCTGGAAAACCTGACCATCTCGTTCAGAAAAGACGGCCCTGAGCGGCTCGGCCTCGCGCACCACGTGCCGCACGGCCCGCTCGAGCAAGCCATGCTCGATGACACCCTCGATACGGCCAAGCATGCCCAGCTGCCATTTGACATCGGCGTGACCAGTTTCTTCGGCCAGCCAGATATCCAGCTGACCCCGCGTGAGCGGAAGCGCCCCATGATCACATTCCATTGGTCCCCACCCACTGCTTAATGATCAACAGTCCGACCCTGTGCCACCCTCTCGCGCAGGCTTTTTGGCCGGATATCGGGCCAATTCCGCTCTATGTTGTCCAGGCAGGCTGCCCGATCCGCCGCGCCGAAAACCACTCGCCATCCGGCTGGAACATCGACAAAGGCCGGCCACAGGCTGTGTTGCTCTTCGTCGTTGACCAAAACGAAAAAGCTGCCATTGTCGTCATCAAATGGATTGATACTCAACACTTCTCCCGACACCCTCCACGCACGATAAGTGGAACCTGTTCTAAAAATAACCGAGAAAGCGTCGGCGGTGCGCGTTTTTAGAGAAATCGCCAATACTTGCTACTGGCCAGTTAGAGGCCCGGGGGTTCGGGCGTCATTGCCCGGCATGACTACCCCAGGAAGGCTGAATTGGCTGCTAGTTGTTACCAAACCAGGCATGATCAGCCCTCAGCCACCGCCACGACACAAACGGTTCCCGTTGTCTCATAATTTGCTGTACATCACGTGGCACGCATCCTGCGACACTCGACGAGGTATCGAACGTGACCAGACTTTTCTCATGGAAGCGCAGTCGACACGAACGACTCACAACCCATCGGCGACATGCCCAACCTCCGAAAGAGCCTGCGCGCCGGCCCCAACACTCGTACGGTTGCAGGGCACCGTTGCGCCCCGGACTGAGTCAGTTTCCGCGACAGGCAAACTCAAGCCAGTCGCTGCCGCGGCGGCCGGCAAGTGAGCTGTCATACCGTCTAGTACTTAGGATCGCGCAAAGTGAGCAAAACTGCGAAAACCGCACTGCCACCCGGGCCTCCGCTCCCCCTGGCAGTGCAGTCCGTATTGATGGCGGCCTATGGTCTACGCTTCCTGGCCGGATGTCAGCGCCGCTACGGCAACGTGTTTACCCTACGTATTCCCTTGTCGGGCAAGGTCGTATACCTTGCCAATCCCGCCGATATCAAGACCGTGTACGCCGGCGACCCGCGGATCTTCCACTCGGGCGAGGCGCACTGGTTCTTTCGTGGCCTCCTCGGAGACAGCTCGCTGTTTGTACTCGACGAAGACGCGCACCACGACCAGCGTCGGCTGCTCATGCCGGCGTTTCACCGCGACGCCGTCGCGCGCCAAGCCGCTCAAATGGCCGAGATCGCTGCCGCAAACATAGCCAAATGGCCGGTAGGTGAGGGCTTCCCGGTTGCCCCCAAGACCACAGACATCACGCTCGAGGTGATCCTGCGAACAGTTATCGGTGCCACCGACCCCGTACGGCTGGCCGCACTGCGCAAGGTCGTGCCGCGTCTGCTCTACATGAAGCCGTGGGAAACGCCGGCGATCACTAATCCGGGCCTGCGGCGCCGTTTCCCGTGGCGGGGAGTAGGCAGGCGAATGGCAGAGACTGATGCCTTGCTCTATGCAGAGATTGCCGAACGTCGTGCCGATCCCAACCTGGCTGAGCGCACTGATGTGCTGGCCATGCTGGTCAGCGCCGCCGATGACAACGGCCGCACCATGTCCGACCAAGAACTGCGGGATCACCTCTTGACGTCCATCGCGGCCGGACACGAAACCACCGCAACGGCGCTGTCCTGGGTGCTGGAACGACTGACCCGCCACCCTGCCGCACTGGCCAAGGCCGTACAGGCTGCCGATGCCAGCGCGGCGGGTGATCCGTCCGGCGACGAGTACCTCGACGCGGTAGCGAAGGAAACATTGCGCATCCGTCCGGTGATCTTCAGTTCGGGCCGGGTACTCAAGGAGCCCGTCGATGTTGGCGGCTATCGGCTACCGGCAGGCATCATGGTTGATCCGGCTATCGGACTCGTTCATGCAAGCGCCGAGGTGTACCCGGATCCAGACCGATTCGACCCGGATCGGATGCTCGGCACCGCGCTGAGCCCGACCACCTGGCTGCCGTTCGGTGGCGGCAACCGCCGCTGCCTGGGTGCCACCTTCGCCATGGTTGAAATACGCGTCGTGCTCCGTGAGATCCTGCGCCGGGTCGACTTGAGCACCACCACAGCGCCCGATGAGAAGCAGCAGGCGAAGCACGTCACTTTCGTGCCACACCGCGGTGGGTATATCCGGGTGCGAGCATTCAGGGACTGCGAGCCCGCAGCGGCGCCGACGTGTCCTGCCGGTCATGGCATTACGCAGTCAAGCAACCCGGAGCGTTAGCCGGTCGCGACGTGATTCGAATCTTGTCACCGTCGGCCACGCTCGGCGAGACTCTCCACGAGATCCGCCGTGATCACCACACTTTCGGCGGGACTGGTCATTCGAGTGGCAACCTCGTGGGCCCGGGCCACATAGCCCGGTTCGAGGATGGCGCGTAGGTCGGCCACCAGCGTCTTCTCCGTCGTGGCCGAGAAACGCCTGGCGGTACCCACTTTCAATCGTTTGACCCGGGCTCCCCACAATGTCTGATCTAGGTCTGTCGAAAGTATCAATGTGGGGACACCCGCCCGCAGGCCGGCGGCGGTGGTGCCGGTGCCGCCATGGTGCACGACCGCGCGACAAGCCGGGAATGTAGCGGCATAGTTCATCGCACCAACCACTTTGATGTTGTCAGTAAGCGGGAAATCCGTGAAATCGGACCCGGCAGAACACACCAACGCCCGCTCCCCCAACCGAGCACACGCCACGCTGATCATGGCAAGTGTCTCGGCGGCGGACTCGACCGGCAGACTGCCAAAGCCGAAGAAGATCGGCGGCGGACCGGTGGCAATCCACGAGGCCACCTCGTCATCGAACTCAGTGGGTAAGCCGAGCGTCAGCGCGCCGACGAACGGCCTACGGCCCTCGTACTCCGCCCATTCGTCGGCCAGGCCGGGAAAGCAGACCGCGTCGTAGGCCTGGATCTCCAACGAACCACACTCCGCGATCCGCCAGGGTGAGGGCGCGGCGGCCTTCGGCAGCGCCAGCTCGCCGCGCTGTACGCCCTCGACCTTCTTGGCATTCTGCCAGGCCAGCCACTCGCCAACCTTCATTGTCGATCGGCTCAACGGCGCGGGCAGGAACGGTACGAATTGGCCGTTGGCTCGCAAGGGAAAGAAATGCAACGTGGCCAGCGGAATGTTGTAGTACTCAGCGACATTGCCCGCGGCATCCTCAAAATTCACACCGGTAAAAAGCAGGTCGGCTCCCTCGGCCAACGATGTCAGCGTGGCGACGATCTCCTTCCAGCATTGGAGGAACGGCTCCACGACATCGCGCCGCATCCTGATCAAATCTCGTATCTTCCAGAAGTTACGAAAGAAGTGCGTCCAGAAATCACGGTGCGCGTCGAGAACTGCCTGTAGATCCGGTCCGTAGGGGATAGCAGTAGGTCCGGCTGCCTCGACGAATGCGATGAGATCGGGAGGAACGGCCATCTTTACCTCGTGCCCCCGACGTAACAGTTCGCGGCCTACTGCGACGCACGGCTCGATATCGCCGCGCGTGCCGTAGCTTGCCAATACGAACTTCATCGCGGGTTCAGCCGGCCCGCTTGAGCCGGACGAAGTCTTCCAGCAGATCGGCGGCGGTCACCGGGCTCTCAGCGGCTTTGGTCATTCGGGTAGCGATCTCGCGGGCACGCGTGACGTACTGCGCATCGAGGATGGTGCGCAGGTCGGCGACTAGTGTCTTCTCGGTCGTCGCCGAGAAACGCCGGGCGGTACCCACTTTCAACAGCTTGACACGCGCTCCCCACAATGTCTGATCGAGGTCGGTCGAGAGGACCAACGTGGGGACTCCTGCCCGCAGACTCGCGGCGGTGGTGCCCGCACCACCATGGTGCACCACCGCGCGGCACGCGGGAAAGGCGGCAGAATAATTCATTACGCCGACCACTTTGACATTCTCGACAAGTGGGGAATGGCTGAAATCACTTCCGCCGGCGCACACTAGCGCCCGCTCCCCCAACTGATCACACGCCGCGCTGATCATGGCAAGCGTCTCGGTGGCGGATTCGACAGGCATACTGCCGAAGCCGAAACAAATCGGCGGTTTGCCGCCGGCAATCCACGAAGCTACCTCGTCATCGGAATCTGTTGGTAGATCTAATGTGAGCGCACCGACGAAGGGCCTCCGGCCATCGTATTGCTCCCATTCCGCCGCTAATCCTGGCATACAGACCTCGTCGTAGGCCTGGATCTCCAACGAACCACGCTCCGCGATCCGCCAGGGCGAGGGACCCGTGGCTTTAGGCAGGCCCAGCTCGCGACGCTGTGGATCCTCGAGTCTTTTGAACATCGGCCAACCCAGCCACTCCGACAACCTCATGAAGGATCGTCCCAGCCGTGCGGGCATTCCCGGAATGAGCTGGCCGTTGGCGCGAATCGGAAACACGTGCAGCGTGGCGAACGGAAGGGAGTAGTACTCCGCGACATTGCCGGCTGACTCTTCACCAAGGACACCGGTAAAGAGCAGATCGGCGTCCGCCGCCTGTGACCTCAGTGTCGTGCTGACATCCTGCCAACACTGAACCAAGAACCGCCAATCTTCACGCAGCAACTCCCGCAGGTCCCGGATCCTCCAGAAGTTCTTCCAGAAGTTCCGCAAGAATCGCGCCCAAAAGTCACGGTTCACGTCCTGCCACACCCGCACGTCGGGTCCGCAAGCGACCGCGGAAAGTCCGGCCGCCTCGACGAAGTCCACAAGGTCGGGCGGGACGACCATGCGTACGTCATGCCCACGGCGCGACAACTCACGACCGACGGCGACGCCGGGCTCGACATCACCACGTGTTCCATAGAATGACAGTACGAATTTCATCGCAGAGCCCTTCAGTTCCAGTGTTACTGCGGAATGAAAGCGGGAGCCTCGCTACGGCTCAACCGCCCGGCAGCATATCCCGGAAGCCGCGTTATCAACTTTGAATTCAAGAGATTTGGGGATGCATCGAGAACCTTAGACAAACTGTGCAGAACCGGAGTTACTTGACCCGCAGCACAAAACCGGTCTGGTCACCACGGTTCTGCTGATTGAGCCGTTTGGCCCGCTTCTCCCACTCCCAGATCTGTCTGGGGCGAAACATACGAAGGATTTTGGGGTCGGTGACCGGAACATCGCCCCGATAGGCTTCGCTTCCGGTGAACTGACCAAAAGTTGAATCATCAAATGTCTGCGCGACGCGCAAACCGGCACGCTCTGCAGCCAGCGCCATTCCCCGGCGCGACGGTATGACCATGTGCCGAGGTGCGTCGGCCTGCACCCAATCAGCGCCGTAGATGGACCACGCTTCCGATGACGTTGTGGGTACACGGGCCAGGCATATGCCGCCGGCGGCCAACTTTTTGGAAGCCACCTCGAGTGTGGCGACCGGATCTGGCATGTGTTCGAGCGAGTGATTGAACATGATGAGATCGAATTCGCCTGTTACATCACTCAAATAGCACTTCAGCAACGGTACGTGTTCACGCGACTCGCCATCCTCTCCGATGAAGGGGTCGGCACCGAGCAAGCTGACGAACCCGACTCTCGCGAGCCGATCCAGCAAGGCGCCGCTTCCACATCCAACATCCAAGATCCGCGCATCTCGCGCGATTCCAAGCCCAGCGAGCATCTTGACAGCATCCCCCCCGAGCAGCACACGGAAGATGCCCTCCGGCACAGGCGAGGTCATAGCCGACCCGAATATTCTTCCCCCGCTGCGCAATGTGAATAGGTCTCGTTGCCTGACCAGCCACTGAAAGGCCTTTGGCTGGGACGAACCATTGTGGGAGTAGTAGGCCGCGGGGTAATGCCGCATGAGCGCTTCGCCCGCAAGGGCGTTGACGATCTGCAATGTGTCACACGCGGCGCAGCTGAAGTATTCGAACACCTCGCGGGTCCCGAACATCATCTCCCGAACCTCGAGCGTTCGATGAGGGCCGGTCGAGTCGCACAGTCGGCACGCACTGGTAACCGCCGTCATTCAAATCTCCTCCACGAGAGTCAGAGTCCGGAGAACTCACACCGCGTGCCAAGGGTCTGTGACAGCCCGCCACAGAACAACTTTCAAAGGAACCCCGGACCACGAACCTACCGCGTAGTGTCTTCGTACGTGTGGGGATCGGTGCTAGCACTCGTGGTACTGGTTGCCCTGAATCCAATACGCCTGGGCATCACCCTCCTCGTAATCTCTCGGCCACAGCCCGCGCAAAATCTGCTCGTTTACTGGGCGGGCTGTCTCATCGGTTGCATTCCCGCCGTGGTGGCGCCACTGACACTGCTGCATGTCACGCCGATGTTCAGATCATTCGCACAGGGCGTGGCGGGCAGCCCCACCATTCGGCACATTCAACTCGGCATGGGTGTGCTCGCACTATCGGTTGCCGCGCTACTAGCACTGTGGCCACTGCTGCGCCGGCGCCAGCTGCAGTACGCAGGCGAAGCTGTTCCGGCCCCAGAGCCGAATCCGCCGACACAGAACCCCATCTCACGACTCTTCGGCCGCAAAGAGGATGCGACGGCCGACGGGGGGTCGGTGGTCCGACGACTGCTGCGCCGAGCTAGCAGTGCATGGGAAAACGGATCACTGTGGGTCGCCCTGCTGATCGGCCTGCTACTCGGCGGAATCGAACCCGACGCAGGCCTGTTCCTCATAGCCATTTTGGTCACCTCGGGCGCTACGCTCGGGACACAGATCACCGTTGCGGTCGTCTTCATCATCGGTGTACTGGCGATTGTTGAACTGACCTTGATCAGCTACCTGGTCGCACCGACGAAAACCCAAGCGGTTGTGCAACTGTTGCATGACTGGGCACTGACTCATCGGCGAAAGATTTTGATAGCCATGTGCATAGTGGCTGGGATATCACTTCTGATCCACGGCCTGGGCGGTATCTGAAGGCTCAAACCCAGGTGTCTGCGCGAAACCCATTCGGGCACAATGGTTCGCCAAATACGATATCGGCGTTGCTGGTTGCTTTGCTTCCCCATTCTGCCAAGAAAGCGCGCCCGCGTGGGTAGTGTTCCGGGCCGTGTGGGGTCTACTGCTCGCGATGGCGATCATGTTCGCGGTCAATCCGGTGCTACTCGCCATCATCGTCTTGATGATCTCGCGGCCTCAGCCGGTGCAGAATCTTGCGGCCTACTGGATTGGCAGCATGATCGTGAGTCTTGCGGGCCTGCTGATACCGCTGATGGTGCTGCACATAGCACCGTCGTTTCGCACGTTCGTGGAGGACATGGCCACGCCGGGCAACAGCATCACCACTCGGCTGGTCAATCTCGGCATGGGCGTTCTCATGCTGTCGATCGCGACGCTCATGGCGGTGCGTTCGGTTCGCCAGCGCATGCGTGCGCGGGTACCGGCCGGCGACACCTCCGCCCGGCCGCGTGATTCAGATCCACCCAGCACCATCACGTCTCCGTTCGGCACCCTTCAGGATGAGGACGCGGCAGAGGGGTCGGTGTTCCGACGGCTACTTCGGCACCTCCAAAAGGCCTGGGAGAACGGGGCCTTGTGGGTCGCCTTCGTGTTCGGCCTGGCCGGATTGCCGCCGCCCATGTTGGTAGTCTTCGTACTGACTCCCATCGTCGCCTCGGGTTCCCCGCTCGGCACTCAGGTCATCGCCGTCATTCTGTTCGTCTTTGGAATGTTCGCAGTGGTTGAGATCACCCTCGTCAGCTACCTGGTCGCACCTGCGAAAACCCTTGCGGTACTGCGGCCACTGCATGACTGGGCACTGGCGCACCGCCGCCACATGCTGATCACCATATTCTCCGTCGCCGGAATCATTCAGGTAGTCAACGGCGTTGCCTAAAGCGACGAGGAGACATGCAGGAAACGCACGTCAGGCCCATGTCCCACGTCTCCCGTTTGCAGTCGCCATAACCTCGTAAATCAGCTTCATCATCGACGGGCGGGTGCGCCGACTCAGCTTGTGGAATCTCTGGAAATCTTCGAACATCGCCCGGAAACCGCGTTCGCTTATCCGGTACGACTCCAAGACCCGCCCCATTGCCGACGGATCCCAGGCTTCATCGCGAGCAGCCGCACAGAGCGTTTCATAGACCACGGATATCCAGTCCGTGCCAAAGGGCTCGGTGACTGGGCCACAATATTTCTGGCGCCGAAGATCGGTTTCAAGGAACTCGTCAATAGCTGCCTCATCCCGGGTATCCAAGTCCACCCCGAGCGCTACCGATATCCGTTTCATTTCCCGGCGCCAATCCTCCAGGAGGTTGGCATACCCCACGAATACGCGTGGTACATCACGTGTGTGCGCCTCGGCCAACAAGTTGAACTTGAGCCACAATGCGCTGGAGAACTCCGGCGATGCCGCAGCTTGGGCCGCGACTGAGGCGATGACCTCCGTCGGGTGGCGCACCGCTACCACTGTCGTCACATCGAATCCAGCCAGCCGAGTCGCCTCAAACCACATGTCGGACAGCAGATTTATCCTCGGGTCCTTGATGATCAGCAGTGGCGCGGGCGGCAACGACATCAGGTATGCCCGGATTTCGGCGATGCAGGCAGCCTTCTCGCCGGCATCGAACGCGCCCTCTTCTTGTAGACGCAAGGTCGTGTCGAATCTGGAGCTGCCGTTCCGATGCAGGATTCTCTCGTTGAGGATGATGGCTTTGCGCGGCTCCCAATAGCCCCGCGGGTTGGCCTGGTTGGCACCCGCCAGCGCGGGCGGGAGGGTGCCACCGCACAGCGAGAGCGCCCGGGTAATCGCCGACGTCCCGGACCGCGCCATACCCATGACAAACAGGGCGACCGGGCGAGACGGTCCATCCGAGGTCACGAGGACAACCTTGCGACCGGTGTCGCACGCAGCGCAGGAGTGTCGTGCCGCATCATGAGATCCTCCAGCGGTAGACCGCCCGGTCCTGCCGGGGCATCCGGCCAGAACGAGTTTCGAGGCGTAATTGACTGTGGCACATTGAATCATGCACCCGCTGCACATGTGACGACATCGGGCCGCTTTCCGCAATGTGGTTACAACGGTGGACGACTCGCCACCACCACCGTCGGCCTCAGACCCCGTCGAGTCCGGAATTCGACCACGATGGCCGGATCGGCGTGCTGAGCCAGCGCGCGCAGAGCCGACGGACTGTAGGCGCGGAGAGAACTGATAAACCCGTCGTGCTGCAATGGCGAGATCCAGACCAGTGGCAGCACTACCGCCAACAACGCAATGTGAAGAGCCGCCGGCGGCCTGGGCAGGTCCACGATCAAGAACTTCCTCGCTGCACGCGTCGCCGATGCGAACACTTGGGCAGCAAGATCGGGTGAAAGATGATGCAGCGACAAGGCAAATATCGCGAGATCGTATTGCTCGTCGACGGCATCGATTGCGGTGGCATCCATTTCTCGCACGGTTGCGCGCGGGTGACTGCCGAAATCACTGGCCGCCGCGGCGACGAAAGAAGGATCGATATCGGTGACCGTCACCTGGGCTGTGGGATGCATTTCGAGTAGCTTGCGTGATAATCCGCCAAGGCCCGCACCAAGTTCCAGGATCTTCGGGGTGGGCACCTCAGCGACCTCGGCCAGCGCGATTCGGGCGCATTTCTCGTGAACGCCGATCCACCGTCGCCGCCCGGCTCGATCAAGCGAGGACATGACCTTGCGCTTGAGGTAGTCGACGTCGTCACGGTCCAGATATTCCAGGCGGCTGGTACGCAACCGCCTGTCCAGCCAGGAAGCATCCGGACCGCCCCGAGGCATACTCGCAATATCGAGGGCTCTGTTCTCCACGTAGAACATCATGGATCACCGCGGCGGCGCTCGACATGCCTGTTGTGAAATCAAATGCGGTGCGGGGCATAAAAACTGCAATACCGATTCAGTTAATCCGCCGCGTACCGCAATAAAGATCTGGGTCCGGCCGTCTATCAGATCTACCGACGTCGCGACGAAACAGATTTCACCGCACCACTTCCGCGAAGCGGCTAGGCTCCCGATCTATTCGGTTGACTGGGCTGGGCTGGGCAGCATCTGTTTTGCAAACTGGACCACGCGTATTCCCAAATCCGTTCCCGCTCACAGCACAAAACCGCACGCGCGCGGCCGGAAACGAAGGAGTTTGACTGGTGCCTGAGCAGATACGTCGGGTGCGAGAGTCCCTGAAAAGACGCCGAGCGACCAAAGACGCTGCACAACTGGATAATCGCCTCGCATTGGCGGACGAGGCGCTGTTAGCAGAGCATCACGCCGCCGATATGAACGTAATCATCCAGGTGACGTGGCTGTACGGGCACACCGTCGATCTCGACGCTTTACGGCGCTTTCATCACAACCTCGGTCAGGGTTTGTTGGGCCGGCGCATCGAGCGTCCAGCACTACCGATCGCCCGGCATCGTTGGGTCGCGGACTCGGGTTCGTCGGACATCGACGTCACTCAGCACGCGCGTCCGCGCGCCGAGTTCAGCGACTGGGTCGATGAACGTTCGCAGTTGCGCATCGACCCCGAGTCGGGACCCGGCTGGCACATCGGCGTCCTTCCTCTTGACGACGGTACGACCGCGATCAGTCTGGTGCTCTCGCACAATCTCATCGACGGCCTCGGACTTGCGCTCGTCATAGTCGAAGCGGCCTTGGGCAAGACGCGGGACCTTGGCTATCCACCACCGATGGCTCGCACTCGACTGCGCGCTATTGGCCAGGATGCACGACAGACGACGCGGGATGTACCCAAGGTCACCCGCGCTCTCCTGGCTGCGGTAAAACTCGCCCGAAAGCAGGCGCGCGACAAGCGTGAGACTGTGCATCCGCCAGCACCGCTACCCGTCGCTGCCCACGATGTCATCGCAGACGACATCGTGCTTGTACCGGCCCTCACGATCTACGTCGATTTGGAGGACTGGGATGCCCGCGCGGAAGCTCTCGCCGGAGCGAGTCACACCCTGGCCGCGGCCTTTGCCGCCCGGTTCGGGGAGCGCATCGGGCGTAGACGTGCCGACAATGGCACCGTCACACTGCAGATCCCCATCAGTGAGCGCACCGAGGACGACACACGTGCCATGGCCCTGTCGTACGCGCGCGTCAGCATCGACCCCACCTCGATCACGACAGATCTGCGGGACGTTCGGTCCGCCATCAGGCAGACGCTAAGGGCGATGAAGGAGGTGCCAGATGAATCAAAGCAGCTCCTGTGGCTGCCATCGTTCACGCCGAAGCGGACCCTGAAACGGATGGTCGCCAGGATACCCGCAGACCCCGACCAGTCGGTGTTCTGTTCCTATCTAGGCGATCTCAGCTCAATGATCGGGTATCCCGCCGGGACACTCGCCGACTTTCAGAATGCACGAGCAACCGGGCAACGCGAACGACGCCGGCTGCTTGAGCGAACCGGAGGTCGAATGTTCATTCTCTCCGGGCGTCTCAACGGCAGAATCTTCATCAGCGTCGGCGCCTACCAACCGGGCGCCACGAACACCAAGGAAGCCTTACACGAACTAGCCGAGCTCACGCTGGCCGATTTCGGTCTAACCGGCGAGATTCATTGACGCATCGCGTACTCGTGTGAGCACCTCAGCGAGGCTCGCGCTTCAATCCAGGTCAGAAGTTGTGACAGGTCCGGTAGGCCTGCTCCATTACTCCGAGATATGGCTGGAAGGCCGGAGCATTCGCTACGTCTTGGGCTGTCTGTGCCCGCTTCTCCGGCCCGGCCGCAAGGAATTCCCGCAGGCCACGCTGCAGTATCGGCGATTGCGCGAATGCCTTACCGAATTGCGGGTCCTGGGCATTGAGCGCAGCCACCACTTGCGGATAGCTGCATGTTGTGTTGATGGCAGAATCCAGATCCGGGTCCGCAGACGCGATTCCGGCGGCGCTGGTCAGGGACAAGGCCAGTCCCCCAAACCCGACGGACAGTGTAGTCAGCGACAGACGAAACATGTACGTACTTCCTTTCCTACCAATACTTTTCGCATCATTCCGACCCTAACGGGCCAGGTCCAATCCCACCCGAAGTCAGGCATCTTGCATGACCAACGGCCGGGGATCCGCTGAGCCTCGTTGCACTCTGGCGGGGCGTTGGAGTACCCGCTGCGGCCACCAGAACCACCGTCCCAACAGCGCAGCGATCGCCGGTGTCATGAATGCACGCACCACCAAGGTGTCGAACAACAGACCGATCCCGATCGTGGAGCCGACCTGCCCGATGACGCGAAGATCGCTGACCACCATCGACAACATGGTGAACGCGAATACCAAACCCGCAGAGGTCACCACCTTGCCGGTGCCGCCCATCGCCCGAATGATCCCCGTATTGATCCCCGCGCCCAGTTCTTCCTTCATCCGCGACACCAACAACAAGTTGTAGTCCGAGCCCACCGCCAACAAGATGATCACCGACATCGCCAGCACGAGCCAGTGTAATTCGATACCGAGAATGTTCTGCCAGATGAGCACCGAGAGCCCGAACGCCGCCCCCAGCGAAAGTGCCACTGTGCCAACAATAACCAGCGCAGCAACAAAACTTCTGGTCATGATCAGCATGATGCCGAATATCAGACAGAGCGCCGCGACACCGGCAATCAACAGATCATAAGCAGACCCGTCGCGCAGGTCTTTGAATGTCGCGGCAGTCCCGGCGAGATGGATCTGAGCGTTTTCCAGCGGCGTCACCTTGAGCGCCTCTTCCGCCGCCGTCCGTACCGCGTCCACCCGCGACAAGCCCTCCGGTGTCCCCGGATCACCCCGGTACGTCAGGATCAGACGAACGGCCTTCCCGTTCGGCGAAAAAAACAGGGACATAGCGCGTTTGAAGTCCTCGTTCTCGAAAACCTCCGGGGGCAGATAGAACGAGTCGTCGTTCTGGGCACCGTCGTATATCTTTCCCATCGCGGTCGCGTTCGCGGCCGTTTGGTCTATGAGGGAAAAGATCCCAGACATGGTGCTGTGCATCGTCAGCATCATGGCGCGCATCGACTTCATGGTCGCGATCATCGGCGGGAAGAGGGCGATCAAGTCCCGCTGGTACCCATTCATCTGTTCTACGCGTTCGAGAATCTGATGCGTCCGAAGACTGAGCTGGTCGGTGCCGTCGAGCGCCTGAAATACGGATCTGATGGCGAAGCACATCGGAATGGTCTCGCAGTGCTTCTCCCAGTACAGATAGTTGCGGAGGGGCTTAAAGAAGTCATCGAAATTGGCGATGTAATCCCGCAACCGATCGACGGTCGCCGTCAGCTCCCTGTTCATGACGACCGTCTCGTTGGTGATATCGGAGATGCTGCTCATCAGCTCGTAGGTGTGCTGCATCTGGTTGATCATCTTCGTCGTGTCATCGGCCTGCTTCAGCATGTCGTCCACGCGTTCTTTTCCAAACGGCAGGATCTGCAGCATGCCGGCGCTTTGCAGGCTGATTTGAAACGGTATGGAAGTGTGCTCGATCGGGCTTCCCTCTGGCCGGGTAATGCTCTGCACCATCGAGATACCCGGAACGGCGTAAAGGCCCTTGGCAAGCTTGTGGAGAACCACGAAGTCTGCCGGATTGCGCATATCGTGATCTGCCTCGAGAACCAGGACATCGGGCGTCATTCGCGACTCGGGAAAGTGCCGCTCGGCGGCCGCGTACCCCAGATTGGCGGGGATATCTCGGGGCACATACAGCCTGTCGTCATAGCTGGTCTGATACCCCGGAAGTGCCAGCAGCCCGATAAGTCCGACCGCGCACGTCGCGGCGAGGATCGGGCCGGGCCACCGAACGATCGCCGTACCGACCCACCGCCATCGGCGGACCATCATCTTCCGTTTGGGCTCGAACAGCCCGAAACGACTACCTAGACCTATGACGGCCGGAACAAGCGTGACAGCCACCGCAACCGCAACGGCCATACCCACCGCAGCGGGAACTCCCATCGTTTGGAAGTAGGGCAGCCGGGTGAAGCTGAGGCAAAAGATTGCCCCCGCGATGGTCAATCCGGAGGCCACGACCACCTTGGCGACACTGCTGTAGGTGGTATAGAAGGCCGTCTCCCGGTCTTCGCCGGACTGTCGGGCCTCCTGGTAGCGCCCGGTAAAGAATATGCCGTAGTCCGTTCCCACCGCGATGCCCAGCGACACCAGCAGATTCACCGAGAACGTCGAAAGTCCAATAACCCCATGGTCTCCGAGGAACGCGACGATACCCCGGGCCGCCTGTACCTGTATTCCCACCATGACCAACAGCAGAATGACGGTGACCATTGAGCGGTATACAAAAAGCAGCATCGTGAGGATCACCACGAGCGTCACCACGGTAATTTTGATGATGGACGTGTTGCCGGCATGGTTCATATCCGTCAGCAATGGCGCGGGTCCCGTGACATAGGCCTGAACCCCGGGTGGCGGCGACGACCGTTCCACAATGCCCCGGACGGCCTCCACAGATTTGTTGGCCAGGGCCTGGCCTTGGTTACCCGCGAGGTTCACCTGGACATAGACGCTCTTACTGTCGGCGCTCTGCACGCCCGTCGCAGTAAGCGAGTCGCCCCAATAGTCTTGGACGTGCTGGACATGCCCGGTGTCGGCCCTCAGCTGACGAATCAAGTTGTCGTAGTAGACGTGTGCGTCATCGCCGAGCGATTGCTGGCCTTCCAGCACGACCATCGCCACACTGTCGGAATTCGATTCTCCGAAAACCTTCCCCATACGCTGCACCGCCTGGAATGAAGGCGCCGCTTGGGGAACCAGGGACACCGAACTTTCCCGTCCGACTTGTTCCAGTGACGGAACGGCAAAGGTCACGACGGCGATGACCGCCAGCCAGCCCAGGATGATCGGCACCGACAGCCTACGGATCAGCCGGGCCACCAACGGTGGACGGTTGACCATCCGGTGAATACTCATGCGGTCGTCGCCGGGCCGTAGACAAGGGCATTCATTGTGGTCAGCGCTCTTCCTTCTGCAGAAGGAAACTCACCAGCGGGCGTGGACCGGCCGAGTGGCGTAGCGCTCTGGCGGGGCGTTGGAGTACCCGCTGCGGCCACCAGAACCACCGCCCCAACAGCGCAGCGATCGCCGGTGTCATGAATGCACGCACCACCAACGTGTCGAACAACAGACCGATCGCGATCGTCGAACCCAACTGGCCGATGGTGACAAGATCGCTGACCACCATCGACAACATGGTGAACGCGAATACCAAACCCGCAGAGGTCACCACCTTGCCGGTGCCGCCCATCGCCCGAATGATCCCCGTATTGATCCCCGCGCCCAGTTCTTCCTTCATCCGCGACACCAACAACAAGTTGTAGTCCGAGCCCACCGCCAACAAGATGATCACCGACATCGCCAGCACCACCCAGTTCAAGGGGATGCCGAGAATGCTCTGCCAGATGAGCACCGAGAGCCCGAACGCCGCCCCCAGCGAAAGTGCCACTGTCCCAACAATAACCAGCGCAGCAACAAAACTTCTGGTCATGATCAGCATGATGCCGAATATCAGACAGAGCGCCGCGGTGGCCGCGATCAACAGGTCGTACTTCGAGCCGTCGACAATGTCTTTGACCGACGCTGCGGTGCCCGTCATATAGATCTTGGCATTCCGCAACGGTGTGCCCTTGAGCGCCTCGGCAGCCGCAGTCTCTATCGGCTCAACCAACGACATGCCCTCGCGGGTCGCAGGATCACCCCTCTGCGATATCAGCATCCGGGCCGCCTTCCCGTCCGAGGACAAGAAGATATCCATGACGCGTTTGAAGTCCTCGTTCTCGAAAACCTCCGGGGGCAGATAGAACGAGTCGTCGTTCTGGGCGGCATCGAAAGCCTTACCCATCGCTGTCGAGTTATTGGTCGACTGCTCCATCTGATCGAAGATCCCAGACATGGTGCTATGCATGGACAGCATCATTTTCCGGGTGGATTCCATGGTCTCGATCATCACGGGAAACTGCTGGGCCATTTGCGGAAGGAGCTCGTCCAGCCGATCAAGATTCGCGACCAGGTCACCTAGTTTGTCGGAGACTTCGTCGACCCCGTCGAGCGTGTCGAAGACTGAACGGATGGCCTGACAGACCGGAATGTCGTAACAGTGCTTTTCCCAGTAGAGATAGTTTCGGATTGGTCTGATGAAGTCGTCGAAATCCATGACGTGATCCCGCAGCTCATTCATGATCGTTTCGAGCTCGTGCGTTGTTCCGACCATGCCGTGGGTCGTGCCCACCATCTGCTCCGTCAACGCTTGCATCCGCTTCATGATGGCTATCGTCTTCAGCATGTCGTCGGCTTGGACCAGCAGATCGTCCATGCGGTTCTTCTGAAACGGCATCAAATGTGATTGGCTCGCGCTGCTCATGCTGAGCATGAACGGAATGGTGGTGTGTTTCAAAGGCTCGCCGCCAGGCCGAGTTACCGCCTGAACCCTGGACACGCCGGGAACCGCTTGGACACCGCGCGCGAGTTTGTTCAGCACCAGAAAGTCGACCGGATTGCGCATATCGTGGTCGGCTTCGATCAAGAGAACATCGGGGGCCATCATCAACGACTGAGGGAAATGTCGTGAGGCCGCCGCATAGCCCACGTTGGCGGGAATATCCTGCGGGATGTATTTCTGGTCGTTGTAGCTGGGCTGGTACACGGGCAGCGTCAACAGCCCTATGAGCGCCACCGCGCACGTCGCGACGAGAATCGGTGCCGGCCAACGCACAATCGCCGTCCCGAGCTGTCGCCATCGACGGACCGTGACCCTTCTCTTGGGCTCAAACAGCCCAAAACGGCTGCCGAGGGCGATCACCGCGGGAACGAGTGTGATCGCTACCGCGACGGCAACCACCATGCCCACGGCGGTGGCGACTCCCAATGTTTGATAGACGGGGAGCCGGGTGAAGTGCAGACAGAGAACCGCGCCGGCAATGGTCAAACCCGATCCCAGCACCACCTTCGCGACGCTGCGAAAGGTTGTGTAAAACGCCGTCTCAGGATCCTGACCGGACTGGCGTGCCTCCTGGTATCGCCCGGTGAAAAATATGCCGTAGTCCGTGCCAGCCGCAATGGCGAGTGCCACAAGCAGATTCACGACGAATGTGGTTATACCGATAAGCCCAAGATTGCCGAGTAACGCCACGAACCCTCGGGCCACCGTCAACTCTATTCCGACGACAATCAGCATCAGGACCACGGAAACGACCGATCGATACACCAAGAGCAACATGGCGAAAATCACCGCGAGACTTAGCCCCGTGACCAAGAGAACCGTCCTGTTGCCGGCGGGACCCAAATCCGCGGCGAACGCCGCAGGGCCCGTCACATAGGCCTTCACCCCCGACGGTGCCGGCATCCGATCCACGATGCCCCGAACGGCCTCAACGGATTGATTCGCCGAAGCCCCTTCTCGGGGATCCGTCAGAGCCACTTGTACATACGTTGCCTTACCGTCGAGACTTTGCGCAGCAGCCTGCGTCATCTGATCGCCCCAGAAATCCTGCACATGCTGCACGTGCGCCGTGTCGGATTTCAATTGGCGAATCATCTCGTCGTAGTAGCGGTGCGTATCGTCACCGAGGGGTTGCTGACCCTCCACAACGATCATCGCCACCACGCTGGAATTTGATTCGTCGAACAGCTTTCCCATCCGTTGCGTCGCCTGAAATGACGGCGCCGCATCCGGATTCATTGCCACCGCGTGTTCCTTCTCGACCTGCTCAAGTGAGGGAACGGTGATGCTCAGGACGACCGCTATCGCCAACCAACCAAGGATGATCGGAATAGACAGACGGCGAATCACCCGTGCCAGGAGTGGCCGACGGTGGCCCACCGGCAACGGTTCCGTCGGGGGGTCGTTGAGAGTGCTCATGCGGCCTTCAACATGCAGAAGGTCAATGCGCTGACGCCGTACCGGATCTTCTCGTCCTTGACCTTGTCGCCCACGAGGATGCGGCAGCCAATGCTGTCGGTGTCTCCCTGCGCGGTGAGGTTTCCCATGGCCGTCGCCTCGGTGATCGGGAACTCCACCGACCAGGGCAGCGCAGCTTGCTTGATCACCTGTGGCTCTGCGTCCGCATCGAAGTAGCTGATGGTCGCCACCGTGCCCGGGGGTCCGAACACCTCATAGATCAGGTACTTGGGGTCGTGGGGCCGCTTCTCTTCCCGTTCGGCACTGGCATACACGGGACGACGCTCGTTACCGAAGACGCCGTGCAACCGCGACACGGTGAATCCACCCGCGACTGCCACCACCATGAGCACCAACGGAATCCACACACGCTTCAAGATCGTGAAAATCTCGAGTCCCTCCGACTGTCTTCTGCGCTCGGCAGCATCTCAGCTGCACGAACATGTATCTTCAGATCGGATGTGAACACAACGGATAACCGAACTTCGAATGCGGCGGCACCCTGGCTCGGTCGTGTGCGAAGCACTGCCAACGTGCGGCACGCCTCGTCGCGCGCGACCCGATTCCGACGAGTAAATCATGTCGGTGCGCCACGAACGAGACAATCCGCAATCTAGGTCTGGAAACGTCTAATACCTTGTTGTCCACCAAATTTGGGAATGGACTGCTCGTCCAGAAATTGGTTCTCGCGCCGTCCGGTGGCGCTGCTCCCTGGCGAGCCCGCAGATGTGGGGCCTCGCCGTAATCACATCCCACACCAACGCGTGCGCGAAACAGCTTGCGAGAGCCCGCAGTACAACTGCAGATCACCAAATAAGCATCGGTGCCAATATTTTCGGACTGCTACCCGTCAGCATCCACGGAGTCGGGATCCATCGATGGCTGAATCCACCGGAATCCGGACTTGCTGCGCTCCATGAACCGGCGCTCATAGGTGCCCTCGATCCTCTTGCCATCCACCACACCGGTGAGGACCAGCCGATCCGGGCTGGGCTGCTGCGCGTGAAGTGTCTGTTGCGGCGGACTGGACTCACGCTTGCGCAACTCCAGCCGGTCACCGTTGACCGCTAACAGCCACGCAGCGGTACGTCCGTCGGGCGTCTGGGAGACAAACTTCATCACACTGAACTCCGCCACGGTGTCGCGGTGGGAAATCGCCACGTTGGGCCATGGTGCGGGGTCAGTCTGGTTCAGCGTTGCCCCGCGCCCGTCGATGGTGAATGACGTTGCGTGCCAAACGCCATCCAGGCTCGAGGTGGGTGTCTTGTATGTCGAGTACACCGCTAGTGACTGCAGCACGATAAGTGCCGTCAGGACCGAAGACAGCCCGAACTTCAGCACGATGCCCGTCCTGAGCAGCCATCGCCGGTCCGAGCCGAGCGCCTGCCACAGCCGCACCGGCTGGGTGGGGCTGCGGTTGAAGATCACCCGCACAAGGTTTGGCCACAGTGGCGCGGTAACGGCGACCGCAATCAAGAACAGCTCTCCCGAGACCTGTTTGACCGGAACGTCATACGTCATGTTGAGCAGGAACACCTGCCCCATGGCGAACACCGACCCCAAGGCGCCCAAGACCCACGTGCGCTTCCACAGCAGCAGTAACCCGGACACCAGTTCCACGGTCCCGGTGGCTATCGAATACGGCTCCGAAGCGCCCATGAAGCCCCACAGCGTATTGAACAGGCTTGTGTCGCCGGCCAATTGCAGCTGCCGATCAGGAAGGCCCATGAACCCCATCTGCGTGGGAATCGCCTTCGCGATCCCGTACGTGATCATCGACATCGCCAGACCGAACCGTGCGAAAACCCATAGCGAGGCGGCCAGGCGCCGGTAGTTCGGCCGGTGGCGGTCCAACGCCGTCCACACGACGGTGATCACCAGCGCGATCACAATCCAGCCCAGGTGGTAGCACCACGACCACAACAGGTCCCCTCCGGAAGACACGGTGAGTTCGATACCGCGACCGCGGATGAGGAAACTTCCTATCTGGGCCGTCAGCCACAACACCGGCTCACACAGGTTGTAAAGCCCGAGGTTGTCGTACACCGAGAGCAGAAGAATCCCGCCGCCAATGGTGAACAGCAGACGGAATCCGATCTTCTGCAACGAAGTCCACCGCGCTGGAGTATCAGCTCCATCGTCTTCGGAGGTACCGGACAGCACGGGTACATCGGTCGTCATGCCGCGAGCCTAGCCGTCCCGCGAGTGTCTGCGCCTCCGGGAAAACCCTGAGTCACATCCTGATTCGAGGAACCACTAGCCCCTTAGTGCGCCGCGCATCCAACGCAGAACACTGGGCATCGCCCACCCGGCGGCGATCAGATGCTCGCCGGGCACGGGCAGGTAGTCCACCGTCGCTCCCCTGGAGCGCCAGCTCTCGATGAGCGCGGTCACGCCTTGCTCGGGAACGAACTGATCACCCATGAACCGGTCACGAGATCCGTGGTACAGCAGAATTGGCATCGTCGGAGCCGTGGCGCCGGGTTTGTTCGCGGCGATTACGTCCTGTGCGATCTCGGATTCGAAAGGCGATGGAATGGCCGCCAATACATCCAGATCGATGCGTGCCACCCCGGCCGCTGCCAACGGCGGCTGCGACAAATCCTTGATCAGCGTCGTCATATAGAAGGCGAAATCGCCAAAGAGCCCAACCATGCTGGGGTATTCGCGTGCCTGCCCGATCGTGGCCGCCGCGAATAGCCCAGATCCCAAGGCGCCGTTCATACTGCGGTATAGCAGGGCGTAATCCGTCGGCGTCCCGCCTGCGACCGCACCGCTGAACCTCAGTTCTGGCGCGTAGGCCGGCTGCTCCTGCGCGGCCCACACCGTCGCGATGGCACCGCCGCTGTACCCATCCATCACCATCGGGGATTCGATAAGGTCTGGGCGTATTTCGTGCATTCCGCGAACCGAGTCCAGTACGGCATGTGCAGCCATGATGCCCGCCGAGTAGGCCATCCGCGGGCCCTCGTGGTCGGGTACGAGGACCGCGTAGTTTCGCGCCAGAAGCAGCGGCGCCAGTGGCGGCACGTCTACGTACATGCCTCGCTCGATCCGGTAGGACGGCGCGGACTTGAGACCCAGGGAGTTGATCGGCTGGTTGCGCACCACTACCGGCCGGGCGCCCGCGCCACGCCATGGGCGCTTGGGCTCGATCAGCGTGGCCGTTACCGGCACGGCATTTCCCGCGGTATCGGTGGATCGGACCATGAACCGTTGAAGAGTGGCTCCAGGCAAGGGGATACGCGGCCACACCTGGTGCGTGCGAACGATCTCGCCGTTGGCGCGGTTGCTGAGGTCACCCGGGTCCGAGTAGAAGCTGGGCCCCGGGATGGGCGACGGCAAGATGGCGGCGTGCCGATCGGCACGCTGTTCGTCGGTCAACCTGCGCGCCGCCCAGCTGTTGAGCCGCCGCACCACCGAGGGGCTGCGCAGAGCCGCGGCCGAGCCCGCGATCCCAGTCACGGCCGTACCTAGGCCGGCCAGTGCGGATCCACCGAGAACGGCGATGGGCTTCTTTGCCATGCGATTCCTCCTGCGTCCAGCACAGCGTAGATCCGCGGCGACGCCCACCGAATAGGCGCCCATGTACTCCGCGAGGCTACTTCCCTGTCAGCATCGATCGCGCGCCGACAAGGTCGTCGGGTGCGCCGCATGGACCTTGAGTTTGTTGACCCGGGCACCGCGCACGCGGATCCGATCATGACTATCGACCGGTTGCTTTGGAGTTCTTGGCTATTCAGAGAAGCTCCTGGATGCGGACCGTACAGCCGGCAGGATCACGGAAGGCGCAGTCTCGAGAACCCCAGGGCTGATCGGTGGGTTCCTGCATGACCTCGGCGCCGGTAGCCTGCACACGCTCGAAGAGTCCGGCGAGGTCGTCGGTGGCCAGCATGATGCTCGCATAGGTGCCCTTGGCCATCATTTCGGCGATGGTCTGGCGCTCGTCATCGGTGACACCCGGGTCGGCCGCGGGCGGTGTCAACACGATGTTCATGTCCGGACGTCCGGCGGGACCGACGGTGATCCAGCGCATGCCCTCATATCCCACGTCCTTGCGGACCTCGAATCCGAGGGCGTCGCGGTAAAAGGCCAGGGAGGCCTCGGGATCGGTGTGTGGCAGGAAGCTCGCATTGATTGTGATGTCCATGCCGGACACGCTAGCCGCGCCTTTCGACGGTGGCTTCTTGATTCCTGATCGGTCTGGTGACGTGCTTGGCGACGCAGGACGGAATGCCCGCCACGTGCCCGTCAGTGCGGTCTCGGTACACACTGGGCGGGACTCCGACCAATTCGGTGAACCGGGTGCTGAAGGTTCCGAGCGATGAGCAGCCGACCGCGAAACAGACCTCGGTCACGCTCATATCCGCGCGGCGCAGCAGCATCATTGCCCGCTCGATCCGTCGCGTCATGAGGTAGGAGTACGGCGATTCCCCGTAGGCGCTCTTGAACTGCCGACTCAGGTGCCCGGCCGACATGTGGGCATCGCTGGCCAGCTGTTCGACATTCAGTGGCTGCGCGTACTCGCGGTCCATCCGGTCACGCACCCGGCGAAGACGCGCGAGATCACGCAGACGCTGCACGTCACCCGCACTGGTCACACTGCGGGATTCTATCGGCTAGATCAGACCCAGCAGGCTGATATCGGCGGCGTACTTGAGGATCAGGTCCTTGGTGACATGCGGGATCTCGCCGGGAGCCTGGCCCAAGCCACCGACCTTCGCCTCGCGTACGGCTCCGCTGAATTCAGCTGTCGGGAGCGCACTTCCGTCGATTGCCGGCTGCGGCTTCTGGTACATCTTGAGCAGCGGCAGCACGGATTGCTGGCGCTGCTGCTCGGGCAGTCCCTTGAGCGCTGTTTCGAAACGAGTGAGCCATTGGCCGTAGTCGTCGATCCGCGCGATCTTGTACCCGGCCTCGATGAGCCAATCCACGAACGTGTCCATCGAGACGCCGTCATGGTGGGGGTTGAACACATCGAAGCTGCGGTAGTCGTCCGTCACGTTCACGCCACCGATCGCGGTGATGGATGCGGCCGTGAAATCGCCGGGAACACCGTCGTAGTGCGCCCGCTGACGGTTACCGTCCGCATCCAGTTCGTAGAAACTCGTCGGTGCGACGCCGGTGAGCAACAGGCTCTGGATGGTGCGGGTGAACACATCGGTGACGTTCAGCTGACCGTGGTAGTCGCTGTGCGCAAGGATCATGTCGGAGCGGAATACCCGCACCGGCAGCCCGGCCAAGTCGTGGGCCTCACGCAGGAGCACCTCGCCCGCCCACTTCGAGTTGCCATACCCGTTGGCGTAGCCGTCGTTGATATGGCGCTGTGCCGACATGACACGGACATCGGAATCTTCCTCGAACTGGGTCACCGGAATCTGGTCGGCGATGCCGACCGTCGACAAGTAGGTGACCGGCTTGAGCCGTTGGGATATCGCCAGTTTGATGATCTCGGCGGTGCCCGCCACATTCGGTCCGAACAGCTGGCTGTACGGAAGCACGTGGTTCACCAACGCGCCTGAGTGGACGATCAGATCCACATCGGCGGCCAACTTCTGCCAAACATCTTGGGGCAGACCCAGATCCCGGTCACCGAAATCACCAGCGATCACTTCGAGGCCCTGTTCCGCCAACCGATGGTAATGGGCCGACAGCTTGGGGTCTCCCGATTCGTAGACGGCATCCAGCCGCGCACGGGCGGCCGCGGCATCGGAGCCGCGGATGAGTGCGTACACCTTGCCGCCATGGGGCACCAGTCGCTCGAGCCAATCCAGCACCAGCCAGCGTCCGAGCCAGCCGTTACCACCGGTCACCAACACGGTCTTAACGTCCGTTGTTGGTGGCTGGACTGCCTTGGCCGCCTTCAATAGTGACTCGTCGATGAACTTATCCAGGGTGAGCTCGGCGGCATTGATAACCGTCGCGTCCCTGCCGTGGACCGACGCGAAGGTCGGCTGCGTCGCGCCGCCCGAACGCTGCGCCTCGATATGCCGGGCAATCGCGGCGAGATCGTTCGCGACGCTGTTGATCACGCCGACCGGAACGTCCACCTCGAAGATGTCACGCAGTAGCTCGGAGTAGGACAGCGCCGAGAGCGAGTCGCCTCCGAGGTCGATGAACCGCACATCGGGGGCCAGGTCGGAGGAGGATGCCCCCAGTAGTGCCGCCGCGGCATCGGTCACCGTATCCAGAACCGGACGGCTGGCTGCCTCCCGCGCAAGCTCACGCAACCGCTCGTTCTGGCTTTCAGCCAGTTGGGCGTACAGCGCCTCCAGCCGCTCGCCGTAATGCTCCTTCAGCTTCGGACGCAGCAGCTTGCGCGCATCCGACAGCAGACCGGATTCGACGGTGAACGGCACCGTCTCGACGATGAAGTCCCGGGGAATTTCGTAGGACTGCAGCTCCGCGCCCTTGGCGACCTGCTGCAGAGAATCCTGGATCAGCGGTTTGAGCGCGTCTGGTGAATCTACATATCGTTCAAGAGCTTCCGGTGTGGGTACCACGACCGCCAACAAGAACGAACGCTCGCTGTTGCCGTACACGAAGATCTGCCGAACCAGCGGGCTGCCGGTGTACGCGGCCTCCAGCTTAGACACGGCGACGAACTCGCCTTGGGCGAGCTTGAGGACGTTCTTGACGCGGTCCAGGTACTTGAGGTGGTCCGGTCCCAGCTCGGCGACCACGTCGCCGGTCATGTAGAAGCCGTCCTCGTCGAAGACGTCGGCAGTGGTTTCCGGACGCTTGTAGTAGCCGGGGAACATCGTCTCCGACTTGATGCGCAGCTCACCCCGGGGATGCGGGGAATCCGTTGTGAAGTAACCGAGTTCAGGAACATCCACCAGCTTGTATTCGGTGACGGGCGGACGCTGCAAGACACCGTCGCGCCACACTGCCCCGGCTTCGGTCGAACCGTAGCCGTCGAGCATCGCTACCTGCAGCAGCGATTCCATGAAGTCGTTCATCTCGGGAGACAGTGGCGCGGAACCGGATCCGGCGCTGAGCACGCGACCACCGAAATCCTCTTCGCGGATGCGCACCTTGATCTGCTCGGCGATGTCCGCATCGCTTTCGCCGGGGGCAAGCGAGCGATCCAGCTCGGCCTGGTAACGCTGAAAGACCATCTCCACCACACGCGGTACGAACAGCACCTCGGTAGGACGGATGAGTGCGATGTCCTCGAAGAATGTAGAAAGGTCACTGGAGGCGATGTAGTAGGCCGTGCCGCCTCCAGAGAGCGTGCCCATCAGCGTGAGGCGTCCCGCCAGGTGGCTCATCGGCATGAAATTGACGCCTACGCCCGGAATTACCGTGGTGGTGAGCCACTTCTTCTGCCAGAGGTTGGCCACCAGCCATTGCGGGTACATCGCGCCCTTGGGGGTGCCGGTGCTGCCCGAGGTGTAGATGAGCAGGCGTAGTGCGTCGGGGTCCTCGCTGGGCTGTGGTGCGGCGGCGAGCTCGCGACCGCGCGCGATGGCGTCACCGAGAGGATCGACGGTGATCTCCCGGCCGGCGTTCTGCAGTCGCTCACGCACGGCACTCAGTGCTTCGCGCTGGCGGTCCACCTCTGGGTGGTAGTCGAACACCGAGAGCAGGCGCACCGATGGCGTCGCGAGTAGCGACTCCACCGCCGCGTCGAGGTACTCGATGCTCGCGGCGAAGACGGTGGGCTGCGTTTCTTCAAGAATTGCGTTGCGCTGCTGTATCGAGGCCCCGGTCTGCAAGGGCACTGAGACGGTCCCGAGCCGAAGTCCCGCAACATCCAAGGAGGCAAAGTCCGTGCTGGTGAAGCCGAGCTGGGCGACAAAGTCGCCATCGCGGATTCCCTGCTCGTGCCACGCGGCGGCGATGGCCTCGGCCCGATTCCACAGTTCGCGATAGGAGGTGGTGACGTACTCAGGCTTCAGCACGAGGTCGGTCACGCCGTTGTCGTCGGTCACCAGCTCCACTGCGCGGTGCCCGAGCGCCGGGCGATCCCCGTAGCCCTCCAGCAGTCGCCGGATCACTTCCACGAGCGGCAGGCCGGGTTCATTGACCGCATCAGTCACTGCGTCGTCAGGGAGGAGCCCCTGCAGCTGCGGGTCGTTCGACACGACCTTCGCAACGCGTCGTTCCAGTTCCTCATGCCCCGTGTCCCCTTGTCCCGCAAGATCAGGCGTCGTCGTGGCGGCAGGTGTCGAGATCGTTTCAGTCATGCCTAGATACCTCGGAGATCGGCGTTAAGTAAGTGGGAGGGCACCGTTGCCCACCTGATAAAAGTACATACCTAAGCTAACTATTCCCTGTGAGCCCACGTTCTCCACCTGCCCGGAATGGACATTCATGCTGGTCTGACCGGCATGAACGAGTCCAGATGCCGTCTCGGCGTGAGGAGTGTCACTGTCGCAGCGGGCGATTCCCAGATGTGACCTCGGTGTAGCGCAGTCGACTGAAGCGCAGCTGCGCCCGAAGCTTGATGCAGAACGGACAACCAGGCCTCAGTACAGGACGACCTCATCCGACGCCGGAAAGGGCTTCGTCATGATCCATGTCTACACCGGCTTCCCTGCGGTAATGCCCGGCTTGAGCGTGTAGATGCCCTCGATAGCGATGACGACGGCGCAGCGTGGATACTTCATGCCCCGTTCCTCCGCGAAGGCAACGGCATCATCGAATGCCGGCCCCGAGTCGTGAATGCAGGCAGAGCCGACGAACCGGTAACCGTCCAGGGCGTCGCGGTCGATCACCGCGACGGAAACCTTTGATCCGGCAAGGATGTTGGCCAGGGTCTGCCCGCCGGTGTTCTCATTGAAGATCAGAGATCGCTCGTCGCGCACCCGCAGGGAACGTTTGGGCCCGATATTGGGGGTCGTGCCGTCACTCACCGTCGCCAGCACCGCCAGTTGGGAACCAAGCATCCGCTTCATCTCATCGGTGAGCGTGGGCATTATGTACGCGTCCTCCTGGAATGGTTGTACTGGAACGAGATTCGGTATGGGTGGTGGCGGCGTGCAGGATCGGGCGGTATCGAGCAACCGCCTCGTCGCACCGGCCGGAGCCGCACGCATCAGCACCGAGAGCAGGTGCAGCAGATCCTCGGCAACCGTGAGCCGGCGCTGGCTGGTCCGCAGGATGTGCGCCGCGGAAACCTTGTCACCCGAGGCGATGGCTTGCGCTATCGCAACTGTTTCAAGCCACGATGCATTCAGGGGCTCTCGATCCGTCGAATAGTTTCGGGGCACCGAACTATATTATTCGTTGTGCCTAACTACGTCCAGTGCCCGTTACCCCGGCGGCGCATCATCCCGGTCGTGCCTTTCCCGGGGTGTGGTCGCCTCCCACACGTCAACGCAACCCCAATCAGCCGACATCCCCGTACTCGTCGAACCAGTACGCGAGCTTGCCCCGCCTACTCACGGCACGGAGGCGCGACTCTGTCAAAGCCCGGGTCTTACTGGTGGTGACGATCATCAGTTCGTCGTCCGACTCGATCCGGGTGTCGGGCAGCGGAACGAACGTGTTGCCCTGCCTGATGATCAGGGTGACGACTGCCGGGTCGGGCAACCGTAGTTCGAGGATGGTCACGTTGCGCAGGTGAGATCCCGGTTGCACCTTCATGGTCAGCAGCTCAGCATCCAATACATCCAAAGGCGCTGCCTCGACTTGGATCTCACGGGTGGTCTCCCGAGTGATCAGCCCCAGCAGATGTGCGACGGGCCGCAGGCTCGGTCCCTGGATGAGGGTGAAGACCACTACCAAGACGAACACGATGTTGAGCAGGCGGTAACTGTCGGGCACACCCTCCACGATCGGGAAGGTCGCGAGCACGACGGGAACCGCACCACGCAGTCCGGCCCAGCACAGAAAGGCCTGCTCGCGCCACGGGATACCGAATCCTGCAAGCGATCCCACTACGGACAGCGGCCGGGCCACCAGAAGCAGAACGAGCCCCACGACGATCGCGGGTACCAGGTCACCTAACAGCTCGCTGGGATTGACCAGCAAGCCGAGCAGGACGAAGAGGCCTATCTGCGCCAGCCAGCCGAGCCCCTCGGCGAACGACCGGGTGGCAGACCGATGCGGCAGACCGGAATTGGCCAGCACCACCGCGGCCAGATAGGCAGCGATGAAGCCACTGGCGTGCACGCTGCCGGAGGCCGCGAACGCGACCAGCCCGATACCGAATGTCGCGATCGGGTACAGACCCGACGCGGGCAGGGCAACGCGGCGCAGTGCCATGGCCCCGAGGAACCCGGACACCAAACCAATGGCCGAACCCGCAAGCAGTTCGTAGACGATCTGAATCACGGCGCTTTTCGGCTCGAACACGAAGGGCACAACGCTGAACATCAGGACGAGAATCACGGCGGGGGCGTCATTGAATCCGGACTCTGCCTCCAGTAGTCCGGCGACCCGGCGCGGCAGTGGTAGCACCCGCAAGACCGAGAACACCGCCGCGGCATCGGTGGACGACACGATGGCGCCCAACAACAAGGCCAACTGCCAATCCATACGCAACAGCACATGCGCGCCGACCGCGGTCACCACCGTGCTGATGACGACACCGGCGGTGGCCATCGCGCCGGCGGGCGCTAGCACCTTGCGGATATCGGCGAACCGTGTGGTCAAACCACCCTCGACGAGGATCACCGCAAGCGCCGCGGTGCACACGTTCCGAGCCAGTTCCACGTTGTCGAACTCAACGCCAAGCCCGTCCTCCCCGAGCACCACCCCTACCAGGAGGAAGAACAAGAGGCTGGGGAATCCGATGCGCGTCGCCACCCGGGTACCGACGATGCTCGCGAGCAGCACGAGCCCGCCAATGAGCAAAGCCAGGTATAGCTGGTGCAAGCTCACGTTGTTCCCCGTCGATCGAGTCCGATTAATAGGGCACGATAGCGGGGTGGCGGAACGGAAGATGCGAGTCGCGATTGCAGGCGCGGGCAAGGTCGGCCGTTCCGTTGCGCGCGAGCTGCTGGACTACGGCCACAAAATCCTGCTGATCGAACGCGAGCGCAGTAACTTCGAACCGCAGGCAGTGCCCGAAGCGGACTGGCTCAACGCCGATGCGTGCGAGCTGGACACCCTGGAAGACGCGGGGATCGAAACCTGTGATGTCGTGGTCGCTGCCACCGGTGACGACAAGGCCAATCTCGTCGTGGGCCTGCTGGCCAAGACCGAGTTCGGCGTGCCCAGGGTCGTCGCCCGTATCAACGACATCCGCAACCAGGGGCTGTTCGGCCAGGCCTGGGGTATCGACGTGGCGGTTTCCACACCCGGCGCCATGGTGGCGGGCATCGAGGGCGCGATCGACATCGGTCACCTGGTACGTCTCATGGGGCTGCGTGAGGGAAGCGCGGGTCTAACGAAACTGACTCTGCCCCAGGACAATCCCCTAGTGGGACAGCGTGTGGCGGACCTGGAACTGCCGCCCAACACCGCATTGGTCACCGTGATTCGGAACGGAGCCGTCGTACTGCCCAAGCCGGAGGACGTCCTGGAGGCCGGCGACGAGATGCTCTTCATTGCCAACAGCGCCGTTGAGCACGCGATTCGTGCGGCGATCCACGGAGCCGAGATGGCACCCGACCGGTAGGTCGACTACGGGCTGAGCAGGGCCAGTTCCTCGCGTGCCCGCCGCTCGACCAGCAGCGGAACGTAGTCACGCAAGGGGCTGTCGTCGAAGCGGGAGTGTTCGGCACGAACCACCGCCTCCACGACGTCGCGAGTCAGGTTCGGATGTCGACCATGCAGCTGCTCCACGAGGTCGCCGATCCCTGCCCGCTCACTGAGTACCGCCACAGGGACAAAATTTGCACTACGTTTACAGTTTCGTCAACTGCGAGTTTTAGCGCGATAGGCGATCAGCCAAGCACCCGACCTAGGGCTTTGTACACTGTGGTGACGGACCCAACGGAGGTGGATGTCACGGTGCAGATCAACCGTAATTCGTTGATTACCTGCGCATTTCGTGGAGGCCCTGTCAGCAGCTCGACGACCCGATGAGCACCGCGACCGTCGTCGGCGGCGGCCCCAACGGGCTTGCCGCAGCAATTACCCTCGCCCGTGCGGGGATCTCTGTCACTGTGTTGGAGGCCACTGATGAACCCGGGGGTGGATGCCGTTCCTCGGAGATGCTCGCTCCCGGGCTCGTCCATGACCACTGCGCGGCTACCCACCCGATGGCCATCGGGTCTTCCTTCTTGACCAGTCTGGATCTGCCCCGTCACGGCGTGCGCTGGCTCCTGCCCGAGATCGACTGCGTTCACCCGCTCGACGACGGAACTGCAGGCGTCCTACACCGGTCGGTCGATGACACGGCCGCTCTGATGGGACGCGACGGTAATCGTTGGCGCGCGCTGTTCGGCTATCCCTCGCGGCATTTCGAGACTCTCGTGGAGGACATCACGGCGCCGCTATTGAGGGTTCCCCATCACCCCGTCCAGATGGCCCGATTCGGACTGCCGGCGGCCCTGCCCGCGTCCACCATCGCGCGTCTATTCCACACCGAGTCGGCCCGCGCACTGTACGGCGGTGTCGCCGCGCATGCCTTCCGTCCATTGCACTATCCGATGACGGCTGCGGTCGGACTAGGAATCATGACGGCCGGGCATCGGTACGGCTGGCCGGTCGTCTCCGGCGGCACCGGTTCCCTGGTCCGGGCCATGACCGCAACCCTCACCGAGCTGGGCGCATCGGTGCACACGGGGGTTCGCATCGACAATGCCGCACAACTGCCCGACGCCGATCTGACGCTATTCGATCTCGAACCCGGCTCCGTCGCAAAGATTCTCGGCGATCGGCTGCCCGCAAGAATCGCCCGTGCGTTCATGAGGTTCCGGCACGGCCCCGGCGCCTTCAAGGTCGACTTCGCCGTCGACAGCGGGGTTCCGTGGACCGCCCACGAGGCCCGCCATGCCGGCACCGTCCACCTCGGTGGCGCCTACGCCGAGGTCGCCGCCACCGAGCGGCAGATCCATGCCTGCGTCATGCCGGAGCGCCCCTTCGTCCTTGTCGGTCAACAGTATTTGGCCGATCCGCAGCGCTCAGCTGGCGCTATCCACCCGCTCTGGACATACGCACACGTGCCCTTCGGTTACGCCGGAGATGCCACCGAGGCGATCATCCGTCAGATCGAACGATTCGCACCCGGTTTCCGCGAGCGCATTGTCGGCACGGCGGTGCGCTCGACGACGGAGATGTCGGTGTACAACGCCAACTACGTGGGTGGGGACATCATGACGGGCGCCAAGGACATCCGACAGCTGGTTTTCGGTCCTCGTGTCGGGTTCACCCCCTACAGTCTTGGCGCGCCGGGGATGTTCATCTGCTCGGCGGCTACGCCGCCAGGCCCTGGCGCGCACGGTATGTGCGGTGTGCACGCCGCGAATGCCGCGCTCAAACAGCTGCGGTGAGTAATACCCGGGACGCGAGACCGGTTGTGCACCAGGGTGGGTCAATGAGCGCTGACCGCTGAGCTCTTCGCGTCGACATCGATCTGCAGGGTGGACCCGTCTCTGTGCACTAACGCCACCTGCCACACCAGCGCGCCATCATGATTGACGTCGATCTCCATCTCGGACAAGGTGCTACCGGGATCAGCACCGGCAGCAGTCTGTAATGCCTTGCGGGCATCGATCTTGGCCCCCTCCACCTTTGCGACGTCGTCACCGGGGGTGTCGGTCTGTTTTTGCCGCACAACCTGTTTCCCGTCCGCGCCGACGATGACCTTGAATTCGTCGCCGTGGGCCGCCACCTTCACTTCCAGCACGCGCTGTCCGTTGTCAGTTTCTGTCTCCAAGTCGAACGGACGGCCACCGGGCACCGCCGCAGCCGCCGTCTGTAAAGCCTGCCGCGCTGCGATCACGGGGACCCCTCTACCGGCGGCCACCTGCGCCGACGTGCTACCGGTTGTAGTCGGCAACTCCACTCCAGCACTGCCCGCTCCCAGGTCACCGGTCTGGGCGTGGGCGCAGCCACCGAGCAGTGCCAGCGCGACTACCCCCACGCCCTCGATTCGCGGTGAACACCTCATCTCCCCAGGCTGCGTCCACGTGCAGCAACCTGTCAAGGAACACCGGCGCGGTCGTCGCTCCGCCCTTTGCGAATCATGTGGCCGGACAACCAGTTAACGGACTATCTAATACGGCCGAAGTGTGCGGAGACCGATTCTTCAACATCGCCCACAAAAGGCGAGGCCGGCGTATGGTTGACATCGTAAACAAAAACATCGCGCGTGAGAATCCGACACGGAACGAGGTGAAAGCAATGATCATCCTCGGAGCGATCTTGTTGGCCGCCGGTTTCATCCTCGACATCGGGTGGCTTTGGACCGGCGGAGTTGTACTCATCGTCATCGGCCTGGTGCTGATGGTCGCGGGCCGCATGGGACACGCCGTCGGTGGCCGCAGCCACTACTACTGATTTGCCGGTTGAAAGAGCAGGAGAACGCCATGCGATACGCCGGAATACTGGTGGCGGTGTGGTTGATTGTGGGGGCGATCGCCGTCGCTCAACGCGGATACTTCACCAACAGCCCACAAACCTGTGCCAGCGCGGGAACAATCGCGCTGACCGTGCTCGCCGGTCCTCTCAATTACGCGGGACTCAATCCAACAGTCAGTCAATGCAACATCCCGCAACCAAGCCCCTGACCGCCGCCGCTGAACCGCTCAGCCGGGCTCTGCTCGGATCGCGGTACCCACTCGAACCAGCACGTCGAGTTGCGCAGGATTGAACAGATCCAATAGTGCTCTGGCCACGGTGCGTTCGGCGAACTGTTGACCGCGGGGAGCGTCCGCGGTCGAGTTGAGCATCCCCGGATGATCGGCGTACAACTTGCGGGTCTGCAGAGACATCCGCTCGGCCAGATCGGCGCGGGTCTGCTCGTCAGCGTCAGCCGACAGGTTTTCCAGCTCGTGATCGAGGTCGCGGTCTTGCTGGTCCAGGAACATCCCGATAAAGGCCTGCAGCCCAACAGGGCCAAGCACCCTGGACATGACGAAAGCCAGCGAGCGGTCAGTGTCGGAGAGGTCCATATTGACGGCCGCGGAGCCGAATTCGGGCGGCAGATCAGCCGCCACCTCGCTGGCCAGTATCTGCCCGAGCTCGTCGCGCACCCGCTGCAGCCGCTCGATGGTGGCAGCCAGCTCCGCATCGAGCGCGCGCAGTGCCTCGCGCGGGTCCTCGTTGGCCTCATCCATCTCCGCGATCTGCTTCAGGGAGAGGCCCAGACCCGTGAGGCGTTTGATCTGCAGGACCCGTACCAAATGCGCGACGCCATAACTCTTGTAGCCATTGGACCAGCGTTCGGGCTCGGTAAGCAGGCCGATGTCGTGATAGTGGCGCACCGCGCGCAGGCTGATGCCGGCGAGCTCGGCAAGCTCTCGCGTGCTCCAACCCACGCTCACTCCTCCTGCATCCCCTGGCATAACTCCCACTCGACACTATGCCGCTACGGCATGGTCAACACACGAAACCCTCGCCTCATCAGCGACTACTCGACGCGTGGCACCATCCGGTTTGCCACACATTCGCGTTAGGGTAGCCGAAGAATTCATAACGGTGCCTACTAGCTGGTAATTTTCGGGTTTCACGCTCATCACGCAGGGATATCGATCTGTTGCTGGGCGTGCTTGGCGGTGCTAACTTGGTCCCGTGCAGACCACCGCCAGTGCGCCCCCCGTGCCTGGTGGATTACGTCGCCAGCTGCTCCGATCGGTGTTCATCACAGCGCTGTTCATGGCGCCCGCCCTGATCACACGGATCGGTGGGTTGCACCCGAACCCGGTAGCAGCTCTCGTGATCTACGGTGCCGCGGTGGTGGCCGCCAGTTTTGTCTTGGCGTGGGCGGCAGAGGCCGCACAGATCGACGTCTCCGGTGGCCTCGCGATCGCGGTGCTGGCTTTGATCGCGGTACTGCCCGAATACGCCGTCGATCTCTACTACGCCTACGTCTCCGGCCAGGTCCCCGAGTACAGCCAATACGCCGCGGCGAACATGACCGGCTCGAACAGGTTGTTGATGGGGCTGGGCTGGCCCGTCGTCGTTCTCATCGCACTCGCGGTGGCCCGCAAGACATCCGGACGCTCCACCCACCTGCTGTCATTGGAGCCGTCCAACCGCATCGAGCTTGGGTTCCTGCTCATGGCGGGCGTGGTGGCGTTCGTGATACCGGCGAGCGGCCAGATTCACCTCGTGCTGGGCATTGCACTGCTGGCGTGGTTCGGGTTCTACCTGTTCACGATCAGCCGCGGCGAAGCCGAGGAACCGAACCTGGTGGGCACCGCCGCAGCCATCGGGATGCTGCCCAAGCACATGCGCCGCAGCACCGTTGTCACGATGTTCATCCTCGCCGCATCGATCATCCTGTTGTGTGCTGAGCCCTTCGCCAACAGCCTGGTAAGCGCCGGAACACAATTGGGTATCGACCAGTTCCTCCTGGTGCAGTGGCTCGCACCGCTGGCGTCAGAAGCACCCGAATTCATCATCGCCGCGATATTCGCCGCCCGCGGCAAGGGAACGGCAGCCATCGCCACGTTGATCTCGTCAAAGGTCAACCAGTGGACACTCCTGATTGGTTCACTGCCGATCGCCCATCTCGCGGGCGGCGGCGGGTACTCCTTGATGCTCGATGCCCGTCAAGTCGAAGAAACCCTGCTGACCGCAACGCAAACCATGATGGGCGTGGCTCTGATCCTCGCTCTGCGGTTCCACCGCGGCACGGCATGGGCGCTACTGGCGCTGTTCGTGATCCAGTTCCCCATCACCTCAACCCACGGCCGGCTCATCCTGTGCGGTGTGTACGGCGTCTTGGCGATCGCCGGCTTGATCGTCAACCGCCGGCACGTCATCGCGACAATTCGGGCACCCTTTAGCAGGTCAGCGACGCGGCAGTTGACTGTGCCGTAGCGGCATAGTTTCTCCTGGTGTTACTTCGCTACACCGAGAGGACCGCACATGGCGCTGCCCGAGCTCATCACCGTCGAGGAGTTCTTCGATCCGCCGGTTCGCACGTCCGCGTCGATATCACCGGACGGAACCCGGATCGCGTACCTGGCGCCACGGAAGAATCGCCTCAACGTATGGGTGCAAGCCGTCGACGGCGACAGCACGACCGAAGCACAGTGCGTCACGCGCGACGAGACCCGCAGCGTCACGGGATTTCTCTGGGTCAACGACCCCCGCTGGCTGCTGTACGTGCAGGACTCCGGTGGCGACGAGAACTGGCACCTGTACCGGGTGGACCTGGACGACGCGGACGCTCCGGCTGTCGATCTGACGCCGTATCCCGGCGTGCGGCTGCTGGGTCTGGAGCAGCCGCACGGCCGTCCCGGGAAGTTGTACGTCCAGCTGAACCGCCGCAGGATCGACCACATCGACCTCTACGAGCTCGATATCGCATCCGGTGAGCTGACCATGCTCGCAGAGAACCCCGGCGACGTCATGGCCTGGTTCTGCGGCCCTCATCATGAAGTCTTCACGCAATCGCTGACACCTGAAGGGGATATCGAGTTCTCTCGATACGAGTCCGGGGCGCTGGAATCTCTCGTCGTATACGACGGTGCGGACTACCCGGTCGGCATGCACCCGACCCAGATGACACCGGACGGTACCGGGTTGTGGATGGGTTCCAGCCGCGACACCGATCGCACGCGTCTGGTCCGGCTCGACCTGGCCACCGGTGACGAGACCGTACTCGATAGCCACCCGGCGTTCGATCTGTCCGCTGCCCTCGGCCTGGCACCAGCCCTCATCCGGCACCGGAAGACTGGCGAGCTGCTAGCCGTTCGTTATCTCGGCGAGCGGCAGGAAATCCGGGTCCTCGATCCGGATTTCGCTCCGGTGCTCGAGAAGCTCCAGGAGCTCTCGGATGGCGACCTTGCGGAGATCTCCTCCGACGAGGACGGCCAACGCTGGGTAGTCAGTTTTACCCATGACCGGGATCCCGGTGTCACCTATCTCTACGACCACGAAAAGGGCGAAAGCAGGCAGCTGTTCCGTCCGTACCCGCACCTGGATCCGTCGTCAATGGCACCCATGACGCCGGTGACGATCGCCTCGCGCGACGGCTTGGATCTGCACTCATACCTGACTCTGCCCGTTGGTGTGGAACCCGCAGGGCTCCCACTGGTGTTGGTGGTCCACGGTGGTCCGTGGCACCGTGACAGCTGGGGATTCGATCCGTCGGTGCAGTTACTTGCCAACCGCGGATACGCGGTGCTGCAGGTCAACTTCCGCGGATCCACCGGCTATGGAAAGGCCTTCACGAAGGCGGCCATCGGTGAATTCGCGGGCAGAATGCACGACGACCTGATCGACGCCGTCGACTGGGCGGTCAAGCAGGGCTATGCGGATCCGAGCCGGGTCGCGATCTTCGGCGGCTCGTACGGTGGGTACTCCGCGCTGGTGGGCGTCACCTTCACACCCGACGTCTTCGCGGCCGCCATCGACTACGTCGGCATCTCGAACCTCGCCAATTTCATGCGGACCCTGCCGCCGTTTGTGCGGCCGAACCTGACCAACAACTGGTACCGCTACGTCGGCGATCCCGCCGTAGCCGAGCAGGAAGCCGACATGCTCGCCCGATCGCCCATCAGCAGGGTGGATCAGATTCGCACCCCGCTGCTGGTTGCGCAGGGCGCCAACGATGTTCGCGTGGTCCAGGCCGAATCCGACAACATTGTGGCGGCACTACGTGCTCGTGGCGTCGAGGTCGAATACATGGTTAAAGAGGACGAGGGGCACGGGTTCCTGAATCCGGAGAATCAGATCGACCTGTACCGCGCGACCGAACGATTCCTGGCCCAGCATCTGGGCGGACGGCAGGTACGGTGACCGAGGTTTCTGAGCTCTCCGAGGGGTCCGAACGCAAGCCCACGCTGCTCGAACAGGCCGGTGGTCTACCCGGCCTCATCTACGCCGGTCTACCGAGTGTGACGTTTGCTCTGGGCAACAGCGCTTTTGGTTTGTCCGGAGCGATCTGGATATCCATGGCGACCGCGGCGGCAGTTGCCGCTTGGCGGTGGTTGCGCAACCAGCCGCTACAACCTGCGATCTCCGGGTTGTTCGGGGTTGCGATCTCGGCGGCTATCGCCTATCAGATCGGGTCGGCCAAAGGCTTTTTCCTCATGGGTATTTGGACCAATCTCATCGCCGCAACGGTCTTCCTGGCCTCGGTGCTGGTGGGCTGGCCGCTTGTGGGAGTCATCTGGCACGGTGTCACCGGCACCGGGCAGCGCTGGCGCGAAGACAAACCGTCGCGGTTTGCCTACGCGGTGGCGACGCTGGCCCTAGCGGCGGTATTTGCGTCCAGATTCGTTGTGCAGGAATGGCTGTATACCCAGGACTCAGTGGGATGGCTGGCCTTCGCACGTATCGCCATGGGCTACCCGCTTTTCGGCATGGCGCTCCTGGTGGTCATCTGGGCGGTTCGGCGTTCGAATAGGCGGGGATCTCACTCTGATTCAGCCAGCGCGGAAGGCGATCGCGGCCGATGAGTTCACACTTACTGGTCGCGGCCAGCACCTGGGCCTGACGGGTGAAATCCTGATTGCTGACGACTAGGGCGCGGGTGCAGTCGTAGTGCCGCGCGCCCGCTACGACCTCTTGAACAGCCCTGACGCCCACCGTTTTCGAGTAACGCTTGCATTGGACGGCAACGACATCGCGCCGACTCGTGGCTATCAAGTCAACGCCGTAATCGCTGGATGCGGGAGTGGTCTCGATATGCCATCCGGCGCTGTGCATACGGGCCGCGACAAACGTCTCGAAATCGAGGCCGGACATCTCGTCGATCTCGGAAAGCCCCGACAGCGTTGTGTACCTTCGTAGTCGGGCCTCATACCGGCGCCGAACAATCGCGTCGCCGAGTCCTCGCAGACCCCATCCCATACCACGCAAGATCAGGTACACGGCATAGGGCGACGCCAGATAGCCGACCTGCGCCAAGGCCGCGAGCGCTGGGTCCCCCGTGTTGCGGTACACCAGAGCACCCGGCCACACGGTCAGCGCGATGACCGGCCCCGCCAACACCATGATGATCAGCGCGACCAACGCGCCCGACAGGCGCCGCCGCATACGAGCAGCCCTCCGTCTGAAACGCCGCAGCATCATTGGATGAACTTTAAGCCAGCCCTCCGACACCGGGGCGTTACTGGTGCCCGCGTGCGCGGTGCCACGTCACCGCTGGCACGTAGGGCACCAATACGCCACGCGCGGCATGGCCTGATCGCGTGAGATCCTGGTTCCGCAACGGCGGCAGGGCTTTCCATGTCGGCCGTAAACCCACAGCTCGCGGCCGGGGCGCGGGTCACCGGTCGTTGTCCTGCGGTGGTTGTCCTTGTTCGCATGCAACAACACATGGGCACGCTCGACGAAACCCGCGGGATCAGCCAGGACTCTCACCGCAGTTGTGGGCAGCAAGCCGGCCAGAAAGCACAGTTCGTTGCAGTACACGTTGCCGATGCCCGCCATGACCCTCTGGTCGAGAAGTGTCGCACCCAGCTCATCATCTGCCCGCGCCATGAGTCGCTCCAACGCGACGGCAGGATCCCAGTCTGCCCCAAGCAAGTCCGGGCCGAGATGACCCACGATGTCGTTTTCCCGCCCCCTCTCGACCACATTCAATACGCCCAAGCTGATTCCGAGAGCCACTGAGTCGTCTGTCCTCAGTACCGCTCTGATTCGATGGTCCCACGTGGGTACGGGCCCCTGGGCGGACACGATCCGCCAGCTGCCATCCATCTTCAGATGCGAATGAATGCTGGCCCAGCCGACGCGAATGAACAGATGCTTTCCGCGCGCAACCACGTCGTCAACGCGTTCCCCACTCACGTCGACGGTTGCGAAGCGTGGAACGCGGATATCGCAGCCAGTGAGTACCCGACCGGCCAGTGCATCGGCCAGACGCTGCGCCGTTCGGAAAACCGTGTCGCCTTCTGGCATTCCGATGCCTCCTCGCGCTAGCCGTCACAGGCTACCCAATCCCGCGCCGAAGCGATAGCACACCGGCCGATGCGCAAAGGTCAGGCAGCAGAGACGGTCTCACCTCCAACGGTCACTGCATCTGAGCTCTGGGGCCGCCCCCACCGCCCGGCCAGCGCCGCGCAGGTGATCAATTGGATCTGGTGGAAGATCATCAGCGGCAACACGATCAGGCCCACGGGGTGTCCCGCGAACAGCACGGTAGCCATCGGCAATCCGGTCGCCAAACTCTTTTTGGACCCGCAGAAGATCACGACGATTCGGTCTGCCCGGTCGAACCGGAATAGCCGCGCCACCCCCGCCGTGACTCCCAACACAACCGCCAGCAGCACGATGCTGACTGCGACGACTGCCAACAGCCGGGAGATCCGCAGGCCCTGCCAGACGTGCTCGGCCATCCCGGCACTGAACGCCGCATAGACCACCAAGTAGACCGAGCCACGGTCAACGACCTTGGTGAGCGTGGTGTGGGAAAGAATCCGATACAGCTTGGGCCGCAACAACTGGCCGGCGGCAAAGGGCAGCAGCAGCTGCACCACGATCTCCAGGATCGCCGTCGGCGAGACCGTCGCCTCACCGGTGGTCTGCATGAGAAGCATCACCAGGACAGGAGTCATAAAGACGCCCAACATATTCGACAGCGAGGCACTCACCACTGCGGCACCGACATTGCCGCGGGCGATGGACGTGAAGGCAATCGAGGACTGCACCGTCGAGGGCAGCAGGCACAAGTACAGCACGCCCGTGTAGAGGTCGTCGGTCAGCACCGACGGCACCAACAGCCGCATCGCCAGCCCCAGTAGCGGGAACAGCACATAGGTCGCGGCCAGCACCGTGGTGTGCAATTTCCAATGCTTCAGACCCTCGAGTGCCTCACGCGGTTCCAGCCGGGTCCCGTAGAGGAAGAACAGCACGGCGATGGCGATCTTGGTCGCCCAATCCAGTACGTCGGCAGCCTCCCCGCGCACCGGCAGGAGCAGCCCAATTCCCATGGCAACGAACAGCCCCAGCAAGAAGCCGTCGATGCGGAGTTTGGCCAGCCATGTCACACAGGCCACCGTACGAGCCCCGATACTGATTATGAAAGCTGATAGAAGTGATATCTCTGAACGAGTACCGTGATGATGGTGTTGGACCCCGAGTTGCTTCGCACTTTTCTGACAGTTGAACGCGCAGGCGGCTTCACCGCTGCGGGCCGCATTCTGGGGCTACGCCAATCAACGGTGAGCGGACACATCGCGCGACTGGAGCAGGCCGTCGGCCGCGAGCTGTTCCGCCGCGACACCCGCAATCTGGCGCTGACCGCCGACGGCGCCGCGATGGTCGGCTTCGCCCGCTCGATCCTCGATGCCCAAGCCCAGGCAGATCGCTATTTCGCGAGTTCGGAACTGAGCGGCCTCATCCGGCTCGGCGCCTCCGACGACCTGGTGGCCCGTGAGCTGCCCGATGTCCTCGTCGAGTTCCAGAACTCACACCCAGGCGTGGACCTCGAACTCGTCGTCGGGCTGAGCGAATACCTCAAGACCCGCATGACCGCGGGCGAGCTGGACCTGATGGTGGCCAAGCGGCTGCCGGGTGAAAAGCATGGCGAGTTGCTCTGGCGCGACAAGCTGGTGTGGGCGGGGCGACCCAACACACAGGATGTGCGCGACCCGGTGCCCATCGTCACCTATCCCCCGCCGAGCCTGACGCGGCACGCGGCCCTGCGAGCACTCGAGCGGGAGGGCCGCACCTGGCGCATCGCCTGTGTCAGCGACAGCCAGCTGGGCTTGCGCGCGGCTGCGCTCGCAGGCATGGGCGTCATCGCCCACGCCGAATCCCTTTTGCCTGCAGGCCTTGTCCGAGTCAGCGACGACAGCCTGCCCGACCTAGGCGAACTGGAGTTCGTGCTACTGCGCCGCCGTAGTGTGCTTTCCGAACCCGAGCAGGCACTCTGCGACGCGATCATCGCGAGTACTCACCGATTACACCAATGATCGCCTAGGCGTCAGGGCCTAGCCAGCCGGTAGCGCGAAGTAGGCGACCGATCCCGCCGCAAGCGCCAGGAACACTCCCGGAAACGCGATATTGTGCAGCACATTGCTGCGGATGTGGGCACCGACGGCTCCAATGAAGAACGCCGCCAACCCAATTGCCGCAGCGAGACCGATCGGACGCACGCCGGCAAGACCGATGATCAGACCGGCCACCCCCGCACCCTCGACTACCGCGAGATAGGGAATCCATCGCGGTGCCAGTCCCACTTCACCGGAGTTCTGCACCACGAACTGCGCCTTGACCGCCTTGGCCACCACCTCGAATCCATTGGCGACGACGCACAGAACCGTCGTGGCCAACAGTCCGGCTTCAAGCAGGGACATCAGCCCTCTACCTTCCCAGCACGGTGAAGAGTTGCGGTGCCGAACCGGACCATCTGTACGCTCATTTGTGCCTCCTATCTCGTCGGTTTCTCGTCGGTTTGAATGCCTCGCCTCACCCTCTTGACGACCGACATGACGGAAAGGTGACCTCTCATGGATCTCGTCGAAAGATTCGAGTCCGCGCGGCCCCGGCTGCTGTCCGTGGCCCACCGGATCTTGGGCTCACGCCACGACGCGGAGGACGCGGTGCAAGCCGCCTGGATCCGGGCGCAGTCCGCCGAGCCGAATCAGGTGGACAATCTCGACGGGTGGCTTACCACCGTCACTGCGCGGCTCTGCCTCGATCAGCTCAGGGCACGCGAACGCCGCGGCGAGACTCCATTGGCTGCCGAGCACATCCCAGATCGCCAGCTCGCGGCCGACGAGGACCTCCTCCAGCGCGAGCAGGTTTCACGCGCGATGCTCGTGCTGCTCAACGAACTGTCCCCCAAGCAGCGGGTGGCCTACGTCCTGCACGACCTGTTTTCCGTGCCGTTCGAGGACATCGCCGCGGTACTCGATACGACCGCCGTCTCCGCCAAGAAGCTCGCCAGCAGGGCGCGATTGCGGCTCAGCAGCGCAGACCCCCTGAGTGCCCGCGATGTCGAGAACCAGCTGGAGATCGTCGATGCCTTCCTGTCGGCGGCCCGCGGCGGCGATATCGAGCGCCTGATCACCCTGATGGCACCCGATGTAGTCCGGACGGTCGACCGCACCCTCATATCCAGTGGTGCAGCGACGCTTGTGCGCGGTGCCCGGGCCGTTGCCGAGGAGACCCGCACCTTCATCGACCGCATCGCCGTGGCGACACCACTGCTCGTCGCCGGGAGGCCGGCTGCTGTCATCGCGCCGGGCGGTCATCCCTTCGCGATCATCCGGATCGATATCCGCGACGGACTGGTCACTCGTATAGACATCGCTCCATACTCAAGGAGCACCTCCGAGCTGTCGATGCAAACCGTCAGTCGCGCCAAAACAGATGTTGCGCAACACCACCAGCCGCCGGAACCTTTTCCAGGTAATAACGGTCGGTGAGATCATCGGGGCTGTCCCACAACCGCTCGCCGCGCCCGATCTCTACCGGCGCGACCGCGACGTGCAGGGTATCGATGAGCCCGGCGTCCAGGAATGCGCGAACGGTTGCCACGCCCCCGCCGATCCGCACGTCCTTGCCGCCGGCGGCCTCGAAGGCACGCTCCACGGCCTCGTGCGGGGTGGCGTTGAGGAAATTGGAAAGTAGTGTCCCGTTGATGGCCCACCTCGGCGCCTGGGGTGCGCAGTGGTTTGCCTGCACACCAAGAACCGATTCTCTAATCTGGAATAGTTCCAAATTAGAAGAGGTTGCATTTGACATGCCGAACACATCCCGCACAGCCGAATCCGATGTCACGAACTTCCAAGCATCCCCCGAACTGACCGGCCACCTGCAACAAGTCCTGGTCGACCTGATCGAGCTTCACCTGCAGGGCAAGCAGGCGCACTGGAACGTCGTGGGAAGCAATTTCCGCGATCTGCACCTGCAGCTGGACGAGCTTGTCGACTTCGCCCGCGAATCCAGCGACACCATCGCTGAGCGGATGCGCGCACTCGACGCGCTGCCCGATGGCCGCTCAGACACCGTCGCGGCCAGCACCACACTGCCGGAGTTCCCTCCCTACGAACGCAGCACCGGCGACGTCGTCGACCTGGTCACCACCCGCATCTATGCGGCGGTAAAGACGCTGCGCGCGGTACATGATGCGGTAGACGGCGAGGACCCGAGCACCGCAGACATCTTGCATCAGCTCATCGACGGCCTGGAGAAGCTGGCCTGGCTGATCAAGTCCGAGAACCGGAAGGTGTAGCCGGCTACGCGATGATGGACCGATGCATGCTGTGAAACGCTTCGCGACGATCATCGGTCTACTCACTGCGGTCCTGGTCTGGGGGCCCAATACCGGGTTGGCTCATGCGGCCGAGGCCTCGCCCGCCGGCGATGTCCTCTCCATCGGTGATCCGGCGGCTCCCGGGCAGATCGATCTGTACTTGGATCCGCTGTGCCCCTACAGCGGAAAGATGGTTCAAAGCCAAGGTGACGAGATTGGCCGGCGCATCGAATCCGGCAAGCTGCACATCAACCTCAGGTTCGTGGACTTCCTCGACAAGTACTCGGCCAGCGGCAGTTACGACAGCCGCGCGATCTATGCAGCGTTCGTCGTCGCCGACCAGTCACGATCGAGTGACGCCACCTGGCGCTTCATCCAGCAGATCTACGCGAAGGATCAGCAGCCCGAGGAAGAAGGGGACACGGACCTGAGCAACGACCAGCTCGCCGGGCTGGCCGAGCGCGTCAATGCTCCGCAGAGTGCGCAGGACCTCATCCGGGTCGGACTGCCGGTCCCCTTCGACGCCCGCGTCATCGCGGCGAACAACCTTCCGCTGCTGCGAGCCTTCCCCAAATCCGGTGTGCCCATGGTCGTGATCGACAACCAATCCGTCGATGGGGAATCGAACTGGCTCAACAAGATTCCACGGTGAGGCACTAACGCGTAAGCCATGACAGCGCCGCCACGGTGAGCGCCTCGATCCCGGTGCTGAGCGTGGGTTCCAGAACCGGCGCGAACTCCGGGGAATGGTTGGACGGCACCGGCTTTCCGGCCGCCGCGGCGTCTTCGAAGCGCTGCTGTGTGTACCCGCCCCAAAACCAGAATGCGGTGGGGGCACCGGCGGCAGTACCGAACAATCCGACATCCTCGCTGCCTGCCAGCGGATTCGGAGACTCGATCACCCGGTCGGCACCGAAGTGCTCCCGGAACACGGCGGCGATCGCCTGCATCGCGCCGTCGTCAACGACGGTGACCGGGAAAGTGTGCATCGAGGTCACTACCGGTTCCTTGTCGGCACCCGAGGCCGTCGACTCGGCCTGAGCGATCCGTGTGATGGAGGCCAACGTCTTTGTGCGAACCTCCTCGTTAAAGGTGCGGACGTTGATGCCGAGCTCGGCGTCGTCGGGGATGATGTTGTCCTTCGCCCCGGCGTGCAGGTATCCGACGGTGACCACCGCGGGCTCGAACGGAGACAGCTCGCGCGACACGATGGTCTGCAGCCGCTGCACCACATTCGAGGCCATCACCACCGGATCAATTGTCGATTCCGGTTGCGAGCCATGCCCGCCCCGCCCGAACAACTGCATCTTGAGGGAATCCGAGGCAGCAAGCGCCGTGCCCGTCTTGTACGCGATCATTCCTGCCGGCAGCGGGCCGACGTGCTGACCGAGAACGACCACGGGCTTGGGGAACCGATCGAGGATGCCGTCGGCGATCATCGCCGACGCGCCACCGCCCACTTCCTCGGCGGGCTGAAAGACCGCGACAACCGTTCCCGACCACTGCTCCTTGAGTTCATCCAGAAGCCGAAGGGCGCCCACCAACGCGGTGACATGCATATCGTGCCCGCACGCATGCATGACGGGAACATCCTTGCCCTCAGGGTTGGTGGCGCGCGCGGTGCTCGCATAGGGAAGGCCCGTCTGCTCCTGCACCGGGAGCGCATCGAAGTCGGCGCGCAACCAGACCACCGGACCGGATCCATTGCGCAACACAGCGACAACTCCGGTGCCGCCGACACCCGGCGTCACCTCCAGCCCGAGCGGCTCGATGGTCTCCTGGATCTTCTTCGCGGTGCGGTGCTCTTGGAACGACAGTTCCGGATGCTGATGCAGGTCTCGGTAGAAGTCGGCCAAGTTGTCCAAGTTGTCAGCCCAGTTGTCGGGCAGCGTGATCGCCATGTGGCCTCCCACTTTGTGTGCTTCTGCGACTCAGTTCGACAATACGGCGATCGTCTCGACCTACCCTCGGATACGTGAGCCGATCCATCGATACCGAACTCTCCGTCGACACCATCGTCGTCGGGGGTGGGATGTCGGGCGCATCGATTGCCTACGAACTGGCCGAACATCGAACCGTCGCACTACTGGAACGTGAATCGACCCTTGCGTTTCACACGACCGGACGGTCCGCCGCCACCTTCATCGAGAACTACGGAAATTCCCTCATCCGAATGTTGACGACGGCCAGCCGCGACTTCTTCACCGACCCGCGTGAAGGTTTCGAGGCTCCACTCGCGACGTCCTTGCCGCTGTTGGTCATCGCCGATGAAGCGCATGCGGACGCGCTTCGCGGATTCCATCACGAGGCCTCTCGGCAGGGTTGTCACACGGAGTTGGTGGACGGCACGGTCGCCGAGCAGATCAACCCCTACCTGCGTCCGGGGCACATCCGGTTGGCGGCGGTCGACCTCACGCCGATGGAGCTCGACGTCCACGGTCTGCATCAGGGCTATGTGCGCGGATTCCGCCGGCGCGGAGGAGTCATCGTCAAGTCGGCTCCCATTGTGAGTAGCACTCGGCATCAGGGCAGATGGGTCCTGCGAGACTCATCGGGACGGACCTTTGACGCGGCAACCGTCGTGAACGCCGCCGGCGCGTGGTGCGATGAACTCGCCCACGCCATGGGCGCACGTCCGGTAGGAATCCGGCCACTTCGACGCACCGCGTTCATGGTGTCCGCGCCGCAGGAGAACTCCACCGGCGCGCTTCCCATGACACTGGATGCCTCAGACAGCTTCTACTTCAAACCCGATGGCGCTCAGTTCCTCTGCTCGCCCGCCGACGAGACACTGCAATCACCCGGAGACCCCCGACCGGACGAGCTGGAGATGGCCCGGGCAATCGGGATGATCAACGATGCAACCACTCTTGGCATCCGGAGCGTTAACTCCGCCTGGGCCGGACTGCGGTGCTTCACCGGAGACCGCACGCCCGTGGTGGGTGAGGACCCGGATGTCGAGGGCTTCTTCTGGTACGCGGCCCAGGGCGGCTACGGCATCCAGATGGCGCCAGCCCTTGCGCGGGTGGGTGCCGCACTCGCCACCGGTAATCCCCTCCCCGAGGAGCTAGCCGTGCGGGGCCTGACGCCCTCGATGCTGGCACCCAATCGCGATTCGTTACACGCCCACCCCTAGCAGCCACTTCCGCGCTCCCGGACCGCGATGGGCGAATCCTGTTATCGTCGGCGGCGATGGTGAACATGGATCGGCGCCGCATGATGGCGTTCTCAGGGCTTGGCATGTTGGCAGCAGCGGTTTCCATGCCCGAAGCGTGGGCGCAGCCCGGTAGCCCCCAATTGCCACAGAACCCGCCTAGTCGGCCGCCCGCGGCACCCCCCACCGGCAAGTACGTGTTCGTCGACGAGTTCGACGGGCCCGCCGGGTCAGCGCCCGATGGATCCAGGTGGGCGGTGTCGAAGGCTCGCGAGTCCATGAAGGACCCGACATTTTGGGAACTCCCCGAAAATGTCGGGCAATACCGTGACGATCGCAAGAACGTCTTCCTGGACGGCAACTCCAACTTGGTCATCAGGGCCGCAAAAGAAGGCAACACGTACTACGGCGGCAAGATCTACAGCACCACCGAACTCGGTATCGGCTACACCTGGGAAGCTCGCATCAAGTTCAACTGCCTGACCCCTGGCGCGTGGCCGGCGTTCTGGCTTGGCAGCGACCAGGACGGTGAGATCGACATCGTCGAGTGGTACGGCAACGGAAGCTGGCCGGCCGCAACCACCGTGCACGCCAAGGCAAACGGCTCCGAATGGAAGACCCACAACCTGTCCCTCGACAACGCGTGGCACACCTGGCGCACCCAGTGGGATGACAAGGGCATTCGGTTCTGGAAGGACTACACCGACGGAGCCGCCCCGTACTTCGAGGTTACCGCCAACTCCCTGGCGGACTGGCCGTTCAACAATCCCGGACACAAGGCATTTCCCGTGCTGAACCTGGCCGTGGCCGGATCCGGTGGCGGCGATCCCCGCGGCGGTACCTACCCCGCGGAGATGCTCGTCGACTGGATACGGGTCTGGTAGCTCAGCCGCCGATCCCCACCGGGTGCTCCCAGACAGCGCCGCTGACATCGGTGCGCAACCATCCTGCCCCGAGTGGATTCACCTCTATGACTCCCACAGCCCGCGCCATTGGGTTTCCTCGTCCTGTTTGTCGCGATGCTGGCCCGTGGAAGGTTCGGTGAGGGTGATTGCCGGATGCGGCAGCGTGAAGAAGTCGCCCTTGCCCTGTGCCGCGCGGTGCTGGCCGGTATCGAGATAGCAGTACCCCAGTCCCGAGAGCGCCGCAGTCCTGTCGGACCTCTCCAGGTAGTGAAGTACGTTTTGCGCCGCGGCTTTTGCGCCGTTCTTGGCGAAGATGGCGGCCTTCGGCAGCGGCCTACCGGAGGGCGACGTCACCGACACGGTGTCACCGATTGCCCAGATGCCCTCATAGGGCGTTTGCATGGTCTGCGCATCGACGCCGATCCACTCCGGTCCGTCGATGGTCACCGACGGCTCGTGCGGCGGCACGAACACCAATAAGTCGAAACTCGCCGTGCTCCCGTCCGTGAATACGACGACCTTCCGATCTGGGTCGACGCGTTCTGTGGTGTGCTCACCGTGGAAGGTGATCTCCTTGTCGCCGAGTAACTGCACCAGCTGCGGTCCCGCATAGGGACCGGCCGACGGCATGGGGTGCTTCTCCGGCGTGTACACACTGATTTCGACATCCGGCCGTATGCCCTTGTCGTGCAAGAAGTCCGAGGCCAGTAGCGCTCCCTCATAGGGAGCCACCGGACAGCGATAAGGCTGTGATGTGACCAGGAAGACGAGCGTGCCTCCCGAGAAGTTCTCCAGCGCACGCCTGGCGTCACCGGCTGCGTCGACGCCGTAGTAGTGCACGGCGTCACCGCGGGCGGCTGCTTCACTCAAGCCCGGAATCTTGTCGACGGCATTACGAGCGCCCGTGGCGATGACGAGCGCGTCGAAGTCCAGAGTCGCTGAGTCAGCCAGGGTTACGGTGCGCGCGTCGGGATCGACCTCGGCCACCGAGCCCGTGACCGTGGTTATCCCCGACAATGCGTCGGCACTGGGCCGAATCGGCACACTCGCCGCGTCCCGCCAGCCCCGCATGACCCACGGCAAGGTAAATCCCAGAAAGTGCGTGAAGTCTTCGTCCACGATCGTGATGTCGAGATCATCGAGCGGTACCCGGGACTGACGGAGCTCGTTGATCACGCTCAGACCGCCGACTCCGGCACCCAGGATGACTATCTTCTTCATGTTCTATGCTCCCTCTTCTTGAACAGGCCCCTGCACACAGGAGCAGATGGTGGTGTGCCGTGCCCTAGTGCGCCGGCCGCGGACGCTGTAACTGCGTGAACTCCGGCACCCCCGCAAGGATGGTGATCGCGTCAAAGAGCGCTCGCGCGTTGTTGCGCTCCGGCAAAGCCGTCACGACGGGGCCGAAGAACGTGCGGCCCTTCACCTGCAACAGCGGGCTACCGCCAACATCTCCCAACGCCCGCTGCCCGGCCTCGTGAGAGGAACGGACCAGCCCGTCGAGCGAGGTGTCCGACAACGATTCGCGGGATGTCCGAAGGGGTGCGACTGCCGCCAGCACCGGATCGACCAGATCGGGGCCGACGGGCACCGACTTATCGAAATACAGCCCGCCGAAGGCGAAATATGCGGTGTGCAGGCCCCACTGGCCCAGATCGCGATGAATGCCGGCCATCAGCCGGCCCACCTGCCGTGAGTCAGCCATACGTTCTTGCTGCACGGGCGGCAGCTCCCTGCCCTCGTTCAACACGGCCAGGTTCATCAGCTGCCAATCGACCGCCAGGCCGGACTGGCCCGCGACCGTATCCAGCCAACGCGCGGTATTCCATGAGAACGGGCACACCGGGTCGAGCCATATCCTCACGTCGAACGTAGCACTTTGTGCAGCAGCGTTATCCGTGGACATACGACCTCTCCCATCACGGCGAAGCAGGGCCGACATCACGTACTACGACACACCATGGCGTCAGCCCGCCAATTCGTTCCGACTTCGTTTATACCATACCCCCCACGGTATATACCCCCCAGCGCGGCCGAAAGGTGGACTTCTGGAATATACGGTAGGGGGTATGGTATTTATTGAGCATGGCTCGGCCCCTTGGCTGGCCCAGCAGGAAGGTGGCCGGGAGGATGCGCACAGCGATAGTTGCCGTATTGAAGCGGGCGTGGGTCGTGGTGGTTGTTGCATGCGCGGCGGGTCTCGGCGCGATCTCCGTGAATCATCTGCGCGGCGCGTTCGGCTCCGAACCGATCTTTTCGGTCACCGGCAGCAGCGCGGAACCGCTTGCGTCATCAACGATTAAGCAGGTGCGATACGAAATCTACGGTCCCACCGGTACCGCGGGCGCGGTGAGCTACCTGGACAAGAACGCTGAGCCGCAACGGGCCGACTTCACCAGTCTGCCCTGGAGCTACACCATCGAAACTACCGTACCGGCAGTGATCGCCAGCGTTGTGGCACAAGGCAATAGCGCAGTAATAGGGTGCCGGATCACCGTGAACGGCCAGATCAAGGATGAGCAGTACACGGACGGGCACCGCGCCCAGACCTCCTGTCTGGTGAAGGCCGCATGAACTCTCCCACCCAAGAACGTCCGGCCTTCATGCAACTAATCCGCAGATTCGCTGTCCCCATTGTAGTGGCCTGGCTTCTGCTGACCGTGGCAGTGAATCTGCTTGTGCCGCCCATCGAGTCGGTAGCACGAGAGCATGCGGTCACGATGTCGCCGCATGACGCGCCGGCGATGATCGCAGCCAAACACATCGGCCAGAAGTACCACGAATCCGACTCCGACAGCATCGCCATGATCGTGCTGGAGAGCGACGAGCCGCTCGGCGAGCAGGCACATCGCTACTACGACAACTTGGTGGACGTGTTGGGGGCGGACACTGGCCACGTTCAACATGTCCACAACGTGTGGGGAGACCCGTTGACGGCTTCCGGCGTTCAGAGCCGTGACGGTAAGGCCGCTTACGTGCAGCTGAATCTGGCGGGTGATCAGGGCAGCACCCTGGGTAACAAGTCCGTGGCGGCGGTCCGGGAAATCGTGGACAGCTCCGCCCCGCCACCGGGGCTCAAGGTATATGTCACCGGCCCCGCAGCGTTGATCACGGATATGAACGAGGCCGCCGATAAGAGCATGCTCATCATGATGGGCGTGACGGGTGCCGTCATCATGATCATGCTCCTCATCACGTACCGTTCCGTCAGCACAATGCTGCTGGTTCTCGTCATGGTCGGCTTCGAGATGGGTACTGCCAGAGGCGTTGTCGCGATTCTCGGGCACTACGACCTACTGGGATTCTCGACATTCGTGGTGGCCATGTTGTCGTCGTTGGCGATCGCGGCCGGAACCGACTACGCCATCTTTCTCATCGGCCGCTACCAGGAAGCACGCCGAGCCGGACAAGACCGAGAAGCAGCGTATTACAGCATGTTTCGGGGGACATTCCACATCATCCTGGGCTCAGGTCTGACCATTGCCGGGGCCACGTTGTGTTTGCATCTTGCGCGACTGGCGTACTTCAAGGCACTGGGCATCCCGTCCGCACTGGGGCTGCTCGTCGTTGTCGCCGGCGCGCTGACCGCCGCACCCGCCGTCGTCACACTCGCGAGCCGGTTCGGGCTGCTCGAGCCCAAGGGGGCCGTCAAGGTTAGGCGGTGGCGGCGCATCGGCACCGCCACGGTGCGCTGGCCCGGCGCGGTGTTCGCCGCCTCATTGGCCGTTGCGCTCATCGGCATCTCCGTCATGCCAACCATGAAGGTCAGCTACAACGACCGTTTCTACATGCCCAAAGACCTACCGTCCAACGTCGGGTACACGGCTGCTGAGCGCCATTTCAGCGCCGCCACCATGAATCCCGATATTCTGGTGGTCGAAAGCGATCACGATATGCGCAACACCGGGGACATGATCATCCTGGACAAGATCGCCAAGGACGTGTTCCGCTCGCCGGGGATCGCGATGGTGCAAAGCATCACCCGCCCTTTAGGGGGCCCGATTGAGCACACCTCCATACCGTTCCAGATCAGTGCCCAGTCGATTCCCATCCAGCAGAACCTTCAATTCATGAAGGACCGCACGGCGGACATGCTCACCATGAGCGAGGATCTCGGCGCCATGATCGGCTCGATGCAGCGCATGCAATCCCTGCTGGGCCAGATGAGCAACGCGACCCACCTCATGACCGCGGATATGGCAGACGCGCAGACGGCGCTGAACGAAATTCGGGACCATCTAGCCGAGTTCGACGATGTGATACGCCCTCTGCGCAACTACTTCTATTGGGAGCAGCACTGTTCCGGCATACCCTCGTGCTCGGCCATACGTTCGGTGTTCGACGCGATGGACGGCATCGACACGTTCAGTGACAAGATGCGCGCGCTGACCGCGGATGTCGGAAACATCGATGCGGTCATTCCTCACATGGCTGCGCAGTTTCCGCCGATCATCGCCGTGGCCAAGTCCATGCAGGCGACCCTGCTGACCATGCATAGCAGCTTCTCGGGCCTGGTGACACAGCTGGCTCAGATGACCGACACCGCCAGCGCGATGGGGCAAGCCTTCGACGCATCCCGAAGCGGCGACTACTTCTACCTACCACCAGAAGCCTTCCAGAATCCAGACTTTCAGCGCGGCCTGAGGCTGTTCCTGTCCCGCGACGGTGATGCCGCACGCTTCATCATCACCCACGACAAGGACCCGGCCACCCCCGCAGGAATCGCCTCCGTCACCTCGGAGTTGGAGGCCGCCCATCAGGCCGTCAAGGGAACTGCCCTCACTGACGCCAGGTTCTACCTCACCGGTACCGCGGCAATCTACCGAGATATCCAATCCGGTTCTCACTACGACCTCTTGATCGTCGGAATCGCCGCCCTGACACTGATTTTCGCGGTGATGATGCTCATCACCCGGGCACTAATCGCCTCGCTGGTCATCGTCGGCACCGTGCTGCTATCTCTCGGTGCCGCATTCGGACTCTCGGTCCTGGTGTGGCAACACATTTTCGGTCTCGAGCTCAACTGGATCGCACCCGTCTTCGGGCTGATCATCCTGTTGGCTGTCGGCTCGGACTACAACCTGCTGCTCGTGTCGCGCTTCCAGGAAGAGATCGGTGCGGGACTAAAGACCGGGATCATCCGCTCGATGGGAGAAACCGGCGGAGTCGTCACGTCCGCGGGGCTGGTATTCGCCTTCACCATGATGTCCATGGCAGCAAGCGATTTGAGCTCCATCGGTCAAGCCGGAAGCACGATCGGCTTGGGCCTACTGTTCGACACACTCGTCGTGCGCTCGCTGATGACTCCGTCCATCGCCGGGCTGCTCGGCCCATGGTTCTGGTGGCCACTCAAAGTCCGCACGCGCCCTATACCCAGGAGGGTATAGTGCCAGTAGCTAGGGGCCCTCGAAAGGTACACACATGATCGATGATCAAGACAGCATCACCGCCATCCTCAGCAGACTGCGCCGGGCACAGGGTCAGCTCAACGGGGTGATCAACATGATCGAAAACGGGCGCGACTGCAAAGACGTGGTGACTCAGCTGGCCGCAGTGTCACGAGCGCTCGACCGTGCCGGGTTCAAGATCGTCGCCACCGGACTGCGCGAATGCATCACTGCCGATCGCAACGGAAACACCGCACCCATGACCGAGGCCGAACTCGAGAAACTGTTCCTCGCCCTGGCATAGCGCGGTAACTCGGGCCGGCAGGCCCTAGCTCAGAGCTCGCCCGAGAAGTCCGCGGTAAACCAGCGATCGGGACGGACGACGAACAGCACGGTGTCCGCGTCGTCATAACCGCGCGCGAACTCCCGCCCGGCCTCCTCGCCGAGATAGCGGATGGCGATGGTTTCCCGTACCTCCGCTGAAGCCGGCCGCCCCGTTTCGACAACCGTGCCCTCGACAATGACGTACTGATACGGCGGCTCTTCGTGCTGCACCGTCAGCGTGATCGCGCCGGCCCGCTCGATCAGGCGCGCCTTGCGGTTGCCTGCACCGGTATTGATATGGATGTTTCCCCCGGGCGTATAGCCGTACCAGATCGGCACGCTGGCCGGCGGGCGTCCGTCGTCGGCTGCAACCGACAGCACGGCGACATGCTTTGCGGCAAGAAACTCCTGGCGTTCTGCTTCGGTGAACTGACGTGGCATACCGCGTCAAACCCGCCGAGCTGTCGGGCTTATTTCCTCAACCGCATATGTCAGGCTCTAATTCCGCCGAACAGATTGTCCAGTGCGGCGTCCACAAAATCTCCTGTCAGCGGCTGGTCGGGTACCAGTAGCCGGTGATAGCAGGCTCCCCACAGTTGGTCCACGACGACCTCCGGGTTCACCTTCGCGCCGAGCTGGCCGCGCTCCTGAGCCCGACGGATCGCCGCCACCGCGAGAGCTCGACGGGGCCCCGAATACCGTTGCAAAAAGGCCGCTTTGAGTTCCGGATCCACTTGTGCCTGGCCTATGAGCTCGCCGATGATTCCGCCCCCGACAGTGCCCCGAATGATGCCCAGGAACGCATGCAGTTGGGTGCGGAGGTCACGCTCGATCTCCCCCGTATCGGGGAAGCCCAACTCCGGTTCGACCTTTCGGAAGTAACCGTCGAGCGCGAGGGCCCCCTTCGATGGCCACCACTTGTAGATCGTCATCTTGCTGGCACCGGAAAGGGCCGCGACCTTATCGATGGTGAAGCCGCTCATGCCCTCACCGAACAGCAGGTCGCCCGCGGCCTGAAGCACGTCCTCACGCACCTCGTCAGCCGGCCGGCGTCCTCGACGAGGCTGCTTCACCCGGTCCCGTTCCGCAGTCACCCTCGCCTCGCATTCCTTGCCAACTATGTGTACGTACCGTACATTATATATATGTACGGTACGTACACAAACGTAATCGAAGGGTCCCGATGAAGATCACCGACAACACCGTGTTCATCCCTGGAGCGACCAGTGGAATCGGCCTGGAACTCGCCCTGGCCTTGCATGCCAAGGGCAATACCGTGATAGTCGGTGGGCGCCGCACCGAGCTACTCGAGCGCATATCTGCTGAGCACTCCGGCATCTCGGCGGTGCAGATAGACATCTCCGACCCGGCGAGCATTCGCACTGCTGCCCAACGGGTGCTTGCCGAGCATCCCAGCGTGAACGTCCTCATCGCGATGGCAGGGATCATGCGTGTCGAGGACTGGCACCGCCCCGAGTCATTTCTCGAGTCGGCCGAGGAGATCGTCACCACGAACGTGCTCGGTCCCATTCGCTTGATCGCCAACTTCATTGAGCACCTACAGGCGCAGCCGGAAGCCACCATCGTCACGGTGTCGTCCGGGTTGGCCTTCGCGCCGCTGAAGGTCACACCCAGCTACAACGCGTCCAAGGCCGCTATCCACATGCTCAGTGAGTCGATCCGGCTACAACTGGCGGACACCCGAGTCGCAGTCAAGGAGCTCCAGCCGCCCGCCGTTCGCACAGACCTCATGCCGGGCCAGCAAGAAAGCGACTTCGCGATGCCCCTAAAGGACTTCGTCGACGAAGTGGTCGCGCTGCTGGAGACCCAGCCCGACGCCACCGAAATCCAGGTGGAGAGGGTAAAGTTCCTGCGCTATGGCGAGGCCCGCGGTGACTACGACGAAGTTGTCGCAACGCTCAATGCCTCCGACCCTCACGCTCGCCAATAGCCGGGTGTCGCACACCTCACCTGGATACCTCGCCTCGCTCTTGCCAAGATTGGGTGGATGACCGACGAGGCGGGTAGCCGCGCACCCGGCACCAAGATCGCGCTGGCGCTGGGCGCCGGCGGAGCCCGCGGCTATGCGCACATCGGCGTGATCCAAGAATTGCGCGAGCGCGGCTTCGAGATCTCCGGGATCTCCGGATCATCGATGGGTGCACTCGTGGGCGGCTTGGAGGCCGCTGGGGCCCTCGACGAATTCACCTTGTGGGCAACATCGCTGACCCAACGTGCGGTACTACGGCTGCTGGATCCGACATGGACCAGCCCCGGCTTCTTCCGCGCCGAGAAGATCCTCGATGTGGTGCGTGAACTGCTGGGCGACGTAGCGATCGAAGACCTGCCGATCCCCTTCACGGCCGTCGCCACCGACTTGATCGCCGGTAAGTCGGTATGGCTGCAGCGCGGTGCGTTGACGTCCGCGATCCGCGCCTCGATCGCGATTCCCGGGATGATCTCGCCGCATGTGCTCGACGGCCGAGTGCTGGCAGACGGCGGCGTCCTCGACCTGATGGCGGTTGCTCCGCTGGCCGGCGTGCATGCCGAGCTGCGGGTGGCGGTGAGCCTCAGCGGAGGCGACGAGTTGCGTACCCCGGCGCCGCCGCTGGATCCTGAGCCCCGCGAACCGCGGGTGACCACAGAGTGGCTGAACCGGCTGCTGCGCAGCACCTCGGCACTGTTCGAAACCGACGGCACCGAAGCTGCCGGCCAACCAGATCCCGCCGCGAAACTGACAAGCTTCGAGGTGATGAACCGGACGATCGAGGTCATGCAGTCGGCGCTTGCCCGCATGCAGCTCGCGGCGCACCCGCCGGATGTCTTCATCGAGGTGCCCCGCAGTGTCAGCCGTAGTCTCGACTTTCATCGTGCCACCGAGGTCATCGAGGTCGGGCGCCGTTGCGCCGCTGAGGCTCTCGATGCCTACGCGAACACCAACTAATCCCCTTGCTATGGGCGCCTGGTTCTCCGTTTATCCACAATCCGAGCTTTATCCACAATGACGATCCCGCATGTGTTGCGGCTCTGCAGGTTCCGCTACATTCAAACATATGTTCGATTCATTGCCCGATGCAGACCTGATCGATGTGATCACGTCGGCACAGCGCGCCGAGGGGCAGGCGTGCGCCCGGCGACTGGACGCGATCGGTGTGCTTGTCGACCGGCACGCCGACCTCGACCGGCCCGACGAGCGTGACCGGCATCCCCTGGATCGCTGGGATCGGGTCGCCGCCGAAATTGCCGCGGCTCAGGGCATCACACAGGCGTTGGCCTCCAGCCAGATGCGTTACGCCCAGGTTCTTCGGCACCGTCTCAGAGCCGTCGCTGAACGATTCGCCGCCGGCGATCTTGACTTTCGGACTGTCGCGCTGATCATCAACCGCACCGAACTCGTCGACAACGACGCGGTGGTGGTGCAGGTGGACGCGGCCATCGTGCATGCACTGCCCCGTTGGGCACGCTGGTCACACAGACGCATCACCGCGGCACTCGATGCGTTGGTGCTCCGATTCGATCAGGACGCTGTGCGACGCAACAAATCCGCCAGCGAGGGCCGTCATGTCGAAATCCGCCCACTCGGCAACGGGGAGCCGGTCGCTGAGATCTGGGGCACCCTGCAGGCCACTCATGCGGTGGCCCTGGACAAGCGTCTCGATCTATTGGCCGACACCGTGTGCCCGGCGGATCCACGCACCAAGGCTCAGCGCCGCGCCGATGCTGTCGGCGCATTGACTCGCGGTCTTGGCCAGATGCGCTGCACCTGTGAACGTCCCGACTGCGCCGGACGCGATGTCGCCGATGTCGCGGTCGTCGTCCATGTAGTCGTCAACCAGTCCACCCTCGACGGCCGCGACGATGCCCCCGCCCATGTGCCCGGCTTCGGCGTGCTCGCCGCCGAACAGGCACGCACGGTGGCCGTCCGCGCCCGCACTCGCATGCTCACTGATTCCCACAGCGCCGGATACCGACCCTCAGATGGGCTTGCCGCCTTCGTACGCTCCCGCGACCAGCTATGCCGATTCCCCGGCTGCGAAGCCGCCGCCGACCGCACGGATATCGATCACACCGTGCCCTGGGCCACGGGTGGGCGCACGACCGGCGTCAATCTGAAGGCCTTGTGCCGCAAGCATCATCTCCTGAAGACCTTCGGGTGCTGGACCGAGATTCAGGAACCCGACGGCACCGTGCTGTGGAAGGCACCGACGGGGCACACCTATGCCACCACTCCGGCCAGCCGGTTCCTCTTTCCCACTCTCACCCGCCAGCGCACACGAAAACAGGAACGCGACCATCGGCGTCAAGCGGAGAGAAATTTCAACCACCAACAACGATTACAACGGGAAGCGGCCCTGGCCGTACTCGCCGCCCACGACCCGCCACCCTTCTAGGTGCCCTGGCCTACTCCGGCCAGCTGTTCGCCCGGATCAACTCCACCAGATCGTCCCGCACGAATGACGGGTCGAAATGTGCGAGTACATCAGCGTTCATGTTGCCGAAGGTGCTGCGCGGCCGACGCCGATTTCCCTCGAAGAAGGCCTTCAGAATCCTGTTCTTGAAATCGGGTCGCGGATGCAACGCCGTCACCGCATCCAAATCTTTGGCTGACAACGTATCCCGTTCAATACCGACCACATCGGTTTCGACCCCCGCGGTAACCAGAGCCACCTCCGGGCTGAGGAACTCGGTAACCCCGGGCGTGGTGTGCAACGCGATCGCCAGCCACACATTCTGGGCATCGTCGGCGCTTACGCCGCGTTCGGTCAAGAAGTCGCAGGCGGCATTAGCGCCGTCGACCTCGAATCGCAACTGCGAGCCCCGAAATCCATCGGTGAGGCCGATGTCGTGGAACATCGCGCCCGCGTACAGCAGCTCCAGATCGGGTTTCACGCCGCGACGCTGACCGTGCAACGCGCCGAACAGATACACCCGGCGCGAGTGATGAAACAGCAGATCGTCCTCGGTGTCGCGGATGTACTCGGTGATCTCGCGGGCCAGCGGGGTCTCGGGGATCTCGACTCCGGCAATCTCGGTCATGGCATTCCTTTGTCTGGTGGAACTCTGTCACCCACTAGTCTCTGGCCAGGTCGCTCCCCGGTGAGAGGTGCAGAGCAGCCGCCGATCCCACAGATCCGGACACCTACTCGGGTGCGCATCTGCGATCCTGAGGCCATGTCGCAGGAACGGCTCGTCACGATCGTCGTTTTCGACGGCATGAAGCTGCTCGACCTGGCCGGGCCCGCAGAGGTGTTCACCGAAGCCAACCGATTCGGCGCAAACTACCGATTGGTGGTGACCTCGGTCGACGGACAGGACGTGGCGACATCCATCGGTTCTCCATTCTCGGTGACCGGAACGATCGACTCCGTAACGTTGACGGATACCGTGCTCGTGGCCGGCGGCGACGTGTTGATCGGGCGCCCACTGGACCCCGCACTTGTGGACGCCCTGGGCCGCATACCCGCGCGCTGCCGGCGCATCGCGTCCATCTGCACCGGCGCCTTCCTGCTGGCCCAGGCGGGCGTGCTCGACCATCGTCGCGCCACCACGCACTGGCGCCACACCGGTCTTCTGCAACGCGCGTACCCGAACATCACCGTCGAGCCCGATGCGATCTTCGTCAGGGATGCAAACGTTTTCACCTCGGCCGGAGTGTCCGCAGGTATCGACTTGGCGCTGGCACTCGTCGAAGACGACTACGGATCGCACATTGTGCGCGAAGTGGCCCGGTCGCTTGTCGTCTATCTCAAGCGGGCAGGCGGACAATCCCAGTTCTCGGTCTTCGTGGAGTCGGCGCCACCCGCGGGCTCGGCGCTGCGTCCGGCGACCGATGCGATCGCCGCCGATCCTGCCGACGATCACAGTGTCCACAAGCTGGCCAGCCGGGCGGCGCTGAGCACCCGCCAGCTCACCCGGCTCTTTCACACCGAATTGGGCATTACGCCCGCGCGATACGTTGAACTCGTCCGAATCGATGCGGCCCGTGGCGCATTGGACGCGGGAAGCACCGTCGCCCACGCTGCGCGAATCGCGGGATTCGGGAGCGCGGAGACGCTACGGCGGGTCTTCGCCAGCGAGCTGGGGGTCTCACCGAAGGCCTACCGCGACCGGTTTCGTACCGCCGCGCGCTAGTGGCCGCGCGCCACCCAATCGTCGTAGTGCACGATTTCATCGCCGATAGTGGTCGTGTCGCCATGGCCGGTGTAAACCACCGTGTCCGCGGGAAGTGGGCCGAGGCGCCCCGAAATGGACTGCAGAATCGTCGGGAAATCGGAGAACGACCGCCCGGTGGCACCCGGTCCGCCCTGGAACAGGGTGTCGCCCGAGAACACCGCGCGCAGGTCGGGCGAGTACCAGCATACCGAGCCGGGGGAATGGCCCGGTGTGTGTAAAGCGTGCAGTTCCAGACCGCCCACCGGTAATACCATGTCGTCTTCAACCCCGCGGAAATCTTTGTCCGGGTGCGTCATTCGCCACAGCATGTCGTCGGCCGGATGCAGCAGCACCGGCGCGTCAAGGGCCTGGCTTAGCTCTGGGGCCACGGTGATGTGGTCGTTATGGCCATGGGTGCACACCACCGCGACGACGTTGCGGCCGTCGACCGCCTCAATGATCGGTTCTGCCGAATGCGCGGCATCGAAGACCACCACATCATCGCCCTCGCCGACGATCCAGATGTTGTTATCGACTTCCCAACTGCCGCCGTCGAGCTCGAAGGTTCCTCGCGTGACGACCCGTTCGATTCCGCTCATCCATCGACCTTTCGCATCATCTCAGTATTGCGGATCGCCCCAGCACCGTTCGATCGCACGCCACGGATCGGCGAACCATCCGCCCATCCCGCGGTACGGCGACTGAGTCTTGAGCACGGCACGCACGATGGGTGCTGCCAGCCGTATCGGTACCCGCTTCCACCCCACCGCAGCACTGGTCTCGGAGTGCATCGCCGGTAACGAGTGCCGCTGGAAGCCAAGGACCTGCTGGGAACGTTCCGTGTCCATCCAATCGGTGACAAACCAGCTGCCATCCACGTCGGGATCACCTGGACGCCCTGCCGGAATGCCGCCGGCGAGCCCCATGGCGGCGGCAGTCTCCGACGCCACAGTGGACTGCGTGGTGCGATGCGAGCTGTCGCCGCCGATCAAGAAGACATCACGCACGTGGCCCGTCGAGAGCGCGGCGCAAAAGGCCTGCGCGACGTCGCGCACGTCGACGGTCTGTATCCGTCCGTCCGAGGGAAGCACCGCCTCGAATCGCAGCAGATTGGGGTCGATACTCCAGCGAGGAGCGGCCGTCAGTACGCCGCCAAGACGGAGCACCACCCAGTCCAGACCCGAAGACCGCACCAGATTCTCCGCCGCGACCTTGTGGGCTCCGTAGAGGTCACAAGGGTTGACCGGTGTGTCCGCGGTGAGCAATCCCTTGTCACGATATGGATTCCGCGCGCCATACACCGCAACACTCGAGGCCAGCACGAACCGCGGCGGTGACTCCAGGTCGGCTGCCGCGGACAGCAGGGCGCCCGTCGCGTCGACGTTGACCGCTTGTGCCAACCGGCGATTCGCGTAGCAGAACGGCGGGATAAGCGCGGCGAGGTGAACGACCGCGGCGGGGGCGGTGGACTCGACCAATGAGGTCACCTCGGAAGTGGATGTAAGGTCCGCCCACCGCACCTCGACCCCGGCCGGAACACGCCGCGCACTCTGAACGTTCGCAGCGGTGTGCAGGTCCGTAGCGACGACCGCGCGGCCCCGTGCCGCGAGGGCACCCACAACAGCGGATCCCACCAGGCCGAACGCCCCGGTCACAAGGATACGATCGCTGGTCACGTCAACCTCCAATAGACGAGTGTCCAGAATGCTGTCAACACCTCGACGGGCGCCCGCCCCGGCTAAAGAGCCTTATTTTCAATATCTTCAACAAACTAACCTGCAGGTTCCGAGCGCCGCGGGCGCGCCCGATCTCATCACTATTATCCAAAATCAGACAGGTGTCCAGGATGATTGCGCGCGCGGCTACCGCCGTCGGCGCGGATCGCTAGTGTTGCGCTATGACAACGGCATTCGTGTTGTCCGGTGGCGCCAGCCTCGGCTCGATCCAAGTCGGCATGCTGCTGGCCTTGACTGAGGCGGGCATCGTCCCCGACCTGATCGTCGGAACCTCGGTGGGTGCGCTGAACGGCGGCTGGTTAGCCGCACGATCCGATATGGACGGCATGAACGCACTCGCCGACCTCTGGAGGTCACTCGCTCGCAGCGACGTCTTCCCCACCAACCTGTACACGGGCTTCCTGGGATTCGTCGGTCGTCGTCGCAGCCTGGTTTCTGATTCGGGTCTACGCCGTTTATTGAAAGAAAACTTGGAATTTCGCAGGCTCGAAGACGCTCCTATTCCGCTGCATGTGGTGGCGACCGATGTGCTCACCGGCAAGGACGTTCTGCTGTCCAGTGGCGATCCGATCGATGCGATCGCCGCCAGTGCCGCTGTGCCTGCCGTGCTGCCACCGGTGGCTATCAACGGACGTGACTTCATCGATGGTGGCGTGGTCAACAACACCCCACTCTCACATGCCGTTTCGCTGGGCGCTGACCAGATCTGGGTACTGCCCACCGGCTACGCCTGTGCACTTCCCGAAGCCCCGAAAGGGGCGCTGGCCATGGCGCTGCACGCCGCCACGCTGGCCATCAACCAGCGCCTCGCGGTCGATGTGGCCCGATTCGAGCAAACCGTCGACCTGCGGGTGGTGCCACCGCTGTGCCCGGTCCGCACCTCGCCGGTCGACTTCTCGCAGTCGGGCGAACTCATCGGCCGCGCACGCGAGCAGACTCGCAGATGGCTGCTCATGCCGCGGTTCAAGATCAATCAGGCGGATCTGCTGGAACATCACCACGACTGAGGGCGCAGACCTGTAATACTGGCCGCGTGGTGGTCGAGGACACCCCAGAGAAGGGCAGCCAGGCTGCCTCCCGTACCGGGCGCGAGCGGATCCAGAAACTGGCCCGAGCCGCACTCAACGCGGACGTCACCGTCGAGCAACTCGACACCGTGCTGACAGATATGTCCGCTGTTCTTATCGATATGAACGACACGCTTGGTGTCATCGGCGAGCTCACGCCCCGCATGATGGTCGTCGTCGAGCGGATGGAGAACGTCATGACCCGCATCGAACGGATCGTCGGACTCGCCGAGTCGGTGCTCACACCGGTCACCGTCACCGAGTCGGCAGTGCGAGGCGTCCTGGTGTCCTTCCAGAAGGAGATCAAGCGACGGTTGGCGCGCCCCGCGGCTGACTAGAGTGGCGCCATGGAGCTCTACGACGTCATGCGCACCACGTTCGCGGCACGGGAGTTCACCGGGGAACCCTTGCCCGACAACGTATTAGACCGCATCTTGGACAACGCCCGGTTCGCGCCCAGCGGGGGCAACCGGCAAGCCGGTCACATCATCGTGGTCACGGACCACACCACGCGGGCAGGTCTGATCGAGGCGACAACGCCCGGCGCACGCCGTTACTTCGCGCAGATCATGGCCGGTGAGTCACCGTGGAATCCGGTCACTCTCACCCAAGTGGCCCCGGAAACTATCGCCGCGACCGCGGTTCCCGAGTCGATCTTCGAGCCGCTGCGCACCGCATCGGTGGTGTTGGTCGTGTGCGTGGACCTGCGGCTGGTCGCGGCAACCGATCAGGGGCTGGATCGCATCGGCGTCATCGGCGGAGCGTCGATCTATCCGCTGGTCTGGAACATTCTCCTGGCCGCGCGCGCGGAGGGCTTCGGCGGCACCCTCACCACCATGGCAGTCGCACAAGAACCGAAAGTTCTTGAGCTGCTGGGTGTTCCCGATACATATGCGGTAGCCGCCGTACTGCCCATCGGCAAGCCCGTCAAGCAATTGAAGAAATTACGGCGCAATACCGTCGACGAGTTCGTGACCCGCGAACGGTTCGACGGAGACCCCTACGTTCCCGGGAGCAACTGAGGTTTGTGCCCCGGGGAACCCGTGGGCGTCACCCAGGACGGCATTTGATCGAATGGACGTATCAGTCCGCGATCTGAAACGAGCAACCCGTGAACGCACAGGACGAACCGGACACCACTCCGGTTGAATCGGATACCGCCGAGGAGCCGGGAGACGATGTGCTCCCGGAGCCTGCTTCGGCGCTGATCACGGCGACCGGCCTTGGTGTGGACGGTGAACACGGTCCACTCTTCTCCGGCATCGACCTGGAACTGACCTCGGGTTTTCACGCCATCCAGATGCCCGGCGGGCCCGGGCAGCACTGTCTGCTGCTGACACTGGCAGGTCGACTCAAGGCGAGCCACGGCACCGTCACCGTCATGGGCGATACCGACCCTCGCGCAATTCGCCGGCACTGCGCTATCGCCGCCTTCGCCGATATCGATGAGCTGGAGGAGACCGTGACGGTACAAACCGTACTCGCCGAACAGGTCCGCTGGCTGGCTCCGTGGTTCTCCCGCGTCCCTGCCGATACCGGACGCGACAAACTGGCCGAGGTGTTCGGTGAGCTTGTTCCGCCTTCGAGCGAGACGTTTATCGTCGAACTGTCCGATCTGGATCTCTTCCTGTTACGCATCACGCTGGCGCTGCTCTCGGAGCGGCCGATTCTCGTCGTCGGCGACCTGGAACAGGTCCGCGACAACGCTCGCCGGAACACGGCCGCCGAGCGGCTCGGTGTGATCGCCCAGCACCGCACCGTGGTTGTCGGGGTGACCAACCCCCTGGGCATCGACGCGCCCATCCACGACTTGCACGATCACCGCATCCTCACCGGGAGGGACTAGCCCATGCTTGCTGGACTCGCATTTGGTTCAGAAATAAAGCGTTTCGGCCGCAGCCGGATGACCCGCGCCGCGATCGTGGTCCTCATGCTGCTGCCACTGGTGTACGGCGCGCTGTATCTGTGGGCGTATTGGGACCCCTTCGGCCACGTCAACAAGATGCCCGTGGCACTCGTCAACGCCGACAAGGGCGCCACCGTTTCCGGCCAACAGGTGAACATCGGCGAGGAGATCTCCAAGAGCCTCACCGCCGACGGCAGCATGGACTGGCACGTACTGAATCTCAATGAGGCGCGCGACGGGGTTGACCATGGCAAGTACTACTTCATGTTGGAGCTGCCCCCCGATTTCAGTGAGGCCATCGCCTCGCCGCTGACCGGGCAGCCGAAGCAGGCCAATCTGGTCGCCGTCTACAACGACGCCAACAACTACATCTCATCGAGCATCGGCCGCACGGCCATCGACCAGGTGCTCAACGCCGTCTCGACCCGCATCTCCGGTCAGGCCGTCAATCAGGTTCTGTCCGTGGTGGTTTCCTCCGCTGCGGGTATACAGCAGGCGGCCGACGGCGCCCAGAAGCTCGCAGACGGCGCGGCCAAGGTCGACGACGGTGCGGGGCAGCTCGCCAACGGGTTGCACACCGCCCGGCCCGGATCTGCGCAACTGGCCACCGGCGCCAAGCAGCTCTCCGAGGGCATCAACCAGGCCACTGACCCGCTGCTGACCGTCAGCAAGGCGGTCGCGAACATCGGTGGCAGCACCGACAAACTTCAGCAGGGCACCGACGCGCTCCGGCAGGCCAACGATCAGATCGACGGCATCGCCAAGGCCCAAGACAACGCCGCCAACGCGCTCACCACGGTGATCGATCAGCTGGCCGGCCGCCAAGATCCGGCGGCGAACACGCTGCGCGGGATCCAGGATCAGCTGCGTGAACACCAGTTCACACCCCAGGTTCGCCAGCAGCTCACCGATGCGGAGAACGCATCGATCGCGATGACCGAGACGCTGCGCGGCCCGGGCAGCCCGCTGAAGTCCGCGCTCGACCAGGTCGGAGGCAAGGGGCAGGAGCTCACCAACAAGCTCACCCAGATGCGTAACGGTGCGCAGCAGTTGGCCACCGGAAACGCGCAATTGGCCAGCGGCATCGCCCAAATGGACGACGGTGCACAACAACTGAAGTCGGGCACCTCGCAGCTGCGCTCTGGCTCGACCGAGCTCGCCACCAAGCTTGCCGAAGGGGCCAAACAGGTACCCAACTGGAGTGCTCAGCAGAAGGACGCCATCGCCGATACCATCGGCGGCCCCGTGCATCTGGAGACTTCACACGAGAACGCCGCACCCAATTTTGGTACCGGTATGGCACCGTTCTTCGTGACACTGGCGCTGTTCTTCGGAGCGTTGGTGCTGTGGATGATACTGCGACCCTTGCAAACTCGTGCAATCGCCGCGGAGGTGCTCCCGATTCGGGTGGCGCTCTCCAGCTATCTGCCCGCCGCCACCATCGGGATCTTCCAGGCGATCATCCTGTACTGCGTGGTGCGATTTGCCCTCGGAATGCACGCCGCGCACCCGGCCGCAATGCTCGCCTTCATGGTGCTGATCTCGTTCGCGTTCGTCGCCGCTACCCAGGCCATCAACGCGCTGGTGGGTCCGGCTGTCGGGCGCGTACTACTCATGGCGCTACTGATGTTGCAGCTGGTCAGCGCCGGCGGCATGTACCCGGTGGAGACCACCTCAAGACCATTCCAGGTACTGCACAAATACGACCCGATGACGTACGGCGTCGACGGATTACGTCAGCTGATCCTGGGCGGCATCGACGGCAGACTGTGGCAGGCAGTGATCACGCTGCTCTGTATCGCGTTGGGCGGGCTCCTGATCACTAGCCTGTCGGCCCGGCGTAATCAGCTCTGGAATCTGACCAGGCTACTGCCGTCGATCAAGATGTAGCCTGGTCCGCCGCAGCGGCCTTACGCCGCGACCGCGTCATGGCCAATCGGCGCTCGCGCGTTGTCATCGCACCCCAAACACCATGTGGTTCGTCGGTTCTCATGGCATGGGCCGCGCACGGCATTCGCACCGGACACTCGTTGCAGATCCGTTTCGCCTGCACCTCGTACTGTTTCCGTAAGGCTCCACGCTCAGTTTCGGCGAAGTAGAAGATATCCGTCGACATTCCCCGACAGACCGCCTTGACCTGCCACTCCAGTTGATCCAACGCCGGTTCCGCGCCGCGAAATTTTGGGCGTGTCACAGCCTTGCCCCAGACCACCCACAAACATTCGGGTGCGTCGATGCCATCCGCATCCACCGAGTCTGGAGCCGAAGGACACCGAAAGGCGATAGCCACTTTGGATAATGCGCACTGCGGAATTGACCGGACTGGCTCTAGGATTCGGCGGTGCCGCTCGCTATCGTGCGCGACCGTTGAGCTATTTCATCTCGGCGAACGGGAGAGACCACACTCCAAGCGGCGAATGTGCTCGCCGCCGCTAGGACGAGACAGAGGACGGCATACCAAAGACTGCCGGTCGGATCACCGCTGGCGGTAACACCATTCGTCGCACCGAAGTAGCCGGGCAGCGCGGTCGCCCAGAGCAGTGTCATCACCGCGAGGTAGCTGCCCGCATAGATCAAGATGGCCGGATGCGTCGCGTAACCGTCCGTACCACTGCGCCGGATACCGAGCCACTGTCTGATCAGCACGGGTACTGCCACCGCCACCAGGGCGACCAGTTCCAGGGCGTAGACGATGCCGACCACCGTGGTGCTACCCGATATCGCACCTGCGATGGTGGCGGGCATCGGCAAGACCGCAGTACCGATAGAGGCCAGCACGCCGATAACCACCGTGCGCCAGATGATCTGAGCGCCGGTGAAGGATTGTCCTTCGTCCACATGGCGGCCGACAAACAGCTGTGCACAGAACGCCAGGGACATCGGCCACAGCGCCGCGAAGACGACCAGACTGCCCATCGGCACCGAGTCGAAGAACGGCTTGTTCAGCGGGTTATCCAGAGTCCATTCCCACCAGCGCAATTGCGGACCCAGGTGGTCGAAGATCTCATAAAACGCGTGATGGACCACACCGACACAGACCGCCCCGATCAGGACACCGTAGCGGCGGAACACTCCCAGTGTCCGCACGATCTCGAAGGCCACGGTGGCCATCATCGGGTAGATCGCGATGATGTACAGGGGCAGTCGTCCCCACAGGAAGTCCACCGTAAAGACGTTGTGCGCGAACATCGTATCGACGTGCTCGCTGATGCCGAACGGCCCGGGGAAATACAGGGGCGGCTCGATGATCAACAGGTAGGCGATCGCTCCGAACCACACGGCGATATTCGTCGGGTCGTTGTGGCGGCGTAGCCGGATGATCGCGTACACCAACGCCAGCACCGCCCCCGCGATCACAGTCAGCTCCAGGACCGGCAGTGTCCAGTTCTGCAGTGAGAACGGACTGCGGAAGGCGACGGCCCCGCCCGCGGTGTCGCACGAAAATCCCAGCCGCGCTGCCAGATCAGCGAAGGTCGGCGCACATAGACCAGACATGTTCAGAGTCCCACCTGTGCCGCCCGGTCGGCCGTATACCACTGGGTGACTTCATAACCGGCCTCATACCGCGCGAACCATTCGTCGGCCAGCGCCGGCAGCTTCTCGTGCGCTGGGTTGTGGCCCGGGATCTGACTACGCACCGCGCCCGACATAGCGACTATCACCTCTCGCACCGGCAAGTGGCTGAACGCATTTTCGACAGGCCCGTCATACGGTGCATCTACGAATGGAAGGCGTTGCAGCAGCGACTTCTTACGCGCTTGCATACCGAACATCGACAAAGCATCCACCTTGCGGTCTTCGAGAGGAACGTGTTTGTTGAATCCTTCGCACGCGATGCGCAGCACCGCCCAGACATGTCTGAAGATCGAGGGTGCCATCCGCATGCGGTACCACGGATCGTCGGCCACCGCGTCATAGATGATCAGCGCCGAGCTCCGATGCTCAACCTCTTCGACGAAATGCCAGAGGAACAACGAGGCCACACGATCATCGCCGGGCGCGAACAGGCTGTCATCGTGGTCCAGCATCAGTTTGAAGACCGGCGTGAAGGTCGCTTCTAGGTCGGCGGTGTAGGCCAACCGATACTTCAGCGGCTTGTTCGCGGTCAGGTCGTCGAAGGCGGCGATCACCTCGTCCAGGGTCTCTTTGAGGCCCGGGTAACTCTTGATCAGACCCTTGGCGTGTTGACGATGCCCCATGGAGTGCTGGCCCTCTTGCCGAACGAAGGCCTCTGCCTCCTCGGCGATCGCGGGATCGGCGATCAACGGTATGGCCTCGGGAATCATCTGCCCGATCATCTTCTCGAACGCGATCGCCAGAAAGGAGACCGCGTTGGCCATGCTCGAAAACGCCGGGTTGGACTCGTTCCATAAGAACGGCACGTGGTGGTCGGCGAACGCGAACCGCAATTTGCGCACGATGAGTTCCGTCATGGCAAGCACCTCACTTGAACATACAATCAGACATTGATTTGTTGCTATGTATGATTACTTGATCGAACAGATGCTGTCAACGGCCGATATGCTGCGTAGATGTCGGCGGCCCGGGGACTTGACGATGGCTCGTAGACGGGGATGGGACGGACAACCGCCCAGCAGTGACGAGGAGGCCTCCGCTCGGATCGTCGCGGCGGCAGTGAAGCTGATCGGAGAGACCGGCTCAGCGGTGAGCCTCGCCGACGTCGCGGCAGAACTCGGCGTCATCCGGCAAACCGTTTATCGGTACTTCCCCACTGCCGACGCGCTCATGCACGCGGCATCCATCGCATCGGTGGACGGCTTCCTGGACCGGTTGACAAGGGTCGTGCGCGGCATCACCGATCCCGCCGAGGCACTCACCGAGGGCGTGCTGTACACCCTGGAAGAGGTCACTCGCACACCACATTTGGCCATCATGATGTCCGAACCGTATGCGCACTCGCACACAAGCGATATGACCTCGGATCAGGCCCAGGCGTTCGGTCTGCGCATGCTCGGCCGGTTTGACGTCGAGTGGGATCAGTACGGATACGACGACGATGCCAAGCGCGGCCTCGTGGAGTTCGCACTGCGGATCATGTTGTCGTTCTTCGTCTCCCCCAATGAGGCCACCCGTTCCCGCGACGAACTGCGACGCTTCCTCAAGCGCTGGCTGGGCGGAGCCATCCTGGCCCAGCCATCTGATTAATCGCAATTTTCGTTTCAACTAAACGTTTATATCGCCTTTCGCAATCAGTCCGAGCGGACATACCGTCACTTCATGAAGCCGATCAATCGACGTACCGTGCTCGGCGGCGCCGGAGTGGCGGGGGTCGCAGCCGTCGCCGGTGCGGGAGCCGACCGTGCACTGTCTTCCCCGCGCTCCCGTGATGACGGAAAGGATCAGACCGTGACCGATGACGCCGCTCGCTTCGGCGATCCCCGCATCCCCGCCGAACTGGACACCGCCCAGCCGCACCTCTTTCACCTTGGCGCCCTGGCACCACAGACCTTCGACGGCGGCGACCTACGACAGGCACACGAGGGCAACTTCCCCATCCTCACCGGGCAGCAAGCCAGCATCGTCATGGTGACCTTGCAGCCAGGCGGAATCCGGGAACCACACTGGCATCCCAGTGCCTGGGAGATCAACATCATCACCAGCGGTGTCGCGAAATGGACGTTGTTGGACCCCGAGGGGCACAGCGAAACCTTCGACGCCCGCGTTGGCGATGTGGTCTTCGCCCCCCAGGGATCGCTGCACTACTTCGAGAACAAGAGCACCGACGACCTCTCACTGTTGATCGTGTTCAACGCAAGCACTGCAGAAGGCAAGGACGACATCGGAATTGGCGCCTCGATTAGCAAGCTCCCACCCGACGTCCTCGCCGCCGTGTTCGGCGTGCCAGCGGAAACATTCTCGAAGTTCACGAAGATCGACGAGTCCATCACCATCCTGCGCAGACCTCCCGCGTAACGCACCGCAGGAGGAATGGCTCCGCTACTGCTCGCGACCACCGGCCTCAGCACGTGGCGCTGGCGCCGCCGAGCCCGTCTGCGTGCTCGCGTCAGGACCGCACAGGTTCCCGGCGCGGACGCGAAAGCACCCGCGTCGGCCACCAGAACCACGTCCCCAGCAGCCGAACGAGCGCGGGCACGATGAACGAGCGCACGATCAGCGTGTCGAGTAGCAGGCCGATACACACGGTGGTGCCCACCTGGCCGATGGTTCGCAGATCACTCGACAACATCGCCAGCATCGTGAAGGCGAACACCAGACCCGCGGATGTCACGACGCCTCCGGTACTTCCCAGCGCGCGGATGAGTCCGGTGTTCAACCCGGCATGCGTCTCTTCCTTGAGCCGGGCGATCAGCAACAGGTTGTAGTCCGAACCCACCGCCACCAAGATGATGAACGTCAGCGGCAAAATCAGCCAGTGCAAGGGAAGGCCTACGAGGTGCTGCCAGATGAGCACCGAGAGACCAAACGCACCTGCGAACGAGAAGGCCACCGTGCCGATGATGACGAACGGCGCCACCAGACTTCGCGTGATGACCATCATGATCAAGAAGATCAGCGTGAAGGCCGCGATCGCCGCAATGAGCAGATCCGATGCGGCGTACTGCTTGATGTCCTTGTTGTTGGACCCGGCGCCGCCGATATAGACCTTTGATCCCGCCAACGAGGTCTCCTTCAGCGCCGTCGTGATGGCGTCGGGGAACTCGTTGACATGCTCGATACCTTCCGGTCCCATGGCATTTCCCACATGGGTGACGATGAACCGGGCCGCCTTGCCGTCCGGTGACATCATCAACGCCATACCGGTTTTGATGTCTTCATTGTCGAATGCTTCGTGCGGTATGTAGAAGAAGTCGTCGCTACGGGACGCATCGAAGTCATTACCGACATTGATCATGTCGTCGAAGGTCTGGTCGGTGGCGGTGGACTGAAGATTCGTCTGGCCGTAGGTGTTGACAATGAGGGCCTGCAGGGCCTCCTGGTCATTGGCCGTGAGTGTCAGTAGCGAAACCATCTGCGGCAGCAGCCTATCGACGACTTCGAGGGAGCCCACCGCATCTTTGATATCGGCCGCCAACTTGTCGATGCTGTCAAGCATGTCGAAAAGGGACCTGAAGGACAAGCACACGGGAATGTCGAAGCAGTGTGGTTCCCAATAGAAGTAGTTGCGCAATGGACGCATGAAGTCGTCGAGGTTCGAGACCTTCTCGTTCATGTCTTTCGTCACCTGCTGCATGTCCTCCATCGTCACGACGGTGTTATGCATCTCGTCCGCAAGTTGTTGCGTCAGATCGATGGTTTGCCGCAGAACTGCCACCGAGTGCGCCATGATCTTGGCTTGCTTATCGGTATTGGCGTTCTGCGCCTTCGTGAATGGAAGCTGCTGGCCGTTCCCACTGCCCTGCGTGGTGAACAGATAAGGCAGAGAAGCGTGTTCGAGCGCTCGCCCCATCGGCCTCGTAATGCTTTGCACCATCGCAACACCGGGGAGCCGCACCAGACTCTTGGAGACGCGGTCCAACGAGATGAAGTCGGCTGAGTTACGCATGTCGTGATCCGACTCGACCATGAGCATCTCGGTGAACAACTTGCTCGGCGGGAAGTGCCGGTCCGCAGCCGCAAATCCTTCCTTCGCCGGGGCATCCGACGGCTGGTAGGCCCGATCGTCATAGCTCACTTGGTAGGTCGGCACGAAAACCGCCCCGACGAGCACCGCCGCAGCGCTTGCCACCAGGATCGGCTTAGGCCAACGCACCACGCTCGCCCCGATGCGCCGGTACAGACGCGCCTTGGCCCTCTGCTTGGGGTCGAAGAGCCCGAACAGGCTGCCCAGGTGCAGCATGGCCGGCCCGAGTGTGAGCGCTGCCGCGATGGTCAAAAGCATGCCGATGGCAACGGCCGGGCCCATGGTGTGGAAGTAGTTGAGCCGCGCGAAGCTTAGACACAGACCCGCTCCCGCGATCGTCAATCCTGAGCCGATGATGACGTGGGAGACGCCGCGGTACGCCGCGTAGAAGGCGTCCTCGCGACTCAGCCCAGCGTTCCTCGCCTCGTGATACCGCCCTAGCAAAAAGATGCCGTAGTCGGTCCCGGCACCCAGCGTCAGGGAGATGACGATGTTGACGGCGAATGAGGACAGCTCGATATACCCGAAGTGCCCAAGGGTGGCGACAACTCCTCGCGCAACCAGCATCTCGACCAGCACGCCGAACAACGGCACCAGCATCGTGGTGACGGAGCGATACACCATCAGCAGCATGAAGATGATGAGGAAGATCGTCACGATCGTGATGTTGTTCAGGCTCGAGTTGGCGACGCTCAACGTGTCCGAGGCCAGAGGCGCGGCACCGCTGACATAGATCTTGAGGCCGGGCGGTGGCGTGTCCTTGTCGATCAGGTCCTTAACCGCATCGACGGACTTGTTCGCCTGCATTTGGCCGATATCTCCTGCCAAGCGCAGCAATACAAACGCTGACTTGCCATCGAGGCTCTGTGCCCCGGCCGCGGTGATCGGTTTTCCCCAGGTATCCATCACGTACTGCACGTGCTCGGTGTCGTTCTTGAGCCTGCGCACCAGATCGTCGTAGTACTGGTGATCGGCCTCGCCGAGGGGCCTATCGGCTTCCAATACAAGCATGGTCAGGCTGGTGGAGGTGGACTCCTGGAACTTATCCCCGATCTGCAGCATCGCCCGCTGTGACGGGGCGTAGTGCGGGATCATCGGCCCCGCGAGCTCGGCTGCAACGTCTTCCACGTGCGGCACAAACGTATTGGTCGTTACCGCGACGATGGCCCAGAAGACGATGATCGGCACCGCCAGGACACGGACCATCCTGGCGACGAAGGGCTTCTTCTCCCGATGCTCACTCATGCCGACTTCACCCTGCACATCACGTTGGCATCGGCATGGTCGTCAGACATTTCATCGCGGACCACGTCATTCACCCGTATCCGGCAGCCGACCTGCCCTCCACGCACCTGTACCGAGATGCTGCCCGACACCACGGTGAGAGTGGTTGTCTCCGTGTGCGACCACGGCAACGTGGTCACGTCGACCTGGTGCGGATGACCGTCGATATCGACATAGCTCAACATCCCGCCATTCCCGACCGTGCCGAAGACCTCATAGGTAAGCGTCTTGGGGGTGAACTCCGGCGGCGCCTGTGGCGGATTGACAGTGAGCACGGCTCCGGGGGCTGACAGCTGGTGCACCTTCAACATCGAGCCACCGGCCACTCCGAGCGCGATAACCGCGACCAGAGGCATCCAGGCTCGTGCCAGGACCGTCCTCCCAACCGAACGTGGGCTCACCCGACCACCTTCCCGCAGCTCACGTTGCGCGCATGTCAATGGAACTGACATAAGTACGGTCGGAGATGTTATCAGTCCAACCTGGGAATGCGAACGGCAACTTTCACCCCTCCGACAGTCCGTCAGATCCACATCACGCCGCCCGTGGCAACCGCCCCTTCAGCCGCCGCATCCTGAGTACCTGCGCCGTGATGTTGATCGACGAGATCATCGGAATCACACCGAGAAAGGTTCGCTCGGAGGGTGTGGCGCCGTGCAGTTGCTCGAGGCTGCCGAGCACATAGAAGCAGCCCAGGCTGAAGATCGTGGCGGGAATGGACAACGCCCACAGCGACCCCCGATCCGCGATCGCCTGCCGTGCGAAGTGGAGCTCGTCGGCCGACATCGGCTCCCGTTTGCGCAGCTTCTTCAGCACGAATGGATAGCCGCCGACCCGGTCCGCCAGCGGTGATGACGCCTGGTTCCGCAGACGGGTGGTGTACACGAACATGCACGTGGCGAAGGTCAACAGGGCCACGAAGGCGAGAACCGCCAGATACCCAAAGAGGTGCCAGTTATGCCCCAAGAAGTTCCAGTTCATCACACCGTCCCTTTGCCCCGCTGTCGAGGAATCCCTTGGAGATACTCGAGCTTTCCCTGGATCAAGTCAAGGCTCCTGACACTGCCTGCGGCTCATATCGTTCCGCCGACAGCGGGTTGTGGGTGTGCTGTACTGGCGAGATGTCCGAGTCTCGCGAGCTCAACGAGGTGGTCGATGCCGCGATCGAGCAGTCGCTCCTCGGGGGGCCACGCAAGTACACCCGCTCGCAAGTATCCGAGCTCTCCGGCGTGCCCGTCGAGCGCGCCCGGAAGCTATGGGTGGCACTGGGCTTTGCAGCGGCAGAAAGCGACGACGATATCGCGTTCACCGATGCCGATGTCTCCGCGATCCGTACCTTCGCGGCGCTGGGAACGACGACAGCCGCCAACGACCAGAGCCAGGTCGCAGCCGCTCGAACGCTCGGTCAGGCCATGGCGCGGTTAGCCGAGTGGCAGGCGGACCTGCTCACTCGCGAGATCGGAGACCGTATCGCCGCCGAGGGCGACGAGTTCACGCCCCGGTCAAGCGTGGATGCGGTCGGCCAGACAATCTCGACGCTGACGGCGCTGCAGGACTATGCGTGGCAGCGGCACTTGGCCGCCGCGCTCACTCGATCGCATGAATCAGGCAGCACCACAAGGCAATTACTCGTCGGTTTCGCCGACATGGTGGGCTATACACGGCTGTCCCGCCACCTGGATCCCGATGAGCTGACCAACCTATTGGAGGCATTCGAGACCGCGCTCACCGACGCGATCACCACGCACGGTGGCTGGGTGATCAAGAACGTCGGCGACGAGGTCATGTTCGCGGCCGGGAACGCAGGAACTGGCGCGCGTATCGCGGTCGCGATGAACGCGGCGATCATCGAAGCGGCACAGACGATTCCGGACATGCCACAGATACGAGTGGGCTTGGCCTACGGACAAGTGCTCGTGCGCTTCGGCGACCTCTACGGCACCGTCGTCAACATCGCGGCGCGACTGACCGGTGTTGCGCGGCCCGGAACGATTCTGCTCGACGACGCCGCTGCCGCAGCGTTAGAAGACGGCAGCGAGTTTGTGCTCCGTCATCTGCGCGGCGTGCGCGTCAAGGGGTTCTCCCGGTTGGGTTCGCACGTGCTGCGAACCCGAAAACGCTGACAATTTGCCCAACAACTTCCTGCCGCTCACCGTCACATTGGTACGTCCGGGGTCCACCGAACGCCAAGGCGCCGGCGCAGTTCATCGAATGGGTGCCGGACCCGTGGGTGTCGAAGAGGAAGTCAAAGAGGAAGTCATCGAGCTCGTTGCAGGCGAACGCATGCAGCCTGTCGAGGCCGGGCCCGCGGCCCGCCGGGTTAGAGTCGCGACGTGCCCAGGATCAGCGCCTCTTCTGTGGAAGAGCACCGCGAACAGGTTCACCGTCGGGTCTTCGAGGCCTTCGCCGGTTTGATGGCTGAACAGAGCTTCGACGCCATCACGATGGCCAAGCTAGCCTCGGCAGCGGGAATTGGACGCACGGCGATTTACCACCATTTCGCCGACAAGGATGCTGTCATTGTCGAATTCGCCTCACATGAGACGAGCCGTTACCTCGAGGGTCTCCGCGCAGCGCTTGCCGACATCGGAGATCCGGCACAGCGGCTGACTGTCTACATCCGGCACCAACTCGAAACCGGCCAGCAGTTTCACATGGGGCTGGGCAGCCAACTGTATGGCGCACTGTCTCGGGATGCCACAGTCGCAATTCGCGACCATGTGGTGGCCGTCGAGGAAGTACTACGTGAAATCCTGACGGACGGGGTGGCCGCAGAGGTATTCGTCGTTGAGGACCAGGCGGCGACGGTCTCGTTGATCCACGCGTGCCTGGCACCTCGGCACCTGCCCATTGCTGCGATCGAACGATTCGTGTTACGTGCCCTGGGGACAACCCCGTAGGCCCCACTTCGGCGCGATGCCATGCTAGGTTTCTGACACCTTGTCAGGATGATATTGACAAGATGTCAAGTAAATCTCGAGGTCAGGATGTCCGCCGCATGGCCCTCAGCTCCCCCACGGTTTCCCAAGCTGCCGAGTCGCTTTCGCTGGCTATGCGTGATGGTTCGCGTGCCGAACACGATGCCGCCGAGCAGTCGCCATTCATCTCCGAGTTGCTCGCCGGCAGAGTCAACGCCCTCGGATACGTCGACTATCTGTTGCGACTGCGGGCGGTTTACGCTGCTATCGAAGACGCTGTGCGGGCGCGGCGTGATGACCCACTGATTGCGGCCGTCTACGACCCGGCATTGGAGCGGCGCGACGCCCTCGACGCCGACCTCGAGTACTGGGCGCCCGGCGCTTCCCGCCAGGTGGATTCCGCTGCAGCGCAGAACTACCGGAATCGGATGACCCATGCCGACTGGAGTGGGGCGGTGCTGGCACACCACTATGTTCGATATTTAGGTGACCTCTCCGGCGGCCAAGCCATCGGCCGCATACTCGACCGCGCGTTCGGCCTCGGCGGAGCCGGTCTGTCGTTCTACGAATTCCCGATGCGGCCGAAACCCTACAAGGACGCGTACCGCGCCCGCCTGGACGAACTAGGGCTAGAGGCGCCGGAGAAAGCGCGGGTAGTCGATGAGGTCAAGGTCGCGTTCGGTCTCAATCAGGCACTGTTTGACGAATTGACCGCAAATCTGGCTAGATACCGACGCTGAACACGCCACCTGCGCTGGGCGCCCTACCGGCCACCACACAGAGCCCGACGCATTCCGCGCGCAAATTTGAGTAACAGAGAATACATAATTTCGGCACGCTGATTTGTGCAATGCGTCCACTTTTTATGTCTTTACCTAACCATACTTCCTTTCCTTGATCTCCCGTCCTGAGACGGAATTTCATTACTCGTGGACTGGACTGCTACGCCGCAAGAAGCTCGCAATGAATACGTTCTGATCACAGTTTCGCCTCGACAAGAGAAGTGATCCAGCGTAACCAGAATGGCCTCGTGACCTGGTAGTTAACAATAAGAATCCGGTAAAGGCATCGGGCACCCGAGACCTACTAAGTCACAGACGCAGCCCTTTTTCCATATCATCTTCATAACCTGGCAGGCCTCGTCTGGACCCAATTTCTGGAGCGCTATAAAGTTCAGCCAGAGAATTTCACCCGCGTGATTTACACGCATAAGCTAGGGAGTCGGGTCGGTGGCCATCAACCTCGATCGAGTGGTTATTCAAGTAATTGCTGGCGCCGGATTTGGCGTAGCCGCCGTCGTGTTGAGCCCCTACGCGACCGCAGCCCCTGCGATCGGCGGGCAGTACTCCGTTGAGGACGGGGCAAGCGGCTCAGGGAAGGGCGCACTGGTCGGCGCTCCTGCCGCCGGAGCAGCACCGGTAGCCGGAGTGCCTATTCTGCCGGGGCCAGTCGCAGCACCCGCAGCACCTGTCGTTCCGGCAGCACCCGTAGCGCCGGCCGCCCCGATCGTTCCTGCGGCACCGGTGGTTCCGGCGGCACCCGTCGTCGTGCCCGCCGCCGCTCCCCTAGACGGTGGAATAGCTGCAGGGCCTGTTGGCGGTAAGGGCGCACCCGTCGGCTCCACAGTTCCGGGTGGCCCGACTCCGGGTGTGCCGACTCCCGCTGGCCCGCAAGGCTGATCGCCACATCCGATTCTTCAATGATGCCGAGGCTCCCGAAAGAGCCTCGGCATCATTGGTATTCGCCAAGTATTCAGGTCCGGCAGCCGAATCCCCGGAGCGCGTTGCTACTCCTGCACGATCACCGGGTCGCCGATGTTGACGTTGTTGAAGTACCACTCGGCGGCCGACGGAGTCAGGCTGATGCAGCCGTGGCTGACGTTCTCGTAACCCATCGCCGGCACGGCCCACGGAGCCGAATGCACGAAGAGGCCGCGGCTGGTGAAGCGCACGGCGTTCTCCACGTCGATTTTGTAGCCGTCCGGAGCGGTGACGGGAATGCCGACGCTGCTGGAATCCATGAGCACCGAGCGTTCCTTCCCCAGGACCGAGTAGGTGCCGACCGGAGTCGGATACTCCGGTCTGCCCATGGAGGCCGGAAAGACCCCTTCCTCTCCCAAGCGAGGAAGATGATGTGGCGCAGGCAATCCCGTCGTCCCCTCTGATGGCCGTCGCCACACTCCCTCGTAGGACACCGTGAACGTGTGTCGCGAAATACTCGCGATCCCGATCAGGGCAGGGCCGGTCGATATCTCCGCGAGCTTGCCACCCACCATCAGCTTCACCGTGCTGTGCGACGGCCAGAACCGGTCTGGAATCCACTGCACAACATTGTCGTCAGTCCATTCATACGTGCCCGTCATGGCGGGCGCCGACGTGATCCCCAGCGCCCGCTCGGCGGCCTGGCGGTTGGCGATGGGTCCGTTGAAGGTCACCACCACGGGGTGCGCAATACCCACGGGCTTGCCCGGCGCGGGCCCGATAGATCTGACGTCCAGATCAACCGGCAGGCTGACAGCCGTCGCCTCGACGCCGATGGGACGCCCTGCCAGCGTCGCAGCGACGACGGATACCGCGACAACCATATGAAGAACTGCCCTCATCGACCCGACCCCTCTGGGATGACCACTTCGTCGTGAACGCTGTGATCGTATGGACGTGCCGGGGCCCGAAGTAGCGGGCGCGCTTGCCGTTTCGGTTACGCGTTACCCACGGTTTGATAACGAAAAAGTCAGCGAAACGAGCCCGCTAACTGGTCTCAGGGGCACCCCAAATAGCCGTACGTCCGGAGGCGCTTTCGGGGGAGATAAGCGCTGTCAACAAGGGGGCCATCAGCGCGACGATCTCGTCGTCGCTGGCGGCCGCCAAGTCCGGCAGCCGCAGAAGATAACGCTGGCTGGCGATGCCCATCAAGACAGCGCTGAGCAGCGCCGCTCGCAGCCGTGCGTCAGGCTCATCGATGGTGGACGCCACCGAGCTCACGGCATGGTCGGTGACCTGTTCACGCAACAGTTCCAATGCATCCTCGCTGGTCATGCTGTTACGAAGCAGAACCGCCATCGGGCCGTTCGGCTCGGCGGCCCATCCTGAAAGCAACCCGCGTAGATAGTTCTCGGCCGTTTCCGCAGGGTTCGGCACCGTCAGCTCCTCCACCGGGATCGTCCAGTGGACGGCCTCTCGAAAGAGGTTGCTCTTGCTCCCGAAGTATTGGATTACCGACGACTTGTCCACATCGGCCGCTGCGGCGATGCCCCGAATCGTCGCTTTCTCGTACCCGACCTCGGCGAACACCCTGCGGGCGGCCGACAGGATCCGTTGTCGCGTCCGCTGTCCCTTGCGCTCGGGCGTTGGTGAAGACATGAACACATCCTCGCAGGAATAAAAGTAGACAAGTGTTGAGTTATGGTGGTCGCGAGTATCCATAGAAGGGACAAGCGGATGACACATGTAATCGACTGGGACAGCGCCTACCGGAAAGACAAGCCGGCGTGGAATATCGGTGAACCACAGCCCGAGTTCACCGCGCTCATCGACCAGGACGGGATCGTTCGGGGCGAGGTGCTCGACGCGGGCTGTGGATACGCCGAACTGGCGCTTGCGCTGGCCGCGCGCGGACACACCGTCGTCGGGATCGACCTGACACCCACCGCGGTCGGGGCCGCCACCGCTGCTGCCGCCGAACGCGGCCTACGCACCGCCACCTTCCAGCAGGCGGATATCAGCTCATTCACCGGCTACGACGGCCGCTTCTCCACCATCTTCGACAGTGGCCTGCTGCACGCCCTGCCCGCAGAGCTGCGCGACGGGTATCTGCAGTCCGTCCATCGTGCGGCGGCACCCGGCGCCTCGTTCTACATCTTGGCGTTCGGCACCGGCGCGTTCCCCGACCACGCTGGTCCTGCGCCCACTCAGTTCACCGAAGACCAACTGCGCGCGGAGGTCTCGAAGTACTGGGAGGTCGAACGCATCAGCCCGGCCCGCCTCCAGGCCGGGACCGGTGGGGCCCGGGCACAGTTGCCCGGACATCTCGTGATCGCCCGCAAGGTTTGAGGGACCAGACGATGGCCTTCACCCCGGGTGAACGTGAATTCCTGCGCCAACAACCCATCGGCCGCCTGTGCACTGTGGGAGCCGACGGCGATCCGCAGATAAGACCGGTGGGCGTGCACCTCAGCCCCGATGGAGCGGCGATAGACATCGTGGGGCACTCTCTGGCATCAACACAGAAGTGGCGCAACGTAATCGGTCACCCACGCGTGGCCTTCATCGTCGATGAGGTGGCCTCGGTGAATCCTCCAAGAGCACATGGCATCGAGATTCGCGGGATTGCGGAGCTGCTGCCCGGTCACGGCGGCACCGAGGCCGGGCTGAGCGGCGACATCATCCGCATCACGCCGCGCCGGATTATCTCGTGGGGAATCGACGGCCCGCAGACGCGCGGGAGATCGGTCTAGGCGCTACCTGTCGGGCTATCGGTCATGCTCTGTGTATGCCTGTGACGATCGAGACGCACGACCGGGTCCGCGTGATCCGGATGGACCGGCCTGCGAAGCGCAACGCCATCAACCCCGAGATGACGCTGGCGCTGGACGCCGCCCTGAACGAATTCGACGACGACCCGGGCCTGTGGGTGGCCGTGTTGACCGGCTACCGCGAAGGCTTCTGTGCCGGTACCGATCTCGCCGAGACATCCGGCCCGCGCACCGCGCGCGGAGGAGAGTACGGCGTGATCCGGCGCTCACGCCGTAAGCCGCTGATCGCCGCCGTCGAGGGAATGGCCCTGGGCGGCGGCATGGAAATCGTGCTCGCCTGCGATCTGGTGGTGGCGGCGACCTCGGCCACCTTCGGACTGCCCGAGGCCCGCCGGGGGGTCATCGCCACCTGCGGCGGCCTGTTCCGCGCACAACGCGCACTGCCGCTGAACATTGCACGACAGATACTCCTGACCGGCGATCCGATAACGGCGGATCGTGCCTACCAGCTGGGGCTGGTGAACGAGCTGACCGAAAACGGCGAGGCCCTGCAGTCCGCAATCGCCCTCGCCCAACGGATCGTGCTCAATTCGCCTGTGTCCGTTCAAGAAAGCCTGTGCGCGACGCACCAAGCGTTCAACCAGGCTGACGAGGCCGGGTGGGCGTACACCGAGACCGCATTCGAGGCAGTGCTGCAATCCGCGGACATGACGGAAGGGATCACCGCGTTCTTCGAACGTCGCCCACCTGAGTGGACGGGCAGGTAGCCCCGTCTTTACCGCCCCGCGTTACGCGCCAGATCAATCGCGAACTGGTTCACGAAGGTACCGGCCCGCGGGTCTCCGCGGTCGCATGAACCGTCAGATTCCCCGGGCCGCTTGACCCACAGGTAGGCGTCGACGTTCGGGCTCGCGGTGGCCGTGGTGGGCGGGGTACCCAGGGCACGACCGCTCGGATTGCACCAGTAGAGAGCGTCGGCGGTGGGCCCCGCTCCGTTGCGCGAGGTGTCGATCACGTAGTGCGCGCCATTCGTCATTCCCGAAATCGCGTCTCCATAACCGATTTCCTCGTCAGTGGTGAAGAAGTTCGCGGTGTTAAGACTGAAGCCTCGCGCCTTGGCGACACCGACGTCGTTGAGCCGGGCGGCCATGGTATCGGCGCTCACCCAACGCGAATGGCCACCATCGATGTAGACAGCGGAGGCCGGGTTACGAGTCAGCGTATCGACGGCGTACCGCATCAACTCGAAGCGTTCCTGGCGTTGGCCTGCCGACAGGCAGTCGGCCATGGCGAGCGCGTCGGGTTCGAGGATGATCACTGCCGGCCCGGAACCCACAGCGGATGCGACCCCGTCGATCCACCCTCGGTAGGCATCGGCCGATCCGAAACCACCGGCGGCGAAGCTGCCACAGTCGCGGTGCGGGATTGCGTACAGAGCCAGCACCGGCGCAGCACCGGAAGCCTGCGCCGTGCTGATGTATTTCGCGTCCACGCTGGGAGACGAGACGTTATCCATCCAGTACGCCTGCGGCGTGTTGGCGATGGCGGTCAGCTCCGGACTCCCCGCGCCCTGCGCTGCGCGCATGGCGGCCGAGTTCGGATTGACGTAAAAGCCCTGACCGTCCAGCGGGTTGTCCGCCCTAGCGGCCGGGCCGACGAACAAACCCAGGCACATCATGGCCAGAAGGGGGGTAATCCATCGCGCGAGCACACCAGCAGCTGAGGAAATCACCTCAGAAAACTAGCCGCAGCACGTCGACCCGCGCCATTCGGCCCAGTTCTCGTGGGGCTACCTGTCCATGGTGTGCGGCGGGTTATCCACTTCGTACTGGTCCTCGCAGGCACCCAGATCGTTGACCCGCACGCAGTTGTCTGCCCCACCCTGTTCCTCGGGGGTCTCCGGCACGCAATCGCCGACGTCGTTGACCTTTTCGCACATCACGTGCGTCTGGGGCGCCGCATACGCACTGGGAGCCGAGACGTGCACAGCGCCCGCGATGACGGCGACACATGCCGCGGCGACGACGCCTCGAATACTGGCCATAGTGCCCTCCCTTCTTCGTACGGGCACAACCGCCAGTCTCGGTTTCTCAGCGGTGACGAGCCGTGGACACGGGCGGTGACCACCCATTTTACAAAGTAATGATCGCGCCGAGGGCAGATTGCGACGCGGATCGGCGTCTATCTACACGGAGACCGCGCGCTACTGTGCTTGCGTCGGCCTCAGCGAACAGGCCGACAGGAAAGTTGGACAACTCATGACTGCACCCGCAGAAGCGTCGGCACTCGAAGCCCGCGTCGGCCATTACTACCAGATGGACGGCCCCTATCTGGTCGGCCGTGAGAAGGTGCGCGAGTACGCCCGTGCGGTGCAGGACTATCACCCCGCGCACTGGGACGCCGCCGCTGCCGCGGACCTGGGCTACTCGGGTGTGGTGGCGCCGCTGACATTCACGTCCACACCCGCGATGGCTTGCAACCGCCGCATGTTCGAATCCATTGTCGTCGGTTATGACACCTACTTGCAGACCGAAGAAGTCTTCGAACAGCACCGTCCGATCGTGGCCGGAGACGAACTGCACATCGACGTGGAGCTAACGTCCGTGCGCCGGGCCGCCGGCCGGGACCTGATCACCGTGACCAACACCTTCACCGACACAGCCGGCGAGCGGGTGCACACCCTGCACACCACCGTCGTGGGTGTCACCGCCGACGAGATCAATCCGGGAACAATGGCCGCCGTGCAGAAGGCGATGATGCACGACGTCGACTTCTCCGGCATCGGCGCATCGGCCGAGGCGTATGAGAAGACCGTTCGCCCCGCCGGCGAGATTCGGATCTCCGCGGACACCACACGCACACCGGGGACACCTTCCTTCGACGATGTGACGGTCGGAGACGAGCTGCCGGTGCATCACACCCGACTGTCCCGCGGCGATCTGGTGAACTACGCCGGCGTCGCAGGTGATGCCAACCCGATTCACTGGGACGAGGACATCGCCAAACTGGCCGGGCTGCCTGACGTGATCGCACACGGCATGCTCACCATGGGTCTGGGTGCCGGATTCTTCTCGGCGTGGTCGGGCGACCCGGGTGCGGTGACCCGCTACGCGGTGCGACTGTCCGCACCCGCAATCGTGTCAGCCGCCGAGGGCGCCGACATCGAGTTCGGCGGCAAGATCAAATCGCTGGACCCGGACACCCGCACCGGCATCATCATCGTGACTGCGAAGTCCAGCGGTAAGAAGATCTTCGGCCTCGCCACCATGCACGTCCGCTTCAGCTGACCTGACGGCCACCGCGTCTGCGGTCAGAGCTCTGTCACGCGACCGTTGTCGACCATCCATGAACGGTCCAACCGAACGTTCTGCAGCATCCGCCGGTCATGCGTCACTAACAACAGCGCACCGTCATAGGTCTCGAGCGCCTGCTCAAGTTGCTCGATGGCGGCGAGGTCGAGGTGGTTCGTGGGCTCATCCAGGACCAACACGTTCGTGCCGCACGCCTGTAGCAGCGCTAAGCCGGCCCGGGTCCGCTCACCGGGCGAAAGCTCATCAACCGTGCGTTCCACGTGGTCGGCGCGCAGACCGAACTTTGCGAGCAGGGTTCGCACATCGGCCGTCGACCAGGCCGGCACCCGCTGCTCAAAGCGGTCGACGAGCCGGTCTGTCCCGGTGAAATCGGCACGCGCCTGGTCGATCTCGCCGATCGCGACATGTGCACCCATACTTGCGCGGCCTTCGTCGGGCTGCTGGCGCCCCAGTAGTAGGCGCAACAAGGTGGACTTTCCGGCGCCATTGGGGCCTGTAATACCGATTCGTTCTCCGGCGTCGACCTGCAGCGATACCGGCCCCAGGACAAATTCGCCTTGTCGCACCACAGCGTGGTCAAGAGTCGCAACGATCGAACTCGACCGCGGTGCGGCGCCGATGGTGAACTCGAGCACCCACTCCTTGCGGGGCTCGACAACCTCTTCGAGGCGGGCAATACGGCTCTCCATCTGGCGAACCTTCTGTGCCTGCTTCTCGCTGGACTCAGAGGCCGCACGGCGCCGGATCTTGTCGTTGTCGGGAGCCTTGCGCATCGCATTGCGCACACCCTGGCTCGACCACTCCCGCTGAGTACGTGCGCGTGCCACCAGGTCGGCCTTTTTCTCGGCGAACTCTTCATATTGTTCGCGCCGGTGCCGTCGACCAACCGCGCGCTCTTCCAGGTAACTGTCGTAACCGCCGCCGAAGACGGCGGTGGTGTTCTGAGCCAGGTCCAGTTCCAGGACGTGGGTGACACTGCGGGCGAGAAACTCGCGATCGTGGCTCACCAGCACCACGCCACCACGAAGATCTCGGACTAATTCCTCCAGCCGGGCCAGTCCGTCCAGGTCGAGATCATTGGTCGGCTCGTCGAGCAAAACGATGTCGAACCGCGACAGCACCAGCGCCGCCAATCCGACACGCGCCGCCTGTCCTCCCGATAGCGAGGTCATGAGAGTCGACTCGGGCTGCACCGCATCCGAGCCGATGCCCAGGTCGGCCAGAACCGCAGGCAGCCGCTCGTCGAGATCGGCCGCGCCCGAGGCGAGCCAGTGATCAAACGCGGCCGAGTAGGCCTCGGCCGGATCGGCCTCCACAGGGCTCTCGCTCTGTTCGGCCAACGCCGCTGCCGCTGTTTCCATGGCCTGCGTCGCCTCGACGCATCCCGTGCGGCGGGCGATGTAGGTAGCGACAGTTTCCCCCGCTACGCGTTCATGCTCCTGTGGCAGCCACCCGACAAACGCGTCGCCCGGTGCAACGCTGACCACACCGCCGAGCGGCTCCAGATCCCCGGCCAGGATTCGCAGGAGAGTGCTCTTACCGGCGCCATTTGCGCCCACGACACCGATCACATCGCCCGGCGCCACGGTCAGGTCGAGCCCCTCGAAAAGGGTGCGATGCGCGAATCCCCCGGCCACATCCTTCGCGACAAGCGTTGCCGTCATGGGTTCATCGTCTCATCACCGCGCCGCAACAGAACCCACGCGTAAGCAGCGGGCCGCTACCATCGCGCCATGCATCTGTCGGTCTCACGGCGCGACGCCCTTCGATACGCATTGGCCGTGCCGATCCTCGCGGGTTTGCCGATGGCCTTTGCACCGCAGGCAACCGCAGACGGCACACGGCTGATCGACTTCACCGAGCGGCTGGTTACCCCGGAGCAGATCAAATCCGCGGGCTACGCAGGCGCGCTCGTCTACGTGTCCGAGTTACGGCCGGGCGCAACCTTTGACTTCAAACCCGTCACCCGGGACTACACCGCCGGGCTACGCGCGGCCGGACTACACGTCGTGAGCTGTTACCAGTACGGCAAGCCTGGTTGGCCTACCCCATCGGACTTCACTCGCGGCTACGACGGCGGCGTAGCCGATGCACAGACCGCCCTGCGGCTGCACGGCGCTGCGGGAGGACCGGACTCCGCACCGATATTCTTCAGCGTCGATGAAGACATCGATCAGAAAACTTGGAAAACTGTTGCCGTGCAATGGTTCCAGGGCATCAACGCGGTGTTAGGCGTTCGCCGCACCGGCATCTACGGCCACGCACGGGCGTGCGGGTGGGCGATCGGCGACGGTGTCGTCGGGCACTCCTCGACCGACGGATACCGCTGGGCCTGGCAGACCCGCGCCTGGTCGGGTGGAGCGCGCGAGCCGGCAGCAGTGCTGTACCAGAGCGCGGTCAACACCGCATCCAATCCTGGTCCCTTGATCGGTGACGTACACGTGGACGTGGACGACGTTCTAGCAACCGATTTCGGACAGTGGGATCTGGTTCGATAAGCATCGAGAGATGCCGTCCGGGACCGCCGCCGCGCTGGTCGCCGCACATCCAAATATCTAGCACCGCAGCGGAACCAGATCTCCCGCGTGAGGGGACGCCACCAAGCCAAGGAAGGTTACGCTAACCTTAATTCGCTGACCCATGCCAGGGACGGCCAGCGAGCACTGGAGAGGAGACGCCAGGCCGCCCGAGCGCCGGGCCCTGGAAACCAGGCAGATGACCCCTTGCGAAACTGATTCCCGCGCAGTCGATCCGATCAGCGGCGTAGGTAGCGGACTATGACAGCCCCGGTATGGATGGCGGCCCCTCCCGAAGTGCACTCGGCCTTGCTGAGCAGCGGACCGGGGCCTGGGCCTCTGCTCGCCGCAGCCGATGCCTGGCGTTCATTGAGCACCGAATACTCCTCGGCAGCAACAGAACTCACCACGACGCTGGGTACTGTGCGGGCCGGTTCATGGAACGGCCCCAGCTCCGAGCAATACCAGGCGGCCCACGTGCCCTTCCTGAGCTGGTTGCAGCAGACGAGCACCGTCAGTGCCGTCGTGGCCGCCCAAACCGAAACCGCTGCCATGGCGTACTCCGCGGCGTTGGCCACCATGCCCACCCTTGGCGAACTGGCCGCAAATCACGCCACCCACGGTGCACTGATCGCCACCAATTTCTTTGGTATCAACACCATTGCGATCGCACTCAATGAGGCCGACTACATCCGGATGTGGATACAGGCCGCAACCGTGATGAGCACCTATCAGGCCGTCTCCGAGAGCTCGGTGGCATCAACGCCGCCGCCCCTCACGTCGCCGATGCTGCTCTCACCAGCAAGTGGTGGCGCCGCACGGGCCGCGGCCCAGGACGCCACAAAACCACCACCCATCGTGCCCAACCCGAACGATCCCATCGAGATGTTGCTGGCGAACTCCCAGCACTTCCTGGGCATGTATCGCGCACTGAAAGGACTGATCACCGACCCGGTCGGCACCATCGTTCAGATCATCATCGACTTCTCCACCAACCCGGCCGCGGCCCTGGTTACCTGGCAGCCGCTGTTCTTCGTATTCGCCTACGCCGCAACCTTTGGCGTGATGGGAACACCCATCTACGCCGCCATCCTGGGCCCCGCGGCGGGCATCTCCCTCCCGCTCGCCATTACCTTGGGCAGCCTGTCCCAGATGCCCGAGGCCCCACCTGCCGATCAGCCGGCGGAGGTCGTCCGCCCGCCTGCCGATCAACCGAACGCCGTCGCGATGAGTGGCGGCCCGGTGACCACGGCGGGCTCGGCCTCGCCTGCCCCGACACCCACCTCCACGGTGGCTCCCGGATCTGCCCCAGCGGCCACGCCACCACCGCCCGCAGGAGCCGAGGGCCTGGGGTACGCCATTCGGGGCGACGGTCCCGGATTTGGGTTCGGGCCGACCATGGGCCAGAGCACCGGCGCCGTGGCCCACGCACCGAGCAGCGCGGCGGCCGCCGCCGCTGCGCTAGCCGGCAATCCCGGAATGTCCAAAAGCCGCAGGCGCCGTCGTGGGACCGCCGGAGACCGCGGGTACCGCCACGAGTACGCCACCATGGACAACGACATCCCCGCTGGTACTCATGATCCCGTTGCGGTGAGCGCCTCGAGCACGGGCATCGGGAGGCTTGGCTTCGCCGGCGTGCGCACAACTTCGGCGGGTATCGAGGCCGCCGGGCTGACCACACTCGCAGCGGGTACACCGGAGAGCCGGACCACGCCGATGCTGCCCGGAACATGGGACGTTGACGCGGACGACTCCACGGACTGACTACTTGCACTTGCTGCGCTCATTGTTGATGTTTCAGTGTTGCTCCGAGCGGGTATATCTCAGGCCTAAGGCGTGCGTGCCTTAGGCAAGGAGAGGGACATCATGATCATCTTGGGCGTTTTGCTGGCCGTCTTGGGATACGTACTGGCCGTTCCGATTCTGCAGACAATAGGGATCGTTTTGATAGTGGCCGGGGCTGTGCTGTGGATCCTGGGGGCGGTGGGCAGACCGGTTGCGGGCCGCAAGGTGTGGTTTTAGCGCACTGAGCATTGCCCGGATGATGTTTAGTGGTCGAGCTTTCGGGGAATGACACGATCGACTGGCTCAAGCCGGTCGGCTCTGGGACCCTTCATTTTTTACAAACGTCAGGGAGGCCACTGTGCTGGTGCGACGCATTGCCCGTCCGATGCTTTCATCCATCTTCATCGCGGCGGGAGTGGACGGCCTCCGCCGGCCTGCCGCCTCCACGGACGTGGCCGCACCGCTGGTCAACAATCTGTTGGAAAGCGCACCGGAGTCCGCGGCCAGATACCTGCCACGAGACCCGCAGACCTACGTCCGCATCCACGCGGCTACTCAGCTTGCCGCCGGGCTGGCTCTTGCCAGTGGCAGATATCCCCGGGTGTCCGCGTGGACACTCGCCGGCACCCTGGTTCCGGCGACGCTAGCGGACCAGGCGTTCTGGCGCGAACCCGATCCCGAGCTCAAATTGCAGCAGAAAACCCACTTCTGGAAGAACATCTCGCTGTTGGGCGGATTGATCATCGCCGGTATCGACACCGAAGGACAGCCCGGCCTGTCGTGGCGCGCCCGTCGAGCTGCCGGCGACGCCGTCGCCGCCGTTACCTCGGCGATTCCCGGAGCCGACCATCCCTCGCAATCACTACAAACCAGGGCCGCAGAACTCGGTGAAACCGTACGCGAGAAGGCCCCGGTGATCGCCGAATACGCCCGAGAGCGCGGAGCCGAGCTCGCTGAAACCGCTCAACGACGCGGCGCCGAATTGGTAAGTGCGGTAGACAAAGGCCGCCAACAGATCGAGGCCCTTGCCGCCGATCCACCTCCTAAACTCCGCAAGCTAGCCCGTGCCTTCGGCCGATAGCACAGGCAGAGCAGCACGGCGAGCTAGTCTGGCTCAAATCTCGGCAAAACCCATGCCGCACATGACGGTATCCACGTGATCGCTGTAGAGCGCGTCGCTATCCACAACGAGTTCCTGCAGACTCCCGAAGACCTCGCCAGCGAGGTACCCGGTGATCGAGGCCCACGCGGAGATGCCGATCCCGATGATCGCCGGGTCAACCGGGAAATCCGAGGCCGTTCCAATCAGTGCGGCAAGAAGTGGCCCCGGAGCCGACCGCCGAAACTTGGTGCGTTGCGGTACCGCTTGACCGGCGTCCACCGCGCTGAGGTAACCCGGTAGGGCGTTCCGCTGAGCAACGCGAAATCCCCCGGATTCGCGAGTACCCAGGAACGAGCGGCCAAGAACGCTGCACGCACCCGACCCGGCCCAGCCGCCGCGCCGGATCCGTTAATATGACCATGTGGTCATATCCGATATCGGCTGGCCTCACAGCGACTCGAGAGGGATTTTCCGTGTCCGTTAGCCGTACCGTCCAGGAGTTTGTCCAGCGCCGTACCCTGCTACCTGCACGCATCGATTCCCTGCTGTCCGGCCCGGGCCGCGATGTCAGCCAATTAACCGTCGTGGTCACGGGCGCGTCAGCCGGGATCGGCCGACAGGCCGTCGCCCAACTGCGTGCCCGGGGAGCCCGGGTCATCGGTGTGGCCCGGCGTGCAGACGAACTACGGACACTCGCGGCAGAGACCGGCTGTGACTGGCGCACCTGCGACCTGACCGATCAGGCCGAGATCGCACGGCTGCTGCAGGATCTCGCCGATCAGCAGGTGGACGTGCTGGTGAACAACGCCGGTCGTTCCATACGCCGTCGCATTGTCGATGCGACCGAGCGGCTGCACGACTACCAGCGGACCATGGCGCTGAACTACTTCGCGCCCGTGCAGCTGACCCTCGGCTTGATGCCCGGAATGATCGCGCGCGGTCGTGGCCAATTCGTCAATGTCTGCACATGGGCCTTGCACGCCAACACTTTTCCGCGCTTCTCCGCGTATGCGGCCTCGAAGAGCGCCCTGGCGATCTTCGGACGCAGCCTCAATGCCGAGCGGCCACATCCCGGCGTGCACGCGACCAACGTGCACTTCCCGCTCGTGCGCACCGAAATGATCGCACCTACAGCAGAATACGACGGCGCGGCCGCGTTGTCCGCACAGGAGGCCGGTCGCTGGATCGTGCGCGCGGTTACTCATCAACCGGTGGAGGTCAACCCTGCCCTGCTACGGGCCCTCCTACCGGCGATCGACTTGTTCTCACCGACAGCGTCGGACAGCACCATCGCGTCGATCACATAGATACACACAGACGTATTGGGTACCGATACGTCTGTAAACAATCACGGCGCTCATCGTGCGGGCATCCTCGTCGCCACCGATACTCTACTTATGGCTGAGGTTTCCGATCTAGCACCAATAGGCGCGGTTACCCGGACACAGGTGGGCCGGGAGGCTACCGAGCCGATGCGCGAAGATATCCGACTGCTGGGGACGATCTTGGGCCGCACAGTGCGTGAGCAGTGTGGCGATCACGTCTTCGAACTTGTTGAGCGGGCGCGGGTGGAGTCATTCAGAGTGCGCCGTTCCGAGATCGATCGCACCGAGCTGGCAGAACTGTTCGACGGCGTGGACATCCATCAGGCCATCCCCGTTATTCGAGCCTTTACCCACTTCGCTCTGCTGGCCAATGTGGCCGAGGATATTCATCGGGAGCGGCGTCGCGCGGTTCATGTCGACGCAGGCGCCGCGCCACAGGACAGCAGTCTTGCCGCCACGTACCTTAAACTTGATGCAGCACAACTCAATTCGGATCGTGTCGCACGCGCACTGACTGGCGCACTGGTGTCACCGGTCATTACTGCCCATCCAACGGAGACTCGCCGCCGTACCGTATTCGACACTCAGCATCGGATCACCGAGCTCATGCGGCTCCGGATGCAGGGACTATCACGTACCGAAACTGGTCGCAATATCGAAGACGAACTTCAGCGGCACATTCTCACGCTATGGCAGACGGCACTTATCCGTTTGTCCCGGTTGAAGATTCAAGACGAAATCGCGGTCGGTCTGCGATACTACCGGGCGGCGTTCTTCGAAGTGATACCGGAGATCAACGCCGAGGTACGCACGGCCTTACGCCGTCGGTGGCCGGAAACGCAACTGCTCAGCGAGCCTATTCTGCGGCCTGGATCCTGGATCGGCGGCGACCGAGACGGAAATCCGAACGTCACCGCCGAGGTGGTGCATCTTGCGACAAGTAGCGCGGCCCAGACGGCTGTTGCCTACTACTTCGAACAATTGGTGGCGCTGGAGCAGGAGCTCTCCCTATCGGTCCGTCTGGTCACTGTTTCTTCCGAGCTGACCGCGTTGGCCGAGCACGGTGGCGAAACCGAGCGGGCAGACGAACCGTACCGTCGTGCACTGCGCGTCATCCATGCGCGCCTCACCGCGACGGCCACACAGATCCTTGACCAGATGCCCGAGCACGATCTCAATTTGAACCTGAGCCCATACCGCGCCCCAGATGAATTGCTCAGAGACCTTGACACCGTGGACGCTTCGCTACGCGCACACGGCAGCGTGGTGCTGGCGGACGATCGGCTGCATGCGCTACGGGAAGCAGTGCACGTCTTCGGTTTTCATCTCAGCGGACTGGATATGCGGCAGAACTCGGACGTCCACGAAGAAGTGGTGTCGGAATTGCTTGCATGGGCTGGTGTGCATCCCAACTATCGATCGCTATCGGAGCCGGAGCGCATCGAGGTGCTGGTCACCGAGCTGCGCACTCGGCGCCCTCTGATCGGCGAGGGCGCCGAGCTCTCCGAGCTTGCCCGCAAGGAACTCGATATCGTCGCTGCCGCCGCTCGTGCCGTTCGCGTCTACGGTCCCGCGGCGGTCCCCAACTACATCATCTCTATGTGCCAATCGGTTTCGGACATGTTGGAAGCCGCGATTCTGCTCAAGGAAGCGGGTCTGCTGGACGCTTCACGACCGAGGCCATACTGCCCGGTGGGCATCGTCCCGCTGTTCGAGACGATCGACGACCTGCAACGAGGTTCCGCCATTCTCGAAGCAGCACTAGAAATTCCGCTTTACCGCGCACTGGTGGCAGCCCGCGGCGAGAGCCAAGAGGTCATGCTCGGGTACTCGGATTCCAACAAGGATGGCGGCTACCTGGCTGCCAACTGGGCCCTGTACCGCGCCGAACTGGACTTGGTGGAATCCGCACGCAAGACCGGAATTCGATTGCGGCTCTTCCACGGTCGCGGAGGCACCGTGGGCCGCGGTGGTGGTCCCAGCTACGACGCCATCCTGGCGCAGCCGCCGGGGGCGGTGTCCGGGTCGCTTCGTATCACCGAACAGGGCGAAGTAATCGCCGCCAAGTACGCCGAGCCACGCACCGCACATCGCAACCTCGAAACACTGCTGGCCGCAACCCTGGAGTCGACACTGCTCGACGTCGAAGGGTTGGGGCAGGCGGCCGGCGCGGCGTACGAAATACTCGATGACCTTGCCGCGCGCGCCCAGCGCGCCTACCGCGAATTGGTGCACGATACCCCAGGCTTCGTCGAGTATTTCAAGGCTTCGACACCAGTCAATGAAATCGGGGCCCTCAACATCGGGAGTCGGCCAACGTCGCGAAAGCCCACCACATCGATCGCCGACCTGCGTGCTATCCCCTGGGTTTTGGCCTGGAGCCAATCGCGGGTGATGCTGCCCGGCTGGTACGGCACGGGAGCCGCGATCGAACAGTGGATCGCCGAAGGTGACGGACGACTTGAGGTGTTGCAGCAGCTCTACCGTCAATGGCCGTTCTTTCAAACGGTCCTCTCCAACATGGCCCAAGTTCTGGCGAAGTCAGACATGGGACTGGCTGCCCGCTATGCCGAGCTTGTCGAGGACGAAGCGTTGCGGCACCGGGTCTTCGACAAGATCGTGGCTGAACACGACAGAACCATCGTCATGCATCAACTGATCACCGGACATGACGACCTGCTAGCCGACAATCCGGCACTCGCGCGTTCGGTGTTCAACCGTTTTCCCTATCTAGAGCCGCTCAACCACCTACAAGTTGAACTGTTGCGTCGATACCGTTCCGGCGACCAGGACGAACTGGTGCAGCGCGGCATACTGCTCACGATGAGTGGTCTCGCCACTGCGCTGCGCAACAGCGGATAGCGCCTCGTCACGGCTGTGCGCTGACCGGCTCGTCCCTGAACATGGCGCGCTCAGGTTTTGGCAGCTTCTGGGGCCACCAGAACCACGGCCCAAGCAATCGTGCCAACGGCATCACCAGGAACAGCCGAACGATCATCATGTCGAAGATCAGCCCGATGCAGATGGTGGATCCGGCCTGGCCGATGTTGACCACATCGCTGGACAGCATCGCGAGCATGGTGCCCGCCAGCACGAACGCGGCGGTGACGGCCACGTTGCCAGACCCCGCGATGGTGCGAATCAGACCGGTGCGGATGCCTGCGTGCAGCTCCTCCCGATACCGGGAAAGCAGCAGCAGGTTGTAATCACAGCCCACACCCACCAACACGATGAACGCGATGGGCAGTGTAAGCCAATGCAATTCGATACCTATGAGCGTTTCCCAGATGAATGCGGCCAGCCCCAGGGAGCCCAGGAAGGACAGCACCACAGTGATCAGAACAATCACCGAACCCGCCAGGGTCCGGGTTATGACCATGACGATCAGGAACACCAGGCCGAACGTCGCCAGCATCATCGTGAGGATGTCGTTCATAGAAAACGCTTGTACGTCACGATAATTCGCAGACGCGCCGGCCACCAGCAGATCAACATTGGACAGCGACGTGCCCTTGATCGCCTCGTGGGCAGCAGCCTCGGCCCGCTGGATCTGATCGATGCCTTCCGGGCTCATGGCCTCGCCCTCGTGGTAGATCAGGATCCGGGCACCGCGGCCGTCGGGGGTCATCATGAACTTCAGACCGGTTTGAAAATCCTTGGTCTTGAACGAATCTGGCGGCATGAAGAAGAAGTCGTCGTTCTTGGCATTGTCGAACGCCTTGCCCATATCGACCATCGGATTGATCATCGGTTCCAGCTGGGCGATGGTGGCGTGAAACAGACTTTGCATGGTCGACGTCAGCTGTTGCATGACGGCCATGTTCTGCACCATCCCGTTGAGCTGCGTGATCATCTGCGGCGTGGCCGCGTCGACCATGCTCAGGCCGTCGACCATCGGACCCAACTGCGAGGTCGCTTCGTCGATATTGTCGACCGATTCATTGAGCGAGCGCATTGCCCAACAGATCGGAATATCGAAGCAGTGCGGTTCCCAATACAAATAGTTGCGGATCGGACGGAAGAAGTCGTCGAACGTGGCCAGATTGTCGCGGGTCTTTTCCATCGCGGCCTTCAGGCCCCGAGAAGCCTCCACCGACATCTGCGTGCCCGCGGACAACTGACCGGTGATGTCCGCCATCTTCTTGGTGGACTCCATCATGTCGCCCATCCGGGCGGCCATGGTGTCGATATCGGCGACGCGGTCTTTCAGGAATCCCAGGTTCTGACCGATCTTGGTTCCCATCGAACCCATCGCGTACGGCAGGGAGGCGTGTTCCAACGGGCGGCCGTTGGGCCGGGTGATGCTTTGCACCATCGAGATGCCGGGGGTGCGGACGATGTTCTTGGCAACGCGATCGAGGCTGATCATGTCGGTGGTGTTGCGCATATCGTGATCGGCCTTGATGTACAGCGTGTCGATCGAGAGCTGACTCGGCTGGAAATGCCGATCCGCGGCGTCATACCCGCGAGACGACTCGACGCTCTTGGGCGCATAGTCGCGATCGTTGTAGCTCACCGTGTAGTTGGCCAGATTGGCGATACACAACGGGATCACCAGGGCCGCTACCGCAATCATCGCGACCGGCCATTTGGCGATCGCCGTGCCGAGCTTGCGCCAGACCGGGCTGGTCTTGGCCGGTTCGGACAACCAGGGCACCTTGCTACCCAGGGTGAGTAGCGCCGGGCCCAGCGTGAGGGCCGCGATAACGGCGACCACCATCGCCACAAAACACGGCGGCCCCAGAGTGCGGAAGTAGTCGAGCGTCGTGAGGCTAAGGCACAGGCACGCACCCGATATGGCGATACCCGATCCCAGAACGACGTGGGCCACGCTGCGCACCGAGGTGTAGTAGGCCGCTTCGCGGTCCTCCCCCGCACGCCGGGCCTCCTGAAAACGCCCCAGGTAAAAGATGCCGTAGTCGGTGGCGACACCGAGCACCAAAGACACCGCCATGTTCATCGCGAACGATGAGATGCCGATGACGTGATTTTCGACCAGGAGAGAAACGACGCCGCGAGCGGTGGCCAACGTGATCAGCACGCCGATCAACGGGATGATCGCCCGGGTGAACGACCGGTACGCGATCAGCAGCATCGCGATGATGACCACGATGGTGACGATGGTGAGAGTGACCATGCTCTCGTCGGCGGCGTTGAGGGTGTCCGAGGCCAACGGTGCCGGGCCACTCACATAGACCTTGAGTCCCTCCGGCTTGTCCTTATCCAGCTTGTCGATGATGCCGCGGATGGCCTTGATCGACCTGTTCGAGTCGGCATCGCCCAAATCACCGGCAGGCCGGACCGTCAGCGTTGCCGCCTGCGCGTCGGCGCTCTGCTGGCCCGACATGGTCACCGGGTCGCCCCACAGATTCATCAGCGACTGCACATGCTCTTTGTCGTCAAGCAGACGACGGACCATCTCGTCGTAGTAGCGGTGATCCTGCTCGCCGAGCGTGCGGCCCTCGGTCTCCAGGACGATCACGGCCATGCTGGTGTAGTCGGACTCTTTGAAGTCCTGGCCCTGGGTGATGGCCGCGGCCGACGAGGGTGCGTCACGCGGAATCATCGCCTTGGCATTGGCCGCGGTCGTTTCTTCCAGGGTGGGCACGAAGATGTTCAGGGCGGCGGCAGCCACCACCCAGAAAATCACCACCGGAATCGCCAGCACCCGGAGCAATCGCACCGGCCCCGGGCGTTTCTCGGGTTCCTTCGCCACCGGCGACGCGGAAGGTACCAGCACCGGGCCCGTGTCCGCGTCCTCCGGCGGCTGCTGAGTCGGCGTCATGCTGCCGTCACCGTGCATGCGACCGCGGCGCTGGCATGGTTGACGACCTGCTCTTCGCGGACCTCACCGTTGACCCGGATACGGCAGCCCAGCGAGTCCCCGTCGACCTGTGCGACCAGGCTCAGCGACGCCGCCGACGACATCGTGGTTTCGGAGACCGACCACGGCAGTGATGTCAGCACGACGTCGACGGGTTCGCTGTTGAGGTTTGCATAAGACACTTTCCCGCTGGCCCCCAAATTGCCGAACACCTCATAGGTGACGTTCTTGGGATTGATCTGAACAACCGTGGCCGGAATCGGACGGGTAGTCGGCGGGTGGCTGATCGCCTGCGACTTCTCCCGAATCCGATTGACTCCGAAGCCGACGACAGCGATGACGAGCAGCGCCACCAAGGGCATCCACAACGTGCCGAGGATTCGGCCGGCGCGGTCGCTCGACCGTCTGCGACTGCTCATCTTTGAGGCGGTGTGTCGGGAGCGGAATGCACCACGACCGTCGAATCCCCTCATCACATGCTCCTTGCGACCACAGAGTCCTTTGTTACCATGAGTAACATAGCTCTTGTTACCGAAAGTAACAAGAGGGCTAGGCTGTTGGCTCATGGATGCCAGCTCGACACGTCAGCCGTGGGTGCTGCGTCACACGCACCTACTCGACATCGCCGAGCAGTTGTTCTTCGAGCGCGGCTTTGCCGCTGTGTCGCTGGGCGATATCGCGCAGGCCGCGGGCGTCACAAAGCCCATCGCCTACCGCCACTTCACAACCAAAGATGGCGCATATTTGGCCTGCGCTCGCCGAGCGCAGGCCGACTTCGCGCAGGCACTGATCTTGCGGGTGGACTCCTCGTTGGCGGTGCGAGAGCAGTTCGCCACCGCCGCCAACCTGTTCTTCGAGCTCCTGGAGACCCACCCCGAGCGGTGGGAGCTGATTTACGGCAGCGCCGCAGTGCTGCCCGCCGAATCACGGGAAGAACTCACTGCGCTGCGGTTGGACAACATCCAGACGACCTACCGACTGATCATCAAAGATCGGCCCGGCATACCCGAGCTGTTCGCCGAAGGTCTCGCCCACGCCATGTCCGGGGCCGCTGAGCGTCTCGGACACTGGTGGCAGTCCCGCCCCGACTTAAACCGCCAACACATGATCGACATCTACGTCGAGATCTTCTACTCTGCCGTGGCCTCCTACGTCGAACTCCACGACGAGTGACCCGATCCGGTCCCGCTACCGCACGGATTTGATCGGAAGCACTGCCAGCGCACCGAGGACCGAGAGCACCATGGACGCGAGGTACAGGATGCTGAAATCTCCTTGAGCGTGGTGCAACCCGAATAGTGCCGTTGCCAGCATGGGGACGAGCAGCTGCGGCAACAGGTACGCCATTGCCACCACGCCAAGGTCTTTCCCAGAGGACTCCGTCTCCGGCAGCACCTCCGTCATCAGTGCCAAGTCCACCGCGGCGTAGGCACCCTGCCCTGCTCCGATTACCGCCGCGCCGAGCAGGAGGGCATGAAAGTCCTTGAACAGCAACAGGATCACCAAGCCTATCGCCGTGATCAGGCACGAGGACCAGACGATGCCCTTCCGTCGCCCGGTGCGGTCCGACCACCACGCAGATACCGCTGCGGTGAGCATATTGGTGATCAAGAAGGCGCCGATGATGATGCCGTACTTGGCGGCTGCCTCATGCTCGGACAACCCCAAGGTGCCCGCCACGATATACAGCATGTAGACCGTCACCAACAACACCGACATCGTGACGAACAGTCGGCAGATCCACGCCCAGGCGAAATCCTGGTGCTTCCTTGGATTGATCCAATAGCTGGCAAGGATCGCCTGCCAGCTCCGGGGAAGCCGCTGCGTGCGAACGATATCGCGCAGAATAAGTGCGGCGGCACCATTGAATGCCAACGCCAGCACCGCCGGCAGACCGAACCACCAGCGGGGATCGTTGGGCAGGACGTTGATGAAAACACTGCCGACCACGGGCGCCAGACTGGTCGAGATGCCGAACACCGCCGCAACACGTGCCCGGATGGCGACCGATATCTGATCTGCCAACAGTGCGTTGAACACCACAAGCGTTGCGGCGAAACCCATCTGGGTGATACACCAACCGGCGACGACACCGCCGACCGTCGGTGCCGTGGCCAATGTCGTCAGACCCACCGCCCCCAGGAGGGTGCCCCCCACGAGAAACGGTCTACGGATACCGAACCGCGAGGTCGATGTGTCGCTGAGATGGCCCAGAGGCGGAGTCACCACGATGATCGCAATTCCGCCGAGAGCCATCGTCAGCGACAGCGCCTGTGTCTTGTGGTCCGGGTCGAGCTCGGCAAGACGCAGGGGAATGCTGACCGCACCGGCGGCAAGCAGGGCGACCGCGGAAGCGAAGTAGGCCAGCAGAAAGATCGGCAGGAACGCGCGCGGCTGCACAACCTGGACATCCGCCCCAAGGCGTGTAGCAGGCGTTTCCGTAGACATACGGTCCTCTCGACGTTCTTCGAACAACCACTGTAGGTGGTTATGCACGCGGACCGCTGGGGACGAGATCGGTCACACCTGGCGGCGGAGCCCGGTTAACTCGGTCGCTTCACCGACAGCGGTTGAGGACAATGAGCTTGTGTACGTACCAAAGAACTTCGTGATGAGCGACGAGGAGACCGCTGCGGCGCTCGCCGACGTGGGTCTGGCCCACCTCGTCACGCATGACGACGACGGATACCTGGTGACTCCGGTCCCCCTGCTCTATCGGGCCGCAACCAAGACCGTGGTGGGGCACGTGTCTCGGGCTAACCCGCACTGGCAACGAACCGGACCGGCCGTCGCGATCTTTCCCGGACCGCAGGCGTACATCTCCCCCAGTTTCTATGCCACCAAGGGCGAAACCGGCAAGGTGGTACCCACCTGGAACTACGAAGTCGTGACCGTTCACGGCAAGCTCGCCGCTCATGACGATGCAGACTGGGTACGCACGCTCGTCACCGAACTCACGGACCGGCATGAGCAGAACAGGGAGTCGCCCTGGGGAATCGATGATGCCCCAGCAGCATTCACCACTGCACAGATCCGCGCCATCGTCGGGATCGAACTGAGCATCGATCGTGTCGAAGGCAAGACGAAGATGTCGCAGAACCAGCCCGAGCGCAATCGCACCGGTGTCATCGACGGGCTGCGTCAGTCCCCCAACCCGGCAGACCAACGCGTCGCCGATCGCGTGGAGACGCGGAACTCCGGGGACTAGCCACCCGTGGCCCGCATCTCTGTCTCCGACACGAGGGACACGGCCGTCATCACAACGTCAGCTGCGATGCGCCGAGACCAGCCAGGCCGGCAGTTGTGCGCGCCCATCGGAGCCGATCGTCACATTGCGGTATTCGAAGCCTTCAGGCAGCTGGTCGGGAACATTCACCCACGCTCGGGCACGCCGTACTTCATCGACAACTAGGTGCTGCCCAACGATGTCGCGCAACTGCTGTTCCGTGAACGGCCGCGGCCCGAATCCTGCATCCGGCGGAAAGGCCTCGGTAGCAAAAACAAGTGCAAAAAACTTGCCGCCCGGCTTAAGTGCTCGCGCCAAGGACAGCACATAGTTTTCCCGGAGTTCATCGGGTAAACAATGGAATACAAGGCCGTCGATCACTGTATTGAAATGGTTCCGATAACCGACATTGGAGGTCAAGTCAGCACTATCAAAAACAACGTCCAAACCGAGCGGTGCGGCAGCCTTCTTTGCTTTTTCTATCGCGCCGCGAGATAAATCGAGCCCCACAACCTGATAGCCGTGCCCCGCTAGCGCCAACGACGTTAGCCCGATTCCACATCCAGCGTCTAGAACAGGGCTTTCGAAACGACCTTGCCGGTGCAGAGCGGCTATCTCGGGCTGCATCTCACCGATGTTCCAGCCCGGATCACCGGGCGCATAGACCGCTTCTCCCCGATATAACTCGTCCCAGTCCACAGAATTCACATCAAATGTTGGCATACTTCCGATGCTAAGCAGGCCTCACACGATCGGCAATCAAATATTTTTCTTCAATATGATTATTTCTCGCGCCTACTTTTACTCTCACCCCCTGAATATCGACTTCGCGTTAATTGTGAATATCCTGGGATTCGGTAACAAATTGAATACGTACGGAGCTGCTATCGGGATGATGCTCGCCGCCGCTGCACTACCGTCGACCAGGTGAAGATGCCAGGATCGCGCGTCGCCCGGGCCTGTGTCGTCGGAACAGTTCTCCTTGCCCTCTCCGGGGTGCCCTCATGCGGGAACTCAGCGCATCGGCTCCCTGCGCCGAGCGTGGTTCCCCACGGCCCTTTCGCGCCGGTCACCCAACTCGTGAACGACGCGGTTTCGGCACCTCGGCTGCCCGGTGCGGTGGTTGAGATAGGGCACGCTGGCGCAGTTGCCTTCCGACAGGCTTTCGGGTGGCGCAAGCTCCCCGACGAACCCGGCCTCGATGGGGCGCCCGCGCCCGCCGAGCCGATGACCGAAGACACAATTTTCGACCTGGCGTCGTTGACCAAACCCCTCGCGACGAGCGTGGCTCTTCTCCAGCTGTACGAAAAGGGCCTGGTTCGAATCGACGAACCCGTGCAGACATATCTGCCGGACTTCAACCCCACCAATGACCCACGGCGCGCCCAGGTGACGCTTCGCATGCTGCTCACGCATACCTCGGGCTCCGGAGGTGACTTGAGCCATCAGGGTCCCTGGGGTCTGATGGAGGCAGACAAGGCCGACGGCATCCATCGCGCACTCACCGCCCCGTTAGCATTCGACCCCGGCACAACGTTCCACTATTCCGATATCAACTTCATCATCCTCGGTGCACTGATCGAAAAGATCACCGAAGAGCCTTTGGATGTTTATGTGCAGCACAACGTCTTTGCACCGTTGGGCATGGCCGACACTCGGTACCTTCCCGCAGCCAAGGCGTGCGGCCCCCACCACATCATCGGTACGGCAATTGCTTTTGATGCGAGCGCGCATACCGTTACGCCGTGCCCGCCGGGCGCCTGGAGCACCGATCTTTTGAGGCGCATCGCGCCGACGGCCCACGACGAAGACACTCCGGGCATCAACCCCTATTACGGCCATCTGCTTCGCGGCACCGTGCACGATCCGACGGCGCGCCGGATGGGCGGTGTGACCGGCAGCGCCGGCGTGTTCTCCACGGCCGACGACCTCGGCCGGTACTCGCGGGCGCTTCTCGATCGGCTCGCCGGGCGCCCAAGTGTGTTCCCGCTGAAGCAATCCACGCTTGAATTGATGACGAGTCCGCAGCAGCCCGGCCACACCGCGACCCAGCTCCAGGCGGCCAACAACGCCACCCGCCAGGCTATCCAAAAGGCCTCTAACCCAACAGATCCCCTGCTTGCACCGAGCTATCCGGCGATTGCGGGACAGAACCTCCGTGGTTTCAGCTGGGATATCGATACAGAACTCTCCAAACCGCGCGGAAAGCTCTTTCCCATCGGCAGCTTCGGCCACTCCGGCTTCACCGGAGTAACACTATGGATAGACCCGGCTTCGGATACGTACGTGATCGTCCTGGCGAACGTCATCCATCAGCGCGGCGGCCCGCCCGTCGTGAGGCTGAGCGGCGATATCGCCACAGCGGCGGCGCAAGTTCTGCATCTCTACAGCAACTAATCGGGCCCCTGCCGTCGAGAAGGACTGCGCCCGTGACGATCACGAGGTCCTTCGCATTGATACAAGAGCGTTATCGGATGCACCGGTGAGGCTACGATTTTCACAACAGCCACATTGTTAACATCCTGCGATGCAAGACTGGTCGGGGACTAACAGCTTTCTGCGCTCCTCACGCTCGGTAACCCGGCGTGACGCGCTGCGCTACGCCACAGCCGTGTCGGCACTGGCTGGGCTGGGTGCGGCATCGCTCGGTGCCGGCACACCGACGGCGTCGGCCGCCGCTCCCACATTGATCGACTTCGCCATGCGACAGATTCCGGCGGAGCACATTAAGGCCGCCGGACATGCAGGGGTAATCAATTACGTCTCCACGTCACGTCCCGGCTCCTCCATGGGCGCCAAACCGATCACGCGGCCCTACGCTCAGGCGCTCACTGCGGCCGGGCTGGTGATCGTCAGCAATTTCCAGTACGGAAAGCCCGGCGGGACAGCGCCTTCGGACTTTACGCGCGGATTCGCCGGCGGCGTCGAAGACGCTCGCACCGCCTGGCAGCTGCACACTGCCGCGGGCGGCGGACAGAGCGCACCGGTCTTCTTTTCCGTCGACGACGACATCAACCGCGACACCTGGAATGACGTTGCGCTGCCGTGGTTTCGGGGCATCAATTCAGTGTTGGGAGTGCAGCGCACCGGCATCTACGGGGGTGTCAATCCGTGCCAGTGGGCCGCCGCCGATGGCGTGATCGGCAATTCGCGCTCCCCCGGCCACGTGTGGGCCTGGCAGACCCGGTCCTGGTCTCGCGGCCAGGTCTTCCCGGGCGCGGTCCTCTACCAACGCATCGTGAGCACCGCATCCAATCCGGGCCCGGTTGTCGGCGGGCTCGAAGTCGACGTCAGCGACGCCCTGGCCCAGGATGTCGGCCAGTGGAACTTCCATCAGTGACGTCGTATTCGATCAACCCACCACACGCTGGTGGCTGTCGGCGAGGTCTCAGACGGCCACGCTGTTACTCGCGGAGCGCAGCCGCGCGATGATCCCGTCGAGGTCGAGAACGAACATGTCGGGCCGGAAGACGTGGCCACCGGGCTCCTCACGAAACTCGTGTGGGATGTCGGCGTCGCTGAGGCGTCCGCGGAACTCCCGCTGGCCGGCAAGCACCTGGGTCTCCTGCACGGTGTCGAACCAGTTGACCGGATCCGGACTGGTACCCGCGACGAGGAAAATCCGCTTGTTTCGGTAACTCTCGATCCGTTCGACCGGGTTGTCGGCACTGACTCGGGCCTCGTCCCACGGCACGCCGTAGACGGTTGCACCGCCCAGTTCGACGGCGGCAGAACTTAGGTTCGCCCAATGCACGACGAGGCCCCCGTCCCGGCGAAGACTCGCCGGGCCGGAATGGCTACTCACCGAGGCGAAGTGGCCGTAATACTTGGCCGCGTACTTCAGCGCACCGAACCCACCCATCGAAAACCCGGTAACCGCGCGGCCGTCGTACTCAGCGTATGTTCGGAAGTTCGCCTCGATCCACGGAATCAGCTGGGCCATGTGGAACGTCTCCCAGTTTCGTGGGCCGACGAACGAGCCGACCGGGTTCGAGTACCAACCCGCCTGCCCGCCGTCAGGCATCACCACGATGATCGGTTTTCCAGCGGTCAGGTCGCGGATGCCCAAAAAGTCGAACTGGCGGAAGTCCGCGGCGCCGCCGTGGAGCATGTAAAGGACCGGATAGGTGCGTCCACTGGTGCGATAGTCGTCGGGAAGTAGGACATTGACGCCGGGGTTCCAGCCGATCGCGTCGGTCCGGAACCGGTAGTACCACAGGCGCGGGTCGTCCTCATTGCGGTCCACGATCGTCAGCCCAAACCCGTCACTGCGCCCGAGAAATACGACCAGTACCCGTCCCACGTCCATGGCAGCGGGATCGGCAATGCCGTTGACGGCGGCAATCAACCGATACAGCTCCGCATCACCATAAAAACGCAACGCCAACGCCGACAACGTGTCTCCCGCAACCACCGTGTATCTCGTGGCATCGGGAATGACCAGCCGTTGCCCCACACCAATGGCGGCAGGATCGGCGATCCCGCTGGCGGTGGCAATCAACCGATACAGCTCCGCATCACCATAAAAACGCAAGGCCAATTGCCACAGTGTGTCGCCCGCAACCACGGTATGTGTTCTGACCATTTGACTCACCCCTCACGTTGAGACTGGCCCCAGCTACCGCCAGTGAAGACGGCCGAGCTGACACCATCAATTGTAGGCGCCTGAGAGTGGAAAAGCTTGAGTTACAAGACATCACATACCCGGCGTAGAATTCAGATACGCATCGGACTTCGGCGTCCGCACCGCGTGTTCGATCGCGTTGACGGTTGGCATTCCACTGTTACCGACGACGCGGGGAAGGACCCGCTATGCCGCAGACGGGACCTTGGACCGGCGATCCGGTCTGGATTGTCGACATCCTGCGCGCCGAGGGAGTCAACCCCATCGAATATCCCGGCTGGCGTAGCCGCGGGCACGGCGACTTCAAAGATATTCGCGGTGTCATGGTGCACCACACCGGATCCGATAACACCAGCGCCGCCTCGATCGCCCAGGGTCGCCCTGACCTTGCGGGGCCGCTGTCACAGCTGCACATCGCGCGGGATGGCACGGCGACCGTGGTAGCGGTCGGCGTTGCGTGGCACGCGGGCGTGGGCATGTATCCGTGGTTGCCGACCAACATGGGCAATTGGTACCTGATCGGCATCGAATGCGCCAACACCGGTACTAGTCCTACCGCTCCGCACCGCCAGAATTGGCCCGACGCACAATACTTCGCCTTGGTCAATTGCTGTGCGGCGATCAACCGGCGGCTGGCGCAGACCTCCGCCCGCACGATCGGGCATAAAGAATATGCCGGTCGCGCCCAGGGTAAGTGGGATCCGGGGGCTATCGACATGGATATCCTGCGACACGACATCCAGGACCAGATCGGCCACGTTGCCAAGCCTGCGCCGACACCGAGACCGCCCGTGCCAGTAGGTGAGTACGCCGATGTTCTGCTGTTCGGCAGCTCCAGAGGGCCGCAGGTCGCCCGACTCCAGCGCCGTCTCAACGAGCAAGGCCCCCGCCTGGTGGCCGACGGGATCTTTGGCCCGAACACCGAAGCTGCCGTTAAGGAGTTCCAGCGCCGGACGCGTGGCCTCAAGACGGACGGTGTCCTTGGGCCGGCCACCGCTGCTGCCCTGAGGTTGAATGCGGAGCCCGGGCCGGAGTAACAAATGCCGCCATCCACGTGGGCGCCCTGGCGTCGCTCAGCCCGGCTGGTTTGGCCACTACCGCGGGCGTAATCCGCGGAGGTGGGAATTCAGATGGTTCCTGCTGTGGCGGTGGCGACGAGCATCCCTAAGACTGCGAGCGTGATTGCCAGGAGCGCAAGTTCGCGTGTGCGGGTGAACACCGCGGCCATGACCAGCAGCCGGAGGATGGGGACGGCGATCAGCACGGTGATTCCGGTGCCGATGGTCGCTGTGCTGGCGCTTGCCCAGGCTGTGTAGTGCATGATCGCGCCGGCGGCGATGATCAGGCAGCTAACGCCACTCCCGATACTCATCAGAAGGTATGTCGCGCGGTCCGGTTGGTCTGCGGGCGCCCCCATCACGCTCCGACTCGCAGGGCCTGGACAGTCATAACGCCCGCGAGGGCCAGCAGAACCAGGATGAGTATGGCCCGCAGGATGCCACTGGGTAGTCGTGTCAAGACCGGCGCCCCGCAGATTGCGCCCGCTACCGAGCCGAGCGTGATGGGTGCGGCGAGGTCGAGTCGGAGGTCGCCGTGCAGAAGATGGGCGGCCGCACTGCCCGCGGCGGTCACACCGATCATGAGATTGGCTGTGGCAGAAGAGACTTTAACGGGCAAGCGCAACGCCGAATCCATGGCGGGTATCTTGAGAACGCCGCTGCCGATACCCAGAAGTGCCGATAACAGTCCAGCACCGAACATCAACGTCAGACCAAGCGGTAGTCGGTTGACCCAATAGGTGACGGCGCCTTGACCTTGAGCGCCAGGATAACTCGCGTGTAGCCGCAGTCGTGTTCCCCATGAGCTCGCAGCGGGGGCATGCGGGCGCGTCGATGCTTCTCTGCCCGTGAACATCTGCCACGCCGAGATGACCATGGTGACCGCGAAGAGCAAGTACAGTAGCCGGTTCGTCAGCAGACCAAGCAGTGCGACTGCGGCGAAAGACCCTGAAACAGTTGCTGTTTCCAGGACAACAGCCAAGCGCATGTTGGTCAGTCTTGCCGACAGGAATTGCGGGGCGCTGGCGCAGGAGCACGCCACGACGGAGACCAGACTCACCGCAACTGAGGTGGAGAACGGTACGTGCATGTACGTAGTCAAAAGGGGGACAACGAATATTCCTCCGGCCATTCCCAGGGCGCTGCCCAGTGCTGCTGCGGCCATCGCCGCGGTGAACAGCACTGCCGCCGTAGCGGGATTCAACGGGCTCCCGCGGGGTTGCGCCGCAGTCTGGTCACGAAGCTGACCGCATCGCCGCGGTAGTGCAGCCTCTCGTAATCCACGGGCTTAGCGCCGACGGTGAAAGTCGTTCTGGTAATCAGAAAGATGGCACTGCCGATGGGTATCTCAAGCATCGAAGCGACATGAGCCTCCGCTGCAACAGCCTCTAGCTTGTAGGTGGCGTCGACTAGAGGGATGCCGTACTGCTCCTCGAGCAGAGTGAAGACAGGATGAACCTCAAGATCGTGCTGGACGACTTGAGATCCCAGGTCATGCGTCAGATAGGTCCGATCGAACGATAGTGGCCTGCCGTTGCCCAACCGCACCCGTTCGAGAACTGTGACGGGCGCCCCTACGTTGACCTGCAACGCCTCGGCAATCTCGGCAGTAGCCTCGGCTGTTCGCGTGCTCACCACTCGCGCGGTCGCCCGGACCCCGGCGTTGTCCATGTCCTCAACGAATCCGCGCAGCTCTGTCAATGGCTGCTCAATCATGGGCTCAGCTGCAAAAGTGCCTACCCCGTGCCGGATCTCGACAAGTCCGCGTGCCGACAGGTTCTGCATCGCACGACGGACAGTGATCCGACTTACCTGAAACCGCCCGATAAGCGTGTCCTCCGTAGGCAACCGCGTGCCAGGCACCAGTTCTCCGGAAAGAATGCTCTCTGCCAGTTCCTGCTCTACCTGGGCATACAGCGGCAGCTTCTCCGAATGCACGGTCACCTAGATATTATAACGTCATAATGACTTGCCCACGTCAATCGTGAAACCCCTATATGGGCACCTCTCCCGCCGACACGCCGAACCAACCACACCGGCTCAAGCCAATGTCGCATATGACGCCCGTACGACATCAGCGGCGCGAATATGCCACGGGATCTGAGACCCTACAGCGGCTTGTAGGTTCTGAATCCTTCTTTCAAATGCGCAACAGCCTGACCTCGCACTTGAAGTTGTCCATTCCCACGGACTCACCGCCGAAATCTCAGTGTTCACTTCAATTCCTACGCGCATCCTCACCAGCGTCTTAGAACAGCCCGCTTATTCTGCAGCTCCACGCTCGATCCTGTCGGCCTGCGCGACACCTATACGTCACGTGACGGATATCGGATCTTGGTGGGATTCTGCAGAGAATCGCCGCTCAAGAGGTAACGGACGTACACCGCGAGCCTCTGCACGATGGCCGCTCCCCAAGGAGGGAGATGGTGGAGGCCGCGGCGTAGCCTTCCGTGTATTCCACGCACGGTCACCGACAAAGCCACCACGCGCTGGTTGTCGGCGGCGATCCGGGCCGACGGAGATTGTTCCGTTTCGATGGAACGGATCGGCACCAGTGTGTCGTGAGATAGGTATGACCATCATGTCTGAGGACACCGAAACTGCCAGTCCAAATGACTACGACCGTTACGAGCCCGGCCGTGACGTCCTGTTAAGCCCTAATCACGAACACGGCGGCTCTGACAGTTATCCCCGCATGTGGAGCATGTCCGCGGCAGCGGCGTTCTTTCAAGCGGTGATACGGCCGGATGTTCCCCAACGTCCCGAATTCGTGCCCATTCCCATGCCGGCAAGCCCCTCAGCCGATCTCGATACCTACGGCGCCAGGGTCTTCTCAGTGGCCCGCTGGAACACCCTGTGGGAGGCTGCCCAGTACCGTCGGCGATTCTTCAGAGACGCTAGTGATCCCGACGCCCAAGACTGGGAACATCTTCCTGCCGATCTCACACGAATCGCCGACCTTGGTGACAACAACATCGTGTTCATTCCTCGTACCGAATCCCGGTACTACGACTACGCACCCCTTTTTCATTTACTGCCCCGCACGACCCTCGACCGGTTCGGGCTACCACTACTGCACGCCGGTCAATGGCCATTCTGGGCTGAACTCACCAGCCCAGACCCGTACCTGCCCTCCGACTTCCATCAGCGCCTCACCCGAGCCTGGGGCGCCACCGTCTGGCGTCACCTCATGCCCAGCTCTCCCGCCTCGGGATTCACCAAAGACGACCCAGTCCGGATCCTGGCGCACAACCTCGATTTCTGGCTTCCCGCCGTCACCGAAGCGATCGAAGATGAGATGCGAACCTGGCCGCTCGTCGAGACCGGCATCACATCAGGCCCGGTACAGCTGAATAACGGTGAAATCCTAGAAGGAGTTACCGCAGCTGCCCCGCGTAAAGGCGCCGATATCTGGTCGGGTGAGTCCGAAGCCGCGTACTTCGTCGAACGCACCATCGAAGCTGCCGACCGGACCGGCCGCCTGCGCGGCATTCTCGACGCCGTGCGCTCCCACCGAGTTCACGACGACTTCTCAGACCGATGGTCACACGCCAGAGAAGACTTCGAACGCAAGCTCAACCACACCCGATCCAAAATCAAGTCACCTTCATCGAACTCGAGGACACCGTCCCGGTCCATGGACCAGAGACCGAGATCGTCGGTCAGCTCGCCTGCAGCGACTTCCTCACCCTCCTCAACCCAAAAGATCGCGAAATCGTCGTTGTGCTCCGCAACGGCGTTACCTCTCTCACCGAAGTCAGCCAGATCCTGGGGTACAGCAATCACAGCGCGGTATCCAAACGGCTCGCGCGTATCCGTGAACAGGCCGCCCGCTTCTTCGACACAACCTGAAGGTAAGCTCATCAACGTTGCTGGACTGAGCCCGGTAACCCCGGGCTTGGCACTCGCCATGGTTGTGGTGGCTGTACTACTCAACGTCATTCCCAACATGTTCTCTCGGTTTCGAGACAGCAAAAGGAAGGAGGCGATGCGTATGAACAGTGACTTCACGAAAAGCGTCGCGCTAACCGCATCTACATCTGTTGGATCACCTTTGATGACAAACATCGCCGCCGCAACTGTAGTGCCGAGCTGAGCCCAGCAACACTCCAAAACGCATAGGACCGCGCAGACCGCCATTCGAGAGGGTTTGCGCACTAGCCACGATGGAGAATTCGCTCAGTGGGCGACAAAGGCTGGGTATCCGTTGCGACATACTTCCAGGCGTCCGTATCAGTCCGCCACGATCATCGTTACTGAACAGGGAACGCTCAGAGCCCCACGAAGCACACCATCTCATCGATCTGACACATAGCAGCTGGTCGGCAATATTTTGACGGGGTGCTCTCTCGTTGTCTTAGTTGTTCTGCGCGAGGCCACCGAGCGCTAACGCTCCTTCGGCCCTGTCCAAGAGCTCGTCGTAGGTGATGACACAGACTCTGCTCAGGTGACTGTTATACGTGCGGATTGCCTCCAGTATTTCTTTACGGTCGCAGTCCGCCGAGACAAAAGCCGTGTGCCCGATAACAACCGTGATCGATGCTCGCCTGCAATCGATTTTGAAGACGTTGAGGATATGATCGCGCTGTTCATCCAAGCTTCGAAGGTAGTTCATCGCTTGCCCCACAGCCTCGTTCACACGTGCGCCGACCACCAGCTCCCCATTCTTGCCCCGGCGGCGCACAAGCTTTCCGATCTCAGCTTTCTTGAGTTCGACGGCGTGCAGCGACCCGTCAGGCCGGATCAGTGACATATCCAGTTGATCCAGAGCGGTAAGGCGCCTGCGCGCAGTCCCAGATAGGTACTCGCCACCGAAGACCCACGGCATATCCTGCAACAGCTTCTGAATATCGTGTTCAACACTGGTGGGCGATTCGACAACCGAGCGCAGCTCAGCTAGCGCTCGGCGTCGCTGCGTGAGCTGGATGAGCGCTGCCACACTCTGTGCGTCTCCGAGCGCTGCGATCGACTCCGCAGCGCCCTGATCGCATTCCAAAACTGAACGGAGCCTACGGATTAAAGTGGGTTCATTACCGGACTTCTCGACATAGACCGTCCCAGACGCAACCCCGCGGCCATCGACGACTACCCGATGTTCAAGAGACAGCCCGATAGGACGTCCGCGCATCTCGTCCTCTGCATCCGGTTGGATGCCGCAAGCACCGACTGGATGCAGCCGTAGCACGGGCGCTTTACGCTCCCACGCCTTCCCCCTGCTGTTGACGCCGCGATCAACGACTTCCCATCGGTCGATCGGATGTCGTTGCGCGACCTCGTACTCTCCGCAGTAGAGGTATCCCTGACGAACTTTCTGAAACATCCGCACCGGCACGCCCTGATTGACATGGTCGAGCACCAACAGGTTCTGGTCCGCCCACGGAGACATATCCTCAACAGCTCCCAGTAACTGCACGGTCCCGTCCTGCTGAAGGCCCGTGCCCTCAGGGCTCTCCGAGCCCGGGCGCAAGAAAATCATGAGATTCGGCGTCGTAGCACTTGAGGCGATCCGGGCCCTCCCGTTACCCCCGTACACGGCATGTATTTGATGCCGGGACTTGACGATGTTGCCCGGCTCAATATGCCATCCCGTGGGCCATTCCAGCGGCGGCGGTACGTGTTTGACCAAACCACTCAGCTGACGCCAGCTCCCCCCATCGATCCGAAGAGCGGAGGTTCCCGCGGTGGGATTCCTCCACTCGTATCCCCCAGCAGGCACCTGACCGATGATCATGTCTAATTCACTAAGCTGGAGGTAGTCGCTAGTCAACGGAGTGCTCATCAACCGGAACCGGTATTTCACCTGAGCGCAGCAGTACGCATAGGTCGGCTCAATATCTTGGCGGCTCAATGCCCTTTGGGTCACACTACTGTCGCTTTCCACGGGGACCGTCTCAACGATTGTCCCGATCGCAACGATCGCGCCGCCGTACTTAGATCGCCAAAGCACCACCTGGTCTCCCGTCGTGGCTTCAAGCGGAACGACCACCGGTGGTAGCAGCATCCCCTGAGCCTGATCGGGCCACCGCCGTCGCCGACGCCTAGCGACTGATTCAGCCAAGACCAGCCAACGGTTCACGTTGCCCTCCCTCCTTAGATGCCCACCGAAAAGTGCAGGCCCCTTGATTGATACAACCAGCAGACCGCAGGACAGCGATTGGCGCTCACGAAAACCCTGTCCAGGGACCTACAGCACAACCGTCACGCGCACAACGATGAACCAAGTTCAAGAATGCGGGCGAGAGGGCGGGCAGATATTCCAATCTCACCGCAATGGCCTCATCCCGAGTTGGCTTCGAACAGCCCCTGAACAGAGGCACCCCGAGCCGTTGGTTCCTCACGTGGCCTGCGCCCTTCGTATCCGTGCATCCAAATCCGCGGCGGCCATAGCCATGTGTCGCGGGCACGGTCGATCAGAGAAACCGCAAGCCTGCAGGTACTGCTGGAGTGGCATAACCCCCACCTGTCGCCACCCTCGGATCAGGTTCACTACTTCGAACCCGGGCGTCTCCGCTAGCCCTTCGAGCAGCATGAGATCGGAGACCGAAATGACAGCGGGCGTTAGCATTCTGCCCTCATATGCCGCCATCATCTCGCGTGCACAGAGCGCAATGAGCATCATCGACATCGGCGTGCTCGGTAGCCCTACATCTGGCACTACCACGAAGGGGGCGAACGTCATATCCGTGAATGATGCGCCATCCCAGCCTCGTTCGATCAGATGGTCGATCACGGATTCGAACTGGCGGGCCTTCTTGCTTGTCAGGAACGCTTCGAGGTTGGAGGCGAAGTCCTCTCCACTGCCCACACCCTCAGCAAGCGGAGACTGCAGTGGGCGGTGAGTCGCGTCGATGAGCCACGTGAACCGATTGTCGGTTGGCAGCATCCAATCGCACGCTTTCGGTCGCTGCCCCTTCTTCACGGTCCATGCGTCCTGCATTTCCTCTTCGCCAATTATTGAATCGAATACCGTGCTGTGATTAGCAATTCGGTCGACCATGCGGCCGACGATTTGCTCAAATTGATGCTTGACTGCATCTTGAAACTGCTTTGCTCGCTGTGGCTTCCCCTGTTCTATGAAGCCCTGTTGGACATCGAACTCGGGAGCGTTCCCGAAGAACCGGTCCATGCCCCACTGAGCCCGAAGTGCGAGCACGGTGCTGTCGCCAAGATCGAGGAGCGGGTACCGCGTGAACGTGTACCGCTGTGATCGCACGTCGCCGCGCTCCCGATCTCGCTGCGACATAGTGCGGAACTCATCCAGGTCGCGGACCATGTTCCGCCGAACGTACTGCACCACTTCGTCACTGACACCGTGCTCGCTGAGGACGCCCAGGTCCAACCGTGGGCATCCAGCCCGCAGAACGTGCGTGATCACGTCGCCTGCCAGTAGGAACTCATCCATGCTGATCCCGGTGGCTTCACGGAAAGTGTCGGCGGGAGTATCACCAAGCTCGTCCCTAACTTTCTGCGCCCATGACTCGTACCAGAATTCGTAGGTCATGCACTTCATGTGTTCGGGCAACCGCGAGGCATTGAACATCACCGAGGCCGCCTCGTCGACCGCCATTTCGTTGGCGAACGCTATGAGCTCGCTCTCTGGCATGGAGCGCATCTCGGCGTCGACTCGGTGAATGTCCGCGTTGAACCGAGCAGCCCAGCCCGCCGAGGCGCCATGCTCTTCATTCACTGATAACAGCAGCTGGAGCAGAGCATCGTCGTCCTTGACACCGAGCCGGGGCCCCTCGCCTGATTCGATTACCTCCCGCATTAGTCGCACGACTGTCTGTGGCGGCGCCAGCCGATGCCCAGCCGCGAGCTGCTGCCTCACCGGCTCGTACCACTGCGAATCCACGATGCGCATCGCCTCGTGCGGCAACGTCGCCAAACTGCCGAGCATCGCCACATCGAGCTCGGCTTGCATCTCGCCCAGCGCTACCAACACAGCCTTGCTGTCGATGCCCGAGAGCAGCTCAAGGCGGCCTTCCCGATCGAGCGGTACCAGGCCCACAGACGTCGCGGTGATCGTGTGCCGCACCATCCCGTACAACGCCTCCACGACACGCTGCGCCCCCGCAGGAAGGTCACTCATGTCAGGTAGCTCCATCGTCCCAGGTCGAACGGCAGGCCTGCCGGAAGACGTAGCTGCATTGCTATCCGACGGCCTTACACGCTTCGCAATACGCCGCCGCCGTCGCGCACGCTTTCCCTGCCGTTTCCCCACAACCGTTGATACTGACACTAAGGGCCGACAACCACCGCCGACCGGGAAGCGCCGTATCGAACAGAGCCCAGCAGATTGCCTCACGGCGTGTTGATCCACCCACTGTTCGCGCCTTTCTAATTCCGTCTCTGGGACTGCGCCAAGATATCGTCGAAGTCAGCACCGCTCATCAGCAACGGGGAGAAGTCAAGCAACCGATCATGACATCCGAATTTGACGTGTCGCCCTACGAATGCTTCTACCCACTGCTCCCTGAATGGGCACAGCACGAATACCAGGCCACGATCGCTGACAACATCGAATACATGGAAGGTCTCCAACGCGGAGAATTTCTGCCACGCACTCGTCGACCTGATCTGCAACGGTGGATCACATTGGCGCACAAAACTGCCCGGCTCTGCGACCATCTGCTGCACGAGCTCTCCCCTCAGGCCGCATTGACCGCCTGCTGGGTGCAGCTACCCGATGATCTGTTGACCGCGGTCGGTGATGCGGGGTCATTGAATCGTTTCCGTTGGGTGCTCGCTACCAGCGCGACCGGTGAGAGCACCGACGTCGACCTCCTTAAAAACTTCCTACGCCGGGCTGGCCGCTGGTGGGGCGCCACCGTGATGATCAACCGGCACAAGGATCGCGATCTTGACCAATCGCTGGCAGTCTCGGCCGCACCTGAGCGCGAACTGATGCAGCGCACTTCGTCGCTGGTCATTCGTTTCCATTGGGCCGCAGAGATGATCGCCACCGAGATCTGTAGACAAATCCAGTCCGACCCCGAATTCGCTACTCATCTCACCGATTTCACCGAACACAACATGCGGGGCTGCTTCGACAGCGCGGTCTACTACATGTCCATGCTCGATGCCCCACCGATACCGCACAACGCACCCGGTATGACCCTGGCCAAACACATGTCCGTTCGGGCCGGCGAAGCGAAAATGACATTCACTCAGGCCGTCAGCTCGATGAAGCTGGAGTCGCATCCTTGGGTCGAATTCGATCAGGGCCTGGTCCCGATGGCAACCACCAGCACCCTTATGGCCATGGATCGCGCCTTGCTGACTGCGGCCGAGACCGCACTGTGGCAGGCGGGTGTACGCAAGCACAAGATCACCAAGGGTGAGTTGTTTGAACGTGCTGCCCAGCAATGCATCATTGAGTCTTTAGGGTTTGGTGTCAGCACCCCGCCTCGGGAATGCACTATCCGGCTCGCCAACGGCAAACCCGATGTCGATGTCAGCATCCTCGCCAACGGCGTCGTGCAACTGGTCGGCGAGGTCAAAGCCATGGAGTCCGCAGATGCTATGGACAGCACTGGCAAGAACTTTCACATACAAATCGGAAAAGTTCACAAACAACTCACGCTGTGCCTGGACGCGCTGACCCGCGGCGTTCCCATCATTGACGGGGCAGACGGTGAGCACTTCGGCAACGCCGACACCGTCGGTCTGGGTATCGTGCTACACCCTTATGGCGGCACCTTGGGCGATCCTGAAATGATGGAGGTTCTTGAGCCAGAACACCGTCACTGGCGCGTAGCCACCGCCGAGTTGCACTCCTGGATTCTCATCCTGTCCGCGATGGAAAGCGTTGATGAACTTCGCGACTACCTGCAGTTCCGCAATACCCTCGTCGAACTCGGGGTCTATTTCGCCGAAGAATGTGATCCCGCACTGGCTTTCCTGGAAGGCCAAGCAGACCGGCTCCTCAATGAGTACCGGGCCGCTGCGGCGCTCTGCCCGCCCGAACGCAAGTTCAAGCCGATTCTCAATGGAATACAAGCTGATTCCGATGTCTCGCTGCGTCTTGCCCGCCCCGCCGGCTGGCGGCAGTGGCGCGAAATATTTAGTGTCGCAACCGCGTCGAATCCGTACCTGTATAGGCGTTGACAACGAAACCGGCAAGTATTCCAATGCGTGGTCCGTGGGTTCGTTGCGTTCACAGACCGCACGTGCCAGCTACCTCGGTCCGTTCGTTCATGCGGCGAATCGGTACCAGATGCACCACTGGCGCAGGTTAGGGCACGATGTGGAGAAGCCCGCTTTCGTCGGCCACGATATCCCTGTTGGCAACTCTGCGCGCCTTGGCCACGATCTTGCGGTACACCGGGTTTCGTTCCAGCTCGGCGAGTTTGTCAGGCATTTCAGAGACTGTCCGCGCGAAGATCAACGACAGGTTGCTACTCATTCTGGCCACATTCTCAACGGCGTTCGGCTGCTCAATGAACCCCGTCATCGCCGCGTCAGCTGACCCCTGGGCTCCCAAGCGGTAAACAGCCTGAACCGGACCGTCATCAGAAAACATCCGAAGCTGCACAATCGCGCCACGGCGCAGTGCCTGTTGGACACTTCCCTCCAGATTGGCTCCTACTGCACGTACGCCACCGGCACGCGCTATCTCAGGGAACTGCCCTCCCGTGGGATCGAGAAACTTTCCGTCGGCGATCAACACCACATGTCCGACAGTGCCTTCGCTTAAGTTGAAGGACGGATTACAGTCGCCGTAGCTGATCACACCGCCACGATCGCTGGCTACTTCGACACGAGCACCAACCACCTCCGGGTGAATCCCGAACTCCATGAGACTGGTCATGATGACCCAGCATGCCAATGTCGCCTGGTCGGCTTGCCGGATCGGTGAGCACCCCAAGTACGATTCCGCGAGCCCCAAGGTCGGCAGTAGTTCGGCAGGCATCGCGCGCAGCCGCTGCTCAGTCACTTCTGCAGACTCTGGAAATTCCTCCGGCACATACGAACCCAACCCCAGTACTATCTTCCTGCGCCCTGGCTTTCTCTTCGCAGCTCCTGATTTGCATCTCCTGGATTTCGCCATGATCAAAAGCTACCCAGGATCTCTGCGCACTGCCCGATAATCTTCCCCCACAGTACGAATGAACATCCTTGTGGCCCAGTGCAGGTGGACTCTTCGCCGCATATGAGCAGAAGAGAGGCGGCCGAATGGGCATTTGACGCTAGCCCGGGTCTGTCGGCTCCGCCATCTCAGATAACTAATGGCATCAGATTGGCGACCGGCGATGCGGTAGTCACCGTGTTGGACCACAATCGTGCCCCACGGGACGCTTTTGCACTATCCCGGTTCCTGTCGCGCGGTGAAAGAAGGTTTATGTAGATGACGTTCCTTGATGTTGTGACGTATCCGTACCGGGTTCCCTATGAGCATCTTTGGGGGCAAGTGCAATATTCGACGTTTTCGGATAAGGCCGCTGTATGGCTGCTTGTGTGGATGGCGGGAACGTTCACGGTGAGCATCGGGTTCATAGTGGTCCACGGAGTGATCTACTTTGGTGCCGACTATTTGCGTGAGCGCGCCAGACGGCTCGTTGCGGCAGCCTCCTTTGGGGCGCGCATTGAACAGCGTCGCCGATATGCGCGCTGGGGTGTGCGTGTCGACAGCTGGTTGCGCGATGCCCAACTGCACACGGTGTACCGGCGTGGCCTAGTGCCCGATCAGCCCCGAAAAGATCGCCTCGGCAAGGTGACACGCAGCGGCACCGGCGCTAGCGTGCTCATCACGATCTCAGGATCGGTGGCCACATTTGTTGCAGAAATCGGTCGCTGGCTGCTGACGTGGTTCGGTCTCTACAGCCTGGGCGCCACCGCATGGGTCACAGCCCAACCTCAAATCCGCTCAGCGGCAGCACGAATCAGTCAGAGCATCGGAGACAAACAACTACTGGGTTTGAGCTTCACGATCGCGGCATTTCTGATGCTCAACGCCATCAGCTGGCGGCGCCGGGGCCTTAGCAAGTGGCGTGCTGAGCACTTGGCCGCCGGATATGAGGACCTGGACAAAATTCAGGCTATCTTGCGCGAGGTGCGTCGTCTTGTTAGCCCAGCGATCACCCAATGGCACACCAACATGTCTCGGTCATGGCATCAAGCCCACGAAGACGGCCGAGAATGCAACAGATCCCCATTGCGCCTACCGCCACAGCCCATCTGGCCAGAAGAATTCGATCAGACCTACCAGGCCTGCGTCGCCAAACTCAACGAGGTCAACGAGGTCAACGAGATCAGCACCAAACGCGAAGGAAGTAATCCGCTATGGATCGTCACCCCGCGCAGTGCCTTCCTGATCACGCACTGGCCCGAAGACTACCTTGATGTTGAATTATTCAGTCCAACAACACGTGACAGCATCGCTGCATGTCTTCACCAAGCCGAAGCACTCTCATCGGCCTACTGGCAGGCGCTATCCGTTCAACTCCGTCTGGCCAGTCTTAACGCATACACCGGTGCCTTCGCCGTGATCAGTGATCTCGTCGTTGAGCCCGGGGTTCGGTACCTGGCAGCAATACGTTCAGTACACCTTGATCACGATGAGCAAGCCGGCACACTCGCCGAGGCGTCCACGACGTACGAATCGGCCCGCACTGCCGCCTGCGTGACCCTAGCTAATCAGCTTAGAGCTGTACTTGCGCAACAACTGTTGTGGTCGAAACTGGCAGGCCATCCCGAAGCCGATGATGACGTCGAGACCGAGGTGATCGAAGACTGCCGTGATGTCGAATACGGCTATGCCGAAGATGATGAAGACTTTGATGATGTCGCTAACACCGATGGACAACAACGAGCTGTCGGACCACTCGATGATGCCGACGATCTGCAGGATCAGTTCGCTACCGCCACTGCCACCGCCATCCCCAACGCAATCGTGGCTGCCTGCAACCGGCTTCGGCACGACCTCAACCCATTGGAAATACGTCGCCATCAACGCAAGGACGATTACTTGCAAGATCTTTGGGACAAACTGCCGCCCGAGCCAGCCATCGACCCGCAGATCGCGGACCGTAAAGCCATGGAAACACAAGTACAACACGCATTTCGCAGCGCCATCGCTGCCGCACGCCTATCACTTCGTACGGAGTTGGCCCCGCTGACAGAGGACGGACCCGCTCACCGCCTCTACCACGCCGGCCTTGAACGCGAAATCAGCAGGGGGTGCCGAACCGAGGCCGAACTTCGCCAGTACCTCGCAAGCGTTGACGCACATCTTCTTCCACGAACTACCTTGGGTCGGATAATGGCTGCCTTCAACCGGTAATCCACACCAATCGCTACCCGCCGAACGCTCAGTACCGAGACTGGCAGGCAGGCAGGCAAACTCGCTCGAGCATACCCTCGTAACTGGACACCCTCAACGGTGAATATCGAAACTGACGCTGTAGCTTTCTTTTACGACTTGCAGATGAGTCCAGCTGTCCACCGCATTGACGCCAGCCATTGAGCGGACGCTGTCCAGCAGCTCGACGAGTTGCCCCGCCGAGGAAGCCCTCAGGTTCCCCAACAGATCGAAACGGCCCAGAGTGCGCGCCACAAAGATCACCGAAGGCAACGCGGTGATCTTCTCGATCACCGCGTTGTGGTCGCCGGCCAAACGGACCCCGAAACCCAGCGCGGTCTGACGATCTTTTCCCGAATGCCGCACCACCGCCCCAATCCGCACGACCTGGGAAGCAATCAGACGCATCACCCGCCGGCGAGCACCGGCAGCGGAAATACCAACAGCTGCAGCAAGATCGACAAACGAGGCCCGTCCATCATCTTGAAGCACCTGCAGCAGAGCCAAATCGATCTGGTCTACCTGGATATCGACCTCACCGACCGGCCCCACCACATCCCGGACTACCTCGACATAGGTCAACGTATCAACTGCGACAACACCATCGAGTGCTCGCAAGTGACCGATCGTCCTATCCATATCCCAGGCACTACCGGCGCGCACTTCGACAACGACCCCATGTACGCCGGTCGTCACCGATACGAACGGGATATCGGCGCTTTGGGCGATCTTCCCGGCAATCAAGCTGGCGCGATCGTCAACAACCAGGCTCACGTGTGCCAGCCACCCGCGGCCGATCATCGCCGGATGCACCACGCCGCGTACGACGACCTCACCGCTGTCCAGCAGTCGCGTCAACCGTGCGGCCACCGTCGACCGGGACAAACCCACTGCTTCGGCGATCTACCGATGCGTCAGATGGCCGTCGGTCTCAAGCAACCCCACGATCTGCTCGTCGATTTCACTCATCAGCAACACCTCGATTAAAAATTGCTCGGAGTTCTTATAGCGCTATCGGGCCGGAGGAACCTTCACAGCATGCCCCTACATGAATCCTGACGAGGGGCAGTTCACGGCCTGTTTGGATTTCGCGTGGAGTGTGACCGATTGTCTTAGTATCGGGAAGGTCACGGCGGTGCACTCGGCCTGTGATGACACGTCGAAGCCGAACCGTGAAAAGCCGTTGAAGGTCATTTTGAACACCACCACGAACGCGGGCTGCGGTCCTACGGGCGGTTTCCCGCATGCGGTACGCAAATTCACGGTGTGCACGGAGACGCAGCGGTAGGGCTATCTGGTGTTGGGCTGCGGCTACCCCCTGTGCAGTGATGGGGGTCCCCGACTCTGCGGTGGTGGCTTTGAGCGCGTGCGGTCAGGCCGTTACATCGGCGGTGAAGGTAGTTCCCATCCGAGTTCTCGAACGAATTGCGCGATGTTCGCGCGTGCATGCTCGAATCTATTGGAGCCCAGGAAGCCTTCGCGAATGATGTCAGCAGCGATGCCCGCGTGCAGCAGAAGCAGCGCCCGCAGCAGCCACGGTGTTGCCGTCACCACAATCAACCACCGAAGGTAGGACAGCTCAAGGGGTTCCTTCTGGTGGTCCACGATGAGATGGTGCGCGAAGTCGTTACGCGCCTTGGTGATCTGCCCTGGGAGATCGGGGACGGACTCTTTGAGTTCGGGGATAACAGAACATACTTCGTTCACGATCTGTGTTGCCCGCATACGGAAGCTCACATCGGTGAGGAACTGCACAGATTCGGCGGCGGCGCTGGGGTCGATGCCATAGGCCTGGGCTTGGGCTTGTGCGGCTTCTCGAGCCGCGCTAAGGATCGCCTTTCTGGCTTCCTTGGGCAGTGCCGGGAACTTCGACTGCTGATAGGCCAACCTGCGGTGTAGACCCTCGACCAACGAGGTCAGAACAAGGGTCTCGGCCTGCAGCGCGCCTTGTATTGGCGAGATGACAGCGGCCGCCAGACCGTCTAGCCGATCGTTCATCGGGATCCAGCGGGCAATAACTTCCAATGTCAGGACTTCGCGAGGCAACAACGAATCCAGATTCGTTTGTGTTGCAGAGCAATTCAACGCATCGCTGAGCAACCGGCGCCACGGCTTGTCGGCCTGCACACGCAGCTCGATATCTTCGGCGGCCAGCGATGAGTGCAGGACCAGCCCCATTAACGCCCCAACCCCTGAAACCACGAGAGTCTGAAGGTGGCGCAGGGTGGCTGGGGCCGCTGGTGTGTAGACCAGCCAGTTGCCATCTTCTGATGCCTGGACACTCAGGGTGGCGCCGTCGGGATTGATTACGGTGCTGTCTTTATCGAGATGATCTAGCCAGTAGCGCTGCCCGAGCCGGAACCGTATGGCGTTGATCGGCTGGTCGATGTCGATATGTTCGCCCAGGACAGCGGTGTCAGCAGCGTACCGCGGCCTACCGAAGAACGCCTGGCCAGGACCGCCATGGTTGCGGGCGTTGAGCAAGGTGATCGGCTCACCGGTGTCGAGCTGGCCGTGCAATGTGATCGGCAAGAACGATGCGACCGAGTCCTCGGCTGAGCCGGTATAGCCGACACCGCCGGGAAAACGACGCACCTGCGGATCATCAACAAGGCCGTCCTGCAGTTCTACCTCAGGATCTTTGCCGGCGTGAAGGCTGAATTCACCGCGCACACATGGCTCGGGCGCTCCTGCGACCCAGAATGATCCGCCTGTAGCCTTCTGCATATTTTCCCCCTCATGTTCACCACTACCAGGCGCCTTGGGCGTTGGCCGTGATTTGACCCATCGACGATATCGGCCCACACGAACGCCCATTGCATGAGATACACCAGCTTGCACTGCTCTCGATACTGAGGTCCACGCATACATCACAGGCTGTCGGGCTGCACCACGTCACGCTGTTACTTCGTCACGTAATGACGTACGGATCACCGTAACTCTGGCCGGTATCGGCCCCCGGTGCTAGCACCGGCGATCTGTTGGGGGACAACGGTTTCTTGATAATTCGTGTCGATGTCCGACGCAGTGAGTTCTGTAGGGAGCCTGCCTTATCATTGGTTCCCGAGGCGCACGCACCTCCAAGAGGCTGTTGGCCCACGGCTGCTCCAGCGGGCTTGTCGTTGATATACAAGTTGCCTGCCAGCAATTCGGACACCGATGGCCCTGGCCCGGTAACTAGATTCATAACCCCGGTGGGGGTCCGGCGGCTTCAAGAAGTTTCATAGTCCAATAGGCTGCGACCGCCTGGTGCCAGCGGGCTTCCACACCACGGTGTTGTCTATCAGCGTTGGCGCTGTGGGCAGGTTTCCAGCGATCGCCGAGAAGTTGAAGGGCGTGATTGCGTAGATGAATCCTAGCTCTAGGCCTTAAGTACCTGCGATCAGATTGCCGCCGGCACCGCCCAGCGCGTTGAGCGCGAGCTGCCACGCTGAGGTCCCGAGGAATGCTGCTGTGCGCTTCAACTTGCTTCGTTCCTCGCGAGGTAAATCCTCATTCTCGGCGGCCCGCTGCAATTCCTCGATCAGCCCGTTAAGCAGTGTCTCGGGGGATGGCCATTGACCTACCACTCGCAACGCTTCGGCGGTGGGCGCACCCACTGCCCAAATCTGGCCGTTGTCGATGACCTGGGCGCCCACGAAGTACGGCTGCAGATTAAGCACCCGTAGCGCTCTCTGGACGGTCTCCTCATCAAATCCGCTGCGCTGCTGGAGTTCCCATAGCCCTATTTCGTCAGCGTCTCCTCCCTCATCGTGGAGATCGACGATGGCGCGCAGTACTGGCAGGTCGCGGATTGTCCATGTTTGTGTGGTCATTGACTTGAGTCCTCGTCGTCGGTTTCAGTCCCTCGGGGTGGCGCAGCTGATACATCGATGTCGGCGACCATGCCGCCTTGGAGGTGGCGGGACAGCACGCGATAGAAATCGACGTCTCCGCTATACCGAACACTAATTCCCGCGGTGACCGGTTCGATTCTTGAAGCTGTCTCTCCGACTTCCAGGTACTGCCCCGCGAAGAAGAGAGCTTCCTTACCGATATGGATAACCTTGCTACCCAGCGCGACTCGGGCCACCGCAATCCTCCAAGCCCACGCACCTGTACCTGCTTTGCGTTCACTAACACCTCAAACAGGTCTATTTCGTTTATACACACCCAACTGACGCCAAACGCGCAACCGCCTATCCACGTTTGGTAACGCCTCGTCCGCACCAACCCCGAGAGCTTGTCTCACTCTACGGCCGAGTTGCTTTCCCGCGTGTTGTGAGTATGCGAGGCTGCCCAGCATGGCGGATTGGTGGACTGTTGCTATTTCAGTGATGGGTAGCGGAGGCATCTCCGTTGGCATGTTTGGCCTTCTGAACGCACATTTACAAAGGCGCCTAACGACACAGGTCGAGAAGTCAAAGAATCAGACCTTGCAGCGACTCAAAGACATTGACGTGCAGATCGCCGAGGCTGACCGCAAGTCCGCACTGGCCCTACGCCGCGACGACTCTCGAATGACCACGCTGATGCACGTCAATCGTCTGGCCGCAGATGGACAAGCCCTCGCGTACAACGCGACCCTTGACTCACTGCCCGATGGGACTCCGCTGTACCCCACACAGGCCTACGCCAATTTAGGTGTGCGCCAAGCAGAAATGGCCCGCGATGCGGCCCGCTGGGAATCGGACGCCTACTTTTTCAGTCCAGACTTAGGGCGTGCCGTCACACACCTACGCGAGTGCGAGGAAAGACTGCGCTGGGAAGCCACAGAAAACCGCTCTCCAGAGGAAGCTTTCGATACTGACGAGCCTCACGTGACGGAACTGCGGAATGCCGCGTCCCAAGTTCGCGAACTAGTACAGACCATGTTCGCCGAGTGGGAAGGCAATCAACGCAACCCCGCGTAAGCCCACTGCCCGTTGCCAACCGACGCTCGAACCAAGCAACCAATCGCTACGCGACAGTAGAGATCCCGAGCCCAAGACTGCTGCCGAGACGAGGGTACGCAGAAACTCACCAGCGGTGCCCCAGCTGACCATCAGTGGCTCAAGCACGCTGTACCAGCGCATGCGTCAGGTCAGAAGCCGGCAGCCAGCCGCCGCATCTAACTGTAGATTCTCAGTTCCCTTGGCCAATATCGGTCCTCTGACCTGCCAGTTTTGCGGTTGGCTCGCGTTGTGGCCACTAGAGTTTGTCTTAGTTTCGTGGCCATTCTTCAGCTCGATCCTGGTTGGCGCGCCTGTTGCGTAAGCGCAGCCGACGATGCAACACTAGAAGCACGTGGATGGCCGTCTGCCGGTGGTTCAAGCCAGCACCCTCGTTTGAGGTTTGAGCCGGCCAGCACGCGCTAACCGAGAGCCGCCACCCACGGGTAGGCGGCTTTCGTTTTTGAATTCCAAGGATGCATCTTAAGTCCGTAGGACGTGATCGAACCGGCCTGGCGGCGGTACATCACGGGCTCCAGTTTCCTCAGGTACTGAGTCTGGACCGTTCCATCACCTTGCCTAGGGTTGAATGCTGCACCGGTGGCTGACGCGGCGATATCCGCGATTTGAAGAAGATCCACCCGATTTGGCTGGTCGATCTGCCCACCTGCGGGATCGAGGTGATTCCAGCTGATTTCGGTTCCCTGCTCCATAAGTCGGTACTCGTACTGCCGCAACTTCGACAGCTTGAAGTGCCGGACGTGCGCAAGTGTGTATCGGAGACCGCCCCCTCGCTGGCCATCGCGAGCTATCCACGAAAGCCGCTCCAGCAGGAACCGTAAGGTGTATAGGTACGCAAGATCCTGGTTCCACCTGCCGGGCTCCTCAGGTAAGTGGTCTTTGCATACGACGACTGAGCACACGCGGAACAACGACTTCTGTCCGCCCAACGCGGACGAAGCCAGCAGCCGCTTGTCGTGCTGGTTGTAGTTTTTCCAGTGCAGGGTGTCGCTTGGCCGCCGCCCAAGCCGGTTCCGCAGCGCTGCCACGAATGCCGTTGCCTCTGCTTGTTTGTCTGCCTGAATCACTACCGCCGACAGAATGAAATGCGGACTCGATCGCCCCGTCCGGGAGCGCTGGCCCGATTCATCGATGTAGGCCAGGTAGCCAGGTGTAGTCATGACCGAAACGCTAATCTGCTAACATGACAAAATAAGCCGGAGCTTGTCCATGAGCTGTTAGCGCCATGTGGATAGACCGGCCAATTACGTGGATCCGCGCTGGGGACAAAAGAATCCGTCGGGGTACACGTGTACGCTCCACGCCTCTCATTACTAACTCACAACCTGTGGATCACCAATCTGCGTATTTCAGTGCCACAGTCCGGGCGTGTCGCAGCTGCTAAAGGATCTTTCATATCCGTCTACGCGATCTGCCTGCGGAGCAGTGGCGAGGCCAATCAGCACAACCCCTCGTAAGCCCACACCACCCGTTACCGACCGACGGTCGAACCGAGCAACCGATCGCTAGCGCGACAGTCGAGATCTCGAGCCCAGCACTGCTAGCAGGACAAGGGTGCGCAGGAACTCACCAACGACTCCCCCGCTGGCCGTCTGTGTCTCAAGCACGCTGTACCAACGCATGCGTCAGGTCAGAGCTCGGCAGCCAGCCGCCGCATCTAACTTTCATATTTGAGACACATATGAAAGTTAGATGAAATCATAAATGAGAATATGAAGCCGAAACTGAGAACCTACACGGCTTTCGGCTACCGCGCCATGTTGGTGAAGCGCGAGAGGTGCAGCTGGTGAGCCACGGTGATCGTCGCCGTCGGGCCGTTACGGTGCTTACCGAGAATCAGGTCGGCCTCGCCACCGCGCGGATCATCCCGCTCGAAGGCATCGGGCCGATGAAGCAGGATCACCATGTCGGCGTCCTGTTCCAGCGAGCCCGATTCACGAAGGTCGGACACCTGTGGCCGCTTATCGGTGCGCTGCTCGGGACCACGGTTCAGCTGACTGATCGCAATAACCGGCACCTCAAGCTCCTTGGCCAACAGCTTCAGATTTCGGGAGAACTCCGAAACTTCCTGCTGACGGGATTCATGCTTCTTACCGGAGGTCATCAGCTGCAGGTAGTCGACCACCACCAGCTTGAGCCCGGCCTTTTGGTTGAGCCGACGCGCCTTGGCGCGTATCTCCATCATCGTCAGGTTCGGGGAGTCGTCGATGTACAGCGGCGCCTCGCTGATCTCGCTCATCCTCCGCGCCAGCCGCGTCCAGTCGTCATCGCTCATCCGGCCCGAACGCATATCGCCCAGTTTGATCTTCGCCTCGGCCGAGAGCAGTCGCATGACGATCTCGGTCTTGCTCATTTCCAGTGAGAAGATGACGCTGGGCAGCTGATGCTTGATGGAACACGACCGCATAAAATCGAGGCCAAGAGTCGAGTTGTGGGTCGGCACCATGGACCTGCTGGCCAGATACAGATGATCCCGATTGTCGACCTCGACGCACCGCACCGGCACGCTCGCGATCGGGCGCACGTCGACAACGAATCGCGAGCCAGAACGCGCAGTCCCCTTGCCTGCCCGACGTTCCTTGTGCAGCAATGCTTTACGCGGCAACGCGAACACCTCGTCCTCACACGCGAACGTGAGGGTATACGCGGTTGACGAAGCCTCGCTGCGCCCCCGCACCCGCTTGGTCGAGGTTTGGCAGCGATAGCCCAGACTCACAATCAACTCCGCGACATCCGCGGCTAGCCGTGCACTTGTGACCGCGAACTGAACCGACCCACCGGCAGTCACCGTGCCGTCGGTATCCAGCAGCCCGGCGAGCAGAGCTCGGCGCTGCGACTCGGAGGCGCGTAGGTAATCGATCGGGATGTGTTTGTCGCCCAACACCCCGACGGTCCGCAGGCGGGCCTGCAACGTACCGACGGAGCGGTGGCAGGTCTGGCAAAGGTGCCCGCCAGCGGATATGTGCCCGCACCGCACACATGTCGGCGCAGCAACGGGCTCCGAGACACATCGCGCGCGGCCACCGCACGACTGGCCGCATGTTCGTACCTGGCTGGTTTTTGGGATGAATGATTCACCGCAGACAACGCAGTCACGTTCCGCCATGTGAACATCCGGGAGCATCAGCTGATACCGGTACTTGGCCGTCAGGGAACGATGCGCCTCAATGCCTTCGGCTTCGATATGCATCACGATCTCTGGGTCAGCGCAAGTGATCTGAGCCGACGCGCTCGTCCCGTCGCCGAGCCAGGCGCCCAACGTGTAAGGGCCCACAAGAAGATCACGCGCGGGCAGTTGCACCGGTTTGGCGTTGACCACCGAATGGTTCAGACGCCTATCCGCCGTCGCGCAGCGCAAGGTCTCCGCGACCTCGCGTGTGGTGCGCACTTCTGCGAACGTCCGTTGATTCCGAGTCCTGTTGTATCCCGTCGCAGCCGCCTGCGCGGATTTGCGCGATGCACGTGTCTCGGTCAGCCATTGGTGTTGTTCGTCGGCCACGATCACCGTACCGTCGGAGAACTTCACCTCGTAGCAGGGGCGGTCGGCCATTACCTCGGTCGCGGCGACAACCCGGGTGGGCTTGCCCTCGGCGTCGAGCAGCTCATCACCGACCCGGATCTCACCCATGGTGGTCCATCCGGTCGGCGTCGGCAGCGGTGTATCGAGGGCCAACGCCTTACCGACACCAGGCCTCGCCGCCACGATGATCATCTGGCCCGGGTGCAGACCGTTGGTGATCTCGTCCAGATCGGTGAAGCCCGTCGGCACACCCTTGGACATACCGCCGGCCGACGCGATCGCATCGATCTCGTCCATCGTCGGCTGCAGCAGCTCTTCCAGGGGCACGTAGTCTTCCGACATCCGTCGGTCGGTGACGTCGTAGACCTCGGCCTGGGCGCGGTCCACCACCTCCGCCACATCGGCACCCTCGGCCCCGGCGTACCCGTACTGCACCACGCGGGTCCCGGCCTCCACGAGCCGGCGCAGCAGCGCCTTCTCGGCGACGATGCCCGCGTAGTACCCCGCGTTGGCGGCGGTCGGCACGGTGGAGATCAGCGTGTGCAGATACGGCGCCCCACCCACCCGGCGCAGCTGCCCGCGCCGGTCCAGCTCGGCGGCCACGGTCACCGCATCGGCGGGTTCTCCCCTGCCGTACAGATCGAGGACGGCCTCGTACACGCTTTGGTGGTTGGGCCGGTAGAAATCGTGCGGTCGCAGCTTCTCCAGTACATCGGCGATGGCGTCCTTGGACAGCAGCATCCCGCCGAGCACGGACTGCTCCGCAGCCACATCCTGCGGTGGTTGACGGCCGAACTCCTCCCCGGGAGGCGCAACTGGACCGGACTGGCCCAAATCGTCGACTATTGCCACGGCGCGCGGTCCTCCTACTCAACTCAGATCGAACGTATGTTCGCAGTCATGGTAACGACGGCGACTGACAATCCTCGTGGTCCCGGCGCGCCGCGGTAGACGTTAGATGTTGCTAGCGGCCCTGCCAAGTGCACCTGTGGATGAGCCTGGGCATGGGGTGTGGACTACTGCCCAACCCGGTGTTAGGGGGTTGGGGACAACCTGGGGATAGCTACCTACATTCCTGCACTTTTCCCAGTTGGCGGCCGGTCAACTAATTGACAGGACTGTGGATGGGAATCCGTCCGGCGTGTCGCATCAGGTTGCGTGCTCGGGCGTGTTCTGTTACCCCTCTCAACCCTCTAGGTTAACTAGAGGTAGCTTCGCTGGAGTGGCACACGCGTACAATACGTTCGCCAGCAGATACGGCAACGGCGCCGCGGAAACCCGCGACGCCGTTGACCCGGCAGTATTTCGGATCGATCAGCCTGCGGCGACTACATCCACAGTGACCTTGGTTGCCACACCGGCGTGCAGATGCACATCGAGCGCGTACGAACCAATCTGCTTGATGTGCGCCTTCGGCAGGGTGACGGTCCGCTTGTCCAGGTTCGGTCCACCGGCGGCCTTGATGGCACCCACCACGTCAGCGGCAGTCACCGAACCGAACAGCTTGCCCTCGCCGGCGGTCTTCACCGTCAGCTTCACAGCACCCAGGCCCTCGATCACCTGCTTGATCTCGTGAGCGTGCTCGACGCCACGGATCTCCTTGGCCTCACGGGCGCGACGGATGTCGGTGGCCTGGCGCTCCGCACCGCGAGTGGCGACAATCGCCAGTCCGCGGGGCAGCAGGTAGTTGCGTCCGTAACCGTCCTTGACCTCAACGGTGTCACCGGCAGTGCCGAGGTGCTCGACCTCGGTCGTCAGAATCAGCTTCATCAGATGTCCCTCCGGTCCTACCGCGTCGCCGAGCTGAACGGCAGCAGGGCCACCTCGCGAGCGTTCTTCACCGCGATCGCGATGTCACGCTGGTGCTGAACGCAGTTCCCCGTAACCCGGCGGGCACGAATCTTGCCGCGCTCACTGATGTAAGTGCGGAGCAGGTTGGTGTCCTTGTAATCGATGTTCAGCGCCTTCTTGGTGCAGAACGCGCACTTACGTGTCTTGACCGGCTTTTCCGGGGCAGGACGGCGCTTAGTCGTCTTGGCCATGGTGAATCTCTTTCTTTCTAGCTAGGTAAGTTGTATCGCCCAGATCAGAAGGGCGGTTCGTCGTCGGCCGCGGTGGAACCGGAGGCCGGGGCACTGCCCCACGGATCGTCGGCAGGCTCGTTGGAGCGGGGAGCCGCGCTGGCACCCCCACCGCCACCGAAACCTCCGCCGCCGCCACCACCACGCGAGGCCTTGTTGACCTTGGCAGTCGCGTACCGCAGAGACGGGCCGATCTCGTCGACCTCGACCTCCATGACGGTGCGCTTCTCGCCCTCGCGGGTTTCGAAGGAGCGCTGCTTGAGCCGGCCAGTGACGATGACACGGGACCCGCGGGTCAGGCTCTCGGCCACGTTTTCGGCGGCCTCACGCCAGATATTGCACCGCAGGAACAGCGCCTCTCCGTCCTTCCACTCCGAACTCTGTCGGTCGAAGATGCGGGGAGTCGAAGCCACAGTGAAGTTGGCGACGGCTGCCCCGGACGGTGTGAAACGCAGTTCTGGATCGGCGGTCAAATTTCCGATGACCGTGATCGTGGTGTCACCTGCCACGGTTCCTCCTCGTGTCTGTCAGCTGGCGTGGTTAACCGGCAGCCTACGGAAGTCGACTGACTTCCGTAGGACCTCTAGCGGGCTCCGGTACGCAGGACCTTGGTCCGTAGCACGGACTCGTTGAGGCCCAGCTGGCGGTCAAGCTCCGACACGGTGGCGGGCTCCGCGACCACGTCGATCACCGCGTAGATGCCCTCGGCATGCTTGGCGATCTCGTAGGCAAGACGGCGCTTGCCCCAGACCTCCACCTTCGAAACGGTTCCGCCGTCACCCCGGATAACGTTCAAGAACGTATCCAGCGATGGAGCTACGGTGCGCTCGTCAAGGGTTGGGTCGAGAATGACCATGATTTCGTACTGACGCATGAGAAACTCATCACCTCCTGTGGTCTAGTGCGGCCACGGCGTGTCCGTGGCAGGAGAGTCGCCTGCGTCGGCAACCGGCCAAGGCTACCGCACAGCCCCCTGACCGGCGAAATCGCCGACTGGAGCGGGCTACGTGCGGGCGATATGCGGCGTGGGTTTACGCGGCCGCAGCCAAGAGGGCAGCCATCCCGGCATGTCGTCGGCGGCACCGTCACACGGCCCACCGGCCGGATCGTCGGTGTTGTCGCCGTGGGTGCGTACCAAATCCTCGCTGGGGTGGTAGATCTGACGCAGCACCAGGGCGCACAGCCCGATCACCGCGATGTCGCGCACCAGCACCGTGCCGGTGAACCACTGCTCGGGCAGTCCCTTGTTCTCCATACCCAGCAGGTAGTACATCCGCGGAATCCACACGAGCGCATCGACGGTCATCCACGCCAACAGGATTCGGCGGTGCGGCAGGGCCACCACCGCCAGCGGCACCAGCCACAGTGAGAACTGTGGGCTCCACACCTTGTTGGTCAGCAGGAACACCGCCACCACCAGGAAGGCCAGCTGCGCCACGCGCGGACGCCGCGGAGCCGTTAGTGCCACATATCCGATGCCCAGGCAACAGATTCCGAACAGCACCGCTGATACCGCGTTGAGAATGACCGGCGGTTCCCAGAAGCCCAGCGGGCCGTCGAAGCCCTGCCACCCCGTGAAGGACTTGAAGACGTTGTACAGCGAGTCCATATCGTCGCCGCGACGCGTGTTGAGCCGGAAGAACTCCCCCCACCCGCGCGGGAAGAGCATCGCCACCGGTGCGTTCACCACGACCCAGCTGGCCAGTGCGGCGGCGGCGGTTTTCGAGAACTCGTGCATCTTGCCGCCCCGCAGGCTCACCAACAGCAGCGGGAACAACAGCAGCAACGGATAGAGCTTGGCGGACACGCCCAGCCCGATCAGCACACCAGCAAGCCATGGCTTCTTGCGCGCCCACGCCCATAGCGCCGTCATGCTGAAAGCCGTTGCGAGAGCATCAAAATTCGTGAAGATCTGGAAAATGACGATCGGGGACGCGGCGATCATCACCACATCCCATGGACGTGTCCGCGGGCTCAGACCCGCACTGGCCCATATGGTCACCAGCCAGGCCAGCGCCAATCCGAAGGCCACGATGTTGAAGAACATCACCACTTCGGCGACAATGGGCAGCCCCAACAGGTCGCTGGCCTGGGTATAGGTCTTGGCCAGGGCCATCGCGGTGTACTGGTACACCCCGGTAACCACCGGGTACTCCATGTACCGGACCGCCGGGGTGCCGTCGTACTGAATCTTCTGATGCCCGCCCGAATCGGTTTCCAGCCAGCTCGACTTGTACGGGAAGCGGCCTTGATTCAGCAGCTCTGCACCGTAGAGCGGCACGGTGTCCGAATAGCACAGTTGGTAATAGGCGCGGTTGTTATCCCAATTGGCCACGCGCTGAGCACCGTTGCCGGTTCCACTCTGCTGCAGACAGGGCGCCTTGCTGGTCCATCCCAGGATGAGGAAGCCCAGCGCAATGACGAACACCACTCGCAGCGGCGTCCAGAACGGTTGTCTGCCGACCAGCGCGTGCCGGCCCAGCGGCCCGCCGACCACCTCGGATAGCTCGGCACCCATCGCATCGGTGCGACTGGGAAAGTCACGATCGTCGGCGCTGCGCAGGTCATCGGCGAGCTTCTCGGGAGACACCGTCGCACGGGATTCGGCCGGCACCTGCCTACTGCCCCGGAGGTGGCGGTACGTCACCCGCCGGTGGTGGCGCCGGACCAACCGGAATCGTTGTCGGCGGCCCCACCGGAATGGTGATACCCGGCGCGATCTCGATGGTCGGCTGAATGACCGTCACCTCGCCACCGCCGCCCGGTGCGGGCGCTGGTGGACCGTTCGGTGATGGGGGCGGCGGTACGTAGACGGGCACACCGGCATAACCGCCGATGGCGCCCGGCTTGGGGAAGGTCTCCTTGTTGGTGCCGTCCAGCGCACCATCCATGGTCTTCTTCCAGATGTCCGAGGGCAGGCCGGAACCGTAAATCGGTCCGCCCCAACTGTTTTTGATCGGCTTGCCGTCGTCGGTTCCCACCCATACCGCCGTCGACAGCGACGGGGTGACACCAACCATCCAGGCGTCCTTGTTGTCCTTGGTGTCGCCCAACTGTGCGGTACCGGTCTTGGCGGCCGACTCTCGTCCCCCGGCCAATGCATGTCCGCGCGAGTAGCCCGCAATCGGTTTCATCGCCGAGATCGCGTTATTCGCCACGTCATCGGAGATGCGTTTCTCGCCGGTGTTGTCGGAGGAGCCTGCATCGAAAAGCACCTGACCGTCGGCGTTCACAACCTTCTGGATGAAGTGGGGCTTGCGGTAGGTCCCCGACGCCGCCAGGGTCGCGTACGCCGAAGCCATGTCGATCACCCTGGTCTGATACTGGCCCAGCACGACACCGTTGTTGGGCGGGCCGCCCTGACCATCCTCGGACAGGGTGTGTGAGACACCGGGAAAGTTCTCGGCAATACCGGCGGAGTGCGCGGCGGCCGCCACATCATCGGGCCCGTTCTTCAGCTTCAGCATGAGCCGGTAGAAGCTGGTATTCAGCGAACGCTTGAGCGCCTCAGCCACCGAACACGTTCCACACGAAGCATCTTCGCTGTTCTTAATGGTGATGCCCTGGTAGGTGAGCTCCGAGCTGTCCAGCTGGTAGCCCAGACCGATCCCCTGCTGCAGTGCAGCCACCAGCGCGAACACCTTGAAAGACGAGCCGGTCTGCAGACCCTGCTGCGCATAGTCCAGGCCCTGCGCATTCGATCCGCCGTAGTACGCCTTGACCGCACCCGTGCGCGGGTCGACGGAGACCACCGCCGTCCGCAGGTCGGGGTTCTCGCCCTGCAGGGTGCTGTTGACTGCGCTCTCGGCGGCCTGCTGTGCCTTGGTGTCGACGGTCGTGGTGATCTGCAGGCCCTCGGTGTTCAACGTCTGCTCGTCGATATTGAACAGGTCGGTGAGCTCCGCCATCACCTGGCGTTTGATGAGGCCGTTCGGGCCCGTAGTCGCGTTCTGCGCGGCGGCCTGCTCGGGCGGCACCGTTGCCGGGTACACCTGCCCGGCGCGATCCTCCGCGGACAGCGCGCCAATCGTGACCATGCCGTCGAGCACCCAATTCCACCGGTTCGTCGACTCGGGTAGGTCCACCGCGGGGTCCAGCCGCGACGGCCGCTGGATCAGTGCGGCCAGCAATGCGCCCTCGGACACGGTCAGCTGTTCGACCGGCTTGTCGAAGTAGGCCTTTGATGCCGCCGAGATGCCGTACGCGCCGCGCCCGAAATAGATGATGTTGAGGTACGACTCCAGCACCTGATCCTTGGACCAGGACTGGGACATCTTGGTGGAGATGACGATCTCTTTGGCCTTACGGGTGAGACCGCCGAGGCCGGCGCGCTGCGAACCCACCATCGCGTTCTTCACGTACTGCTGGGTGATCGTGGAACCGCCCTGAGTATCGCCGCCGAACATGTTGTTCTTCACCGCGCGCAGCAGTCCCGAGAAGGAGAAGCCCGGGTTGCCGTAGAAATCGCGGTCTTCGGCGGCCATCACGGCCGCACGCACATGCTGGGGCACCTGGTCGATCTTGATATCGACCCGGTTTCCTTCCGGCGGAACAACTTTAGCGAGCTCGGTGGTGCCGTCGCTGGCCAAAATGGTGGACACCTGGCTGGTGCGGATGTCACCCGGCTTCGGGATGTCGACCACCGAATACGCCAGCGCGAACGTCGCCAGCGGAATGACGATCGCCAGCAGAACCAGCGCGATCATCACACGGCGGAATATTTTCCAGCCGTTGCTCTTTCGCTTACGGCGTCGCTGCGGGGGACGCGGCGGACCACCAGGCCCACTCGCCCGGGGTGGGAGTTCCTGCCCCATGCCCTCGTCGTCGTCACGTTCCAGCGCCGCGCGCGCCGCGGCCACAGCGTCCTCATCGCGCCGGTACAGCGGCAGATCCTCGACGGGGTCCAGGATCGACGTCGGGCGATCGTCCATGCTGGGGGTGCGCGGTGAATCCGAGCCGCCGCTGGGAGCTACCGGACTCTGCCCGCCAACCACGCCGCCCTCACCTTGTGGCCTATTCACTGGCCGTCCGGGCACGAGTTGTCCGCTGACGTGGGGTGGTCCCCTTCGGCGCCGGGAGGGCGCCCATGACATACGACTTCACCAAATGATTCCAACTGCAGGTCCGGCATACCTCGACAACGTGCACGGCGAACTCCGGGTACCGAGTGGCTAGCATCACGAGTTCCTCGGCCGAACGGGCCGAGCCGGATACCGCTCCCAAGTGCTCGCCGAAAACCCACGACACCAGCGTCAGTTGCTCCTTGCGGCAGATCGGGCACATCACGGCACTCGATTTGCCGTGAAACTTAGCCGCGCGGAGCAGGTACGGGTTCGCGTCGCAGACTTCAGCCACGCCGGTACGCCCGGAATAGACCTCGGCCAGCAGGGATCGCCGCTTGAGCGCGTAATCCACCACCTGTCTCTGCAATCGCACGGTAACCAGAGTACGTCCGATTACGCGCAGGCAGACCCCGGCCCACGCAGACAGCATGTCCTTTGCGAAGCCGAACTCTGTCCGCGTTCCACTCGTTACGATTGACCCGTTGTCAGGAAGAGGGGGCAAGGTGACATTTCCTCGGCTATTACCGGCGCTGGCCGGCTTTGCGGTTATCGCCGCGATCACATCCGGGTGCGGGAAGTCCGCCGACACCTCATCGACGCAAGCAGCCACCTCAACGGCCACGTCCACGACGCGGCCGGCCCCGGTCGACGGTCCGGCGACGACCGCCTCCGCGCCGGCTGGGGTGAAGGGCACCGGCAAGGTCGTCGGCTCCGCGGTCCTGAAGGTGATCGGCACCGGAACGGCGACCGTGACGTGGAAGGAAAACGGCGGTCCAGCCCACGTCGAGAAGGATGTCTCGCTGCCCTGGGAGCACACCATCGACGTTGTCGAGGAGGCGAACTCCGAGGTCCGGTCCACCGGCGCCGGCGCTACGGGCTGCACGATCACGATGGGCGACATGCTGGTGTCGTTCAAGAGCGAGCCGAACCCGGTCTGCGAGTTCGCGTACTGGGGCTGACCCGGCGATCGCGCGACCGCTCTACGATTCCTCGCATGGCGACCCGTGCCAAGGACTCTGACCGAGACGTCACGTGCAAGGCACTCGATGCCGCCTTTGGCGACGGCCAGATCTCCTCGGAAGAACACCGTCAGCGGATCGCCGTGGCCACCAGTGCTCAGACTCTCGGCGAGCTCAACGGCGTGGTCTCCGACCTGCAGATCGCCGCCTTTCCGGCCCACGTATCCACACCGCAGCCGCAGCGGCGACGCTGGCCGGCGATCGTTGTCACCGCTGTCGTGGCTGCCACCGTCGGAGCCGGGGTCGGGGGCTACGCGACGCGCCCGGTGCCACCGGATCCGGGTGCGTCCGCCGACGGCGTCGCTCCGGTGGTGATCGCGCCGACCAAGCTGTTCTCGATCCCCGGCCTATCGGGCCTGCTGGACCAGATGCGCGCCAAGTTCGGCGACACCGTCGGCATCGAACTGACCGTCCGCGCGAACAACGCGTCGCTGGTCCGCATCGAACCCGCAGATCCGGAGCTGCCCATCACCTACCCGTATCAGGGCGGGTTCCGCGACGGCGGTGCGATGCCCGGCACCTGGCGCAATGTTCGAATCGGGGATCTGAGCCGGTTCGACCCGACGAAGATCGTCGGGGTCCTGCGCGGCGCTCCCGAGACCCTGAATGTGCCCGCCGCGGGCGACGGCGGGACCGTCATGGTGATCAAACCCAACGACGAGGGCGTCGACATCACCATCACCGTCTCCGAGAAGGACCGCACCGGACGGATGGTCGTCGCGGGTAACGGTGAACCCAAAGAGGTTGCGCCCGCTCCCTGACCACCAAGATCGCGCCCGCTCTACGATTCCAGCCATGGCGACACCCCTCCGGGCCAAGGACAGCGACCGCAACGACACCTGCAAGCTCCTCGACGAGGCCTTGAGCGACGGGCAGTTGTCCATGGAAGAGCACCGGGAGCGGGTTGCATCCGCCACCACCGCCCCCACGCTGGCGCAGCTGAGCGCGCTGGTCTCAGACCTGCAGAACTCCAAAGAGTCCGCGAGCATGCCCGTTCTCAAGCGGCCTGGGCAGCCCCGGTGGCGGCGGTGGTACGCCCCCGCCGGTGTGTCCGCCGCGCTGGTTCTCGTGGGCGTGCTCGTCGGGTGGGGCGCGTATGGGAACACCAGCTCCCCGTTGGACTTCACCAAGGACCCCGGCGCCAAACCGGATGGGGTGGCACCCATCGTGCTGACCCCGCCACGTCAGCTGATGTCACTGGGCGGTTTGACGGGGCTGCTGGATCAGATGCGCCAAAAGTTCGGCGACACCACCGGGTACGAACTGAACATCTACGGGGACTATGCCCTGCTCACCCGGCCGGATCCGCGTGAACCGCGCCGCACGCTGCGGTACCGCTACGACGGCGGGTGGGACCACCCCGATGACGACAGTGGGTCGCATGCCGATCACGTGGTGGATCTCGGCAAGTTCGACGTCAAGACCATCATCGGGATCCTGCGCGGCGCACCCGAGACCCTGGGCATCAAGGCGAGCGAGGTGAAGAACACCTATCTCTTCATCAAGCCCAGCGAGGACAAAACCGGGCCGCCGGACACCGTACAGATCGACATCTCGGTGAGCGGTGAATTCCAGAACGGATCGATATACGTCAATCCCGATGGCAGTCCCATTCGGACCGTGTATCCATCCGAGAGGTAAAACCCTCCCCCGTGTGGCGCCCGCATATATCGCGGCGATACTATGTCCCGATCGGTGCACAAGAGATGCTCCGGCGTCATACACGGTGTTGGGAGGTGACCTCATGTTGGAACTGGCCATCCTCGGCTTGCTGCTTGAGTCACCCATGCACGGCTACGAGCTGCGCAAGCGCCTGACAGGCCTACTGGGCGCCTTTCGGGCTTTCTCCTACGGCTCGCTGTATCCGGCTCTGCGCCGCATGCAGGCCGATGGGCTCATCGAAGAGGACTCCGCCCCTGCGGGCACCACGGTGCTGCTTCGCGGCAAGCGGGTCTATCAGATGACGGCCGCCGGCCGCGCTCGCTTCAGCGAGCTGGTGGCGGACACCGGTCCACAGAACTACACCGACGACGGCTTCGGTGTGCACCTGGCATTCTTCAACCGCACCCCGGCCGAGGCCCGGATGCGAATCCTCGAAGGCCGCCGCCGCCAGGTAGAGGAACGCCGGGAAGGCCTGCGCGAGGCCGTCACCCGGGCCAGCAGTTCGTTCGACCGTTACACGAAGCAGTTGCACCAGCTTGGCCTGGAATCCAGTGAACGAGAAGTGAAGTGGCTCAACGACTTGATCGCCGCCGAGCGCACCGCGCAGGCACGGGTCGAGGAGCGTTAAGTATGTCCATCGGTAAAGGAGAACCGTCCATGTCCAACAACACATCTGAGGTGCGGGTAGCCATCGTCGGCGTCGGCAACTGCGCGTCCTCGCTGGTCCAGGGTGTGCAGTATTACCAGGACGCGGACGAGAACTCCAATGTTCCGGGTCTGATGCACGTCAAGTTCGGCCAGTACCACGTGCGCGACGTGAAATTCGTCGCCGCCTTTGACGTGGACGCCAAGAAGGTCGGCTTCGATCTGTCCGAGGCCATCGCCGCTTCCGAGAACAACACCATCAAGATCGCCGACGTACCCCCGACCAACGTCCTGGTGCAGCGCGGCCCGACCCTGGACGGCATCGGCAAGTACTACGCCGAGACCATCGAGATTTCCGACGCCGAGCCCGTCGACGTCGTGAAGACGTTGAAGGACAACAACGTCGACGTCCTGGTCTCCTACCTGCCGGTCGGTTCTGAAGAGGCCGACAAGTTCTATGCGCAGTGCGCCATCGACGCGAAGGTGGCGTTCGTCAACGCACTACCGGTATTCATCGCCTCGGACCCGGTGTGGGCCAAGAAGTTCGAGGACGCCGGCGTGCCGATCGTGGGCGACGACATCAAGAGCCAGGTGGGTGCAACCATCACCCACCGCGTGATGGCCAAGCTGTTCGAGGACCGCGGTGTCACCCTGGACCGCACCTACCAGCTGAACGTCGGCGGCAACATGGACTTCAAGAACATGCTCGAGCGTGAGCGTCTGGAGTCCAAGAAGGTCTCCAAGACTCAAGCCGTCACCTCGAACCTGAACGGCTCGCTGGCCGACAAGGTGTACGACAAGAACGTGCACATCGGCCCGTCCGACTATGTCGCATGGCTCGACGACCGCAAGTGGGCCTACGTCCGCTTGGAAGGCCGCGCGTTCGGTGACGTGCCACTGAACCTCGAATACAAGCTCGAGGTCTGGGACTCCCCCAACTCGGCCGGCATCATCATCGACGCGGTGCGTGCGGCGAAGATCGCGCTCGACCGTGGACTCGGCGGCCCCATCCTTCCGGCCTCGGCCTACCTGATGAAGAGCCCGCCGAAGCAGCTCGCCGACGATGTCGCGCGTGTTCAGCTGGAGCAGTTCATCGAGGGCTAGCGCTCACGTACTTCTCAACACAGAGGGCGTACCCACGGGGTATGCCCTCTGTGTTTATTTGCTGGCGCGCAGTCGATTCGCGAGGGCGGCGAGCCTGTCGAGCTCGGTCAAGGTTTCTGCCTCGTTCAGCGGATCAAGGTGAAACAACACCCGGTCCACGCCGGCGTCCAGATATTCGGCGGCAACACGCTCGTCCGCGGCCGTGCCGCTCACACTGACCGGCAGGTCCGCGCGCCCCTGCTCGGCGAACCGGCAGCGCGCCTCACGCACATCTGCGGGCGTCGACGTCTCCGCGTACGGCAACCAGCCATCACCCAGCCGCACCGCGCGCCGTTGTGCCGCCCGGCTCGGGCCACCCACGTAAATCGGGATGGGTGATTCCGGGCGCGGATTCGCCGCGACAGGCCCGAAATCGACATGCTCTCCGTGGAATTCGGCCACCTCATCGGCCCACAGCAGTTTCAGGACGGCCAACTGCTCGTCGAGTTTCGCGCCGCGCACCGTGGGGTCGGCGCCGTGGTTATGCAGCTCGCCCAGATTCCATCCGACACCGACTCCGAGTACCGCACGGCCACCCGACAATGTGGCCAGGGTCGCCCATGCCTTGGCGGTATGCAGCACATCGCGCTGAGGTAGCAATGCGACCCCCGAACCCACCACAAGCCGCTCGCTGGCCGCGGCCGCGTAGGTCAGCACCACGGGAAGGTCCCGGATCAGCGGAAGCCGGGCACGAAACTCCGCATCGATCTGATCGGGTGTGTCGACCGGGAAGTACGAATGGTCATCGAACAACAGCCAATCGAATCCGCGTTCCTCGACGGCGCGTGCCAGTACATCCGGGGTCACGTATCCGTCGGCCGATGAGGTGGAGATACCGAAGTGGCTCACGACCTCCAGGAACCTCCCGCAGGCCCCCGAAATTCCTGGCAACGCGCTGCACGATCTGGTTACGGGGTGCAACATCGACCTACCCGGCTGAAGGAGACACCCATGGCGACCACGGAATCGTCCAGCGAAGGCGGTCTGCAGCACTCGCTGCAGAAGCGCCACCTGACGATGATCGCGATCGGCGGTGTGATCGGCGCCGGCCTGTTCGTCGGGTCCGGTGCGACCATCAAGGCGGCCGGACCGGCCGCCTTCCTGACCTATGCCATCACCGGCGTGCTCATCGTGCTGGTGATGCGCATGCTCGGCGAGATGGCAGTGGCGAATCCGTCGACCGGCTCCTTCGCCGACTACAGCCGCCGCGCACTCGGCGATTGGGCGGGATTCTCTGTCGGCTGGCTCTACTGGTACTTCTGGGTGATCGTCGTCGGATTCGAGGCGGTGGCCGGTGGCAAGATCGTCCAAGATTGGTGGCCGCGCACTCCCTTGTGGCTCATCGCGCTTGTCCTCATGGTGGCCATGACCGCCACCAACCTCTTCTCGGTGCGCTCCTACGGTGAGTTCGAGTACTGGTTCGCGAGCGTGAAAGTCCTTGCCATCATCGCTTTTCTGGTCCTGGGCACGCTGTTCGTCCTGGGCTGGTGGCCGGACAAACAGATGGACTTCTCCAACCTCACCAAGGGCGGATTCGCACCGAATGGCGCCGGTGCGATCTTCTCCGCCATCGTGGTCGTGGTGTTCTCCATGGTCGGCCCGGAAATAGCCACCATCGCGGCCGCCGAATCCAAGGACCCCGCGCGCGCCATCAGCAGAGCCACCAACTCGGTCATCTACCGGATTGGGCTCTTCTTCGTGGGGTCCATCTTTCTTATCGCGGTGATCGTGCCCTGGGATAGCCCCACCCTGGGCACCTCGCCCTTCGTCACCGCATTCAAGACCATGGGAATTCCGCACGCCGACAACATCATGCGGATAGTGGTGCTGACCGCCGTACTGTCCTGTCTCAACTCCGCGATGTACACCGCCTCCCGCATGCTGTTTGTGTTGGCAGGGCGGGGCGAGGCGCCACGCAGCTGGCTACGCGTCAACTCCCGTGGTGTTCCCGTGCACGCCATCCTGGCGTCCTCGTTCATCGGATTCGTCTGCGTAGTCCTGGCATACGTCGCCGAGGACACCGTCTTTCTGTTCTTGCTCAATTCCTCCGGCGCGGTAATCCTCTTTGTGTACTTCATGATTGCGGTATCGCAGCTGGTGCTCAGGCCCCGCACACCCCCGGAGAAGCTGATCGTCAAGATGTGGGGCTATCCGGTCTTGACGATTCTCACTGCCGGTGCCATCGTGGCGATTCTGGTTGCCATGGGCTTTCAGGACGGCACCCGCTCGCAGCTGTGGGCCAGCCTGCTGTCCTGGGCGGTAATCCTGATCGCCTTCGTGGTCCTGCGGCTGACCCGGCGACGCGACCCGTTACCCGAGGAACCGGTCACCCGGTAATTGCCACCGCTCGCCCGAACAGTTGCAGGGTCAGACCATGGAGGTAATCACCCACCGCCACAGGCGCTTTCCCGGCGAACGCACGGGCATGCGTACCCTCCAGGATGATGCCCAGCTTGAAGCAGGCCAGTACCGTGTACCAGTCCATCGCACTCAGATCACGATCCGTGCGTTCGGCGTAGTGAGCCACGAGCTCCCCGGGCGTGGGCAGGTTTCCGGCCTGTACGAGCGCTCCACCCAGTGACGCATCGTCGGCCTCCGACGGCCAGGTCGCCAGCAGCCACCCCAAATCCAGCAGCGGGTCGCCGATGGTCGACATCTCCCAGTCCACGATCGCCGCCAACTGCGCGCCATCGTGACGGAACATCATGTTGGCCAGGTGGAAATCGCCGTGCATGATTCCCGGCTTCCACTGCGACGGCCGATGCTGCTCAAGCCAATCCGCGACGGACTGCAGGCCCGGGATATCCGGGCCTGGATATCCCTCATGCTTGGCATACGAGTCGAGCTCCTTGAGCCAGCGCGGCACCTGGCGCTCCAGGAAGCCGTCGGGACTGCCGTAGCCGTCCAGTCCCAGCGTCTGGTAGTCCAGTGCGCCCAGCGCAGCAATACCGCTGACCGCCTCCAATCCCATCTGATGCCGGACATCCGCACTGCTGGCATGCAACTCCGGCAGGGTAACCGAGGCATTGAATCCGTCGACCGGCTCCATCAGGTAGAACACCGCGCCACCCAGCACCGTCTCGTCGACGCAGGCCGCGATGAGTTCCGGCGCTGGAACTCCTTGCCCACGTAATGCTCCCAGCAATCGCGCCTCGCGGCGGATCACATTGTTGCTGGCCTCACGCAGGTGCTTCGGCGGCCGCCGCAACACGTACTCGCGGCCGCCCCGGGTGAACCGCACCATGATGTTCTGAGTGCCTCCCGTGATCGCGGAGATATCCGCAACCTCACCCACGGGGAGCCCTTGCTCGTCCATCCAGCGCGAAACAATGTCGAAATCAACGCTTTTCGGATCTACATGCTGCGGCGCGGCCATTACAGATTGCCCACCCGGTGTTCCAGCCGGGCCGCCACATGCGCCCGCGCCTTCTCGGTCAGCGCCGGGATGTGGCTCGGCGGGAACAACCCCTCGTACGGGGTGTAGTCCTTGAGTACCTCCTTGGCGATGGTCACCTTGTGCACCTCGGTCGGGCCGTCGACCAGACCCATCACCTCCGAGTACAGGAACATCTTGGCCAGCGGCATCTCCTCGGACACCCCGAGCGAGCCGTGCAGATGCAGCGCGCGCTGAGCTACATCGTGCATGACCTTCGGCATGGCGGCCTTGATGGCCGCGATGTCCTTGCGCACCCTGAGGTAGTCCTGATGCTTGTCGATCAGCCAGGCGGTACGGAGCACCAATAGACGGAACGACTCCATCTCGATCCAGCTGTCGGCGATGCGCTCCTGCGTCATCTGCAGTTTGGCGATGGTGCCGCCACGCGCTTCCCGGCTGATGACACGCTCACACATCATGTCGAATGCCTTGCGCACCTGGGCCACCGTGCGCATGGCGTGGTGCACGCGACCGCCCCCGAGACGGGTCTGCGCGATCACGAACGCGGCGCCCTCGGCACCCAGCATGTTCTCGGCGGGAATCCGGGCGTTGGTGAAGCGGGTATATGCCTCGTCCTCGCTGAACCCGTGCACGGTGATATTTCTGACGATCTCGACTCCGGGGGCGTTCGGGTCGACGATGAACATGGACATCCCCTGGTACGGACTGACGTCCGGGTTGGTGACGGCCATGACGATCCAGAAGGCGGCGTGCCGCGCTTCGGAGTTGAACCACTTCTCCCCGTTGAGGATCCACTCGTCGCCGTCGCGCACTGCGGTGGTCTTGAACAACGTCGGATCGGATCCGCCCTGCGGTTCGGTCATGACGTAACAGGAGCCGATGTCACCGTCCATCAGCGGCTGCAGATAGGTGGCCTTCTGAGCTTCCGTCCCGTAGTGCGCGAGGATCTCGGCATTGCCGGTGTCGGGTGCCTGACATCCGAATATCGAAGGCCCCCAGACCGACCTGCCCAGGATCTCGTTGAGAAGCGCCAGCTTGAGCTGCCCGAAGCCCGGACCGCCCAGTTCGGGTCCGAGGTGGCAGGCCCACAGGCCGCGCCGCTTGACCTCTTCCTTGAGTGGACGTACGTAGTCCATGGCCTCTTTGTCGGACTTATCGTACGGATTGGGGAACACGTAATCGAGCGGTTCGACCTCGGTGCGGACGAACTCCTCGGCCCAGTCCAGCAGCTCCTGGTACTCCGGGTCGGTTTCGAAATCCCATGCCATGTCAGTCACTTCCTGTCGGTTCGGGTTCACTGGGACAGTTCATCTGGACACCGTCCAAGACCATGTCGGCGATGCGCTTGGCGATCTGTGCCGGGCTCTTGCCGTCGGCCCGATACCAGACCGCCACCATGTTGAGCATCCCGAGGATCGCGTTGGTGATCAGGTGATCGGCCGAGCGAAACACCCCGGCCTCGTGGCCCTCATCGAGGACGCGCTGCCAACAGCGCTGCAACTCGTCGCGTAGTTCCTGCAGTTCCGCGGCGCGCTCACCGGTCAGCGCGGAACCATCGCGGACCTGGATGGCGACCTGCTTGCGGTACTTGACGATGAGGATGACGTAGGAGCCGATCAGCGTGCGCAGACGCTTGTCCGGCGCGGTGTTCATGCCCGCGATATGCGCTGCCTCGGTGAGCATCTCGTCGATGTAGCTGCGCAAGATCTCCCAGAGAAGTTCCTCTTTGGATCCGATGTGGTAGTACAGCGCACCACCGCGCACACCTGCCACCGAACCGATCTCTGCGACGCCTGTAGCGTGAAATCCCTTTTCCGCGAAGAGTTCCGTTGCCACGTCCATGATCCGCCGGCGGGTCGCCGCGGCATCACCGTCGGACGCGGGGGGCCGGCCCCGTCGCGGTTTGGCGCTGGCCTCCGTCACAGGATGCCACCATCCAAGCGAATCGTCGTTCCCGTGCAGTAGGCCGACGCTTCGCTTGCGAGATACAGTGCCGCGCCGACGATATCCTCCGGTTCACCGACACGCCGCAACGGAATGCTGGGAATGAGCGCCTCGGCGAATCCCTCCGGCCAGGCCGCCGCGATATCCGTGTTGAACAGCCCGCACTGAATCGTGTTGGCACGCACGGTCGGTCCAAAAGTATGCGACAGCCCGAGGGTCAGGGCGTTCAAACCGGCCTTGGCCGCCGCATACGGCAGCGCGGTGGCGTCGGGCCGCACCGCTTCGATCGAGCTGATGTTGATGATCGAACCGCCGGCTCCTGCCGCCATCTTGGTGGCGATCGATGCCGACAACCGGAACGGGCCCTTCACGTTGACCCCGATCACCTTGTCGAACAATGCTTCCGACACCTGGTCCAGGCTGGGGTACAGCGGGGACAGTCCCGCGTTGTTCACCAACACGTCCACGCGGCCGAATTCGCGGTACACCGTGTCGACCAGCTCATCGCATTGTGCCCAGGAGCTGACATTGCAGGCCACCGGGAGCGCACGGCGGCCATGCTCGGCTTCCACCGTGGCGGCCAGCTCGTTACAGGAGTCGATCTTCCGGCTCGCGATCACCACGTCGGCGCCGTGGGCCGCGAACGCCTGCACCATCGCTCGCCCCAAGCCGCGGCTCCCACCGGTGACGACGACGACCTTGTCCTGCAGCATCCGAGTCTCCTCCATTAATGTGGCGATCGATACATTAAAGAGGCGACGCCGATAACGCAAGGGCTGCTGTGCTCGATCAGCGAGCGAGCTTGTCCAGCAACAGCGTGAACAGCGCTTCGGTCTTGTCGTCCTCCGGATCGAGACGGCAGAACATCACCGAGGCGACGTAGTTCGCGCGCTGTCGTGCCACCAGCCGGCACGACCACGGTGAGCGGTCGGTGGTGCGCGTCCAGTTCACCTCGTCACGACCGCTGTGCACGATGCTGAGCGTCCAGCTTTCCTGGACGCCACCCACCGCGGTAGTGCCATGCACTCCATCGCATCTGGACATGCGCTGGGCAAACTGCTCGAACTGCTGGCTGGCCGAGGTGGCGGTCTCGAACACGATGAGCGCCGTGCCGATGGTGTGTCTGCGTACCTTTCCGACGGTTTCGGAGTACGCCTGGATGCGTGCCGCGCTGAAGCTCAGGTACTGCTGCCGGGTGGCCAGGGAGTACCCGTACGCGCAATCGGACACGGTGTTCGCCGTCGAGAGCACCGTGTCGAGCGGCGGAATGGTCTTGACCTCCGGAAGACCCACTGCCGCACGAACATCCGATGCCGACAGCAGGCGATCTTCAAGGTCGGCCTGCCTCGGCGGCAACACCGGGTAGAGCCTCTCCGGCTTGGCGGGGGCGGCGGCCTCACCCGCGACCGCATGCGTGCACGAGGTAAACAGCGCAGAAAGGCTGAGCAAAATGATTGGTACCCAGCGCATTACCGTGTCTCCGAGAGCTTCATCGTCAATCGGTCCAGCACATCGCCCGCCTTGTTATCAGAACCATGGGTGCAGAACATCGACGATGCCACGAAGTTGGTCCGCTGTCGTGCGGCCATGTAGCAGGTCCAGCTCGAGTCGACCACGCTACGCGTCCACGCCACCTCATCGGCGGTATCGGCGCTGGTGACGCTCAGAGTCCAGGCGTCGGAATCGAATTCGTGCCCCGTATCTGTCGTAACCCCATCACACTGCGACATCTTGCCCGAGAAGGACCGGAACTCACGCTGCGCGACGGCCGCATCTGCAAACACCACCAGCGCATCACTCACCGAATACATCCGCGCCTCGTCGGATTCTTGGGAGTAGCCCTCGATCCGTGCCGCAGCGTACCCCGCGTACTGCACATTCTCGGCCAGTGAATAGCCGATTCCACAGGCACGATCGGGGCTGGTGGACCCGAACATGCCGTCGACCGGCTCCCACACCTCCAGCAGCCTCGGGAGGCCGGTAACTTCCCGTATCTCCTCGGGAGTAAGGAGCCGCCCGCGGAGCTTGCCATCTACCGGCCGAATCTCTCGGTAAAAGCTCCCCCTCTCTACCGGCACCAGCGCCTCACCATCGGCAATCCGCGTGCAAGCAGCCAAACTAAGCGCCACACACAACAGCGCGATACCTCGGCGCATACACACCCCTATCCCCGCAACCCCCGATCAGGGTTTGCTAGGAGTGTAGCTACACCACCAGTGCCATGCGCGGATCGGTGAGCATTGCACCCAGATCCGCGAGGAACTTCGACCCCTGCTCACCATCGACCAGCCGGTGGTCGAAGGACAGCGCCAGCGTGGTGACGTCACGGACCGCGAGCTCGCCGTGCACCACCCAGGGGCGTTTGGCGATCGAGCCCAGAGCCAAGATGGCCGCCTCACCCGGATTGAGGATCGGGGTGCCCGCGTCGACGCCGAACACTCCGATGTTGGTCAGCGTGAAGGTTCCCCCGGTCATATCGGCGGGCGCGGTCTTTCCCTCACGCGCGGTGCTCACCAATTGCGCGAAAGCCACGGCCAACTCGCGCAACGACATCCCCTGGGCGCCCTTGACGTTCGGAACCACCAGTCCGCGCTCGGTCGCGGCGGCGACGCCGAGATTCACGTAGTGCTTGATGACGATCTCTCCGGCTTGTTCGTCCCAGCTGGAGTTGAGCGAGGGGTGCGACCGTAACGTCAGCAGCACCATCCGAGCGACCAGTGTCATCGGGGTGAGCTTGAGGTCGGGGTGCTTCGCCTTCAACTCGGCAAGCAGCTCCATCGTCGCGGTCATGTCGACCGTCAGAAACTCGGTGACATGCGGCGCCGTGAAGGCGCTGCGCACCATGGCGGCGGCGGTGTGCTTGCGGACACCCGCGATGGGAATCCGCGTCTCCCCTCCCAGCGAAACCGCGGGCTCGACCTGCGGAGCGCGGGCGGTCAGGCTGCGGGTGTAGGCCTCCACATCCTGTCGGGTGATGCTGCCCCCGATCCCGGTCCCGGCGATCAGGTCGAGAGTCACGCCGAGTTCGGCAGCGAGCTTGCGGACCGACGGCTTGGCGGCGGGGCGGGGCTGGTCCACGGCCGCCGGCTGCACTGTTATCGGCGTGGGCGCCGCCGTCTCTTCCACCAGCGCGAGCGCGGCCGACCCCGCTGCCGTGCGCCGCCGACGACGCGTCTGGCCACTCGATTCCGACGGACCGTAGCCGACAAGGTTCGCGGGCGCGTCCGGTTCGGCACCGGCAACCTCGATCGAGATCAGCGGCGACCCGACCGCAAGGGTCGAATTCTCGGCCGCCTCCAACGCCACCACGGTTCCTTCGTAGGGGGACGGCAGCTCCACCATCGCTTTCGCCGTCTCCACATCGGCGAGCACCTGGTTCAGCTTCACCTCGTCACCGACCTTCACCTTCCAGGAGATCAGGTCGGCTTCGGTGAGCCCCTCACCGAGATCCGGGAGCAGAAACTGTTTGACTGCCATGGATTTCGCATTCCTCCTAGGCGGCGATGGCGCGGTCGACGGCGTCCATCACCCGCTCCGCGTCGGGCAGGTAGTGGTGCTCCACCTTGTTGGCGGGGTACGGCAGGGCGAAGCCGCCGACCCGCAGGACCGGAGCCTCCAGGTGATAGAAGCACCGCTCGGTGATGCGTGCCGCGATCTCCGCGCCCAACCCCATGAACACCGACGCCTCGTGAACCACCACCAGCCGCCCGGTCTTGCGCACCGACGCCTCCAGGGTCTCGAAGTCGACCGGCGAGAGGGAGCGCAGGTCCACCACCTCGATCGACACACCCTCCGCGGCTGCCATATCCGCCGCGGCGGTGGCGACCGCGACCATCGGACCGTATGCGGCGATGGTGGCCGCGGTGCCGGGCCGGACGATGCGGGCGGAGGACAGCGGGAGCAGATCCTGAGATTCGGTGCTGACCTCGCCCTTCTCCCAGTAGCGGCGCTTGGGCTCGAAGAAGATGACCGGGTCATCGCACGCCACGGACTGGCGGATCATGTCGTAAGCATCCTGCGGCGATCCGCACGCCACCACCCGCAGGCCGGCCGTGTGCGCGAAGTACGCCTCCGGCGACTCTGAATGGTGCTCCACCGCACCGATTCCACCGCCAAATGGGATACGGATGGTCAGCGGCATGCCCACCGCACCCTTGGTCCGATAGTGCAGCTTGGCCACCTGACTGACGATCTGGTCAAAGGCCGGGTACACGAAGCCATCGAACTGGATCTCGCACACCGGGCGATATCCACGCATGGCCAAACCCACTGCGGTACCGATGATTCCGGACTCGGCGAGCGGCGTATCGATCACCCGATGGTCCCCGAAGTCCTTCTGCAGCCCATCGGTGACCCGGAAGACGCCGCCGAGCTTGCCCACGTCCTCCCCCATGACGATCACCTTGTCATCGTCTTCCAGGGCCGCGCGCAGACCCGCGTTCAGGGCACCGGACATCGTCATTCTGGTCATGATGCGTAGGTCCCTTCTCTTCGCGCAAGCGCCTCATCGACCCCTTCGTCTTCAAAGCCGGCGAGGTATTCCAAATAGTCGCGTCGTTCCGCGGCGACGAGCGAATGTGGTTCTGCGTATACGTCATTGAACATGTCCGCAGCCGTCGGCTCGATCGTGCCGAGGCATCCGGCGCGCATCTCGGCGGCGACCTCGTCGGCCTTCGCCGCGATGCGCTGCTTCTCCGAATCTGTCAGGGCTCCTCGTCCTGCCAAGTACTTTTCCACCCGCGAGAGCGGGTCCTTGGCACGCCACTCCTCAAGCTCGGCGGAGTTGCGGTACTTGGTTGGGTCATCAGAGGTGGTGTGCGGCCCCATCCGATAGGTGACCGCCTCGATGAGGGTGGGCCCGCTGCCCTCGCGCGCGCGCCGTAATGCCGCGCGCGTCGCGGCCATCACCGCCAGCACATCGTTGCCGTCCACCCGAATACCCGGTACACCGAATCCGCTGCCGCGTGCCGCCAGCGGTAGGTGGCTCTGCACCCGGACCGGCTCGCTGATGGCCCACTGGTTGTTCTGGCAGAAGAAGACAACGGGCGCACCGAAACTCGATGCGAAGGCAAAGGCCTCCGATACATCGCCCTGACTGGTGGCGCCATCGCCGAAGTATGCGACGACCGCGGTATCCGCCCCGTCGAACTTGACACCCATGGCGTATCCGGTGGCGTGCAGCGTCTGCGCGCCGACGATGATCGCCGGTGCAGTCACGTTGTGGTCGCGGGGATTCCAGCCCGACTGCGTTGAACCTCGCCAGAACTGGAGCATGGCGGTGGGCTCGACACCGCGGCAGTACGCGACGCCGTGCTCACGGAAACTGGTGAAGGCGAAGTCGTCGTGCGCCAGCGCTCGGGCCGAGCCGACCTGCGCGGCCTCCTGGCCCAACAGCGGTGCCCACAGCGCGAGCTCACCCTGACGCTGCAGGGCCGTGGCCTCGGTGTCGATGCGACGGACCACCACCATGTCCTCGTACAGCGCGACAAGCTGCTGATCGCCAATGTCCGCGACCAGCGGCGTGTACGCCGGATTCTCGACCCGGCTGCCTTCCGGATCCAGGAGCTGGATGGTTTCCATACCCGCCTCGCTAACGAAGTGATGCGCCGCCCACCGATGACCACCACCTTGTGGTTGTGTCATGTCTCACAGTGCATCAGATAGTCATACTGCGCAACCGATGCGTGCCGAATTAAGCATTCTGCCCATATTCGCCGTGCCGTCCTGTGCGATACTGCGCGCTATGACCACTCTGGACGCCACCGATGCAAAGTTGTTACTCGCACTCACGCAAACCCCCCGTGCGTCCGGAGTGGAGCTGGCACAGCGGCTGAATCTGTCCCGCAACACGGTGCAGGCGCGGCTGACCCGCTGGGACCAGCACGAGGCGCTGGCCGGTATCGACCATCAAATCGTGCCGCGCGCGATGGGCTATCCCATGACGGCATACGTCACGGCTCGCATCGACCAGCATCAGCTGGCGGCCATTGGCGTAGCACTCGCCGATGTACCGGAGGTGGTGCAGGTGCACGGCCTGGCGGGCGCCGATGACCTGATGATCAAGGTGGTGGCCGTCGATAGCGACGACCTCTACCGAATCGCCGGGAACATCCTGGATATCCCGGGCATCGCCCGAACGTCCATCGCGATTGCCATGCACGAGTTGGTGGCATTCCGGATGACACCACTGCTGCGGCGCCTCGCGGGGCAAGATTGATGCTCAGCCCAGCCAGTCCAGTACCGCTGCGGCCGTCCAGGATTGCTGCATGCTGCCCAACGGCTCACCGGTAAACGGCTCGTAGTATTCGGCGAAGGACCCGTCACCCGCCTGCCGCAATCCTTCCTGCCGTAGCAGGAAGGCACGCTCACTCCATCCGCGCCGCTCGAACGCCCAGCAGAACAGCCAGGTGAGTACCGGCCAGACCGGGCCCCGCCAATATTCGCGCGGACGAAAGTCCCGGGACACCGGCGACGTCGACGGCACCAGCGCATATCGCAGGTCAGGATGGCCGCAGAATCGCGGACCTTCCAGCAGCCTCAGCAGTGCCAGCTCCTGCGGGCGCGGAAGACCACCGGAGAGCAGTGGCGCAAACATGGCCACCGTATCGGTCGCAACCCACTTACCCGTCTTGACGTCGAAATCCCTTGCCGCACCGCTGCGTTCCTCGGTGGTGTCGATAACCCCGCTCCGGAATCGGTCGGCCCAGCCGTGCAGTTCCCGCACATCGGCGCGGGGCCGGGCGTGCTCCTCGCCGATGGTGGCAAGCACCTCGCAGGCCACCGCGAAGATCGCCGAGACGAACACGTCCTCCATGGCGAAGCTCATCACGTCAGGCAGCCGCGCATCGTCATACCCGACCGACTTCATCTCTTCCAGCAGCCACAGATAGACGTCGTACTCGGCGTCCTTGGGGCGCTGCGACGGATCCGTGACAATCGCGGTGTCCTCCCGCACATACGGCGGTAGCTCGCCGGGAACCACATTGGCGTACGCACTATCCCAGCGCGGCGAGTTATCCATCCCGGATTCCCACCCGTGATACAGGGTGATTCGGCCGTGCTGGTTCTGATCTCGTGCCTCCGCGAGCCAACGATGCCATCGCATCAAGTCTGTCCATCGCCGGTCCAGAAAGGCCTCGGCAATCCCCCGGGCGCTGCGGCCCCGCCGACGCGCGTGATCCAAGATGCGTTGCACCGCTATGGCATGCACCGGCGGCTGGGTGATACCTGATGTCTGACAATTCGACGGCGCGTTCGCAGCCAGTTCCGAAGTCCGCCAGCGTGCCGGCCCGGGAAAGTACCCATCGACCCCGTTGGCGAACACGATGTGCGGGATCATCCCGTTGGCCCATTGCGCCGAGAGCAGCGTGTCCAGCTCGGTAACGGCACGTTCGACGCTCAGCGGCGCCAGCCCTACCGCCACGAAGGCCGCATCCCAGCTCCACATGTGCGGGTACAACTTGGGGGCCGCACTGGTCATCGTCCCCCGATCGTTTCCTCGGAGCAGGTACGCCGCGCGAGCCGCCAGCTGCGTGGGAGTGAACATCGGGTGGGACGGCATCCGTCCATTGTGCGGCGTACTCGGCCGTTCCCTCTCGCCGAAAGCGCACTTTCGGCCCGACAGTGCGAGGGGAACCCGCTAGAAGTCGACATTCGGCGGAAGGAGGCTAGCCTGGCCCGCATGCCCCTGGCTCTCATCACCGGCGCAAGCGGCGGACTCGGCACCGCGATCGCGCGCGCACTCGCCCCTACTCACGCCCTCCTACTGGGCGGCAGGCCCTCCGCCCGGCTCGACGAACTGGCCGCCGGATTGGGTGCCACCGCGTGGCCGGTGGACCTGGGCGACGAGGACGCGGTGCTGGCGGCCGCAGCCAATATCGGCGAACTCGACCTTCTGGTGCACAACGCCGGGGTCTCGTACCCGGCGACGATCGACGACTCCAGCCTGGCCGACTGGCGAAAGACCCTGGAGATCAACGTACTAGCGCCGGTAGCGCTCACCAAGGCGCTTCTTCCCGCGCTACGCGCGGCGCAGGGTGACGTGGTGTTCATCAATTCCGGGGCGGGGATCAACGCCCACCCGGGTATCGGCTCGTACTCGACGAGCAAGTTCGCGTTGCGCGGACTCGCCGATGTGTTGCGGGCCGAGGAGCCGCAGCTTCGGGTGACCTCGGTGCATCCCGGCCGGATCAGCACGCCGATGCAGCAGGAACTCACCGAACATGAAGGGCGTGAATACAATCCGGCTGAGTACATGCGCCCCGAGTCGGTCGCGCAGCTGGTTGCCGATGCCGTGAGCCTTCCGCGCGATGCTCGCGTTCACCAGATCGTGGTGCGGCAGAACTGAATCAGTCGCCGCGCAGGGGCAGGCACCAGATGTCGCTGTAAGGAAGTGCCCGGTCCAGGTAGGCCAAGAACTCGCCCTTACCGCGATCACCCTCGCGGATCGTGGCGGTGACCGCTTCGGCAACGGCCGCCAAATCCGGCATCATCACGCCGTCGGCATCGTGTGCGTCCATCCGCCCATCCTGGCCTCCGTGATCTTGAACGTGATCTTGAAAAGGAAGGCTACCGACGGCCCAATCCAAGCGTGCTCCCTAGACGACCAGATTCACCATGCGGCCCGGCACCACGATGACCTTCTTCGGGGTGGCACCCGCCAGGAACTCGAGCACCTTCTCCTCGGCAAGGGCCGACGCCTCGATATCGGCCGCAGGCGCGTCGGCGGCAACCGTGATGCGTCCGCGTACCTTGCCGTTCACCTGGATGGGGTACTCGACCGTGTCGGCCACCAGCCACCGCTCATCGGATTCCGGGAAGGGGCCGTGGGCCAACGACTCATCACGCCCCAGCCGGCTCCACAGTTCCTCGGCCAGGTGCGGCGCCAGCGGTGCGAGCAGAAGCACCAGTGGCTCCACCGCAGCGCGCGGAGCGCCTGCCGGATACTCCTTGGTGAGGTGGTTGGTGTACTCGATCAGCTTGGCCGCAGCAGTGTTATTACGCAGGGCTGCATAGTCTTCGGCGACTCCCGCGATCGTCTTGTGCAGCGCCCGCAGCGTGCCCTCACTGGTCAGGTTCTCGTCGGTGACTCGGACCTTGCCCGTCTCCTCATCGACCACCGCGCGCCACACCCGCTGTAGGAATCGGTACGCGCCAACGACATCTTTTGTCGCCCATGGACGCGAGAGCTCGAGCGGGCCCATCGACATCTCGTACACGCGCAGCGTGTCGGCGCCGTAGTTGTCGCAGATGTCATCCGGCGAGATCGAGTTCTTGAGGCTCTTTCCGATCTTGCCGAACTCCTGCTTCACCTCCACTTTTCCCTCGGGACCGGGCCAGAAGAACTTTCCGTTCTCCTCGAGCACCTCGGCGGCCGGGACGTACATGCCGCGTGCGTCCGTGTAGGCGTGCGCCTGGATGTAACCCTGGTTCAGCAGCCGCCGATACGGTTCGCGGGAGCTGACGTGTCCGAGGTCGTAGAGGACCTTGTGCCAGAACCGCGAGTACAACAGGTGCAGCACGGCGTGCTCCATGCCACCCACGTACAGGTCGACGCCGCCGGGATCATCCGGCCCATGCTCGGCCGGACGCGGACCCAACCAGTAGGCCTCGTTCTGCTTGTCGCAGAAGGCGTCAGCATTGTCGGGGTCCGCGTAGCGCAGCTCGTACCACGAGCTGCCCGCCCACTGCGGCATCACGTTCGTGTCACGTGTGTACCGCTTGAGCCCATCACCCAGATCCAGCTCGACATTCACCCAATCGGTGGCCTTCGACAGCGGCGGTGAGGGCTCGCTCGACGCATCGTCGGGATCGAAGGACACCGGTGCATAGTCCTCGACCTCCGGCAACTCGACGGGCAGCGAATCCTCGCCCAGCGCCAGCGGTCGGCCGTCCGCGTCATAGACGATCGGGAACGGCTCGCCCCAATAGCGCTGGCGCGCAAAGAGCCAGTCGCGAAGCTTGTACTCGATGCGCGATTCGCCGCGTCCGTCGTTCACCAACCGGCGGGTCACCTCGGCCTTCGCGGCGACGACGTCCAGCCCGTTCAGATAGTCGGAGTTCACCAACGCGCCATCGCCCGTGTATGCGGCCTCCGTGACATCACCACCGGAAATCACTTCCCGCACAGGCAGACCAAAGGCATGCGCGAAATCCCAGTCACGCTGGTCATGCCCGGGCACCGCCATGATGGCGCCCGTGCCATAACCCACCAGCACATAGTCGGCGATGAAGATCGGCACCGGGTCACCGCTCACCGGGTTTGTCGCATACGCGCCCGTGAACACGCCCGTCTTTTCTTTGTTCTCTTGACGTTCCAGATCACTCTTTGCGGCGATGGAGCGCCGGTACTGGTCAATCGCCGCACGTGGTGATTCCTGACCACCGGTCCACCGCGCGTCGGTCCCTTCCGGCCAGCTGGCACCGGCCAGCGAATCAACAAGCGGGTGCTCGGGAGCCAACACCATGTAGGTGGCGCCGAAGAGTGTGTCGGGCCGGGTGGTAAATACCTCGATATCGCCGGCGCCTGCTACGGCGAACAACACCGACGCACCCTGTGAACGACCGATCCAGTTGCGCTGCATCGTCTTGACCTTGTCGGGCCAATCCAGGAATTCCAGGTCGTCGATCAGCCGATCGGAGTACGCGGTGATCCTCATCATCCACTGCCGCAACCGTTTACGGAAAACCGGGAAGTTGCCGCGCTCACTGCGGCCATCCGAGGTGACCTCTTCGTTGGCCAGCACGGTACCCAACCCCGGACACCAGTTGACCATCGAATCCGATTGGTAAACAAGGCGATACGAGTCGACAAGATCGGCGCGCTCACCATCGCTCAGGTCGCCCCACACCGTGCCGTCGGTAGGCGTACGTACACCGGAATCGAATTCGGCCACCAGCTCGTCGATACGACGGGCCCGCTGGGCGTCGACGTCATACCAGGCGTTGTAGATCTGCAGGAAGATCCACTGCGTCCACTTGTAGAAGTCGACGTCGGTGGTCGCGAAGCTGCGGCGTGAGTCATGGCCCAGGCCCAGACGCCCCAGCTGACGCTTGTAGTTGACGATGTTGGCCTCGGTGCGTACCCGCGGGTGCGTCCCGGTCTGCACCGCGTACTGCTCGGCGGGCAGCCCGAACGCGTCGAACCCCAGCGCATGCAGCACGTTGGCGCCGCGCATCCGGTGGAAGCGGGCATAGACGTCCGTCGCGATGTAACCCAGCGGGTGTCCGACGTGCAGCCCATCACCCGACGGGTACGGGAACATGTCCTGGACAAACATCTTGTCCGCGGGAATCGGGGTGCCGTCGGAAGGTGCGAGCGACCCCACCGGGTTCGGCACATGGAACGTGCCGCGGTCGGCCCAGCTCTGTTGCCAGTGGTGCTCGATCTGCCCGGCGAGCTGCGCGGTATAGCGATGCATGGGGAATTCAGCGGTTTCCGCTGAATCTCCGGTGGCGTCCTGCTGGGCTTCGGTCACGCATCAAGGGTAAATGCGGCAGCTCAGCGAACAGAAATCGCCGCTTTGGCGACGAGAGTTAATCACTCTGGTCACAATCCGGCCACTTCCGGGGGTGTCCGGGGTGGTTTCTCAGCTGCGCTCATTAACTTCGGGACCGCCACAACCGAAAGCCCGCCTGTCGACACCGCCGTCGGCACCTCCGCGCTCACGGTTGTCATCCACAACGCGCAGACAATCTCACATGACGCATCGGACAGAGCCGGAAGGACAGAGAAGGTGACGACCAAACGGTATTCAGTCAGGTTCGCGGCGGCCACGGCCTCCGTCGCGGCACTGCTCGCCGGGACCACCGCCATCGCGTTGGCGGACCCACAGCCCGTGCCTCCGGCACCGGTGGCCACTCCGAACGCTGCCACTTCAGCCCCCGTCGCACCGGTGGCGGCACCCACGGCGTCAACGAATCCGCTGCAGCCTGCCGCACCGATCGGCGGGCTCGCACCCGCCAACGAAGGCACGCTGACAGAGTTCTTCGCTTCCAAGAACGTGAAGCTGGAACCGCTGACCAAGAACAGCCACGGCGCACCCCGCGTCAGCATCCCGATACCGAACAACTGGGCGAACGTACCGGATCCCAACGTCCCGAACGCCTACCAAGTGATTGTCAGCAAGGCCAACGGCACTGGGCTCTACCAGTCCAACGCGCAGGTCACGATGAGCAAGCTTATCGGCGAGTTCGACACCAACGAGGCCATCTCACACGGCCCCGTCGAGGTCAAGGCACTGCAGGGCTGGCAGCCGACAGACGCCTCGCTGGTCACCTACCAGGGCTTTCCGTCCTCGGTCGTGGAAGGCACCTTCCGTCAGGACGGTGAAACCCTCAACACCTCGCGCCGTGCCGCGATCATCACGCAGGGAAAGGACCGGTACCTGGTCCAGCTGGCCGTCACCACCACCGTCGGTAACGCCATCGCCGAGGCTCCCGCGACAGACCTGATCGTCAACGGACTGCGCTTCGGAGACGCCGCACCGGTCACCGCGCCGGTGGCCGACCCGAATGCGCTCGCCGATCCGGATGCCCTGCCCGCGGCTCCCGTCACGCCTGCTCCCGGGGCACCCGCGCCCGCGGACCCCAACGCTCCGCCTTCGCCAGCACCGGGCATCCCGGGCCTGCCACCCCTGCCCACCCTGCCTCCGCTCATCCCACCGGCACCGCCCGCGGCATAACCGTCCTCATATCCCGCTTAAACTGAGCGGGTGTTGATCGCCGCCATCGTGACCATTGCCCTCGCCGGGCTGCTGGGTGCGCTCTCGGCGGCCGCATTCCTACGGGCACCGCACGGCAGCCCTCGGCGCATGCTCGCACCCGCCCAGGCCGCAGCCGCCGTCATCCTCGCCGCGGGCGCGCTTGCCGCGTTATCCGGTTCCACCGCAATCGGTTTAGTGGGACTGGTGGTGTGCGCTACCGCTGCCATCGTCACCGTGGGTGCGGCGGCCTGGCAGGTCGCGCGCTTCACCACCGCTGCACAACAGATGTCGTCCCCGGGCGGCTGCGGCAGTTCTTGCGGCGGCTGCCCCAGCGCAGGCTCATCCGGGCGTGACGGTCTTCGCGCAAGCGGCTCATCCGGGCGTGACGGTCTTCGCGCAAGCGGCTCATCCGGGCATGACGGTCTTCGCGCAAGCGGCTCATCCGGGCATGACGGTCTTCGCGCAAGCGGCTCATCCGTGTGCGCGCGGACCTGACGTGTCCAATCTTTAGACACGTCGGCGCCTACCTCATCTGAATGTGATCCGTATTCGCCCATGTCGGCCCATTTTTTGGTGTTATGTTCCCGGGCACTCGTAGACAGATGTGGTCAGAAAGGGAGCCGTGAAAGACACCAAGCAGGTGGTGAAGTTCATCCTCGTCGGTGTTCTCACGCTTGCCTCCGGTATCGCCGCGTACATCTATCGCGACGACCAGCTGATGGTGGATCTGCTCACCGTGCCGTTGTTCACCGGCATCATCGGATACATCACCAACTGGACCGGTGTACTGATGCTGTTCGCACCCTTACGTTTCTACGGTTGGCGCATTCCCGGACTGCGCACCCTGTACGCCTTCCTGCCGCGCCGCGTGCAGGTGATCCCCGCCATTACCTCCGACGGGCGGTTCGGGTGGCAGGGCATTGTGCCGTCACGCGCAGAGAAGATGGCCAGCATCGCCGTCGACAAGAGCCTGGCCAAGCTCGGTAGCATCTCGGACTTCTACGAGCAGCTCGAACCGGACCTCATCGCGAATCACCTTGCACTGATTGCCAAGACAGAGATTCGCAGCGTCATCACCAAGATCATGGAGCGCGAGGACCCGCAGCTGTGGCACAACCTGCCGCCCGCATTGCGGGAGATGATGTTCAAGCGGATAGAGAATCAACTGCCGCAGATCGTCAAGAACATGACCGATCAGATCGGCGAGAACATCGGGCAACTGGTCGACGCCAAGCTGATGATCATCCGGTACCTCACCGCACATCCCAAGCTGCTCAACGACATCTTCCGGACCATGGGGCATAAAGAGCTGCAGTTCATGCAGAACTTCGGTTTCTACTTCGGCTATCCCATGGGCTTCGTCCTAGTCGCGATCCTGCACTCCGTTCCACACCACTGGTGGACACCGTGGATCGTGCTGCCGCTGGGCGGCATCGTCATCGGGTACATCGTCAACTACCTCGGCATCACCATGATTTTCGAACCCGTGCATCCCAACAAGTGGGTTCCGTGGCGTCAGGGCCTGTTCATCAAGCGCAAGTCGGAGATCTCGGAGGAGTACGCACGCACCATCTCCGAGAACGTCATCACCCTGGAGAACATCGGCAACGAGATGCTCAACGGGCCGCGGTCGGACCGCACCCGGCAGATGCTGGCCGACGGCATCCGGCCGGCACTGGAGCAAGCACTCGGGCCCGCCCGCCGTGCTATTCGAGTAGCCGTCGGCCGACGTCAGTACGACCAGATCACCGAGTCCGTCACCATCGAGGCAACCGGATTCGCGCCCCTGGCGTTTTCCGATCCGGAGTTCAACAAGCAACGCCAGGGCAAGATCGGCGCCTTCGTCTCGACCCAGATGCACAAGCTCTCACTCGATGATTTCAACGAGTTGCTGCGCTCGGCGGTCAAACAGGACGAGTGGTTGCTCTTTGTGCACGGCGCCGTCCTGGGTGCGGCCGGCGGCCTGGCCCACCTGCTCATCTTCCCGCCAGCGGGATGACACGTGCCCCGAATCGACCTGACAAGATGATGCCCGATGAGCAATAACACGCCCGTACCCGCGCACAACAATCAGCCGCTGCGGCCCGATCGCGTCGCCCAGGGTGTGGCCATGCTGGCCGCGAAAACCTGGTGGCGCGGCGTGAAATGGTCGGCCGATATCGCCACCACCACGGGCACCAAGATCATCGACGACGTCCGGGCCGGGCGATCGGCCACCGATATCGCCCTGTCGGCCACCGAGCACGTCCTAGGCGCCGTGCGGGACGCACTGCAGCTGCCCACCGATTCCACCGGACTCACCATCACCAAGCCGCACAAGCCGGCCCCAGCTCGGGTCACCATCGATATCACCGAATCCGGTTCGCCCGACTGTGACGAATTGCGCCGGCGCGGTGCCGAATTGCTCCGGCGTTCAGCCGATGTCACCGACGTCGAGGACACCCATCCCGCGTACGCCCGTATTCTCAATCAGCTCGCGCCCGATGAGGCGCGCATCCTGCGATTCCTGGCCGCGCACGGCGCACAGCCGGTGGTGGACGTGCGCACCAGCCGTCCGTTTGACGTCGGCTCGGAGATGATCGCCGAGGGGCTGTCGATGGTCGCGGAACGTTCCGGCTGCCGCTACACCGACCGCAACAACGCCTACACCAACAATCTTGTGCGACTCGGACTGGTTCGCTCATCTCCGGAAGCTGTTGCGGCCGAACGCTATCAGGTATTGGAAGTGCAGCCGGACGTCGTCGCGGCGTGCCGTCGCGCGGGCCGCGCGCATAAGACCGTCCGCCGTAGCATCCACCTGACGCCATTCGGTGAGGACTTCTGCCGGGCCGTCATCCCATCCGATCCATCGGTGGGCGACGACCTGTAAGTCTAGTTGCGGCTGACGTCGATGGGGTGCGTCGCCAACAACGACAGCGGCAACGGCTGCCGTCGCAAGACTTTGGCCCATAGGTCATGGCTCGCATCGGTCAGCACATCGGACGGCAGCGCCGACAACACGATCCAATCATCGCGCTCAACCTCGCCCTCCAGCTGACCGATCGTCCACCCCGAGTAGCCGGCGAAGACTCGGAGGCCTTCCACCAGCGGGGCGATGTCCTCAGGCTCGGCATCCAGATCGACCATGGCCATACGGCCCGACACATGACGCAGACCCTTCACACCGTCGATGCTGACACCGGCGCGCAGAGTCGCCAGACACAGCGCCGCATCACGTTTGACCGGCCCGCCGATGAACATCGTCTTGGGCTTGCTGGCAATTTTGGCCCATTGCGGCAGCACGTTGTACACCGCGGTCTCACTCGGGCGGTTGAGCACCACACCCAGAGTGCCGCCGTCGTTGTGTTCGACGATGAAGATCACGCTGCGCCGAAACGTCGGCTCGAATAGGTTGGTGTTGGCGACCAGCAAGGTGCCCGCCCGCAGGCGGTGTGCCGGCGGCGCGATGTAGCCCTCGCCATATGCCTCGCCCTCTTCGGGCTCGTCCCCATGCGCCACCTCAACATCATGTCACCGTTTGCCGTTTCATGACTTGTGCTCGGCCAACCGCTACACATTTGTAGTGTGGGCGTTAAGTACTCCCCTAACTCCCGTAGCCCGATCTCCACATACGAAAGCGACACACATGACTGCGCGCCACTCGCCGCTGAGCCTGTGGCACGCGATCCACGGTCTCCCCGACTTCGGGCGGCTCGTCTGGGTGCGGCTGCTGACCCAGTTCAGCGATGGCCTTTTTCAAGCCGGGCTGGCGGGTGCGCTGCTGTTCAACCCCGAGCGTGAGGCCGAGCCGTGGGCCATCGCCGGCGCGTTCGCGGTGCTGTTCCTGCCGTATTCGGCGATCGGTCCCTTCGCGGGTGCGCTGCTGGACCGATGGGACCGGCGTGCGGTCTTGATCTGCGCCAACCTGATCCGGGTATTGCTGGTGACCCTCGTCGGTATCGAACTAGCCTTCGGCGCGGGCGATGTGGTGCTGTTGTTGGGCGCGCTGATCGTCAACGGGGTCACCCGGTTCGTGACGTCGGGTCTATCCGCTGCCCTCCCCCACGTGGTGCCTCGCGATCAGGTCGCGACCATGAACTCGGTGGCCACCGCTGTCGGTGCCACTGCCACCTTTGTGGGTGCCAACTTCATGCTGATGCTGCGGGGCGTCTTCGGAGCCGGGGACTTAGGTTCTGCCACAGTCATTTTCCTGGTCATCGTGCCCGCAACGGCGGCGGCGTGGGTGGCCTCCGGTTTTCCCGGTGACCGGCTGGGCCCTGACGACAGCGTGCGCGCCGTGCACGGCTCAGCCTTCTATGCCGTCGCTACCGGCTGGCTGCACGGTGCGCGCACCATCGTCAGCACGCCGTCGGTGTTCGATGCACTCATCGGCCTGGCCGCCCACCGCATGGTTTTCGGCATCAACACCTTGCTGGTCCTGGTCCTGGTGCGCGACAACACATCGCTATTCGCCGGGATCGGCGCCGCGGCACTGTTCCTGGCATGCACCGGCATCGGTTCATTCCTGGGAACGGTCTTCACCCCTACCCTGCTGCGGCGATTCGGCCGTGGACGCACCCTCGGGATGGCTCTCGGTGGTGCGGTTGTCCTGCAGCTGATTGCCTCCGGCCTGTACGTACCCGTCGTGCTGGGTGCCGCGTTCGGCCTCGGGATGGCGGGACAAGTGATCAAGTTGTGCGCCGACGTCGGGATGCAGACCAATGTCGACGATGCCCTGCGGGGGCACGTCTTCGCCGTACAGGACTCGCTGTTCTGGGTCACGTTCACCGGTGCCATGAGCGTGGCCGCCGCCTTCATCGCGCATGCGCACTGGCTGGCCTTCTCCGGTGCAGTGATCTACTTGATCGGCCTGATCGTGCACATGACCCGGACCCTTTGGCCCAGCCCGGCCGAACCGAACCAACCCGACCCGGAAGGACACGCCCGTGACCTCGACCGCTGACGCTGTCATCGATGACCTGCGCGACGAGAGCGATGGGCTCGATGCTCTGGTGGCACCGCTGTCCGCGGAGGGCTGGGCGCGAGCCACTCCGGCGGCCGGCTGGACCGTCGCCCACCAGATAGCGCATCTGCATTGGACCGATGCGCAGTCGCTGCTGGCGGTTACCGATCCGGAGAGCTTCGCCAACGAGCTGCCCAAGGCGCTGGCCGATCCCTTCGGATTCGTGGACAGGGCCGCCGAGGAGACCGCGCAGACCCCTCCGGCCCAGTTGCTCACCCGCTGGCGCGACACCCGCAACCAACTGCATGCCGCGCTGCGCGCGGTGCCGGACGGTGTGAAGATCCCCTGGTACGGGCCGCCGATGAGCCCAGCCTCCATGGGCACCGCACGCCTTATGGAGACGTGGGCGCACGCCCTTGACGTCGCCGACGCGCTCGGAGTGGTCCCTGCGCCCACCGCTCGGCTGAAATCCATTGCTCACCTTGGTGTTCGGACCCGGGACTACGCGTTCTCGGTGCATTCGCTGCCAGCCCCGGCCGAACCGTTCCGAGTGGAGCTGACCGGACCCGATGGTGACACGTGGGCCTGGGGTCCCGAAGAGGCCGCCCAGCGCGTCACCGGATCGGCCCTCGATTTCTGCTACTTGGTGACTCAGCGCCGGCCCCGGGCCGAGCTTGATCTACAGGCCACCGGCGAGGACGCGCAGAAGTGGCTGTCCATCGCGCAGGCCTTCGCCGGCCCGCCCGGTGAAGGCCGCGGGTAGGCGGCGGATGGGCCGCGGGTAGGCACAGAGTAATCCTTCGCGTCATGCCGGACTGGTGCACGTTGCTCCGTCCGCTCGATCCCTCCGAGGCGATGTTCGCGGACAGCCGCAGCACCGTCGCGTACTCGGCGTTCGGAACCGGCGCACTCGATATCGGCGCCCTGACAACCGCTTTCCATGCGCTACTGGCGAGCTACCCGGTATTGAACGCCGAGATCGTTCCCCACGAACTCGGCTATGCCCTGCGGCAGGCTCACCGCGCACCCGCGCTGCGAGTGGGGACGGGCACCGTCCTGCCCGCCGCCGACTTCGCCGTCGTCGAGCCCGGCGCGGTGTGCGCCGTGGATGTGGCCCAGCATGGCGATGACTTTCGCTTGACCCTGCTGACCCATCACAGCATCGCCGATGCCGCCGCCTCGCTGCGCTACCTGGAGGCGCTGTGCGCGTTCTATACCCGCGTGGTCGAGACCGGGACACCCGGGACGATCACCGCGCATCCGTTGGCCATGTCGCTGGAGACCTTCCTCGGCGACCGCGGATTCGGCATTCCCGAACGCCCCCGATCAACGCAATCCACCACCGTGGACAGCGCCATCCCGGCCACCCCGGCCGTCGCGGTCCGGCACGGACGCACCCGTCTCGGATACGACGACACCGCGCGCCTGTTCACCGCCGCTCGCGCGGCCGGCCTCACCGTGCACGGAATTGCCTGCGCCGCCATCGTGCGTGCCGCGCACGACCTCTCCGGCCAGGACGCACCGACCACATTCGGCGTGGTGTCGTCGGTGGATCTACGCGCACGGGCAGGGAGGACCATCGCCGCCGAGGCGGGCACCGTCATCCAGGGCTCCGACAGTGCCGCGGTCGACGTCGGGCCGAAGGACGACCCGGTGCGCATCGGACGAGCGGTGCTGAACTCCCTCACCGAGGGCCTCGCCCAGCACACCGCACACGAATTCTTCCTACGACAGCCGAATCCATGGCGACAACCTGTCCCAAACCCCCTCATGGTCACCAACTGGGGACGCATTCCCCTGCTGCGTCTGCCCGATGGCTTGCGGATTCACGACTTTCGCGCTTCCGCGAGCAGTCTGCGCACCGGCCGGGCCGCCGCGACTCCACCGAGCTTCTTCCTCACCACCTGCGACAGTCGGCTCAGCATCGACCATCCGGCGTGGGTGATCGACCAGTCCGATCCCACGGTCGCGTGGACCGCGGCACTACGACGGGCCTTCGACCGCATTCTGAGCTGACGGGTGCGGGGGTCCCAGTGGCCGCGCAGCATCGGCGGCGCCGTCGCCGTCAGCGTCGATGAGTTCAATGTCCCAGCGCCCGTCGCCGGTGGTATCGGCATAGACGGAAGAGCCGGATTCATCGGTGCGGAAAGCTCTTTCGGCATCGCCGTCGCCATCAACGTCGAGCAGCTGCTCGGGTTTCCCATCTCCATCGATATCGGCCGCGCCACCGGGGTGTTCTACCCCGTCAAGACCGAACCAGCTGATCGATCCGCTTCGTTCCACGTGAAACGCCCACGTGCCCAAGCCATCATCGGTGAAGTACGACTCGGGTCTGCCGTCGTTGTCCACATCGAGGACACTGTGGTCGGCCGAGCCGTCACCGTCGGCGTCCCACATCACGTCGTCGAACAACCCGTCACCGTCGAAATCCAGACGCACCGCGTCGAGAATCCCATCACCGTCCAAGTCGACATTGGGTGAGGCTTCCCACGCGGTGACGACCCCGTCACCTCCACCAAGGCAGTAGTCCATATCCGATATGAGCCCCCGGCGAGCCTGGGCGTTCCGTCGTCTTCGTGCATGTGGATAACCGCCCAGACAGAACGCGCGGTGATTTCGGTTCACATACATAGGAGGGGAAGCCCGGCGATTCGGTTCCATCCGTAATCTCTGACCCCGTGGATGCCCCAACGCTCGCGCTGCTTCTCGGTGCAGCGGCCGCCGCCGGCTGGGTCGACGCGGTCGTGGGTGGCGGCGGGCTCATCCTCATCCCGGTACTGATGCTCGTCTTCCCCGGGATGACCCCGGCAACCGCGCTGGGCACTAACAAGCTCGCCGCATTGTCGGGCACTGCATCGGCCGCCATCCGGCTCTTCCCCAAGACGCCCTTGAACTGGCGCGCCCTACTCGGAGCCTTCGTCGCGGCGGCAGCATTCTCCAGTGCGGGGGCCTATACCGCCTCGCGGCTACCCGTATCCGTGTTCAAGCCCGTGGTGCTGGTCCTGCTTCTGGCTGTCGGGGTGTTTGTCGCGACACGCCCCCAGTTCGGAACCTCGACCACAGATACCGCGGGCACCAAGACCAGCACCCTCACCGCGCTCGCCGTGGCCGCGGTCCTCATCGCGTTCTACGACGGCATCATGGGCCCCGGCACCGGCACCTTCATGATCATCGTGTTGACCGCCGTCGCGGGGATGACCTTCCTGGAAAGCTCAGCCACCGCCAAGGTGCTCAACTCCGGAACCAACGTGGGGGCGCTCATCGTCTTCGCGTCACAGGGCCATGTGCTGTGGCTGCTGGGGCTGGCGCTCGGCGTTGCGAATATCGCGGGTGCTCAGCTCGGCGCGCATATGGCACTCGGACGCGGGGCGGGGTTCGTCCGGGTGGTGCTGCTGGTGGTCGTCGTGGTGATGGTAGGCAAGCTCGGCTACGACATGCTCGGCTGATCAGGAGCCGCCGCGGGCCGCCCACCATTCCCGCAGCGCCTCGACCGCCTCATCGTGGTCGAGCGGACCCCGTTCCAGCCTGAGCTCCTTCAAGAACCGCCATGCCTGTCCCACAATCGGTCCGGCGGGAACGCCCAGCAGCTCCATGATCGCGTTGCCATCCAGATCGGGCCGCACCCGCGCCAGATCCTCCTGAGCGGTCAGCTCGGAGATGCGCTCCTCGAGCCCGTCATAGTTGGCCTGCAGCCGGGCTGCACGCCGCTTGTTCCGCGTCGTGCAGTCCGCGCGCACCAGCTTGTGCAGCCGGGGCAACAACGGGCCGGCATCGGTGACGTACCGGCGCACCGCCGAATCGGTCCACTTACCGTCCCCGTACCCGTGGAACCGCAGATGCAGATACACCAGCTGCGATACGTCGTCGACCATCTGCTTGGAGTACTTGAGGGCACGCATCCGCTTGCGCACCATCTTGGCCCCGACAACCTCGTGGTGGTGAAAGCTCACCCCACCGCCGTCCTCGTGCCGACGCGTGGCCGGCTTACCGATGTCGTGCAGCAGCGCCGCCCACCGCAGCACCAAATCGGGGCCGTCGTCTTCGAGATCCATCGCCTGCTCCAGCACCGTCAGCGAGTGCCGGTACACGTCTTTGTGCTGGTGATGTTCGTCGATGGTCAGCTGCATCTCGCCGACCTCGGGCAGCACCACAGCGCCCAGCCCGCTGTCCACCAACAGATCGATTCCAGCGACCGGATGGGCACCCAGGATCAACTTGTCCAGCTCGGCCTGCACTCGTTCGACGGTGATGCGGCCCAACTGGCCGGACATCGCATCCAGTGCCGTCAGCACCCGCTGCGCCACCGTGAAGCCGAGCTGCGAAACGAACCGGGCCGCGCGCAGCATGCGCAGCGGGTCATCACCGAAGGAGATCTCCGGAGCCGACGGAGTATCGAGCACTCCGGCTCGCAGCGCCTCCAGCCCGTTCAGCGGATCGCAGAACTCTCCGGGCCCGTCCGGCCCGATCTTGACCGCCATCGCGTTGACGGTGAAATCCCTGCGCACCAGATCGCCCTCGAGGGTGTCGCCGAAAACCACCTCGGGATTGCGCGTCTGCTGGTCGTAACTGTCGCTACGGAACGTGGTGATCTCCACCCGCTGCCCCTTGCGGGCCACCCCGATAGTGCCGAAGGCGATACCGGTATCCCAGATGGCCTCGGCCCAGCCGGTCACCAATTCCTGCACCTGCTGGGGGCGAGCATCTGTGCTGAAGTCCAAATCGGTGCCCAGCCTGCCCAGCAGAGCGTCGCGGACGGTGCCACCCACCAAATAGAGGTCAAAGCCCGCCGAATCGAAGAGCGCACCCAACTCGGAGAGCAGCTTCTGGTGCCGGTTCAGGGTCACTGCGGCGGTGGCCAACAGTTCGGTGGTCGGTATCGATTCGGGCACGTCGGGACAGCCTACCGGCGCGTATCGCGAGGCCTCTCAGTAGCGGGAACTACTATCACATGGGTGTCTGACTCCTCCGGCGGTTCTCGCGCGGGTGGGTCGTCGGACGAACCCGGCTCGGACCCCGCCCCAGCGCGTGGCAGGGGGTCGCGCCGCGGTCGGCGCAACCGGTCGCAGGGTCGAACGCAGGGCCGGGCGCAAGGCGCCGGCACTCCGGCGGCCGCACCTACCGCTGACACGTCCCCCGTATCCACCGGGGCAGGTGGCACGCGCGGAAAAGGGCGCGGGCGCGCAAAGGGCGGCACCGCAGGAACCTCGTTGCGTACCGTCCGCGAAACCTCGGCCGGTGGCCTGGTCATCGCCGGAATCGACGGCCCCAAGGATGGCCAGGTGGCGGCCCTGATCGGCCGGACCGACCGGCGCGGCCGGATGCTGTGGTCGCTGCCCAAGGGCCATATCGAACAGGGCGAGACCGCCGAGCAGACCGCCATCCGCGAGGTCGCCGAGGAGACCGGAATCCGCGGCAGCGTCCTCGCCGCACTCGGCAGCATCGACTACTGGTTTGTCACCGAGGGCCGCCGCGTACACAAGACCGTGCACCACTATTTGATGCGCTCGCTGGGTGGCGAGCTGTCCGACGACGACGTCGAAGTCACCGAGGTCGCCTGGGTTCCCCTTGGCGAGCTGCCGACCCGCCTGGCGTACGCCGACGAACGCCGGCTGGCCGAGGTAGCCGGCGATCTGATCGACAAGCTGCACTCCGGGGGCACCGAATCGCTGCCACCCCTGCCGCAATCCACGCCACGACGGCGCCCACAAACGCACTCGAGTACCCATAGGACACCGGGCCGGCGAACCGGTCGCGGACCACAGCAATGATCCGACTCACGCATCGCAGCGCGACGCGTGTGGCGGCAATACTTGCCGTCCTCGCGCTTGTCCTGCTCGGCGCTCCCTGGTCCGCACCCCCCGCGCATGCCTATCGCGACGGGCAGTTCCTCAAGGTCGTCGTCGACGAGGTGACACCCCAGACCGTCACCACCGCCGATTCGACGGTGACCGTGCGAGGCACCGTGATCAACGTCGGCGATCGCCCGGTCACCGATGTCGTTGTTCGGCTGGAGCGCGCCGAAGCGGTCGCCACCAGCGCCGAGCTCCGCACCAGTCTTCATGGCCACCATGACCAGTATCAGCCGGTCGGCGAGTTCGTCACTGTCGCGGAGACTCTCGCACAAGGGCAACAGCGTCCCTTCACGCTCGCCTTCCCGTTGCGCGGCGGCACCGGGCCGACATGGAACATCGCCACACCGGGGGTGTATCCGACCTTGGTGAACGTCAACGGCACCCCGGACTACGGGGCGCCCGCACGGCTCGACGACGCCCGTTTTCTCCTCCCCGTTCTCGGAGTTCCACCCCCGACCGGTGCTGACTCCGAGCCCGAGGTCGCCCCCGACACCTCTCGCCCTGTGGGTCTGACTCTGCTATGGCCTCTGGCCGACCGCCCACGGCTGGCGCCCGGCCAGCCCGGCGGACCCACACCGGTGCGGCTGCTCGATGATCAGCTGGAGCGTTCTCTGTCTCCCGGGGGCCGGTTGGACGCGCTATTAGGCGCCCTGGAATTCGCGACCGACGCGGCCGTCGACCCCAAGGGAGATCTAGGCCGCACCGTCTGCATGGCCGTCGACCCGGATCTGCTGGTCACGGTGAACGAGATGACACTGGGGTACCAGGTTCTCGACAACGCAGCCGATCCTGCCGGCCCCGTGCACCCTGGTACCGGGCAGGGGCTCGCCATCGCATGGCTGGACCGGCTGCGCGCATTGGCCAGGCACACGTGCGCAACACCGCTGCCCTACGCACAGGCCGGTCTGGACGCTGTCTCGCAGATGGCAGATGAAGGCCTCGCCCATCAGGCCACCACCGGTGCTGCCGACGTCCTCGACCAGATTCTGGGAACCAACAGCCTGCGCGGCGCCACGCTCCTCGGCGGCGACCACCTCTCGAAAGCGGGGATAGACCTGCTTACCGGACTGGGGCCCACCGTCGCGGTGTCGGCGCTGCCCTCGGATCAGGAGACTCCGCCTGATTTCACTCCGCGCCGAGTGTCCGACACCGTCGTCGCGGCACCCTTTGACCCGACGGTGGGCGCCGCGCTGAGCGCCACCGGTCGCACACCCACCACCCCCGAATACGTGCCGCAGTCGCTTCGCTTTGCATTGCAGCACGATTCGCGCGTAGCCCGGATGCAGGACGCACTCGGCGCGATGGCGTGGCAGGCACTCACTCCCCAGCAGATTCCCCGGCAGACGATTCTGCTGCCTGATGCCACCTGGGACCTGTCTGATGGCGAGGCGCGCGCCATCCTGTCCGCTACCTCCACTCTTCTGCACGCCGGACTCGCGATTCCCCGACCACTCCCGACGGTCATCGGAGAGGCTCGTGCCGGCGCCCAGGCCAACCCGGTGGATAGCGCGTTCGGAGTGGATTCGCCCGGTGCCGTAGACGACGGGGTATCGCTGGGGTTGGGCGACGAGGTCCGCCGACTGTGGGGTCTCACCGCCGCTCTGACCGTGGACGCACGCACGGGGCTCACCGGTGTCCAGTACACCGATCCGCTGCGCCAGGACGTGTTGCGCGCCGTGAGCCAAAGCGTGCCGCCGGATGCGCGTGACGACGCCGCTCAGGAACGGCTCTCCGCCATCCGACGCACGGTCGGCGATCTGTTCAACGCCGTCACCGTCGTCAATCCGGGTGGTTCGTACACACTGGCCACCGAGCACAGCCCGCTGCCCTTGGTGCTGCGCAACGAGCTTCCGGTACCGATCCGCGTCGCCCTCCGCGTCGAGACGCCCGCCGGCATGAGTGCGACAGACGTTGGTGTGCAAGAGGTTCCGCCCGGATTCTTGCCGGTGAAGGTGCCCGTGGAGGTCAACGTATCCCAACGCATGGCGGTAGACGTGACGCTGCATACGCCCGATGGCCTGCCCCTCGGAGATCCGGTACGTCTGTCCGTGCACTCCAATGCCTACGGCAAGCCACTGTTCTTCATCACCATCAGTGCCGCCACGGTGCTCTTCGCGCTGACGGGCCGGCGCCTGTGGCACCGGTTCCGCGGTCAGCCCGACCGTGCGGACCTCGACCGCGAGGACGAAGCCCCCACCAGCGGGAGCGGCCCCCGGTGGCAGCCGTGAGAAAGCCGCTGGACCCTCTGCCCGATCCCGAATCCGACGACACGATCGAAGAGCTCTCCGACGCGGCCGTCGTCGCGCATTCCGGCTCGATGGCGGTGGCCACTCTGGTCAGCCGGATCACCGGGTTCATCAAGCTGCTGTTGATCACCGCGGCGCTCGGCGCCGCGTCGGCCAGCGCGTTCTCGACCGCCAACCAGCTGCCCAACATCATTGCCGCGCTGGTGCTCGAGGCCACCTTCACCGCCATATTCATTCCGGTGCTCACCCGCGCCGAGCGGGAGGACGCCGATGGTGGTCACGCATTCATCCGCAAGCTGCTGACCATCGCCACCACGCTGCTACTGCTGACAACGGTGCTGTCGGTCCTGGCCGCGCCGCTACTCGCCTCACTCATGCTCGGCGCAGACCCGAAGGTCAGCACGCCGCTGACCACGGCACTGGCATATTTGCTTCTGCCACAGATCTTCTTCTACGGGCTGTCCTCGGTCTTCATGGCGATCCTCAACACCCGCAATGTGTTCGGCCCCCCCGCCTGGGCTCCGGTGTGGAACAACGTCGTCGCGATCGCCGCCCTGATTCTGTTCTGGCTGATGCCCGGTCAGCTCACCCTCGACCCGACACGGATGAGCGATCCGAAACTCCTGGTACTCGGCATCGGCACCACGCTCGGCGTGGTCACCCAGGCCTTGGTCCTCATCCCTGCCATCCGTCGCCAGCGGATCCCGCTGCGACCGCTGTGGGGGGTTGACGACCGGCTCAAACAGTTCGCCGGTATGGCCACGGCGATGTTCGCGTACGTGGCGATCAGCCAGCTCGGGTTCGTCATCACCAACCGGATTGCCGCCGGCGCAGCCGATTCCGGCCCCATCATCTACAACCAGACCTGGATGATCCTGCAGCTGCCCTACGGTGTGGTCGGCGTAACCATCCTCACCGCAGTCATGCCGCGGCTCAGCCGCAACGCGGCCGCCGAGGACACAGGCGCCGTCGTCGGGGACATATCGCTGGCCACCCGGCTCACGATGGTCGTGCTGATCCCCGTGGTGGCGGTGATGACCGTCGGCGGTCCGGCGATGGGCCCGGCGCTCTCCGCCTACGGGAACTTCACCCTCGGCGACGCCCACTACCTCGGGCTCTCGATCTCGCTTTCGTCCTTTACCCTCATCGCGTACGCCCTTGTATTGCTCCAACTTCGGGTGTTCTATGCACGACACGAGGCGTGGACGCCCACGCTGATGATCGTCGTGATCACCGCGGTGAAGATCATCGGCTCGGTGATGGCCCCGCACCTCACCGACGACCCCAGCCTGGTGGCCGGTTATCTCGGTGCCGCCAATGGCTTCGGATTCGTCGCAGGCGCGGTCTGCGGATACCTGCTGTTGCGCCGAAGCATCGGTCGTGCCGCCGGGCCGCTCATCGGTCCGGAAGTGGTCCGTACGGTGCTGATCACCCTCGCCGTCTCGGCGACCGCGGCGGCCATCGGCCTGGCCATCGACCGCGGATTCGACCTGGATCTGCTCACCCGGGCGGCGGGCGGCCTGGGCTCGATTCTGCGGTTGGTCATCCTGAGCGCCGTCATGCTGACAATCACCTTCGCGCTCATGGTGGCAGTCAGGCTCCCGGAGGCACTGAGCGTGGTCTCCATGCTCCAGCGCCGCCTGGGCGGTCGACTCGGAGCCGGCGTCCAAGATCACGCTTCGGTCATGGGCAACTCCCCGCAGCCATCCCTGCCGTACCCTGATTCGGGTGATCGAGTCGGCGGCGACAGTGCCGCCGGCATGACAGCCGCAAACAAACCAGCGCACGGGGGCGGTGCTGATACGAGAAAGGGCAGGGCCGTGACAGACACCCCGGGGTCATCGACCCGGTCTGTTTCCACCCAGTCCCCGTCCGGGGGTGCAGTACCCGGCTCCGCGATGCCCGGTGCCAGCATCGCGGACGGCCGCTACCGTCTGCTCGCCCCGCACGGTGGCCCCGACGGGCTGCAGTTCTGGCAGGCCACCGATACCGAGCTGAACCGGCCGGTGGCGCTCACCATCATCGACGGCGCCACCTTCACCTCCGATCAGGTGCAGGACATCCTCTCGAATACCCTGCGGCTCAGCAAGATCGGGTCAGCAGGCCTGGCCCGCGTACTGGACGCCGTGCGCGAGGGAACCGGCGGCATCGTCGTCGCGCAGTGGGTCCGGGGCGGTTCGCTGCGCGAGGTCGCCGATACCGAACCCTCCGCCGTGGGTGCCAGCCGCGCGGTCCGATCCCTCGCGGAGGCCGCCGACGCGGCCTTTGAGGCCGGGACCGCGCTGAGCATCGATCACCCCGATCGCGTGCGTATCAGCATCGACGGGGACGCCGTGCTCGCGTTCCCCGCCACACTGTCCTCGGCCACCGCGGACGAGGACGTTCACGGCCTGGGCGCCACCCTGTATGCGCTGACCACGCGCCGCTGGCCGCTGGCCGAAACCGGCCAGCCAAGCGGGCTCCCCGGTGCCAGTCGGGCTCCCGACGGTCTGCCCGTCGAGGCGCGCGTGATTGTGCCCACTGTGCCCGCGGAGATCTCCGATGTGGCCTCCCGTGCGCTGAGCGATGATCCCGGTTCTGCCGCCGACCTGCTCGACGGGCTGGAATCGGCCATCGCGAGCGTCGACCACACCACCATGCTGGAGCCTGCCGCCGCCGCACCCACGCAGGCGCTGAAGGTCGGCCGGCCCCAGGGGCCCCAGGCGGGTCCGGAGGACTCCGGCGTTGACGAAGATATCGAGGATTTCGACGACGAGGACCCTGAGGAAGCGGCCCGCCATCGCAAGATCTTCCTGATCGGGCTCGGCGTGGTCGGAGTCCTCGTCATCTCGCTGTGCATCGCGCTAGGCGTCTGGGTCACCCGGATCTTCGGCGACGTCGGTCCCCTGGACAAGATCAATATCGGCATCGGATTACCCACCCAGTCCTCCGACGGGAACACCGCGAAACCAGGTAGCCCGGCCAAGATTGTGCAGGCGACCGTATTCCCTCCGGGCCCCGATGCCGACCAGCCCGGCAAGGCGAGCCTGGCCGTGGACGGCAACGCTTCCACATCGTGGGCAACCGACACCTACACCGATGCCGATCCGTTCCCGGTGCTCTTCAAACCCGGGGTGGGCTTACTGCTGGATCTGCAGTCCGCAAGTGCTCTGAGCAGCGTGACCATCGAATCTCACAGTGTCGGAACGCAAGTGCAGATTCGTTCTGCCGACTCGGGCACTCCCGGCTCCCTCAATGACACCAAGGAGATCTCCGCTACCACCACGCTGCAGTCCGGCAAAACCACGATTCCGATCACCAGCAGCTCACAGGTCTCACACGTGCTGGTCTGGATCAACAAGCTGGGCTCCACCAACGGTGATCACCACGCGGAGATCGGCGAAATCACCGTCTCCACTGCTTCCTAGCTGCAGGATCGCCTGACAGGCGAGCAGTTATCGAATGGCTTTCAGTATGGTTCCGCAATTTCTGTCGCTATATTTTTCGCGGTAGTTGAAACCCGATGGCAACCTCAGATTTGGCCACTGAAATGCAGTTCAGGTTGTCCAGTTACGCATATCACTGTTACGTATTGTTGAAAGTTGTATGACAGTTTGCTGTGGGGTGGCCCCGTGGTCGACGCCGCCACCCATTTTTGATTACTGTGCGCGTGTGGGCATGGTTCAGGGGGTTCTCACGACTCCTCAGCACTCGGACGCCGAGCTGCTGGCTGCCCACGTCGCCGGTGATCCTTCAGCCTTCGAACAACTGTTCCGCCGGCACCACCGGCGGCTCTACCGACTTGCCCGGGCCACGAGCCGCACCCCCGAGGATGCCGCCGACGCGCTCCAGGAAGCGATGCTGTCGGCCCACCGCGGAGCCGCCAATTTCCGCAATGACGCCGCCGTCACCAGCTGGCTGTACCGCATTGTCGTGAACGCCTGCCTGGACCGGATGCGTCGCACCAAGGCACACAGTCCGATCGAACTCGACGAGGACGTCTACACCCTCGATGACCCTTCGACCAGTATCGACACCTCGATCGTCATCCAGAAGGCCCTGCTACGGCTGCCCGCCGAACAGCGCGCCGCGGTCATAGCAGTCGATATGCAGGGATACTCGGTGGCTGATGCCGCTGAGCTGCTCGGTGTGCCGGAGGGCACGGTGAAGAGCCGCTGTGCGCGAGCACGCGCCCGCCTGGCCGTCGCCCTGCACTATCTCGACAAGGCCGGCTCCGTCGAACCGGAAACCATCGACTACTAGCCGTGTGCCACCGTGTCACGATCCGCCCACCAATTGGGCAACTGGCGTGGCCAGCGGTAGCTGGATATGGGAACAATGAACTCAAATGGTCAGCAGCTCCCCGGACAGCCCCGAAGGCGCAGGTAACCTCGAGATGGTGAACCTCGCTCAGGTACCGCTGTCACTTGAGGTGCTGGCCGACCTGCAAGCCGGCGTATATGACGCTGGCGACGCCGACGTGCTTCGGCAACGGGCAGAGCAGGATCCGGATGCGCGCACGGTGCTCGCCGCCCTGGATCACGTGCGTGCCGACCTGGTGGCGTGGATGGACAGCCCCGCGCCCGAGGTGCCCGAGTCCGTCGTCGAAAAAATCGTTGCCGCGTTGCATACCGAGTCGGCCAAGTCCACGTTGCCCGCGGTAGCTGCAAATGCCGTACGGCCCGTCGACCCCTCTCTTAACTTGGTCACCGGTCCGGTCTCACTGGATCATCGGCGGCGCCCCGCGGCAAAGCGTCGCTGGATCGCATACTCCAGCGCCGGGTTGGCGGCGGCCGCCTGTGTCGCCGTCGCGATGACCGTGGTCGCGCAGAACAATCACCGCGCCTCCGAAACCACCACCGCCGTCGCGGGTCCATCGCTATCGCAACAAATCGCACCCAAGACGGGCGCCCCCGTGGCGCCGGAGTTACCCGCGCAAGGCGCGATGGGTGAGCCACCCTTCCCCATCTCCGGCAACGAGATCACTGCGCTCGTAGGCCGCACTCCCGCGTTCGGCGATCTCCAGGACGCGGCCCGGCGCGCGTCCTGCCTCATCGGTCTCGGACTCCCCGCCTCGACGCCGGTGCTCGGCGCGCAGACCCTCGATGTCGACGGCCCGGCGGTGCTGATGGTGCTGCCCACCGAACGCCCGGGCGAACTGTTGGCCGTGGCCGTTCGGCCCGGATGCAACCAGTCGGATCCGCAGCGAGTGGCCCAGACCCGGATCGGCGCGACACCCGGCCGGTAGACGGCCGGCCACCCCCGTATATCTCCCACCACCGCCCCGTATATCTCCCACCACCCGCCCCGTATATCTCCCACCGCCCGCCCCGTGCGGAACATCCCGCTCTAGGCTGTTGTTTCAGCACTCGCATGGCCTGGTGTGGAACAGGCGCTCAGATCGGATCAGAAGGGAACCGCATGTCGGAGGTTGTATCGACCGAGCCCGAATCGGACGTCCACGAGCTCATCATCATCGGCTCCGGGCCCGCTGGGTACACCGCGGCGGTCTACGCAGCCCGTGCTCAGCTCAAACCGGTCGTCTTCGAAGGCACCCAGTTCGGCGGTGCATTGATGACCACCACCGAGGTCGAGAACTACCCCGGGTTCCGCGAGGGCATCATGGGGCCCGATCTCATGGACCAGATGCGTGAACAGGCCATCCGCTTCGGTGCCGACCTGCGTACCGAAGACGTCGACGAGGTGTCCCTGCGGGGTTCCGTGAAGACCGTCACGGTCGGTAGCGAGGTTTACCGTTCTCGCGCTGTCATCCTGGCCATGGGCGCTGCACCGCGGTACCTGGGTGTGCCAGGCGAGGACACCCTGTTGGGCCGCGGCGTGAGCTCCTGTGCCACCTGCGACGGTTTCTTCTTCAAGGATCAAGATATCGCCGTCATCGGCGGCGGCGACTCCGCGATGGAAGAGGCGACATTCCTCACACGGTTTGCCCGCAGCGTGACACTCATCCACCGCCGCGACGAGTTCCGCGCTTCCAAGATCATGTTGGAGCGCGCCTACGCAGATCCCAAGATCAACGTCCTGACCAACACCAAGATCGTCGGGGTCGAGGGCACCGACTCGGTGACCGGACTCAAGCTGGAGAACGCGGTCACCGGGGAGTCCTCGCAGCTGCCCGTCACCGGCATGTTCGTCGCGGTCGGACACGACCCCCGTAGCGAACTTGTCCGTGACGTCGTAGACGTCGATCCCGACGGATACGTGCTGGTGCGGGACAGGAGCACCTACACCTCGCTGGAGGGCGTGTTCGCCGCAGGCGACCTCGTTGACCGGACCTACCGTCAGGCCGTAACCGCCGCCGGAAGTGGCTGTGCCGCAGCCATTGACGCCGAACGGTGGCTTGCCGAAACGGCGCATTCCCAGACCCTCATCGAGGCTTAGCCTCACCGCCACTGATTAAAGGAGAATTTATGAGCGACCACGCAACCGTTACCGTCACCGACGACTCGTTCCAGCAGGACGTCGTATCCAGCAACAAGCCGGTGCTGGTCGATTTCTGGGCGACCTGGTGCGGGCCTTGCAAGATGGTGGCCCCGGTGCTGGAGGAGATCGCCAAGGACCACGGCGACGCGCTTACCATCGCCAAGCTGGACGTGGACGCCAACCCGGAGACAGCCCGCGCATTCCAGGTGACCTCCATCCCCACGCTGATCCTGTTCCAGAACGGTGAGGCAACCAAGCGTATCGTCGGCGCCAAGAGCAAGTCGGCGTTGCTGCGCGAGCTGGATGGGGTCGTCTAAGCGGCCCGACACCAGCCGGTCGACGGGGCCGGGAGTTTCGCCCATCGCCTAGGCATCTGAGACAATATTGCCGTCCCGACGACGGGCAGCCGCTGTCCGGTCGGTGGTAGTGCGGTTTCTTGCGAAAGGCGGAGTATGACGACAGGCGCGTCGAACATTCGCCACGGCGATCGAGGCCCCGCCGTCACCGAGGTGCGCGAGGTGCTCACCGCACTCGGGTTCCTCGAGGACCCCGATGAGATCCTGGCGACCGGCCGACATGTCCTGGTGGACCACTTCGATGCGACGTTGGATGATGCCGTGCGGGCGTTTCAGCAGCGGCGCGGCCTGCTGGTCGACGGCATTGTCGGCGCGGCGACCTATCGGACCCTTAAGGAAGCCTCGTACCGTCTCGGGGCGCGCACTCTTTTCCACCAGTTCTCCGCGCCCATGTACGGCGACGACGTGGCGACTCTGCAGAAACGCCTGCAAGATCTCGGGTTCTACACCGGCCTGGTGGACGGCAACTTCGGCCTGCAGACCTACAACTCGCTGATGTCGTACCAGCGGGAGTACGGGCTAACCGCCGACGGTATCTGTGGACCGGAGACCCTGCGTTCCTTCCAGTTGTTGGGCCGGCACGTCACCGGCGGGTCTGCGCACGCGATTCGCGAGACCGAGCACGTCCGTAACGCCGGGCCACAGTTGTCGGGAAAACGCATCGTGATCGACCCCGGTCTCGGAGGATCCGACCGCGGCGTCATCGTGCCCGGCCGCGAGGGCCCGACCAGCGAAGCAGATATCTTGTGGGACTTGGCAAGCCGCCTCGAGGGGCGGATGACCGCCATCGGGATGGATACCTACATCTCGCGCGCCATCCAGAACAACCCCACCGACATCGAGCGCGCCACCTACGCCAACAACGTGGGTGCCGACCTGATGATCAGCCTGCGTTTCGACTCACAGCCCACGGTGGCGGCCAGCGGCGTCGCGTCCTACCACTTTGGCAACCTGCACGGCTCGGTGTCCACCATCGGACACATGCTGGCCGACTTCATTCAACGAGAAGTAGCCGCGCGCACCGGGTTACGTGACTGCCGCGCGCACGGCCGCACCTGGGATCTGCTGCGTCTCACTCGGATGCCCACCGTGCAGGTGGACATCGGATACATCACGTCGCCGAACGACGTCTCCATCCTCAGCGCCGCGCACTACCGCGATGTGGTCGCCGAGTCCATCCTGGCTGCGGTCAAACGCGTGTACCTGCTCGGCAAGAACGACAGGCCCACTGGCACATTCACTTTCGACGAGCTGCTGGCCCACGAATTGTCTGCCGGGAGCTAGCTCCGGCGTCCCACCTCGATGGCGCTCGCCGGGCACACGTGAGCCGCTGCGGCGGCCTCCTCAGCTTCGTCCTGACGTAGCGCCCCGGCCCTGCGCGGCACGGCAGTTCCGTCTGCATCCATAACGAACAGGTCCGGGTGCTGCGCGGCGCAATATCCCGAGCCCATGCACAGGTCCTGATCGACGGTCACGGTGAAGCCGCCCCCGGGCGTGCTCATCGGCATGCCCTCGTCAGTGTGACGGGCAATCCGTCAGCTAGAGTCACCGAAAAATTGAAGTGGTGCTTGGGCTTCCAGCCCTTCGGTAGCGTCAAGCGATATCTCTGGAAGATGATCGCCAGCAAGAACTGTGCGTTCATGTACGCCATGCCGGTACCCAGACAGTGGTGTCTACCCGATCCAAATGGCATGAACGCCAACCGTGGACGCTCCTTTACCAGCGCCTCGTCCATGAATCGGTTGGGGTCATAGCAGTCCGGATCCACCCACCATCGTGGATCTCGATGCATCGAGTACAGCGACGGGCCGACTATGGTGTGCCGCGGGATGAAGTACCCGCCGATCACGTCGTCTTCCATCGCGAACCGCGGATTGAGGGGGTGGCCCTGCAGTCTCTGCCCCTCGTCGAAACACGCTTTCGCCCAAGCCAACTTGGGTAAGTCGTCCGGGGTGGGGAGCGCTCCGTGTAATGCGCCGACCTCTGTATACAGACGTGCGAGGTGCTCGGGGTGCGCCAGCACCAGCGCGAGCGTCCATGACAGCGACGCCACCACCGTCTCATATCCACCGGCCATCAAGATCATCAGTTCCATACTGAGATCTCGTTCGGACAAAGGACTTCCGTCATCGTAGGTGGCCTCCAACAACAGGCTCAACAGGTCCGGCGTCTCGACAGGATTCCGTCGGCGCTCCTCGATCAGTCGCCGCGTCAATCGCCAGAGTCTCCACATGGACTTGGGTGCGGACTCCCGTCCGGGCAACGGAAACAGCCGCGGCACCGGACTCATCAGCGTCACCGAGGCCATCAGCGACATGAAAGTTCTTAAATCGATATCGGTTTCGTGGATCTCCTGCTCGGTGATCGCCGACGAGAACATCGCGCGAAGGAATGCCGGCAAGGTCACCTGCGCGATGGCGTGTTGCAGGTCCACCGCCTGACCGGTGTCAACCCACTGTGACCATCGGTCGACTCGGCTGACGAACTCCTCGGCGATCACCTCGGCCACCCGGGCCAGGTGGCGGCGTCCGAACATCGGCATGAGCATCCGGCGCCGCTGCCGGAACTTCTCCCCCTCCAGCATCGGAATCGCCGCACCGATCATGCCCATCGCCGCCTGGCCCGGTCCGATCATGCTGTATCGGCCCACCGGATCATCCATCACCTGGCTGGCATAGTCCGGATGGTTTACCACCACGATGTTCCCGCCCAAAGGAAATGGGACCCTGTAGATATCGCCGTACTCGTTGGCGCAGCGCCGAAAGAACTCGAAGGGTTCGCGCCGCATCTCCAGGACGCTCCCCATCATGGGTAGCCCAACAGGGCCGGGCGGGGTGAGCGCAGAGCTCCCCACACCACGTACTGCGCTAGACGCCAACGGTATCCCTGCGCGGGTTAACCCCCACGGGTCATGCCTCAAGGAGGCGAATCTTCCACGCGCCCTACCGATCTCGTTAACTTCGTGCACCGTAGGATTCATCGGTAACGGTCCCCATGGCCCAGCCAGTTCACGCGGTAGACGCTGATCTGCTGCGGCACTTTGGGATTTGGTATGCATGTGCGTCTCCAACGGGCAGGCCTCGGCGGTGGTCGAGACCAACGGTGGCTGCGGGATATTCATCAGTTCCTCTTCCGGAGAGTCCGATTACGCTGCCGGAACGGGATGCTTGACCGACGCGCTACGGGCCGGTCCCAACACTCTGGCCCCGACCTCGTCGCGGTAGCGCTGACATGTCGGTGAGTACGCCACGATCACGACAGCCAGGAAGTTGAGCACCGTTGACAAGATTGCCAGCACCCACGACGGCCCGGGCGTCAGCCCCAAATGAATCGCGAAATAGTTTGGCAGCGTACAGATGATGGTGTATGCGAGATACGCTCCGGGCGCCACGAACGGGATGATCGCCCAACGATAACCGCGCATATGCGGCCGCATCACGACGAGGACCCACGCGATCACGACCAAGAATCCACCGTTTTGCACCAGACTGGGCAGGGGCACACCGAAGACCAGCGCGTTGTTGCTGTAGTAGTACATCAGGCCGAAATGACTGTTGACCATCTCGCCGATGCATTCGGCGATTCCGAACACCACCGCGAATACGATGAGTGTCCAGGCGGCCCAGCCCTTCTTCATCATCTCGTACACCACCAACGCCGTGGGTGCTGTGCCCGCCCACACCAGGGGCACGAAGATCGGTAATGGCCGATCCGCAATGGTGACGTACGGCAAGACATTGGTCATATATGTGGTGGCGCCGATGACATCGAGCCACGGTTCGACGAAATAGGGCAATATCGTCACCCCGCTGAGCATGATGAGCCAGTACATCAGGGCGTCTTCGTGCCGGCGTTTGGTCATCCAGACCACCCAGACAAGCGAGATCACAAGGCACGCCACGAGTACGGCGACAACTGTCCAAGCCCACCACTGTTCGCCATGAATGACCGGTGGCGCCCCCCACTCTGCGCCCGCGCTGAGCCGTGTGATCACAAGTGTCCTTTCGCCGACGCCTACAGGTCCGACTCGGACAGTAGTGTCTGGTTCGAGAACAAGTCAATCAATTCGAGACAAATGATTCCGCTTGCGGACATGGCTGGTCCTGGACCTCGGTGGTCGGCTATCCTCGGCCGCATGGTGGACCCATCGGGATCGCCGATCCGGATGGCCGATCGGCAACGCGCCCGCCGCAGCGAGCTCGTCAAAGAAGAGGTGGTCGAGGCCGCCCTTGCGGAGTTCTCCGAGCGCGGATATCACCAGACGTCCATCGCGCATATCGCGGAGCGGCTCGGCACCGGGCACTCCATGTTCTATCGATATTTCGCCAACAAGCGCGACATTCTCGAACACGTGGTCCGGCACGCCACACAACGCACCATCGAGACTCTCAGTCATACGCTGCCCGGCCGCATCACATCACTGGACGAATTCCATGATTTCGCAGTGAATCTCGGCCTTGCCTACATCGGAATGGTCGTCGCCGATCCACGGCTGTCACGCTTGATGCTGCAGCAGGGCGCCGCCGTGGATGCCGAGATGACCGCACAGTTCTGCCACGTATTCGATGCCGGGGCCTCGGTTCTCGCCGGTTTACTACGCGATGGGATCGAATCCGGTTACGTGCGGCCGGACATCGACGTCGAGGCCGTCGCTGATTCGGTAGCAGGCATTCCGCTTGGAGTGCTCGCCCGGTACGGGCACGATCCCGATCAAGACATTCTCGCGTCTAGAGTGCGTGCCACCGCCGACCTCGTCTGCCGGGGGATCGCCCCTTGAGGGGTGGGACACACACCGGGACATCTCGCTATCGAAATCAGTGCACCGGGCGCTGGTGTGAGCGTCACCGGCGATGCGCCGCATCCTTCCCCGCACATCCACCGTGAGGTGAGCCGAGCTCTTCGGAGACGCTGCTAGAACGCAGCGCCCACCACCGGACCCGCCCCGGCCGTTTGCGGAATCTGCACAGATTCCAGCAGCCGCTCCAAAGCGGCCTCCACGTCTGCCTTCCAGCCGAGCCCGCTATCGAGCTCCAATCGCAGTCTCGGAAAATGCTGGTGCGGCGCCACCACCGTGAAGCCCACATCCTTCAGAAATTCCACGTCGATCATGCACTGCTCGATGGTGCACTCCCCCAACACATCCGCCGCCTCGGAATGCCGCGCCAACGATCCTTCGCATAACTCCAGCGCCTCACTCGTCCGGCCGAACGCTTCCAATGCACGCACACCACGGCGCACCAGCTCGGCGACTACGTTGGCGATGATGCTGTGCGGCAAGCCGTCTGACTCGTGCCCCGGCTCCACCCCCAGGGAAGTCAACAGAACTGCATCCGCGCTGACGGGGGCCGTCGGGAACAACCGGGCTCGTGGCACCACTCCGGGCGGCGCGTACAACGCGTACCCCACGGTGGCGGGCCGAGACTGCGGACCCGTGATGGCAACCTGACCGCACGACCCCCACTCGAGCATGACCATCGACAGCCAAGCTTCCTTCTCGAACTCCGGGTCCGACAGGTGCTGACTATCTCCGACGGTAGCGGGGTCCACTTCCCAGAAGACACACCGCCGGGCATGCTTGGGCAGCTGCTCGAAACCATCGAGCCGCAAAGGAACGATCCGAGCCGACACTGGTCTTGTACGCCTCCGCGTCTGGTCACCATAGTGCGCGGCACGCCTCATGCGTCCGGCAACCACTCAAGGATATGCGAAATTTCTGGTTTGGCACCCGTCGGCCTCGTCGTGATGTGCCGAAACTGCTGCCCGCGCCGGAGCCGGGCATGCCACTACCCTGTGGAATCGAAATCCCTTGTTTACCAAGTGCTTTCGTGGCTCAGTCGGATTTTAGCGGGCTACACGTCACTGTGACGTTTTTCCCCTGTGGGCTAGGACGTTGCTTCGCCGGACATCATGTCGACAATTCGCTGCAAATCCTCGACGGAACCGAACTCGACGACGATCTTGCCCTTGCGCTTGCCTAGGCTCACCGTCACGCGGGTGTCGAAGGTACCCGACAGTCGCTCGGCGACATCCTGAAGACCGGGCATCTGGATCGGCTTGCGGCGCGGCACCGGTTTGGGGGCGTCACTGCGGTTCGCCAGCGTCACCGCTTCCTCCGCGGCACGCACCGACATCCCCTCGGCCACGATCCGCGCGGCGAGCTCCTCCTGCGCCTCAGCTCCACCATCGAGGGCGAGCAGTGCACGCGCATGCCCGGCCGACAACACACCCGCCGCGACCCGACGTTGCACCGCGATGGGCAGACGCAGCAGTCGAATCATGTTGGAGATCACCGGTCGCGACCGACCGATCCGGGCGGCCAGTTCCTCATGCGTCACTTCGAACTCGTCGAGGAGCTGTTGGTAGGCGGCGGCCTCTTCCAAGGGGTTCAGCTGTGCTCGATGGATGTTCTCGAGCAGCGCATCGCGAAGCAGATTGTCATCGGCCGTCTCCCTGACGATCGCCGGGATGGTGTCCAAGCCGGCCTGCTGCGTGGCTCGCCACCGCCGCTCCCCCATGACGAGTTGATAGTCGCCGCCCTCAACCGCACGCACCACGATTGGCTGCATCACGCCGAACTCACGGATCGAGTGGACCAGCTCGGCGAGCGCCTCCTCGTCGAATACCTGGCGCGGCTGCTTGGGATTGGGCTTGATGGCTGTCACCGGGATCTCGCGGTAGACCGCACCGATATCGGCCGACGGCGTTACCGGCGCCGTGGGGCCGCCACCGATAACCACATCGGCTGCCGCGTCGCCCAGACGTGGACCTGACGGGGCGGTGGAGCCGTCCGCCGGTGCGGTCGGGATGAGGGACGCCAGGCCCCGGCCGAGTCCGCCCTTACGCCGTGATGCTGGCGACTGACTCATCGGTTACTTCTCCCTTTTCGCATCCACTCGGCACACGTGATCATCTTCCCGTAGCGCACACCGCTCATTGCGGATCACTCGCCGACAGGCTCGGCCGCTGCGCGAGTTCGCGCGCGGCATCCAAGTAGCTCAGGGCACCACGTGAACCCGGATCGTATTCGAGGACGCTGGTCCCGTACCCCGGCGCCTCGGAGACCTTGACGCTACGCGGGATGACCGAGCTCAGTACCTTCGGGCCGAAGTGGCTACGCACTTCATCGGCCACCTGATCCGCGAGCTTCGTCCTGCCGTCGTACATGGTCAGCAGAATCGTGGAGACGTGCAGCGCGGGATTCAGGTGGGCCTGGACGAGTTCGATGTTGCGCAGCAGCTGCCCCACACCCTCCAGCGCGTAGTACTCGCACTGGATGGGAATCAGTACCTCGTTGGTGGCGACGAGTGCGTTGACCGTCAACAGACCAAGCGACGGCGGGCAGTCGATAAAGACGAAGTCGAAGGCGTCGACGGGCAGCCCGGCGATTGCACCGCGCAACCGCCCTTCGCGGGCGACCATCGAGACCAACTCGATCTCGGCGCCTGCGAGGTCAATCGTCGCCGGGACGCAGAACAGGTGCTCGCTCTGCGGGCTGGATTGGATCGCGTCCTTGATGGGAATCTCGCCGAGGAGAACCTCGTATGACGACGGCGTGCCCGCCCGATGATCGGCACCCAGCGCCGTGCTCGCATTGCCCTGCGGGTCCAGGTCGATCACCAGAACATTGAGTCCCTGCATCGCCATCGCTGCGGCGAGGTTCACTGCAGTCGTGGTCTTCCCGACGCCGCCCTTTTGGTTGGCAATCGTCAGCATCCTGCGATGCGCCGGCTTCGGGAGTCGGACCGATCCCTGCTTTATTTGGGTCGCACGTTGGGCGGCCGCACCAATCGGGGTCTCCGACTCCTCGAAGTTCGCGGGCGATCGGTGGCCGTCACCCGCTGCGCCTGTTTCACGTGAAACATCGTCGCTACTCACTGTCGTCTCCTTGATCGGATGCTCATCGGCTCCGCTTTCGCATCCCGCCGCGGGAGCTGCTCCGCCGGCGGTCTCCGTCGCATTCTTTCCGCCGCGCGACCACCACCGTGGTGGGCGGATCGAGGTACCGCGTGCCACATTGCACCACCCTCACATCATCAGCGCCAAGCAGGCTCAGCGCGTTACCGAACTGCTGCACTTCTTCATCGGCGCGATCACCTTTGATCGCCAACATGCGTCCACCGACCCGCGTCAACGGAAGAGACCAGCGGCCGATCTTGTCGAGTGCCGCGACCGCTCGAGAGGTGACCGCGTCGGCACCACCGATCGCCGCCACAACACTCGGCTCCTCAGCACGGCCCCTCGTCACCGAAACGTTAGTCAGACCCAGCCGCTCGATCATTTCACGGAGGAAGTCGGTGCGGCGCAGCATCGGCTCGACGAGAACGATATCGACATCGGGGCGTGCGATACCCAGCGGAATGCCCGGCAGGCCCGCGCCGCTCCCGACGTCGATCACACGCTCCGCGGGATCAAGCAGCTCGCCCAGAGCCGCGCTATTGAGAATGTGACGCTCCCACAACCGGTTGGCCTCGCGGGGTCCAATCAGACCCCGCTCCACACCAATCGTCGCGAGCGCCTCAACGTACTCGACCGCGGCCGGAAGCCGCTCGCCGAATACCCCGGCCGCGGCCTCCGGCACCGGGAGGTTCTCGCCGTGTTTCACGTGAAACATTCCTCCCGGAGCGCGGCCACAGAATTACATGGATGGGATTTAGTGGCGGTCAGTCGTGCAGGACGACGACGCGACGCGACGGCTCCACGCCTTCGCTCTCGCTGTGTACGCCGTCGATCGCCGCGACAGCGTCGTGCACGATCTTTCGCTCGAATGGGGTCATCGGTGCGAGCTCCTCGCGCTCACCGGACTCCAGTACCTGCTGCGCGATCTTGGTGCCCAACGCCGCCAGCTCGTCGCGGCGCCGGCCGCGCCAGTTCGCGATGTCCAGCATGAGGCGGCTGCGCTCGCCGGACTTCTGCTGGACCGCCAGGCGGGTCAGCTCCTGGAGGGCATCGAGTACCTCGCCCTTGCGGCCCACGAGCTTCGTCAGATCGCCACCGCCGTCGATGCTGACGATCGCGCGGTCCCCTTCGACATCCAGATCGATATCGCCATCGAAGTCCAGGAGGTCCAGCAGCTCCTCCAGGTAGTCACCGGCGATCTCGCCCTCGGCAACCAGACGTTCTTCAAGGTCCCCTGTGCGTGTCTCACCCTCCGGTGCGACGTCGACCTCGGCCGTGGTCTCCTCGGCTTGAGTGTCCAGATCAGTCATCGTTCTTCTCCTTTGTCACGCCCGTGCAGAATCGCGGGCGGTTAGCGCTTGCGGCGACGATCGGGCCGGGCACCTGGCTTCGGGGTGCGGCTCGTCGTGCCTGATCCATTTGTGGAGTTAGGGGAAGCCGGTCCCCCGGTGTCCTCGCCCGTACCGCCGGACTCCGCAACCTCGGCACTGTCGGCCTTGTTGTCGGACTCGTCTGCTTGTTTGGTCGGTTGGTTTTTACCGCCGCGTGTCGGCTTGGCACCCGGCTTGGGGGCGTTGGCTGCCCGCCGCTCCAGCTCTGCCTGCTTCTTCTCTTCTTCTTCCTTGGCGATGTGGTTGAAGACGTAATGCTGCTGCCCGAATGTCCAGATGTTGTTCGCCACCCAGTACAGAATGATCGCCAGCGGCAGGAATGGTCCACCGACCACCACGCCCAACGGAAAGACGTACAACGCCAACCGGTTCATGATCTGGGTCTGCGGGTTCGCTTGCGCCTCCGGGCTCTGACGCGCAATCGATGCCCGGCTGTTGAAGTAGGTCGCGACACCGGCGAGCACCATCAATGGGATCGCGACACCGGCCACCGCCCACCTATTGAACTCAGTGAACGCATCCAGCCCCGTTGTCTGAATCATGGTCGCGCCCAGCGGTGCACCGAACAGGTTGGCGTCCAGGAAGTTGGCGACGTCGCCCGCGCTGAAGATGTAGTTACCCGTGGCGCGGTTCGCCTCCACCGACATATGCACCTGGCCAAAGCCACCGGTAGTTCGGTTGAACGAGCGCAGCACGTGGAACAGGCCCAGGAATACCGGAATCTGCGCCAGCATCGGCAGGCACCCGAGGATCGGGTTGAAGCCGTGATCGCGCTGCAGCTTCTGCATCTCCAGCGCCATGCGCTGGCGGTCGTTCTTGTACTTCTTCTGCAGCGCCTTGATTTGTGGCTGCAGCTCCTGCATCTGTCGGGTGGTCCGGATCTGCCGCACGAATGGCTTGTACAGAATCGCGCGGAGGGTGAACACCAGGAACATCACCGACAGTGCCCAGGCGAAGAAGTTCTTGGGCCCCAACAGGTACGCAAACAGCTTGTACCAAACCCACATGATCGCCGAGACCGGGTAATAGATGAACCCGAGACTGAACCAATCAAACATCCGCTGTACTCCTCCGCACGCTCGCGTGCTCTACGTCCCCGTGCTTGGTATGGCGTTCAGGGATCGGGTCCCACCCGCCGTGATGCCACGGCCCACATTTCAGTAAGCGGATCGTCGCCAACCAACCGCCGCGGACCAGTCCGTGCACACTCAATGCCTCGACCGCGTACTGGCTACAGGTCGGCATGAATCGGCAACTAGGCAGCCGCATCGGTGAGATCCAGGTCTGGTACAGGCGGATCAAGAAGATCGCGGCCCGCGCGGGGCGGCTTCTCATCGCTGCCGTTCTGGCGCTGGTTCCTGCCGTCGTACCGACCGATCGATTCCGTCCCGCAATTGCTGACGCAAGCTCGCCGACAGTGCGGTGCCGCTGCTGGGCAAAGCCCTGATCACTATGCGGTCCACGGGATCGAGTCCGGGCAGCATTTCTGCGGCGACATGCCTAAGGCGGCGCGACACGCGGTGGCGTACCACTGCTCCACCGACCGACTTTCCGACGATCAGCCCGATCTTGGGACCCTCAGCGGGCTCGGAGGCAGAGCCCACACAACCACGCTGCAGGTGAATTACCAAGTCGGCGTGGGCGCTTCGCACACCACGCTTGACGGTCTGCCGGAATTCGGATGATTTAGTCATCCGGTGTCGAGTCGGTAACACCGACTACCTACCTGTGCCCGAAACTCAGGCAGTCAGTTCCTTGCGGCCCTTACGACGCCGGACGGCAATGATCGCGCGGCCGGCGCGGGTGCGCATGCGCAACCGAAAACCGTGAGTGCGTGCGCGACGCCGATTGTTTGGCTGGAAGGTCCGCTTGCCCTTTGCCACCGCTACTACTCCTTTATGTCCGTCACGTACTCAACTGACATCACTCACGCCGTTCGTTCACGACGCATGCGATGTGCTGAGACGCATCAGTCCGTTGGTACTGCTCACTCGCCACCGGCGCGGTGCCTACGGAATCTCGGGTTTCATCCCTGATGACGTGCGGTTCGCGGCCGTGCCGCCAACGTTCGGGCGACTGTTTGAGGGTACTGACCTGCTCGGCGCCGGTCAAACTGATCACAACCGTCACACGCGTATCCCCTCTGCACAGAAGTCTGTCACCTTTACGAAAGTTGTCGCCGATGTCTCCGGATCGGTTGGCGGGGCGCCACAAAAACTGTTAGCTTCTGCGAATGCCGTTTCCACCGGGCGAAGACATCGGAACCACCCACACGGGCCGATGCCGATCGCGGTCGGACACCGACTAGCCGGTCCCCCGGAACAGGTGATCTCACGTGATCTCCTGGTATGCGTACGCTGACCACCACGAGGTGGTCGGCTTTGTTGTCCACAGGTGTGGATAACCGTGTGGAAAGCCACGACCGATCATTGAAAAGGGGCTAATGTCGACGTGTCCCCTCCAATAAGAGAGATGCTCGCCGTTGACTGATGAACTGAATTCCCAGTTCACGGCGGTATGGAATACCGTCGTCGCAGAGCTCAACGGTGACGACCATCAGTATCTGTCTAGTTTTCCGCCGTTGACGCCGCAGCAGCGCGCCTGGCTCACTCTGGTCAAACCACTCACGATGGCCGAGGGCTTCGCGCTGCTTTCCGTGCCATCCAGTTTCGTGCAAAACGAGATCGAACGGCACCTGCGCGGACCCATCGTCGAAGCTCTTTCCCGGCGGCTCGGCGAGAACGTCGAACTGGGTGTACGAATCGCAGCACCGGCTCCTGGCGAAGATTCGGAGGTCGCCGGAGCAGCTCCAGAACTCGAGCTCGACGAGGTCGATGAGACCACCGAGGCGCTTGCTAGCGCACACGAATCGTGGCCCTCGTACTTCATCAACCGCCCCGGCGGAGCCGATAAGGCGGAAACCCCCGACGCGAGCCTCAACGCCCGCTACACCTTCGAATCTTTCGTCATCGGCGCGTCCAACCGGTTCTCCCACGCAGCGGCTGTCGCTGTTTCCGAAGCCCCCGCCCGGGCCTACAACCCGTTGTTCATCTGGGGTGAATCCGGGTTGGGCAAGACTCATCTGCTGCATGCCGCGGGGAACTACGCCCAGCGCCTGTTCCCTGGGATGCGCGTCAAGTACGTGTCTACCGAAGAGTTCACCAACGACTTCATCAACTCTTTGCGTGATGACCGCCGGGTCGCGTTCAAACGCAGCTACCGCGACATCGATGTTCTCCTGGTAGATGACATCCAGTTCATCGAAGGCAAGGAAGGTATCCAGGAAGAGTTCTTCCACACCTTCAACACCTTGCACAATGCCAACAAGCAGATCGTGATCTCGTCTGACCGGCCGCCGAAGGGCCTGGCCACTCTCGAAGACCGGCTGCGTACCCGCTTCGAGTGGGGCCTCATCACCGATGTTCAGCCCCCCGAACTGGAAACCCGGATCGCGATTCTGCGCAAGAAGGCGCAGATGGATCGACTCGACGTTCCCGACGATGTGCTCGAGCTGATCGCCAGCCGGATCGAACGCAATATCCGCGAACTTGAAGGTGCCCTCATCCGGGTGACAGCGTTCGCGTCGCTGAACAAGTCGCCGATCGAGTTGCCGCTCGCAGAGATCGTGCTGCGCGACCTCATCCCGGACTCCAACGCCATCCAGATCAGCGCGGCCACGATCATGGCCGTCACTGCCGAGTACTTCGATACCACCCTTGAAGAGCTTCGTGGGCCTGGTAAGACACGAGCGCTGGCACAGGCACGCCAGATCGCCATGTACCTGTGTCGCGAGCTCACCGACTTGTCACTGCCCAAAATCGGCCAGACGTTCGGGCGTGACCACACCACCGTCATGTACGCCGACAAAAAGGTGCGCGGCGAAATGGCGCAGCGGCGTGAGGTTTTCGATCACGTCAAGGAGCTCACCGCGCGGATCCGCCAGCGCTCCCGCCACTGACTTGATTCCTCTCCGACCCGGCCCGCGCGGCCGGGTTTTTTGTCGTACACCGCCGGCTTCGGCTCTCAACGGACGCCTATCTCAAGACTTTTCGAGATTTTTCTCGGTGATTTTTCGTCACCTCGTGAGGCTCACACGTCACATCCACACCAGCGGAGGTTGTGCACAGTCCTGTGCACTGCTGTGGGGCAAACCTGGAATCAGTTGGAAGTTGCTGAAGGAATGACATCCGGTCCACATCCTCCGGCCGACAACCCCGTCCGAATCCACAAAGTCCTGACAACCCCACCTGCCCTCTATCGTGCGACAACACTTGTCTGTCCACAGATTCCACAGGACCTACTAATACTGCTTAGATCTCTATCTAATCTTCCTCTTTAAAAGCAGCTGTGTGGATAGACGCGTCAACATGGTCGGTCGAACCGGTAACCGAGCGATGGACGACAGGGATCTTTCGCGAGACGGATCCGCTTTCCCGCAGCGCCGAAAGCATCTACGGTTGTGCTTCGGAAGTCGCGTGGCCTGTCGGCTTCCCACTCCGAGTGGCAGGACTTGTGCACGGCGCCCCCGGTCAGTACCGGATGGCTGCCCGATGCGCTGTCAGCGCTGTCACCCGGACGTGCCACGATGGCCATCAGGGATTTTGTGCGAACAGTCCGACCTGGACAACGAGGAAGCGAAGGGTATTCATGGATCTTGCGAGCCCCACTGCCGCAGACACCAGCCTGAAGTTCAGGGTCGCGCGCGACGACTTCGCCGATTCCGTGGCGTGGGTCGCGCGGAGTCTGCCCTCTCGTCCGACGGTTCCGGTGCTGGCCGGCGTGCTACTGACCGCGCATGACACCGGTTTGACCTTGTCGGGGTTCGATTACGAGGTTTCCTCGCAGGTGCAGGTGCCGGCCGAGGTCGCCGCATCCGGTAACGCACTCGTGTCGGGCCGCCTGCTCTCGGATATCACGCGGTCGCTACCGAACAAGCCGGTCGACGTGGCGCTGGAGGGTACGCGGCTGCTGATCAGCTGCGGAAGCGCGAAGTTCTCGCTGCCGAGCATGCCGGTCGAGGATTACCCTTCGCTGCCTTCGCTGCCGGAGGAGACCGGTGCACTGGGTGCCGATGTGTTCTCCGAGGCGATTGGTCAGGTCGCTATCGCCGCCGGCAAGGACGATACGCTTCCGATGCTTACCGGTATTCGTGTTGAAATTAACGGCGACACAGTCGTTTTAGCGGCAACAGACCGGTTCCGGTTGGCGGTTCGCGAGCTGAAGTGGACCTCGGGCGCAGGTGAGATCAACGCGGCGGTGCTGGTTCCGGCCAAGACGTTGTCCGAGGCGGCAAAGTCGGCGTCCAACGGGTCCGATGTGCAGCTTGCGTTGGGCTCGGGTACGACCATCGGATCCGAGGGCTTGCTCGGTATCGTCAGCAACGGTAAGCGCAGCACCACCCGCCTGCTTGACGCCGAATTCCCCAAGTTCCGCCAGTTGTTGCCGACCGAGCACACCGCTTTGGCGACGGTTGGCATCGCGGAGTTGGTCGAGGCCATCAAACGTGTTGCCCTGGTTGCTGATCGTGGGGCGCAGATCCGGTTGGAATTCGAGCCGGGCCTGCTGCGGCTGTCGGCGGGTGCAGACGATGTGGGCCGGGCCGAGGAAGAGCTGGATGTTGAGTTCGTTGGTGAACCGTTGACCATCGCGTTCAACCCGACCTACCTGACCGACGGGCTGGGGTCGCTGCACTCGAACCGGGTGACTTTCGGTTTCACCACGCCCAGCCGTCCGGCGGTACTGCGTCCTGCGGAAGACGATCAAAGCTCCCCAGAAGGGTCCGGGCCGTTCACGGCAGCGCAAACTGACTATGTGTATCTATTGATGCCGGTGCGCCTGCCCGGCTAGGGCCTTGCACCCTAAAACGGCATACGTACTGGTCATCGGAGGTTATGGGTCATGCAGCTAGGTTTGGTTGGGCTCGGCAAGATGGGTTTCAACATGCGCGATCGGCTGCGGGCCGGCGAGCATGAGGTCATCGGGTACGACCCCCGTCCCGAGGTCACCGATGTGCCGTCGCTCAAGGCGTTGGCGGATGCACTCGAGGCGCCGCGTGTGGTGTGGGTGATGGTGCCCTCTGGGCCTATCACACAGCAGACGATTGCCGAGCTTGCGGAGGAATTATCCGAGGGCGATCTGGTGATCGACGGCGGTAATTCAAGGTTCACCGAGGATCAGCCAAACGCAGATCTGCTGGCTGCCAAGGGAATTGGATATATCGACGCGGGAGTTTCCGGCGGAGTGTGGGGCAAGGATAACGGCTACGGGCTGATGGTCGGGGGCAGTGACGCCGATGTAGCGCGGGCGATGCCCATCTTCGATACGTTGCGTCCCGAGGGCGACCGAGGGGATGGCTTTGTGCATGCCGGACCGGTAGGCGCGGGCCATTACGCCAAGATGATCCACAACGGCATCGAGTATGGGCTCATGCACGCCTACGCCGAGGGGTATGAGCTACTGGCGGCCGAGCCGTTGATCACCGATGTGCAGGCGGTGCTGCAAGCCTGGACCAAGGGCACCGTGGTGCGGTCATGGCTGCTGGATCTGTTGGCTAAAGCGTTAAAGGAAGATCCCGGTTTCGATGCGATTTCCGGATACACCGAGGATTCCGGTGAGGGTCGCTGGACCGTGGAAGAGGCCATCAATCACCGGGTTCCCGCACCGGTCATCGCGGCGTCGTTGTTTGCGCGGTTCGCCTCCCGGCAAGAGGATTCGCCAGCGATGAAGGCGGTTTCGGCGCTGCGCAACCAGTTCGGCGGCCACGCGGTCAAGCGCGTCGGTCTCTCCGGCTAAGGCAGGCGCGTGGACTAGGTGTACGTACGACAGCTGGGATTGCGGGATTTCCGGTCATGGGAGCGGGTCGACCTGGAGCTCGAGCCTGGCCGCACGGTGTTCGTCGGACCCAACGGTTACGGCAAAACGAATCTAGTTGAAGCCCTGTGGTACTCATCCACCCTGGGGTCTCACCGAGTTGCCACCGATGCGCCCTTGGTCCGTAATGGTGCCGAGCGGGCGGTCGTGTCGACCATCGTCGTGAACGAGGGTCGAGAGCTGGCGGTTGACCTGGAAATTGCGGCTGGCCGGGCCAACAAGGCCCGGATCAACCGATCCCCGGTACGCAGCCCCCGCGAGATTGTCGGGATCCTGCACGCGGTGCTTTTTGCACCCGAGGATCTTTCCTTGGTGCGTGGCGATCCCTCGGACCGGCGACGCTTCATCGACGATCTGTTGATTCAGCGTCGCCCCCGAATGGCCGGCGTCCGTGCCGATTACGACAAGGTGCTGCGGCAGCGCACCGCACTGCTCAAGACTGCGGGGGCGGCGCTGCGGCAGCGTAACGATCAAAGCGTGCTGGACACCCTCGATGTGTGGGACGGGCATCTCGTGGCGCATGGTGCCGAATTACTTTCCGGCCGTATCGAATTGGTGGGCGAGCTACGGCCGCTGGTGGAGAAGTCCTATCAACTGCTGGCGCCGGCGTCACGTCCCGCGGACATTGCCTACCGCAGCAGCGTCCTAGGTGTCGAGGGCGAGCTGTCGGTGCAGCATCTCGCGGACGCATTGCACGCGGGGTTGGTGGCCAAACGGTCGGCGGAGATCGAGCGAGGAGTCTGCCTCGTGGGGCCGCACCGCGACGACCTGGAACTACGGCTTGGGGACGGGCCGGCCAAGGGGTTCGCCAGTCACGGGGAATCGTGGTCCTTTGCGCTGGCATTGCGGTTGGCGGCCTTCGATCTGCTCCGCTCCGATGGCACCGATCCGCTTCTGATGCTCGATGATGTGTTCGCTGAACTGGACGGGGCCAGGCGCCGGTCCTTGGCCGCGGTCGCCGCCGACGCTGAGCAGGTTCTGGTGACGGCGGCGGTTCCGGATGACGTTCCCGAGGAATTGTCGGCGCGGACGGTTACCGTCGATGTGCAGGAAGATTCTTCGGGACGAAAGTCGGTGGCGCATGAGTGAAGAAGAGGCCTGGCCACCGGAGCATTTGGCCGGGGTGAGCGGGATGGATTTGGTACGCCGGGTGCTCGAAGAAGCGCGTGGTGCGGCCAAGCAGCAGGGCAAGGACGTCGGTAGAGGCGGTAGGTCCCCGCAGCAGCGCCGTAAGGTTGCCGGCGGACGGCGCACCTGGTCAGGTCCCGGCCCGGATGCTCGAGACCCACAGTTGTTGGGAAGGGCCGCAGGTGATTTGGCGAACCGGCGCGGATGGTCCTCTCGGGTATCCGAGGGTGCGGTGTTCGGACGGTGGGATGCCGTCGTCGGCGAGCAGATCGCCGCACACGCGACACCGACCGCGCTGAACGAGGGTGTACTGACGGTGGCTGCCGAGTCGACGGCATGGGCGACACAGCTGCGGTTGGTGCAGGCGCAACTGTTGGCGAAGATCGCCGCGGCCGTGGGAGACGGTGTGGTGACCAGTTTGAAGATTTCCGGACCGACGGCGCCATCCTGGCGCAAGGGCCCCCGGCATATCGCCGGACGCGGCCCCCGCGACACCTACGGCTGAGGGCTCATCGCGGCGTCGCGCGGTGGAACCGGCGTCTAGAGCGTCCTGACACGGCTCGATCCGAGATATGCGACGGACGGCGTAAATAGAGGGGATGAAACATGCCCTGAAACTAGGTGCCGTCGGTACAGACCAGTAGGATGGTGCTAACACGGATCGCTGGGTCCAGGCTTGTTCATCGGGCCCGCGAGAGTCGTTACTTCCAGACAGGAGACAAAGTCGATCGTGGCTGCGCCGAAGAAGAGTGCCAAGAGCGAATACAGTGCCGACTCGATCACCATCCTAGAGGGGCTCGAAGCGGTCCGGAAGCGCCCCGGCATGTACATCGGGTCCACGGGTGAGCGAGGCCTGCACCATCTGATCTGGGAAGTTGTCGATAACTCCGTCGATGAGGCAATGGCCGGGTACGCCACCACCGTTGAGGTGACGATGCTCGAGGACGGCGGCATCCAGGTCAGCGACGATGGCCGTGGCATTCCGGTGGCCATGCACGCCTCCGGAATACCGACCGTCGATGTCGTCATGACGCAGCTGCACGCCGGTGGCAAGTTCGACTCGGATTCCTACGCGGTGTCGGGCGGTCTGCACGGCGTCGGCATCTCGGTGGTGAACGCGCTTTCGACAAAGGTCGAGTTGGAGATCCTGCGGGATGGCCATGAGTGGCAGCAGGTGTACACAGCGTCGGTGCCGGGAACCCTGCAGCAGGGCGCCGCGACGAAGAAGACGGGCACCACGGTCCGATTCTGGGCAGATCCGAACATCTTCGAGACCACCACGTACGACTTCGAGACGGTCGCCAGGCGTCTGCAAGAGCAGGCCTTCCTGAACAAGGGCCTGACCATCAAGCTCACCGATCAGCGAGTGAGCAACGCCGATGTGACGGACGAAGTGGTCAGCGATACCGCTGAGGCACCCAAGACAGCAGAAGAGCAGGCTGCGGAATCGGCTGCGCCCCATAAGGTCAAGAATCGCGTCTTCCACTACCCCGATGGCCTGGTCGACTTCGTCAAGCACATCAACCGCACCAAATCAGCGATCCACTCCACCATCGTCGACTTCTCCGGCAAGGGCGAAGGCCACGAGGTGGAGATCGCGATGCAGTGGAACGCCGGCTACTCGGAGTCGGTGCACACCTTCGCGAACACCATCAACACCCACGAGGGCGGTACGCACGAGGAAGGATTCCGTGCGGCGCTCACGACGGTGGTCAACAAGTACGCCAAGGAGAAGAAGCTTCTCAAGGAGAAGGACACCAACCTCACCGGTGACGACATTCGCGAGGGTTTGGCGGCTGTTATCTCGGTGAAGGTGGGCGAACCGCAGTTCGAGGGCCAGACGAAGACCAAGCTGGGTAACACCGAGGTCAAGTCGTTTGTGCAGAAGGTGTGTAACGAGCAGCTGCAGCACTGGTTCGACTCGAACCCGGCTGACGCGAAAACTGTTGTAAATAAGGCAGTCTCGTCGGCACAAGCGCGCATTGCGGCGCGCAAAGCCCGCGAGTTGGTGCGCCGTAAGAGCGCAACCGACATCGGCGGGCTGCCGGGCAAGCTGGCCGACTGCCGCTCCACGGATCCGTCGAAGTCGGAACTGTATGTCGTGGAGGGCGACTCGGCCGGTGGTTCGGCTAAGAGCGGCCGCGACTCGATGTTCCAGGCGATTCTGCCGCTGCGCGGCAAGATCATCAACGTCGAAAAGGCCCGTATCGACCGGGTTTTGAAGAATACGGAAGTCCAGGCAATCATTACGGCGCTCGGCACCGGCATTCACGACGAGTTTGACCTCGCCAAACTGCGGTATCACAAGATCGTGCTGATGGCCGACGCCGACGTTGACGGCCAGCACATTTCGACGTTGCTGTTGACGTTGCTGTTCCGGTTCATGCGCCCGCTGGTCGAACACGGCCACATCTTCTTGGCGCAGCCGCCGCTGTACAAGCTCAAGTGGCAGCGCACCCTTCCCGAGTTCGCGTACTCCGATCGAGAGCGCGACGGGCTGATGGAAGCCGGGCTCAAGGCCGGCAAGAAGATCAACAAGGACGACGGTATCCAGCGCTACAAGGGTCTGGGCGAGATGGACGCCAAGGAGCTGTGGGAGACCACTATGGATCCGTCCGTGCGTGTGCTGCGCCAGGTGACACTCGACGATGCTGCCGCGGCCGATGAGCTGTTCTCGATTCTGATGGGCGAGGACGTTGAGGCGCGCCGCAGCTTCATCACCAGAAACGCCAGGGACGTGCGCTTCCTCGACGTGTAGGGCTTACTCACTCAACTGGCGAGATAGTTGCGGATTCAATTTGGTCCGGAAAATTTTCGTTGGTCGGTGGAACCGAATCTCGCGCTGTGCCGTCGTACGTACGAGTACGAAATCGGCCGGAGGGTGTTCCACATGGGTGAGAAGTTCAGCGTCGACATCGAGAAGCTCGCGGGTTTTGGCGGGGGCGTCGAAGACCTAGCCGGATATCTCGGCAAGGTTCAGGGACTAGTGGATGCTGAAGCGGGCCCCAAGGATGGCTGGGATGGCCTGATGTCCCAGTTGAAGGGCCCCTTTGAGTCCACGAAGACGAAGACATCGCAGCGGTACGATAAGCGCCAGGTCGCGATGTACATGACCGGCAATGAATTGATCTCGCTGGCTAACACCTACAAAGAACAAGAAGACAGATCCGGGGCCAGGATCCGGGCCGCCGCATCGCCGCTGCCCGGACACGATTCGAGGCGCGATGGTGATGCGACGACGACGGCTCCACACCTCGCGGCAGGCGATACTCCCGACCTGACGGCGCCCGAGCACGAGGTGGCCGATGTGGTGTCGATCGTGCGGGAGAAGGCGGCGTGGGTTGCTGACGCCGACGAAGCGATTCAGAAGGTCTCCGGATGGAGCCCGATCAACGACACGTTCGAAAAGCTCGTCGGCAACTGGGCCGAGTTGACCCGCATCGGCAACGTGTATGAGAAGGCCGGCAAGGGTATGGAGGGTGCGGGCAAATCACTTGAGTCGATGACCAACCAGTCCAAATCGCATTGGGATGGTAAGGCTGCCCAAGCCTTTGATGAATACGCAAAGAAGCTAAGCAAGGCGCTGGAGGCCGAGGCTCCTCTGACGAAGGTCATCAAGGACTGCCTGGATGTGCTGGTGGAGCAGATCAAGAAGTTGATCAAAACCATCGTCGACATGGTGGTCGAAAAACTGAAGCAGGAAGTCCAGATCGACAACTGGAAGGACGCCCTGAAGGTTCTGGCGAAGAAGATTCCGATCGCCGGAACCGCTTGGCAGGTGGAACGTTTGGCTGCCATCCTCTACGAGGTCTTTCAGGAGGCACAAAAGCTGGTCGACCAGGTCCAGAAGGCGGTCGACCTGGTGAAATCTGTCATTGAGTTCTTCGAGGACCCGGCCGAATATCTGAAAGCCAAGGGACAGGACGCGTTGAACAAGGCGGTGGATAACGCGCTGGGTAAGGCGGGTGTCGAGAGTGATGCCGCGAAGCAACTCGTCAAGGATCTGCCCGCGGCGGTGCTGGCAGCGCCGAGTTACCAGGCTGCACCCGGCGACGGCTATTCCGGCGGCACGGGAGGTTCGCCATGGGAGGATGGCAAGTGATGGAGGTTCCAGTCGATCCGGCGCTACAGGCGCTGGTGCGCAAGGTCACTGATGGTGTTGCGGAGATGGAGGCGGTTCGGCTGGCCGGCGAACGGTACATCGATACGCCGATTGAGCCGAGTTTCACCGAGCGCAAACAGGCTGCTCCAGAACCTCAAAAGCCTCCTACCCCAACGGAGTTAGAGGAGGACGACTTCTATGCCTTCAAAGATCCGTTCGGTACGAACAAGTGGAAGTGATATGAGTAAACGAGCATTGTTGGTTACGGTCGCCGTAGTCGGGCTTCTCGGCGTCGGGTGCGGATCACAGAAGACCGAGGTCACGCAGACGCCTTCCTCGACACCTTCGAGTTCAGCGGCTGCCACAACCACGCAGTCATCCGAGGCCAAAGACTCGGGTTACCAACCATTTACCCCTCCCACGGATCCTTGCAGCCTCGTCGCGCCAGAACAGTTAGCCCCGCAGGGTGTTACACCGATCGAGGCCCACGCAATGGGTGAAGACGGTACCGGTATCCAGCAATGCAATTACGAGGATGCGGGTGGGCATGACGTGCTTAATGTAAAGCTTTTCAAGAATTCGACCGGGGCCGCTAATTTCCGGGCAATTCACCTCAGAATTCTGAAGTCCGAGGGCGCCGATATCTACGTCATGAAGGACGAGCCGAACGAGTGCGGTGTCGGGCTTTTAGGGCCAGACGACAACATAGCCCAGTTTGAATTCGAGCCGGGCGACGCAGCCGTCGCTGCGGCCGCCCTGCCGACCGGACAGACGTGGTGCGACTTCTCAGCGCCGGTAATCGCCGCGGCCAACAAAAAGCTGGGTTGGGCGAAGTAGCGGTTAGCGACTTCGGGTGGCTGAGCCAGTCACCCGAAGTCGTCCTAGCTCACTCGAATTCGACGTCCCAGCCGAGCTTCTTGTAGCGCCGCTTCTCACGTTCCTGGGCTTGCTTGTCGGCCTTCTCCTGCTCGCTCCAGTCGCCGATGACGGCCGGGGATGCCTTGGGAAGGTCGCCCATGAATTCGTAGGTGTTATCGAGGTTGATCAGAATCGCCGGGGTTTCGTGGTCGTCGTCCTCACCCTGACCGCCCTTTCCGTGGGCGCCGGCGCCACCCATCATCCCCATGGGACCCATAGCGCCGCCGCGAACTCCGGACGCGCCGACGGCAGCCGGGTTGGTACCCGCGCCGCTCGTGGCTCCTCCGGGCATGCCCGCACCGGGCCGCAAAGCACTTGGTCCACCGGCCGTTCCAGAGGCGAGTCCTGTCCCACCTGCAGAACCAGAGGAGCCGTAACCAGCCGCAGTCGTCGCTCCCAATGGAAGCCCGGAACCGCTTGTGCCCGTCCCGGTTCCAGAACCGAAAGGCGAACTTCCGCCGGAACCCGAACCGGAGCCTGCGCCTTGGCCGCCACCTGAGCCGCTGCCGGAACCTGAGCCGGCGCCCTGCCCCTGGCCGCCTTGCCCTTCTCCGTTGGCGAGCTGGGGCTTGGTGTTCTTGTCGGCGAGTCCGTCGGTACCGCCGGCCGGAGACTGCAGCTTGTTATCGGAGCCCCCGCCGGAATTCCCGCCGCCACCGCTACCGCCGCCCCCGCCGGGCCCTTGAGGCATCGGGCCCGTGTTGGAGTTCTGTGGAGTGTCGTCGATCTGAGGCCTGTTGACATCGAGAGGCTCGGTGTAGAGGCGTTGCGCTTCGGCCCGAACAGCTTCCAGGAGTTTCTGTTTCGAATCCTTGTCGGTGTCTTCGGGTGGCACTGGGTACGCTTGTGGCACGTAGCCTGCATTGGTCAGGCAAGCGCCATCTTGAAACAGCGCATTTTGTAGTTTTCCGGCCTTGGCCGGGATGCCGTCTTCGGCCTGGAGCTCTTGGTATTTGGCGTTAAGTGCTCCGCGGGCAGCTTCTGGTCCTTTACCAGTCCAGATGGGCTGCATGACATTGGCGGCCCGGATGTAGTGCTCGGCGGCATCGGAGACCTTGGTGTAGATGTCGCTCCATTTTTGGGCCACGTTGAAGGCGCCGTCGGGCTTGAGCTGACTGAGTTTGCCGACGATGTCGGCATGTGACATGCCGTCCCATCCGTCACCAGACATAGGTGGTCCCTTCAATTGTCATTTTGGAAGTTTCGCTGCGGTGTCGGTCGCAATTTCGATGGCCTTGGTGCAGGCGTCGGGGATCCGGCTTGCGGCACCGATATCGACATTTACGAGGGTCGCGACGACGGCCCTTTGGGACGGGATCTGCACGGAGCAGAATCCGGTACCGGGCTGGCTTAAGCGATGTTGAGAACCCTGCAAGCCAGCAATCGTCAAGGGCTGTGCATCCGGATAGTTGTCGGTGTCGAGGTACTCCGAGATAGAGCGATTGATTACCAATTGTTGGACGTACCAGCCTTTTCCGTCCCAGATACAGCCACGCTGCAGTCCGTCGTCGACGCCTTTTACGGTCGCTGGGTCCAACCCCCATTTACTCAACTCTGTGGCGTTGTATGCCAAACATGGATCGAAGGTGGTGCCATCCGTGTTCGCGTTCGGTGTTTGATGGGGGGGAGCCGCGGTATTGTCTGTCTGAGGTGAAGAGCTTGTAACGCTACTGGTCCCCCAGGACGAATTGGCGGTTGCAGTCCGGGCGTCTCCGGAGATGGTGTCACCACATCCCGCTAACGCCAGGGCGGCGGACGTCAAGAGCGCCAGACGGAGCACGGGGCTCATTTGTATTCGACCGTTAGTTTGTGGTCGAAAATTCGCCCCGCGTTGTAGGCCTCCATATTGTTGTACAGAACCTCCATCGCCAGCACGTGATCGATCTGCGCTTGGCAGTCGGCCTTCAAGGCGGTGAGGTGAGTCACCATCTCGGGTGCCTGTTTGCGATAGTGCTCCATCGCCCTTTTTCCGGTGTTCAATGCCCCAAATCCCTCAACATTCCCAGCTTGCTGGGCTATTTGAAGGGCCTCGTTGATGAGATCAAGAGCCGGCAGTAGTTCCTTGGCCACCGTCTGGCCAGCCTTTTCGTCCATGTGCAGCACCTGGCCCGCGTCGTTGGCCGCGCTCCGCTGCGCGTCAGGGCTGATCCCACCTAGATCGAAGTCGTAATTCTTGTCCGTCATGTTCTGCCTCCAGAAACCTGCTCTCAAAGGGATACGACGCCCCTATCCCCCGGGTTGGTTCCATCTTTCCTGAACTTTCTTGAGCGGCCGTCGGCGGGCGCCGCATCTGCGCACTGTTTGGGCGGACCGAACAGCGCTCAACTAGCCGAGGATGACCAAGCCTCAGCCCTGGCGCGAAGGCTCACCACCGAGCCCGGAGGCCGTCCGGGCATCGGTGTCCGTGAATACGGTGCTGGTCATTCGGAGCTTGTCGCGATAGTCGTCGCATCGCGCGCCGTCATGAGTCATCAGCCCAGCGAGCCGCTCGATCGCAGGCCCGATATCGGCCATTTGATCGGCGTAATGGGAGCCAAAAGTCTCGGCCCGCAGCTCGCACGATCGAACCTTGTCCCCCTGAGCACGCAGGCCCTCGGCGGCACGGCCCCACACACCCGCCAACTTCTCGACACCATCAGGATCGATGTACGTCATGAGTGCGGACCTCCTTAGCTTCAACTATCTACTTGGACGCGCGATCACGTGAATCGGTTCCATGTATTTGGGGCGACCTATAACGCTGGGCAGGTGGCTGTGAGCTCGACGGCGTGAGGTTCGTCGTACGCCTTGTTTTGATAGATCCGGTACAGGTCTGCCTTGATGCGAAGGGTATCGCCGTCTTTGGCCACCGAAGCATCGGCGGGAACACGGGTCGTGTAGTTGAACAGGGCGCCGCTTACGTATCCGTGAAGTACCGCGTCGTCCTTTACCTCAAACGTGAGGCTGTTGCCGGGCTTCCCCAATGCTGGCTTCACTTCAATTTTCAAGGAGCCGCCGGATTCTCGGCTGCAGTAGGCGGCGTCGGTGCCATCGGTCAGGACCCTGCCGTCGACCGTCGCGTCTATGCGAGGCCCCTTCGGGTCGCGTGCGGGAGGGCCGGGTGGTGTCGACGGCTGCCGCGGATGGGAGTAGGCGGGGCATGTTGCGGTGACGGTGAACGGAATCGGTTGAGGCTCACCAGGGTCCAGATTCAAGAACACCACCCCGGAAACTCTGTACGTCGAGCCTTGCACCGCCACCGTGGGAGAAGATGGCAGATGCGACCACGTCTTCCACAGGTACATGCCTCGTTCGGGTACGCCAACATGTATCTCGTTAACCGTGGAAGTCGTGGTATCCAGTTGCAGGCTCAGTGAACTCCCCTGTGGCGCAGTACTAAATCCGATGGTGGTTTCGTCACTGAATCCGAGACAGACCGGGTCCTTGAACGTCAGAGGCTCTCCGTCGAAGGTGGCTTCGATTGTGGCCGGGCTGCGGGGAAAGTTTGGCGGCGGCGGGGCCGGAATAGTTGATGTCGTGGCCACCGCCGACATCGAGGTGGGCGCCTCGGCCGGCGGCTTCGGGTCGCACCCGGCAACGGGCAGCGTCACGAGCACCGCTAGGAGGACCCCCCTCCGCACGGCATGGGCGGTGCCAAATCTCGCGGTCCGTAACATTATTAACCCTTCAATGGATTTGTCGGCGTGAGTAATTCGGTATTTGGTGGGCCTGGGTTCACGCCGCGCAGCCACCCCCTTTCTGGATGATTCCGAGCGCGGCGAGCGGGGTACGGGGCTGCCATGCACCGGCGTGCACGGGCCCCGAGCGCTCGGCTGGCATCACGAGGACGAGATCGTCGCCGTCCAGGTACCAGGCTTTGTAGTCGTCGCTATAGCCGCCATGGCCGGACTGGGGTTCGAACTGGCTGATGGTGAACGAGGGATTCTTGTCAAGAGCGACAGTCTGTTCCAGGTAAGGGCGAACGAGCGGGGGAAGTGCCACCAGTGGGTCGACGCCGGGACAGAACAGGTCTCCGAGGGTGAGCTGCCTTTTGTTCGCTTGGTCAAACGTGAAGGTGACGATCGCATCGTTGGGGTGAGGTGTACCGGTGACGAACCATTCCTCGAAAAAGACGACGGACAGCGTGTTCGGAGTGTGTTTGTACGTCTGGTAGGCCACGCTCGCCGTGCTGTTTTGCGTGAGATTGTCGTTCGGGCGGCCGAATCTGTTGAAGAAATCGCTCAGGAACTGCTGGAGCACTGGCCCCGTTGTCGGGTCGTCCAACAGGGTGACGGGATACGTGGCTTGAACTTTCGCGGCGATGTTCTTCGAGTTCGTGCCGGTCAGCGAGCAGCTTTCTTTGGAGCCGTCCCATGTCCCACCCACACTGGTACAAAAGTCTGTCGGCGGCGCCGCGGTCGCAGGACTTTGTACTGGACTGCCGGAGGAGCAGGCTGCCAGCGCGAGCAGAAGCGCAAAGAGAGGGCGCAGTCTCCGGACAGTTGTTTTCACCATGTCGTTGCTCCTCCTGTTACCCGCCGAGCGCGGATAGCGCTCGCTGGTAGACGTCGCGCTTCTTATCCCGGTTGCCGTCGTAGTAATTGACGATATCGGTCACCGCGTCGATCCCTCCGTTGTCGGCAGCGGTGTTGATCCCGTGTGCGGTCCAGTACCACTCCGCCGCGGCAAACCCGTACTCGGGCTGTTGAAGGAGTTCCGGTGTTTGTGTGAAGTCCATTGGGGGACTTGGCTGATAGCTTTGGTTGTACCAATCAGAGAAACGCTGGTAGTTGCTCCTACCGGTGACCTGGATCGGGCCTCTACCCATGAACCGGGCGCCGTCGCCCGGTTCGGTATTCCCGAGTTCTTGGCCCTTTGCGGTTTGTGGGCCGTAGTGCGCGTTGAACCAGTCGGCGTCGGGGCCGCCGGGGTACGCGCCCTCGTACCACATGGTCAGCTCCCCGGATTCGATGGCGCATGTGGCAAGGAACGCGGCCTGCCGTTGCGCCGTGTTGATCCCGGCGTGTTCCATCATTGCGTTGAGCTGATCCAGGATTCGCTGCTGCTGTTCCGGGGGAAGGCTCGTAAAGTTCCCCTGATTAAAGACGGTTTTCAACTGCTCCAGCGTCACCTTTTTGAAAGACCCGTCTTCGGGTCCGTTTTCGCCGATGTTGAGTGCTTGGCGCAAGATGGTGTAGTTGTCGGTGACGAATTGGTCCATGCTGGTGTTGGCGTCGTTGAATGCGGCGATCGCGGTGGTGAATGCGCCGATGACGCTGGTTCGTAGGTCGTCTTTGACTTGTCGCGCAGGCCAATTGACTCCGGGGCTGCCGTGCCAGGCGTATAGGTGTTTCTCGGAATCCTCAAGGCCCTTGTTATCGGCCATGATTGCGGCGGCGCCGGTGCTCAACCGGTTCGTGAAGTCTGCCGGGTTGTTCTGAATCGTGCCCTCGATCAGCAGCGTGATCGCTGCGGTGTATTCGTCTTGCTTCTTGTTGAGCCCGAAATACAGGTTGTCATCGACGCCCTGGACCGCTTCCTGGGCATCCTTGAGTTTCTGAAGATTCGCTTGCAGCTGTTCGGTGTTGGTCTGGTACTTTTCCCATGCCGCATCGGCGGCATCGCCTTTCACATATTGCGAGAGGCGCTCGGTCTGGCCGATCAACTCGACCTGTTGGGTGCCGCCGGCCACGGCGTCTTGAAGGTGGTCTCCGGATTCGCGGATTGCCTTCAAGTCGATGTCGGCTTCCTTGTAATAGGCGGCCTCGAAATCGGCGGCACTGCGGTCCATCGGCAGGCTCGATAAATCCACCCCCGCCTGACTCAGCTCTGCCTGGTGAGTCTTCAAAATGTCCCAGTACCCACAAAAATCGCGGATCTTGGCACCCTCATCGAGCACCTGCCGACCCGTGTCATAAACCACCACCACAAACCCCCGCCCTAGTACTTCAACCGGTTTCCGCGGAACTCCCAGAAACTGTCCTCGTCGTCCCAACCGGGTGTGGCCGGCCGCTTCACGGGTGCATCTTTCGTCGCGACTAAGGGTTCTTCGCCAGGCTGGGGTGCGTTTCCCGGTTGCCAGGAGGCACGTTCTCGTGCCTGCCGCGCCTGCTCTGCGTGTGTCTCCTGGAAACGTTGCGTCGTCGTCAGTTTTCGGCTCTTCGAGCCGCGGCCAAACTCCAATTGCAAGGCGTACAGCCGGTCCGCGTACCCCATGTCCCGTGTCCTTTCCCAGCCTGGCAGTGCCCAGATCCCACCTCTAAATACTTGAGACGCCGGTATGCCAGATTCGGTTCCATCAAATTTGCAGGTGTGGAGCAGTGCTGCGCACGGTGCAGGAATGCCGTTACTCAGTTGTTCGGTCTTACGGGATCACGGTCCCGACGAGATGCGGGTCGGGATCGGTCGATCACCAGACGCCGGGCACCAGCCGGTAGCGGACTCGGCCCGCGTACTCGGGATAGCCGTCGAGTTCCCGGGTGAGCAGCCGCTCCTCCCCGACTGCCCGGAACCCCAGCGCGACGACGGTTACTGCTGATCCGACCAGTCCGTACCAGGATCCCAGTAACAGCGGCATGCCGATCAGGAACGGTATGGCCCCCGCGTACATCGGATGCCGCACATACGCATAGGGGCCGGTGTCGACGATCGAGTGCCCACGTTCTGCTTGTACTTTCACGATGGGTGCGGCAAAGCTGTTGGCGCGAAACACGAAAACCATCGACAACAACGAGACCGCTACGAGTACGGCGCCCAGCACCGCAACCCACAACGGAACATTCGACCAAGCCCAGCGATGGTCGAGCCCGGGCACCGCGAACCAGATCGGCATGCCTACGAGCGCAAACGCCATAAAGACTTTGTCCCAGGTCGTTTGGTCCGGCTGACGGGGTGAACCGAGCCGCTCCGCCAGTAGCACCGGGTTGTAGTTCAGCAGCCACAGGTGCACGCCGATGTTGAGGACAGTGACCTCGACGCCCAGGATCCATAACTGGGGCCAACGCCACGTCCCGGCGGCCAGTATCAACAATCCGCCCAACGCAATGGTCGACACGATGTTGGCGATGAGCAGCTTGACCAGTAGCCGCGTTTTCGACGGAATGGCCTCAGTCATGTGTCGACGCTACTGCGCGGCCAGCCTCTCCAACAGCAATGACGAGCTATCCCCGTCTAGTTCGATGCCGAAGACCTCTCGAAGCGCCACCAGCACCTCGTCGGGTGTCAGGTGCCGAGTGTCCCTGCCGATGCCGGGCCGAACGGTGTGCAGCTCGCGGTGGTCCAAGATGTATGCGCGGTCGGACACGACCCGTTGCACGAAAACCCTTGTACTGAAGGGTGACTGAGGACTTGCCGCGACAAAGTAGCTCGCGGCGCGATAGTCGATCGGGTACTGAGGTTCGAGCACGAAGGTGTGGCGGCTCATCCACCCAGGCTGCGTCCCGTCTCCGGCGGCCTCCGACAAGGTCCAGCCGTCGGCACCGGGTGTGACCTCGTTGCGCAGCAGTTGATACATCCATGATCCGTCGGTGACGACGTCCTCATCGACGAGACGTATCGGCACAAGAGGACTGGTGCCGAACCCGACATCACAAAGCCATTGTTGTTCGTCAAGTTTGACCACGAGCATGCCGTGGGTTGCCGGCCGAATTGTGCTGGCACCCATCTGTACCCGGCCCTGAATGCCAAAGAAGTCGAAGCCGAGGCGCTCGAGAACGGCCGCGAAAATGGCCACGTGTTCGTAGCAGTAGCCGCCCCGGGGGCTACGCAACAGCTTGGCCTGGACCGTCGGGATATCCAACGCAACGTGCTTGTGGAGCACCGCATCCAGGTTCTCCCACCTGACGTTCAGGACATGTCCGCGCTGCAGGCGGCCCAGGGTGTCCAGGGACGGCGACCGGTCGCCGTCGAAGCCTATGAAGGCCAGGTATTCGTCGAGCTCGAGCTCGTCTCCGTTCCACATGGTGTGGACAACGTACTAGCAGGCCGGGGCGGCGTTGTAGCGCGGCGGACCATATCTGGCAGATAGGTGGAACCGAATGGCGGTCCCGTCCTGCGCGAGGTCCAAGGCAGACCAGTCCTTTCGGGGTTCAATGCAGATACGGGAAATGTTGAAGTGCGAGTGGGCGGGGGTGAGCCCAACAAGATATTCACGGGCCCACCAACAACAGTGATTAACAGTGGCCAGCTTCCGCAGCCCTACGGCGGGTATATCCTCTCAAATTCAACACTGGACCGGCTATTGATAATGGGCAGCCAGTGGGATGCAACAACAAACGATACTTACCATTCGAGCATATTTGAGGTGAACCCTAACAAATAGCCGGGCTCGACTCGGTAGCATTGTTTTGGACCATGAAATGACAGGAGATACTATGTATCTAAAGGCTGCAACGGCGATTTTCCTGAGCCAGTTAGTCGCACTTTCCGGCGCCTGTGCCACGAAAGCTGAACCACCGAAATTTCCCGATATGAGCAGCTACGCACCAGTTAATGCGAATGAGTATGTGATCCTGCTTCCCAACGTGGGCCGCGAACCTATTCGAAAGGTATATTTCGTAACGCCGGACGGCATTCACTACAACTTTCTGGGACAATCCGCTGGTTGCACAGGAGATAATATCCCGGGCGTAGCAGCAAAAGATAAGAGTCCCTATACTTACGTCTCGACGGGCTCGGGAATTCAATCTTCCCGTCAACGCCATTCGTTGACGGGAAGATTCAAGGACATGATTTAAAGGTTCTGCCTCCGCTGCATACGATAGCTGTTGCAGGGGCGATCTGCGGTGTGGATGGCTCGGGTGTAACTGCATGTAAGAACGCTGAAGGGCATGGTTTCGTGATCTCGCGGCAGGGTACTAGCTGGTTCCCCAAGGTGTAGCCGCCGCGCTCTAGCCTGTCACTCCTCACTCGTAGAGTGACCGCATGGCCGTCGAGCGCCCCACCATCTACTTTGCCTCCCAACAAGACTGGGAAGCGTGGCTGGAAGAGAACCACGAGGACTCCCCCGGAGTCTGGATCAAGATGGCCAAGAAAGCCAGCGGGATCCCCAGCGTCAACCACAAGGAAGCCCTGGAGGAAGCGCTCTGCTTCGGGTGGATTGACGGACAAGCCAAATCGCTCGACGCGACGTACACCCTGCGCATGTTCACCCCGCGCCGTGCCCGCAGCACCTGGTCGAAGATCAACGTCGGCCACATCGAACGGCTCACCAAGGAAGGCCGCGTCCGAGCGGCCGGCGTACGAGAAGTGGACGCTGCCAAGGCAGACGGACGCTGGGACGCCGCCTACAGCTCGCAGGCGACCATCGAGGTTCCCGACGATTTCGCGCGGGCACTGTGGGCTCAGCCCGATGCGCAAAAATTCTTCGACTCGCTCACCAAAACGGCACGCTGGCCGTTCCTGTTCCGGCTCGCCACCATCAAGAAACCGGAGACTCGCGCCCGACGGATCGTCCAGTACATCGAGCTGCTGGCCGAGGGAAAGACGTTGAACTAGAGCGCTTTCACGCCTTGTGCGCCACCGACACGATGTAGTCCGAATGCAGCGAGAAGAGCCGCATTCCCACCGAATTGAACTGCGCCCGCAGCAACGGGTTGACATGCTTCATATCCGGCTGGCGCAGCCGCTTGGCCAGGAATTTGGACAGCGGCGGATAGACGTCATTGGCAATCGACCACGTCTCGGCGCGTGCAAAGCCCCTGTCCAACAATAGATCCCGATATCCCTGCACGTCGACGGCCCAGGGCACCGCACCCGCCGGTGCGCCCCGCCATCCTTTCCGCGCCACCTGATTGCGCGCCAGCGCGGTAAGTGCGGTGCGCCGGGGAACGATATCGGCCGTCACCAATCGGCCGCCGGGTTTGAGCACGCGCAGCGCCTCACGGAAGAAGTCAATGCGCGAGGGGAAGTGAAAGGCCGACTCCAGCGCGACCACTTTGGTGCAGGACTCGTTCGGGAACGGCAGATCGGTGGCCGAGGCCTTGACGTAGGAGACCGTCTTGGACAGACCTGCCTCGGCGACGCGCCTGGTCGAGATGGCGATCTGCTCCTCGGCGATGTTGACCCCGGTGATCTTCTTCACCTTGAACTCGTTGGCCCACAAAATGTCCTGATCGCCGTACCCGCAACCGCAATCGACTACCACATCCGATGAGGTGAACCCGGCGCTGGAGGCAACCAGGCGCGCGAGATCGCGGCTGGCCTCGTCGAGTGTTGTCGGGTGATCGCGCCAATAGCCAAAGTTGATGAAGAGCGATTCCTCACCGAACAAGTTCTGCGGGCCGACGATGTCGTAGACCATTCCGGTCTTGGGGCCGTCGGCGCTCGACACCGCAACGGCCGCCATGCGCCTCCACTCGTCGGCCCATCGGCGTAGCCGTTCGCCGGTCGATTCCTCGGTGAAATCGGAAGTCAGAGGGGTCATGGCTAGCAGCTCCCATTCGGTTCTGGCCGCCTCGTTGCGGACCACACCTGCGTAACAAACAGTACCGGATACTTGGGATATCGGCATCTAAAGCCGCTCAGAACGACGCACGGGATTGCATCCGAGAAACCGGCCGGCAAAGTGACTAGGCTGGTGAGGTTGCCCGGCTTTCTCCGGGCGGAGCATGAACGAGGAGCACATGACCGACACAACGCTGCCCCCCGGCGGTGATGACGCCGTCGACCGGATCGAACCGGTAGATATCCAACAGGAGATGCAGCGCAGCTACATCGATTACGCCATGAGCGTCATCGTGGGCCGCGCGCTACCCGAGGTGCGAGACGGCCTCAAGCCGGTGCACCGCCGCGTCCTCTACGCGATGTACGACTCCGGGTTCCGGCCCGACCGCAGCCACGCCAAGTCGGCGCGCTCGGTCGCCGAGACCATGGGTAATTACCACCCGCACGGCGACTCTTCCATCTACGACACCTTGGTCCGCATGGCCCAGCCCTGGTCGCTGCGCTACCCGCTGGTGGACGGGCAGGGCAACTTCGGTTCGCCGGGTAACGACCCCGCGGCCGCCATGCGTTACACCGAGGCCCGGCTCACTCCGCTGGCCATGGAAATGTTGCGTGAAATCGACGAGGAGACAGTCGATTTCAGCCCAAACTATGACGGCCGTGTCATGGAGCCGACGGTGCTGCCCAGCCGGTTCCCGAACCTGCTGGCCAACGGCTCGGGCGGTATCGCCGTCGGTATGGCCACCAACATGCCACCGCACAACCTGCGCGAGTTGGCCGAGGCGGTCTACTGGGCGTTGGACAACCATGAGGCTGACGAGGAGACCACCCTCAAGGCGGTCTGCGAGAAGATCAGCGGTCCCGACTTCCCGACGTCCGGATTGATCGTTGGCACACAAGGGATTCACGACGCGTACACCACCGGGCGTGGCTCCATCCGTATGCGTGGTGTGGCCGAGATCGAGGAAGATTCCAAGGGCAGAACGTCTTTGGTAATCACCGAGTTGCCGTACCAGGTCAACCACGACAACTTCATCACCTCGATCGCCGAGCAGGTGCGCGACGGCAAGATCGCCGGCATCTCGGCCATCGAAGATCAGAGCTCCGACCGTGTCGGCCTGCGAATCGTGGTGGTGCTCAAGCGCGATGCCGTCGCCAAGGTGGTGCTGAACAACCTCTACAAGCACTCTCAGCTGCAGACCAGCTTCGGCGCCAACATGCTGTCGATCGTCGATGGTGTGCCGCGCACGCTGCGTCTGGACCAACTGATCCGGCACTACGTCCATCATCAGTTGGACGTAGTGATCCGGCGTACGCGCTACCGGTTGCGTAAGGCCAACGAGCGCGCCCACATCTTGCGCGGTTTGGTCAAAGCCCTTGACGCGCTTGATGAAGTTATCGCGTTGATCCGCGCCTCGCAGACTGTCGACATTGCCCGGCAGGGCCTGATCGAGCTGCTGGACGTCGACGAGATCCAGTCACAGGCCATCCTCGATATGCAGCTGCGCCGCCTGGCGGCCCTGGAGCGGCAGCGGATTGTCGAGGACCTCGCCAAGATCGAAGCCGAGATCGCCGACCTCGAGGACATCTTGGCCAAGCCGGAACGCCAGCGGGCCATCGTTCGCGACGAACTGAGCGAACTCGTGGAGCGCTATGGCGACGACCGCCGCACCCGGATCATCGCCGCGGACGGCGATGTCGCCGACGAGGACCTCATCGCACGCGAGGACGTCGTCGTCACCATCACGGAAACCGGATACGCCAAGCGCACCAAGACTGACCTGTATCGCAGCCAGAAGCGCGGCGGTAAGGGCGTGCAGGGTGCGGGGCTGAAGCAGGACGACATCGTCAAGCACTTCTTCGTGTGCTCGACGCATGACTGGATCCTGTTCTTCACCACGAAGGGCCGCGTCTACCGCGCCAAGGCATACGACCTACCCGAGGCCGCCCGCACCGCGCGCGGTCAGCACGTCGCCAACCTGCTGGCCTTCCAGCCGGAGGAGCGCATTGCCCAGGTCATCCAGATCAAGGGTTACGAGGACGCCCCGTACCTCGTGCTCGCCACCAAGAACGGCCTGGTCAAGAAGTCCAAGCTCACCGAGTTCGACTCCAACCGCAGCGGTGGCCTGGTCGCCGTGAACCTGCGTGACGGCGACGAACTCGTGGGCGCGGTGCTGTGCTCCTCGGAGGAGGATCTACTGCTGGTTTCGGCGCACGGCCAATCCATTCGCTTCAGTGCCACCGACGACGCTCTTCGTCCCATGGGCCGCGCCACCTCGGGGGTTCAGGGCATGCGCTTCAACGGCGAGGACGACCTACTGTCGCTGAACGTCGTCAGAGAGGGCACTTATCTGCTGGTGGCGACCGCCGGCGGGTACTCCAAGCGAACGGCGATCGAGGAGTACCCGGTGCAGGGACGCGGCGGCAAGGGTGTGCTCACGGTTCAGTACGACCCGCGCCGAGGCAGTCTCGTGGGTGCACTGGTCGTGGACGAGGACGCCGAGCTGTACGCCATCACGTCGGGCGGCGGCGTCATCCGCACGACGGCGAAGTCGGTGCGTAAGGCCGGCCGTCAGACCAAGGGCGTGCGGTTGATGAACCTCGGCGAGGGCGACACCCTATTGGCAATCGCGCATAATGCCGATGAGGGTGATGCCGACTCCGACGAGGACACAGCCGGCGCGAGCGAGTAAGGAGCTGTAGGTGAGTTCACCGAACGATCCGGGGGAGTCTGGCGCCAACGAACGCCCCGTGGACCAGGCGGACTTGCCTCCCTGGCAGCGGGCGGAGCGGCGGCGTGGCTCACACGCCGCCGCTACCGGTCCGCAGCGGATTCCCGACAGGGAGTCTCGGCCCGGCGGCGCACCGACGGAGATCATTCCCATCATCGATGACGCCACCGCACCCCCGACCGCGCCGACGTCGGCATCGCGCCCCAGTAGTCGTCCGTCCGCCGGTCTGGATGCCCGGCTGAGCCGCTTCATCTCGGGGACGGCCGCTCCGGCCGGATTCAACACCCCAGCGGAACGGCCGGAACCCGATCTGGAGCCGGATCCGGAGCCGTACGGCGAGGTGCCGGAGCGCCCCGAAAGACCGGAGCGTCCCGAAAGGTCCGATAGACCGGAACGCCCCGAGCCGGTGCGTTCGGGCACCCCGTGGGGCGAGTCGAGCGCACAAGAGCCCGTACGTGCCCCCAAGAACAACGACCTGCCAGACCTGTCAGGACCGGTTCCGCGACCACCACGCAGAAGTGAAGGGGCACAAAGCGGTTCGGCGGTGACGGTGGGTCCCTCGCGCCGTGGCCCGCTGCGGGCGGCCATGCAAATCAGGCGTGTCGATCCGTGGGCGACCCTCAAGGTGTCGCTGGTGTTATCGGTGGTGTTCTTCTTCGTCTGGATGATCGCCGTCGCGATGCTGTACCTGGTGCTCGGCGCAATGGGTGTGTGGTCGAAGCTGAACGAGAATGTCGGCGAACTCATCACCAACAGCGGCGGCGGCGAGCTGGTGTCCAGCGGCACCATCTTTGGCACCGCACTGCTCATCGGTTTGGTGAACATCGTCCTGATGACCGCGGCCGCCACCATCGGTGCGTTCATCTACAACCTGACCACCGATCTCGTCGGCGGTATCGAGGTCACACTGGCCGATCGCGACTAACGGTTTGGGATGCACCCCTTCCGTGCGGTAATCTCTGCGTTCGGTCCAGGGGCTATAGCTCAGGTGGTTAGAGCGCTTCGCTGATAACGAAGAGGTCGGAGGTTCGAGTCCTCCTAGCCCCACCACACTCGTTGGGAGGTCCACCACGTGAGAGTGCTGCTGCTGGTGCTCGCACTGCTGGGCGTGGCCTATGCGGCAGCCATCACCGTGGCGCGCAACAACATGGAAGTGTGGCACACAGCAGCAGGTGAGGGGCCTTAGCTCAGTTGGTAGAGCGCTACCTTTGCAAGGTAGATGTCAGGAGTTCGATTCTCCTAGGCTCCACTCAAGTTTCTATTCCACGCGACCCGATCAGCCGTACGGCTGGGGTTGCGGATCCACGCTCGGTGCCAGTGTCGGTGGCTCTGGCTGTGCCGAGCGGCGCAGGACGGTGAAAGCGACGGCGCCCGCACCGAGTAGGCCGACGACCGCAAGCCCCGTCAGCGCGCGCGGCAGCTTGCGCTTGCGGACATCGCTGACCACCTCCGGCAGGGTGTCCACCACATCGGCGACGGCGTCCTGCACTTCCGAAGACACCGCCTTGCCCCGGCGCAGCAGCTTGCCCGCCACACCGGTCGCCGATTTCGCCAGTCCGAAGCCGAGCCCGGCGGTACCGCGCGAGACGTCGATAGGGGCCAGTGCGGCCTCCTTGAGGCCACGCACGAGGCGCTCCCCGGAGGTCAGCTTCACGGCAGGTTCAGCGTTCTTGGTCAGCAGGCTCATCGTCAGCGGGTCCCTTCGTCGGGCGGTGATCTCCAGAATGAGTGGTACTTCAGATTGCCACCTTTGCGCTGCCTATTGGGAAACATCCGCATGAATGTCTTTTGGGCGCGGATAAGGTGGTCGTCGTGACTTCACCAATCCAGACACAAACCGCGACCCTGCACACCAACCACGGCGACGTCGTCATCGCGCTCTTCGGCAATCACGCCCCGAAGACCGTCGCCAACTTCGTCGGTCTCGCCGACGGCAGCAAGGACTACTCCACGAAGAACGCCAAGGGCGAGGCCACCGGCCCGTTCTACGACGGTGCCGTCTTCCACCGCGTCATCCAGGGATTCATGATCCAGGGCGGCGACCCCACCGGCACCGGCCGCGGCGGCCCCGGATACCAGTTCGCGGACGAGTTCCACCCCGAATTGCAGTTCGACAAGCCGTACCTGCTGGCCATGGCCAATGCCGGACCGGGCACCAACGGTTCACAGTTCTTCATCACCGTCGGTAAGACCCCCCACCTGAACCGCAAGCACACCATCTTCGGTGAGGTTGTGGACCCGGCTTCGCAGAAGGTCATCGACGCCATCGCCGCCACCGCCGTCGATCGCGGCGACCGTCCCACCGAGGACGTCGTGATCAACTCCATCACCATCAGCTAGGTACTGATGGCTCATCCCGGACAGGTACCGGTCTACGGGTGCGCTTGGCACCCGGACCGGGCCACCGCGGTGCGCTGCGTGCGGTGCGGGCGTCCCGTATGTCCGGACTGCATGCGGTCAGCGCCCGTCGGGCAACAGTGTGTCGAGTGCGTCCAGCAGGGCGCTAAGTCGGTGCGTCAGGTCAAACCGCTGCGGCAGGCACGGGCCTGGGTCACCTGGGCGCTGATCGCCGTCAACGTGCTGGTCTACGCCGCCGTGGTGGGAAGCACCGACGAGACGATGGCGGCAACCAGCAGCCCGCTGTTCCGGGATCTGGTGCTGTACCTGCCATGGGTGGCGCACGGTGAGCTCTGGCGCGCTGTCACCGCCGGCTTCCTGCACTTCGGTCTGATGCACATCGGGGTCAACATGCTGTCGCTGGCGTTGATCGGGCCCGGGCTGGAACACGCCTTTGGCCGCGAGCGGTACGCCACGATCTATGGCACCGCGTTGCTCGGCAGCAGTGCCATCGCGATGTGGTTCAGCCCGAATGCATTGGTAGCCGGCGCTTCTGGTGCCATCTACGGTCTGTTGGGCGCGGCGCTGGTGCTGTATCTGCGGGAGCGTTTGAACCCGCAGACCATCATCATTGTGCTGGTGCTCAACATTGGCCTGAGCGTCTCGCTGCCGGGTATCTCATTGGCCGGGCATATGGGTGGACTGTTGTTCGGCGTACTCAGCGCCGGTGCGCTGCTCTACTACCGGGAGGTGTGCCGTGCGGTTGGCGCGCCCGACCTCGCGCGGAAGCCGTCGACGCCATGGGTGCTGGCAGCCGTGGTGGCCGCGTTGTCCGTTGTGCTCATCGTGGCGCGGGTGCTCGCCTACACCGGTTAACTCACAAAGGCAGCTTGGCTTTGAGAAACTGCCATTGGGTGTGCTGTTTGACGATGTCCGGTACGTCGTCGGTGAAGGGCCGCTCGTAGTGCGCGGCGATCTCGGCGGCCGTTTGCACATCGGTGGTCCAGCCGTTTCCCGTCAGCCAGTCCGTGGGCGGCATGCGGGCATCCGGATATGCCAACATCCAGAAATTGGCTGCCCGAACACCTTCGGGGACAACGGGTTCAGCGAGTGAATCCCAGGTCTCAGTCGAGGGCAAGAAGATGTTGGCGTCGCTGCAGATGGCGCTACCAGGGGCGGACAGTTCGATGATTCGTTCGAAAAGCAGGTCCTGACTCTCCCCGGGAAGGCCAGCCATGATCAGTGGCGCGATCAGCCACGCGGTGGGTTGCTCAGGGTCGAAGCCCGCAGTGCACAGGTCCTCGGCCCAGGGATCTGCCGCCGACGCGACGGGCACGAGCCGCTGCGTAACGGCAGCGACGGAACCGTGCCCCTTGAGCACACGACTCCGGAACTCCAGCGTGTGCGGATGGTCCACCTCGTACAGAACGGCATCCGTGGGCCAGGAGAGTCGGTAGGCGCGCGTGTCCAGGCCGGCGACGAATTGCACGACTTGACGGGTTCCCAGCTCAAGCTCTGTGGTGATGAAGTCGTCGCCGTACCGCGTGAAGATTCCTGACGCGTTGATGAGAAGAAAAGTGCCGTCGGTCGCCGACGGGTTCTCAGGAAATCCCGCGGCGAGAAAGGCACTACTGAGCGGCTCGTGCGCCGCGGCGACCAAGACCGCCGCGAGCGGATCGTTGATCAGCGGATGGCCCCGCCGACTTTCCAACGCACGCAGAGCAGCGGCGATCAGATCGAACTGGTACTTGTGCGCCGGTGAGGTCATGGCCCGTTCCCGTTGACCGTCCAATGAACCACCTGCCTTCCTGCACGTTGCGTTCAAGATATCCATGGAGCGGCCACACCGTGATGGTGTCGCGCAACCTACTCGGTGGGTCCAGTTGTGGAACGAATTTCACGACGTGGTGGGCACGTCGCCGAGGGACGGGCCCGTCGAATGCGCGAGGTAATCGGTCGGCAGCGTCGCGGTGAGGAATCGGCGGTCCGCGAGATCGTCGAAGGCCGAGAACAGCGCATTGCCGAACGGACGGCCATAGCGCTGGGCGAGCTCACGGGTGGTGCATGTGTGAGTCAGCCACCCGTGCCCGGACAGCCAATCCCCGGGAGGGGTGCGTTCGTCATAGTGGGCGAGCGCCGAGTAGTCGGCGCCGCGAAGGGCGTCCGGAAGGATGGCGTCCACAACATCGCCCCATACCCGGCCCGACGGAGCAACCGCATCGTTGTCCGTCGAAATTGTGCTGCCGGGAGCCGACATCTCGATGATCCGCTCGAACATCGTGTCCTGGTTGCCGCCGGGGAGATTGCAGATGACGGACTCGGCGAGCCAGGCGGTGGGGGCGTCTGGGTCGAATCCGGCCAGCGTCAGCTCCGACTGCCACTGATCGCCGAGCCCACAGTGGACCATGCGCTGTGTCGTCCGAGGCTCGGCTCCCGAGTTGTCGAGCGCCTTCATCTTGAGCGCGAGGACCTCGGCATAGTCGACCTCGTAGACGACGGTTCCGTCGGGCCAGGAAAGTCGGTAAGCACGGGTATCGAGGCCGCCAGCAAGCAGCACCACCTGGCGGGTGCCGTTCTGGACGGAGGCCAGCAGGGATTCGTCGTAATACCGGCACATCGCCGCCACATAGTTGGTGAGCAGGCAGGTGCGGAGCTCATTCACCGTCGACGGCTCCGCACGGAGGCCGACGTCCAGGAGTGCCAGCGTGTGGGGATCTCCGACGGCATCGAGGACCGTTCGGGCGTACTCGTCGACCAGCACAGGATGTGCGTGGCGGGCCTCGAGCGCCCGCAGGGCAGCGATCGTCAGCCCGATTTGCATACCCTGGCGGACGGATCCGCCATGGCCGTCTCCCGACATGAAAACCCAGCCCTCAATCCCCCAACCGTCAAACGACAGGCCTTTGCCAATTGACCTGTTCGCACAGACGGCACCCTTGTGACCGATTGCATAGGAAACTTTACTCGAGGCGAGACGGAAGGTCTCACCCCAGCGCTTCTCTGCGCGCAGGCTAGCGCGTGGCGGTGATGAAGTAGGCGTCTGACCACAGCGAAGTGATATCGCTGTGCGCACTGGGGGCGGGCCGTCCGTAGGCGGCGGCCTGCTCCAGCCGGTTGGTGGTACCGACCTGCCAGCCGTGTTCACCGAGCCATTCGATCGGATCTTTGCGCTCATCGTCATAAATGAGATCGCCGATGCTGATGTCCTTGAGGAAGTCCGGCCGGAGCTTGTTCACGGCGTCTTGCCACTGACTGGCGGTGGCCACTCGGCGGCGCCACTCGGTGGCAAGGAAGCTGCCCGGGGCCGAATGCGCGGTGATGCTCTCGAACAGTGCATCCTGGGCCGCGCCGGGTAGGTAGGCCAGCAGGCCCTCGGCGAGCCAGGCCGTCGGTTTGGTGGCATCGAAGCCCGCCGTCTCCAGCGCCGCGACCCAGTCGTCGCGCAGGTCGACGGCGACCTCGCGCCGCTCGGCCAGCGGCGCCGCGTTCTGTTCGGCAAGGACGTGGTCCTTGAATTCGAGGACCTTCGGCTGATCGAGCTCGTAGACGACAGTGTCGTCCGGCCAGGGCAGCCGGTACACCCGCGAGTCCAGTCCGGCGGCCAGGATCACTACCTGTCGTATGCCGGAATCAGTGGCAGTGGTGAAGAATTCATCGAAATACTTGGTGCGCACGGCAAGGTGATTGACGAGGTAGGTGGTGGCGGCGTCCCATTCGGACTCGGGTTTGGGGGCAGCCAGCGCTTCGGTGAGATGGGGCTCCCCCGAAGCCTCGACGAAGGCGCGTGCGTATTCATCGCGGATGAGCGGCTGTGGCCGGGTGGTCTCGAGGGCGCGGAATGAGGACACCATGAGGGCCGTGAAACCGACGCTGCTGACAATGTCCCACTGATCGCCGTCGGTCCGTGTCATATGCCCGCCTCTTACGTAGGAGTAATTACCTAAGGCAACGATACGCGCGTGGGGATGTTCATGCCCGATAGCCGGCGGCGCGCAATGTTTCGTGCACGTCGCGGGGGTCGGCACCGAGATCCCAGCGGTTCAAGACGATCAGGTCATCACCGGACTCGATCTCCAGCAGCCGGGCGCGCCGACCGAGCCTGCGGAATTCGGAGACTTTTACCGAGTCCACGGCGGCACGGGGTAGCAGGGTGACGCGGGTGAGGCCTTGTAGCTCGAGACCCTCGTCGACGATGCGCAACTTCGGGCGGCACCGCCAGGACACTGCGGCGAATCCGAGCAGACCGAGGGAGGCCGCCGCAGCCAACAGACGTCCAGGTGCATCCGCCACGAGGAAGACGGCGATAGCGAAGGCGGCACCAACGAGGGCCGCGGCTGCGATGCCAGCGGGTTTCGGGCCCCATTCGGCAGGAGATGCGGTCGGGTTATCCACAGGCGTTATCCACAGTGGGGATAAATCACATCGTTGTGATTGGGTGTCTCGGGGGTGGACTCGATGGAAACGGGTGCTAACCGGAGCGGCAACGGCAGCATGGGATCCGTCCCGTCTTTTGTCACCGCCACCGCATGGTGAGCAGCAGCCCGGTGATCATGAAAGCAAAGGCGATGGCGTAGTTCCACGGGCCCAGATCCAGCATCCAGGTGATGTGTTGTGCGGCGAGCTGGAACACCATCAGCCAGGCCAGGCCGATGAGCATGAGGGTGAGGAAGAACGCGACGAACCAGATGCTCGACGGGCCGGCTTTCACCTTGACCGGAGTGCGGCTAACGGTGGTCGCGTTGAACGCGGACTTCTTACGGACCTTGGACTTGGGCATCGACTACCTCTGAAGCATCTCGGATATGGCGGCACGACGACTGATCGCCGTGGCCGGAGTCGTTATGGGTTCTTACGCAGGTTACAGCGCGTGCTGCGACAATCTTCTGGTGACCGCCGATGAGCCGCTCGCGCGAACAGGTTCAGGCCCCGAGGAGTCCCCCGCAAGCGGGCCGGAGCGCCTGCGCACACAGGGGGCCCCTTCCGCTCGCGGCGGACTCATCTGGCGGGTGGGCGTGCCTCTGGTGTGTGCCCTGGCCGGCTTTCTGCTGGCCGCGACGCACACAGTGTCGGGTGGCAACGAGATCCGTCGCGGTGACTCTCCGTCACCCCGACTGGTGGATCTGGTGCGCGAGACGCAGAAGTCGGTCGACAGGCTCAGTGCCACCCGCGACGGCTTGGCCAATGAGATGGCGGCTGCGCGCGAGCAGTCGGCGGGCGGCGACAGCCAGGTGGCCGCGGCGCTCGCCGAAACCGGCGAGATGGCCGATGCCGCAGGAGTACGACCCGTCACGGGCCCCGGTCTGGTGGTGACGCTGACCGATGCCAAGCGCGACTCGTACGGCCGTTTCCCCCGAGATGCGTCGCCGGATGACTTGGTGGTGCATCAGCAGGATGTCGAGGGCGTGCTCAACGCCTTGTGGAGTGCGGGTGCCGAGGCCATCCAGATGCAAGATGACCAGCGCTTGGTCGCAAGCTCGGTGCCGCGATGTGTAGGCAACACGCTGCTGCTGCACGGTCGGACCTATAGCCCGCCGTACGTGATTACGGCCATCGGCGATGCCGATGCCATGCAGGCCGCGCTGGAGGCGGCTCCGCTGGTGACCCTGTATCGGCAGTACGTCGCGCGATTTGGCCTGGGGTACACGGTGACTCGTGGGCATCATCTTGAGGTGGCCGGATATCGGGACGCAGTCGGGCCCGGCCGTGCGGTTCCGATGGAGGGCCCGTAGGCATCCGTTTGTCACCGTCCGGGTAAACCGGCTGGGAAACCACTGGCGGGTGTCCGTACCCTTGATCTGTGCGCATCCTGGTCGTCGACAACTACGACAGCTTCGTGTTCAACCTGGTCCAGTACCTGGGCCAGCTCGGCGTGGACGCTGTGTCGGTCTCGGTGTGGCGCAACGACGACCCACGGCTGGCCGATACCGACGGGGTGGCCGCCGACTTCGACGGGGTCCTGATCAGTCCCGGCCCGGGTACCCCCGAGAGCGCGGGTGCGTCCATTGCGATGGTGCATTCCTGTGCGAAGACGGGTACCCCGCTCCTCGGGGTATGCCTGGGGCATCAGGCGATCGGGGTTGCGTTCGGCGGCACCGTCGACCGCGCACCGGAGTTGTTGCACGGTAAGACGAGCACCGTCGAACACGAGGACGCCGGAGTGCTGCGTGGACTGTCAAACCCCTTCACCGCCACCAGGTATCACTCACTGACCATCCTTCCGGACACCGTGCCCGAGGGGCTCCGGGTGATCGCCCGCACCGCCAGCGGGGTGATTATGGGTGTCATGCACACGGAGTACCCGATCCACGGCGTGCAGTTCCACCCCGAGTCGATCCTCACCGAGGGTGGGCACCGGATGTTGGCGAACTGGCTCACCTATTGCGGTGCACCCCTTGATGAATCACTGGTGCGTTCGCTCGAGGCCGAGGTCGCGTCGGCGCTGAACGGGGTCAGCGGACGAGTGGCCGCGCTCGGGGGCTGACGGTCTAGCCTGCGCCGAAACGCAGCCGGATCGGTCCGTTGTATCCGACGCCCGCGCCGGACGGCGGATCCTGAGAGACCACACGTGCCCGGTTGCCTCCGTCGGAGGGCACATCCTCGGTGGTCAGGCCCCCGCCTTGCCATCCGGCCTGATACAGCATCGGCTCGGCATCGGTCCAGAATTTACCGACGAGGTTCGGCATGCGGAACTGCCCGCCGGACGACACCCGGATCTCGAGGACGCCGTCCTCCGGGAACATCGTGTTGGCAGTTGGGTTCGTGCTGAGAATCTGCCCCTTTGATTCCGGACTGGGCACCGGGATCACGGTGGGTGGTGCGGTAAAGCCGTAGGTGGGCAGGTTCTTGACCGCGACGTCGACGTTCTGGCCGACAAGATCCGGCAGAGGCTTCTCCCCCGGGCCCTTGCCGACAACGATGGTGATGTTGTTGGTGACGGCCGAGTACTGCCCGGCCGGTGGGTTGGTGGCCATGACCCGGCCTTTGTCCTCGGGCAATGACTTGGTTTCGCTTTGGGTGAAGGTGCCCTTGAAACCGGCGGCCTGAAGCTTCTTCACCGCGTCACCGAAACTCAGGCCGTGGCAGTCAGGTACCTGCTGGCTCTCCGGCCCAACGGAAACGTTCAGCGTCACCTCGGAGCCCGCGGACACGGTCGAGCCCTTCGCGGGGTCGGTGTCGATAACTTTGTCGGGAGCGAGCTTTGAGCTGGTGTTCTTCTGGATCTTGGTCTTGAAACCGAGGTTCTGCAGCGCTGCCACGGCGTCGGACTGCGACCGGCCGGTCACATCCGGAACCTGAACATCGCGTGACGGTCCGCTGCCCAAGATGATCGCGAAGGTGACCACCACGGTGAGCACCACCAGTGCGGCGAGGCCAACCAGCCAGCGGCTGAGCGGATTCCGCCGCGGCTCCGCGTAATGACTGGGAAGCGGGCTGGTCTGCGGTCCGCTGGCCGGGTACGCCTTGGCGTTGGCGGGGGTGTTGAGCATCGAGCTGCGCTCGGCGTCGGTGAGGACCTTCGGCGCCTCCGGCTGCTCGCCCTGGTACACCCGCATCAGGTCGGTACGCATCTCGGCGGCATTCTGGTACCTGTTGTCGGGATTCTTCGAAAGCGCTTTGAGCACAACCGAATCCAGGCCGGGAGGAATCTCGGGGTTGTGCTTGGACGGAGCCACCGGGTCTTCCCGTACGTGCTGGTAGGCCACCGCAACGGGTGAATCACCGACGAAAGGCGGTTCGCCGGTGAGCAATTCGTAGAGGACGCAGCCCAGGGAGTAGACATCGGAACGAGCGTCCACGGTCTCGCCGCGCGCCTGCTCCGGCGAAAGATATTGCGCTGTCCCGATGACCGCCGCGGTCTGGGTGACGCTGATACCGGCATCCGACACCGCACGGGCGATCCCGAAGTCCATCACCTTTACCGCGCCGGTCTTGCTGATCATGATGTTGGCGGGCTTGACGTCGCGGTGGATGATTCCATGTTGGTGGCTGAAGTTGAGTGCCTGGCATGAGTCCGCGATGACTTCGATCGCCCGGCGGATCGGCATGGGGCCGTCGTCCTTGACGATGTCGCGCAGGGTGATGCCGTCGACGTACTCCATCACGATGTACGGCAGCGGCCCGGTGGGCGTTTCGGCCTCACCGGTGTCGTAGACAGCGACGATCGCGGGGTGGTTCAGCGCGGCGGCATTCTGCGCCTCCCGGCGGAAACGCAGATAGAAGCTGGGGTCCCGGGCTAGGTCGGCGCGCAGCACCTTGATCGCAACATCGCGGTTCAACCGCTGGTCGCGTGCCAAGTGAACCTCGGACATGCCTCCATAGCCGAGGATCTCCCCCAGCTCGTAGCGGTCCGAGAGGTGCTGCGGAGTGGTCATTACGGTGATTTCGTCCCAGTGATCGGGTCCGGTTCGTTGACCGGAAGCAGAGCCACGATATTAGCTGGCGCAAGCGCTCCTGGCGAAGCTGAACCTGGACTTGAGGGTGCTTCGCTGCTAGGGGTTGTTGCCGAAGGGAGCGGAGTGTCGTTCTTCTGCTCGCTGGCCCGCAACAGGATGAGTGCCGCGATGATGATCGCGAAGATGCCCAGCACCGCGGCCGCCCACATGAGGGCCTTCTGGCCGGGCGAGAACGTGCCGCGCCGGGGTGGCGGCGGCCGATGTGAGCCCGTCGGCTGGCGGGTGCGAGACGTGGGCGGTGCGACCCTGCTGGGTGCCCCCACGGCGGGCCGCACCTGGGTGGCGGGTGGGATGGCCGCCGGTGTGGCCCTGCTGATGGTGGGTGCCTGATTGGGCCGGGGTGGGCGCCGTCCGGCGCGTACCGCGGCCACCGCGTCGGCGAACGGGCCACCACTGGTGTACCGGTTCTGCGGGTTCTTCACGAGGGTGATCTCGATGAGCTCGCGCACGTTCGGTGGCAGATCGGCCGGCAGTGGCGACGGCGTTTCCTTGATGTGCTTCATCGCGACGGTCAGCGCGCCGTCCCCGGAGAACGGGCGCTTGCCCGAAACTGCTTCGTAGCCAACGACTCCCAGCGCGTAAACATCACTGGCGGGGGTGGCGTCGTGGCCTAGCGCCTGCTCGGGTGCGATGTATTGGGCGGTGCCCATCACCATGCCGGTCTGGGTGACCGGGGCGGCGTCCACAGCCTTGGCGATGCCGAAGTCGGTGAGTTTCACCTGCCCGGTGGGCGTGATCAGGATGTTGCCGGGTTTCACGTCGCGGTGCACCAGTCCTGCGGCGTGTGCGACCTGTAGGGCGCGACCGGTCTGCTCCAGCATGTCCAGCGAGTGACGCAGCGATAGGCGGCCGGTGCGTTTGAGCACCGAGTTGAGTGGCTCGCCGTGCACCAGTTCCATCACCAGATACGCAGTGCGGCCCTCACTGTCCATATCGGTCTCGCCGTAGTCGTACACGCTGGCAATACCGGGGTGGTTGAGCATGGCGACGGTGCGTGCCTCGGCGCGGAACCGCTCGATGAACTCCGGGTCCGACGAGAACTCGGCCTTGAGCACCTTCACGGCTACCTTGCGGCCGAGTCGGCTGTCCGTGCCCTCCCATACCTGACCCATACCGCCGGTAGCAATGAGCCGCTGCAACCTGTAGCGACCCGAAAGCGTCTCTCCCACACGTACCGTCATGAGGCTCCCTGTAGTGCTGCGGCGATGACCTGTCGCCCGATGGGTGCGGCGACGGAGCCGCCGGTGGCCGCCAGTGCGCGGTCTCCGCCGTCTTCGACGAGTACCGCGATCGCCACCTGGGGGGTGACCGGCGTGGCCTGAGGATCGGATGTGGTGCTCGCCGCCGGCGCGAAGGCGATGTACCACGCGTGCGGCGGGGTGTTACGCGGATCGGTGCCGTGCTCGGCGGTACCGGTCTTGGATGCGATCTGCACGCTGGGGATGGCACCGGTCTGCGCGGTGCGCTGTTCTGAGGCAATCATCAGTTCGGTCAATGTGTTCGCGATAGCGGGTGTCACGGCTTGGCCAATGTCATCCGGGGTGGTGGTGGACAGATTCGAAAGGTCTGGGCCCTTAAGGCTATCGACCAGGTGCGGCTGCATCAGCACGCCCTTGTTGGCGACGGTTGCGGCGACCATCGCGTTCTGTAGCGGGGTCACCGCGACATCCTTTTGCCCGATGCTCGACATCGCGACGGCCGCGTCGTCCGACATCGGCCCGACGGTGGAGGTAGCCACCTGGAGCGGAATGCCGTCGAGCTCGTGGTCGAGACCGAACGCCTGCGCGGCCTTGACCAGCTTGTCGCGCTTGAGTTGTTCGGATCCGAGTTTGGCGAAGGCGGTGTTGCAGGAGCGCGCGAAGGCCTCCTTGAGGGTGGTGTTGTCGCCACCGCCGCAGGAGGCTCTGTTGTAGTTCTCCAGGGTTGCGTTGCTGCCCGGCAGGAAGATCGTCGGCGACGCGGTCACCTCGGTGTTGACGGTCTTGCCGTCCGCCAGCGCCGCCGCGGTGGTGATCACCTTGAAGGTCGAGCCGGGCGGGTACGTCTGCGAAATGGCGCGATTCAGCATCGGCTGCGCGGGGTCGTCCTGCAGCCGCTTCCAGGCTTCGTTCTCTTGCGTGGAGTCCTGACTGGCGAGCAGGTTGGGGTCGTAGGAGGGTGTCGAGACCATCGCGAGGATCTTTCCGGTGGAGGGCTCAAGCGCGACCACCGAGCCGCGGCAGCCGTCCTTGCAGCCGCGGTGCATGGCGTCGTAGGCGGCCTGTTGCACGTCGGGACGGATCGTGGTGACCACGCTGCCGCCCCGTGGGTCGCGACCCGTGAAGAAGTCCGCGAGGCGCCGGCCGAACAGCCGGGGATCGGACCCGTTGAGCACGCTGTCCTCGGCGCGCTCCAATCCGGCGCTCGAGTAGTTGAGCGAGTAGAAGCCGGTGACGGGCGCGTACACCAACGGATCCGCGTACTGCCGCAGGAACCGGAAGCGGCTGTCGGCGGCGACCGAGGAGGCGAGCAGCTGTCCGCTCGCCGAAATCTGTCCCCGCTGGCGCGAGTACTCGTCGAGCAGTACCCGTTGATTGCGTGGGTCGGCGCGCAGCCCTGGCGCGGTGAACACCTGGGTGAGAGTGGCATTGGCAAGCAGCAGCACCACTAAGCCCATGACGACGAGAGACACCCGGCGGATCGATGTGTTCATACGCGATCGATCAGCTCAGTGCGGGCCTCCGCGATGGGGGCGGCGTTGGGTGCGGAATTGGTGGTGAGCGGCCGGCGGGCGATGTGCGAGATGCGCAGCAGGATGGCCAACAGCACGTAGTTGGACACCAGTGACGACCCGCCGTAGGAGATCCAGGGCGTGGTGAGTCCCGTCAGCGGGATCAGTTTGGTGACGCCACCGACGACGATGAACAGTTGCAGCGCCAGGGCTGCCGACAGACCGGAGGCGAGCAGCTTGCCGAAGCTGTCCCGCACCGCCAGCGCCGTGCGGAAGCCACGGACGATGAGGATGGTGAACACCAGCAGCACTCCGGCCAGGCCAACCAGCCCGAGTTCCTCACCGATCGCGGCGATGATGAAATCCGTTGAGGCGGCCGGAACTGTGCCGGGCTGACCATTGCCGAGGCCGGTGCCGAAGATGCCTCCGGTGGCGAAACTGAACAGTGACTGCATCATCTGGTATCCGTTGCCGTCCGCGTCCGCGAAGGGGTCGAGCCAGGTTTCGACGCGCACACGCACATGCGCAAACAGGAAGTACGCCAGGAATGCGCCGACGACGAAGAGTCCCAGCCCGATGAGTACCCAGCTGATCCGTGCGGTGGCGATGTACAGCACCGTCAGGAACGAGGTATAGAGGAGCAGCGAGGTGCCCAGGTCTTTCTCGAAGACCATGACTCCCACGGAGATTGCCCACACCGCCAGCAGTGGACCGAGGTCCCGGGCCCGGGGCGACTCCACGCCCCAGTAGCTGCGGCCAGCGGTACGAAAGAGGTCACGTTTGGTCATCAGGAACGCGGCGAAGAACACGAGCAACAGAATCTTGGCGGCCTCGGCAGGCTGAATAGACAAGAACGGCAATTCAATCCAGATCTTGGCGCCGTTTCTTTCCGAGGCCGAGGATGGCAGCAGCGCCGGGACGGCCAGCAAGACGATGCCGACGATCCCAAAGGTGTACCCGTACCGCGCCAGCACGCGGTGGTCTTTGACGGCCGCCAGTATTCCGACAAGTGCCGCGACGCCTACCAGCGTCCACAGCACCTGTGCGTTGGCTTCTAGGGTCTCGGTGCCGTCGCCCGCGGCCATCTTCGCCAGGTCCAGGCGATGGATCATCACCAGCCCGAGGCCGTTGAGCAGCGCCACGCAGGGCAACAGAAGCGGGTCGGCGTAGGGCGCGTAGCGCCGAATTCCGAGGTGCGCCAGGCTAAATAGAACGAGATACGCAAGGCCGTACTTCAGGAGATCCCATGACAGGCCGCGTTCGAGGTTGGCCTCGACGAGGATCAGGGCGACGGTGGTGATGGCGGCGGCGAAGCCGAGGAGCCCCAACTCCGCACTGCGTCGTGTGGATTGGGGCGGTGGCGCGATGCCTGCCCCACGGGCCACTACAGCGGTTTGGGGCGCCGTCGTCATGACACGGTCCGGCAGGTAACGCCCGGCTCTTGTGGTGGCGCCGGCAATGGCGCCGGCGCGGGAGTGGATGTTGTGGTGGGCGTGGTGCTCGCGCCGGGGCTCGTCGTGGACGTGGGTGTGGGCGACGGCCGCGTGGTGGTCGTCGTGGTGGTGGCAGAACCGGATGTGGTGGGCGGGGTGCGTCCAGCGGTGGTCGGCGCGGGCGGCGGCGTTTTGGGCGCGGGCGGCGCGCAGGGCGGCAGCGCGTTCTTGGTGAGCTGACGCAGCTGGCCGATCGCCTGATCGAGAGTGCCGCCGGGCAGGCCGGTTTCGACCTGCTGACGCTCGGACGGCCGCAGGTCTGACACCTTGAAGTACTTGCAGGAGAGGCCGGACGCAGGCTCGCCGTAGCTCACCAGCGACATGTCTCCGCGGCTGTCGAGGCACCCGACGAGGTCCGGCCGCTGTAGTCGATAACCGAGGAGCGAGCCCTGGACGCCCTGCATGATGGAGACGTTGCCCTCGTGCGCGCTCACGTAATAGTTGTTGAGCACCACGCGCCGGCCGATCGCTATCCCGGCCAGTGCGATCAAGACTACGAGCACCGCCGCGATCAACCAGCGCAGCCGACGTTTTTTGGGCTTATCGGAGTCGGAAGCGGTTGTCTCGGAATCGGATTCGTCTTCAGTCGGCTCCGGCTCTTTGAGCGCCCGCTGAATTGCGGCAGCGCGCCCGGCCGCCGTATTCGGCGGAGGGGTGTCAGTGTCGGCATCGGCGGATATCGCCCCCGCCACGATCGGCCGGGTCTGTCCGTAGTCCAGCTCGACGACATCGGCGACGACAACGGTGACGTTGTCGGGTCCCCCGCTGCGCAGCGCGAGCTCGATGAGCCGGTCGGCCGCGGCGGAGACATCGGGAATCTCCAACGCCTCGGCGATGGTTTCGTGGCTCACCGGATCGGACAACCCGTCCGAACAGAGCAGGTACCTGTCCCCGGCCTGCGCCTCACGCATGATGAGCGTCGGTTCGACGGGCGCACCGGTGAGTGCGCGCATGATCAGCGAGCGCTGCGGATGGTTATGTGCCTGCTCCGGGGTGATGCGCCCCTCGTCGACGAGAGTCTGGACGAAGGTGTCGTCCTTGGAGATCTGAGCCAGCTCGCCGTCGCGCATCAGATAGGCACGCGAGTCGCCGATGTGCACCATGCCCAGCCGTTTCCCGGCGAACAGGAATGCCGTCAGGGTGGTGCCCATTCCGTCCAGCTCGGGTTCGGCGCGCACATGATCGGCGATGGCTCCGTTACCGGAGTGCACCGCCTCGGCCAGTGTGTCCAGCAGATCGCCACCGGGTTCGTCGTCGTCGAGCGGCGCCAACGCAGCGATGACCAGCTGGGAGGCGACCTCACCGGCGGCGTGACCGCCCATACCGTCGGCCAATGCCAGTAGACGGGCTCCGGCGTAGACCGAGTCCTCGTTGTTCGACCGCACAAGTCCGCGGTCGCTACGCGCGGCGTAGCGAAGCACCAGTGTCACGAGCGCAGCTCGATCACTGTCTTACCGATACGTACCGGCGTCCCCTGGGGAACCCGCAGTGCCGTCGTCACCTTCTCCCTATCCAGATATGTGCCGTTGGTCGATCCTAGATCCTCGACGTACCAATCCGACCCCCGTGGCGATAGCCGCGCGTGCCGCGTCGACGAGTAATCGTCGGTCAGGACCAGTGTGGAGTCATCGGCGCGGCCTATCAAAATGGGCTGCGTGCCGAGCGTGATCCGCGTGCCCGCGAGGGCGCCCTCGGTCACCAGGAGGTACTGCATCTGCCGTCGGCCCGCCTTCGCGGGACGAATAGCGCGCAGGTTAAGGCCGCGGTTGGCCATCAGCTGACCGGTCGGGGCGTAGATATCGGTCCGCAGGATGCGCAGCACCGACCAGATGAATACCCACAGCAGTAACAGGAACCCACCGCGGGTGAGCTGGAGCACCAGTCCCTGCATCCGGTTGTTGTTCCTCTCGCTGGTCCATCGCGCCTCGGCGAGGGTGTCCGTAGACCGGACATATTCGGCAGGGCAACGATACTTGGCCGGGTTACCCGCCGGGGCCCGATACGTGCAGCCTGTGTCGAACGCGGTGTTGCCGACGCTGCCGCTGTCCCTCGGTTTCCCTACTGGACCCGAACGATGATCTCGGAGTGGCCCAGCCGGATGATGTCGCCGTCGGCCAACTGCCACTCGGTCACCGGGGCGTTGTTGACGGTGGTGCCGTTGGTCGAGTTGAGATCCGACAGTAGTGCGGCATGCCCGTCGAAGCGCACCTCAAGGTGACGACGCGAGACGCCTGTGTCCGGCAGCCGGAACTGGGCGTCCTGGCCGCGGCCGATCACATTGGTGCCCTCGCGCAACTGGTAGGTACGGCCGCTGCCGTCGTCCAGCTGCAACGTGACAGTGGTACGTCCCGTTCCGGCGCCGCCTCCGGTCGGGGCGCCGTAGTCGGGGCTGCTCTGGTAGCCGCCGTGCTCGTAGTCGCCGTATTCGGGCTCTCCGTAACCACCCGGGGGCGGTCCGTAGCTGCCTTGCTGCGGCGGAGCGCCGTAGCCGCCCTGCTGTGGGTAGGCGGGGGGACGACCGTAGTCCTGGCCGGGAGGGGGACCTTGCGGTGAGCCGTACCCGCCGCCCTGCTCGTACTCGCCGTAGTTGGGGCGAGGAGGCTCACCGTATCCGCCCTGCTGCGGCGGGGCGGGGTAGCCACCTTGCTGTGGGGGCGCCGGTGGGCGGCCGTAGTCCCCGCCGCCTTGCGGTGCTTGCGGCGGGGCTCCGTAGCCGCCTTGGTCATAGCCGCCGCGGCCACCCTGGTCGTAACCGCCCTGCTGGGGCGGGCGCTGCGGGTAGCCGCCCTGCTCGTAGCCGGCCGGCGGGCGGCCGTAATCCTGACCGTGCTGCTGGCCTTGTCCGTAGCCGCCGCCTTCATAGCCACCCTGGCGCGGGGGGTATCCCTGGTCGCCTTGTGGAGGCTGCTGACCGCGCGGATCCTGATCGGGACGCCCGTACCGGTCGTCCTCCCGGCCGTACTCTTCGCCGGGGCGTCCCTGCTGGGGACCTGGGTTGTCAGTCATGGATGCTCCTGGTTGTGAATCCGGGGTCGAAGGGGCAGTCGTCACGGCGCCGTGCGTACGGTCCCGCTTGGTATCGGGATTGACCACACCGCGCGTACGAAACTGGCCGGTGTGCAAGTTCGGTGATTGTTCGAATCGGACAACAACTTCACCATACGTTTGCCACCCCTGATCGCGAATATATTCGCGCAGGTGTTCGGCGAACGTGTCTGGGTTGAGATCGCGGTCATCGGCCGCTTTCTCGTGATCTCCGGTGCTGAGGAGGACGAAGAACTCATTGGGAGTCAGCAGCCGCCCTTGGCCCGCTGACCTGACTCCGTCGGCGGCCTCGCGACGCAGCGAGGCCTGCACTTCCTGGGGAACGATGCTGCCGCCGAATACGCGAGCGAAGGCATCGCCGACCACGTCTTCAAGCTTGCGCTCGAAGCGCTGGACAATTCCCATGCCTCCTCCTTTCGGCGATCGCGTGGCAGCTCTGAGCGCATGACACAGCGCACCGCCACGAGCGGATCTCGAGTAGATGGTATCGGTTTGATGATCGTCGGCACCCACTCCTCTATTACGAGACGACATCGTCTTGGCACCAAGAGGCCTTCTACGCTCGCCGTATGTCAGAATTGGCGTGCGTAAACGGGCTTTCGCTAGGCGTTCTCGGTTCAAAGGTGGGGTCCGGAGCGTGATAGGCTCTCGCGGTCGTTGGGGCGAGTGGCGGAATGGCAGACGCGCTGGCTTCAGGTGCCAGTGTCCTTCGGGACGTGGGGGTTCAAGTCCCCCTTCGCCCACAAGCTACGTGGGCTAGGAAGCCCAACGATAAAAGGTCAGGAACTCGAAAAGGGTTCCTGACCTTTTTGCTTTTGCGTTTTTGTTGGTGCCGCGTTGTTTCCGCTCACGACAACGCGCGGTCCTTGGACTGGTTCGTACAGTTTTGCTCATTTGCATATGCGGCCGGTGTGAGGCCGGTGTGGTGGCGGAAGAAGCGGCCGAAGTTGGCTGTGTCGGTAAAGCCGAGGTGGCTGGCGACGGCGCGGGCGGTCCACGTTGGGTTGGTGAGGAGCCGGCGGGCTTCGAGCCCTCGGCGTTGGTCGATGATCTGCCGTGCTCTGATTCCTGCGGTTGACTTGGTCGCGCGGCTGAGAGTGCGTGTGGAGCAACCCAGTAGCCGGGCGTATTCCTCAACATGGTGCAGGTCTCGGAAGTGAAGCTCTACGGCGTCTAAAAGTCGCGCATAGAGCGACTCTCCAGAGGGCGGTGTGATTCGGGAACGGCTGCCTTGACGGCCGCGTGGGGCTGAGTTGCCTAAGTCTGGCGAGCTTGCCAGGCGCAGCAGCATGGCCTCAAGGAGGCTGCACCGCAGTGCGTGGTGGGCGGCGAGCGGACGACGTCCTAGCGCCCGGTGTTCGTCAAGAAGCTGCAGTGCCGTCTCTTGGAGCCAGCAAGTGTCACCCGGATGTGGAGTGAGTACAGCCGGGGCATCGTGGGCAGTGGCTCGGGTCAGCAGGGGGACGATATCGGGCCGCAGAACCTCGGGGTTAAAGAGGATGAAGGGTCCGCGGGCGGTGCTGGGGTCGTGCCAGCACTGGACGTGTCCGGGCCGTACCCACAGCCATTGGCCGACGGCGATCTTGTGCGTGACGTGGTCGACGTCGTGCCACAGCTCGCCCTCGGTGACCAGGATCAAGTAGTGGAAAGTGGCGCGGCCGGGGAGAGGTGGACTCCATGGCCAGTCGTCGTGGTGTTCGCGAAAGTACTCAAGGGTGGTGACTTCCAAACCGTAAGGAGTGCCAACCGGCGGCTGGAAATGGAAAAGCGGCTCGGCGGTGGGGCCCGAACCCTCGGCGCGGGCCGGGAAGGCATCCTGCCCCCGGGACAACACTTGTCGCTTACTGACCATCATGTGTCCGCAGTATGCCGCAGACCGGCAGATCTTGGGAGATAACTTGGGTCTGCGGAAAGGAATTTGGTGATGGATGGCAGAACACTGCAGAAGACCGCGGGCAATTACGCCGAGAAGCTTCCCGGATCAAATTTAGTGCACCCATTCGGCGCGGAATGGGAAGTCTTCAAAGTGCGCGACAAGGTCTTCATGCTCATGACGCAGGTGACGGGTGAGCCGATGGTGATCCTCAAATCGCACCCCGAAGAAGCCGCAGCCCTTCGCCACGAGCATATCGCGATTACCCCCGGATATCACATGAACAAGAAGCACTGGATCACCGTCACGGGCGGGTCCACAATCGACCGGCGCCTGGTCAAGGAACTCGTCACGGACTCGTACCGCCTCGTCGTCGACGGACTCCCGAAGTCTCAGCAGCCCGTTAACGAGTGAACAAACTCATCCTCACCAACTCAATCACAAAAGGAAACGAACCAATGGCTGTCAACAAAGAAGAAATCAGCAAGCACATCCTTGCGCTGGAAAAGTCGTTCAACGAGCGGTGGAGCATCGGCGACAGCCGGGGATATCTCGACAATTACGCAGAGGACATCAGCTACTTCGATCCAATTTTGGAAAAGCTGATTGTCGGAAGTGACGCAGTAATCTCACACATCGACTCGCTCTATTCCAACCCGAACATCGTCCGAAACGAGTACCTCAACCCGTCCGTGCACGTCAGTGACGGCGGTGATTTCGCAGCCCTGGCTTACAACCTGAACACCTATGTGCGCGACGACAACGGCGCCGAGCAGTTGAGCCGCGCCTGGAACGCCACCGAGGTATACCGACTCACCGACGGCACCTGGCGGATCGTGCACTCCAACTGGGCGCTCACGACGAGCACAAACGGTCAGATCGTCTTCTAACCCCCCTTACCGGCAGGCCTTCATAGATGCCAATAGTTGGCCAGCCACATATTTTGCTGTAGTGTATGTGGCTAGCCACCTAATTGGGTGGTTCATCCATAGGAGGTGTCATGAAAGCCGTTCAGTTCGACCGGTTCGGAGGAACCGCTGTGCTGCACATGGCGGACGTCGAGGTGCCGCAGCCTGGACCGGGGCAGGTACGTGTGCGGGTCAAGGCTGCGGGAGTAAATGCCCTGGACGGCAAGGTCCGTTCGGGTTCGCTCAAGGCCGTGTTCCCCACTCCGTTGCCAGCTATCCCCGGCTACGAGGTCGCTGGCGTGGTGGACGCCGTCGGCCACGGCGTGTTCGAGGTGAAGATAGGCGATGAGGTGGTGGGCTGGTCTGACACCGGCGCCTATGCCCAGTACGCACTTGCCACCACGGTGGCGATCAAGCCTTCGGGTCTTGATTGGCAGCACGCGGTCGCGCTGCCGGTAGCAGGCGAGACGGCCGAGCGGGTCCTGAACTTGCTCGATGTCGCTGCCGGGGAAACGGTGCTGATACACGGTGCGACCGGGGCCGTCGGGACGGTGGCGGTCCAGCTCGCAAGGGCCCGCGGGGCACACGTCATCGGGACCAGTGGGCCGGCGAACCAGGAATACCTCACCTCACTCGGTGCCACTGCCACGGTTTACGGCGAGGGCCTGGTCGAGCGGGTCCGGGCGCTTGCCCCCGACGGCATCGACGCGGTCTTCGATGTGGCCGGTAAGGGAGCCCTCGAGGAATCAATCACCTTGCGCGGCGGCACCGAACGCATCGTTACGATCGCGGACTTCCGCGCCAACCAGCTCGGTATCACATTTGCCACCAGTACGGCCCAGCGCTCAGCTGCGTGCTTGACCGCTCTGACTCAAGCCGCCGCCGACGGCACGCTCGTCACCACCGTCACCGCCTATCCATTGGATGAGGCCGCCAAAGCCCAACAGGCCAGCGACGCCGGGCACGTACGGGGCAAGCTCGTGCTCACCGTTGAGTGACCACACATCCATTTCCGTCAAAACGGATATCACCAATCTAAGGATCAAACATGCTTAATTCCTTGTGGGCGCCGACCACCGTCGGCCGCGCCGCTGTTCCCCACCGCTTGGTCATGGCCCCCATGACCCGGGATCGCTCAACACCCGAGGGCGTCCCGACCGAGCTGAACGCCGAGTACTACGCACAACGAGCAACGCATGCGCTGGTTATCACTGAGGGCACCCAGCCCTCGGAAGACGGCCAAGGATATTTACTCACCCCTGGCATCTACAGTGACGAGCAAATCGGTGGCTGGCGCAAGGTCACCGACGCTGTCCATGAGGCCGACGGTCTGATCTTCATTCAGTTGATGCACGTCGGACGTATCTCCCACCCCGACAACACCCCCCACGGGCGTCAGCCAGTTGCTCCGTCAGCAATTCGACCGCAGGGCACGATGTTCACTGCCAGCGGTCCACAAGAAATGCCGACGCCTCGCGCTCTGTCTACTGAGGAAGTTGTCGCGACCGTCGGGGACTTTCGACGCGCGGCGGCGGCCGCCATCGAGGCGGGGGCCGATGGCGTGGAAATCCACGGAGCCAACGGATACCTGGTGCATCAGTTCCTCTCTGACAACACTAATCAGCGGACCGACCGCTACGGGGGCACTATCGATGACCGTGTCCGCTTCGCTGTCGAGGTGGCTACCGCAGTGGCCGACGAGATCGGTGCTGACCGCACTGGCCTGCGCATCGCCCCGCGCAATCCCTACAACGACATCGCCGAGTCCGACACCGCCGAACTGTATTCGGCGCTACTGAACGCACTGGGCCCCGTTGGCCTTGCCTACCTGCATGTAATGCACATGGGCGACGAGACGCTGCTGAAAACCTTGCGTGCGCAATGGACGAGCACGTTGATCCTCAATCGTGGCGGTACCGACATGCCGACTCGGGCCAAGGACATCGAAAACGGTGTTGCGGATCTAGTGTCGGTCGGCGCCCTCGCACTTGCTAACCCGGACCTCGTCGCCAGGCTGCTCTTGAATGCGCCACTGAATTCCCCCGATCCGGCGACCTTTTACACAGGTGGCGCGGCCGGTTACGTCGATTACCCCACTTACGGCGGCTGAAAGGAGCCGAGCATGCCGAAGCCTGCACCGCACATCCCGACTACCTTCAGCGAAGGGCGGGTGAGTTACGCGATCTTTCAGCTCGCGCGAGCCCACCGCGGCTACGCTGCTGCACTGCTCCGGCAGCTAGATCTGCATCCCGGACAGGAACTTGTGCTTATGCATCTGCACGATCGGGATGGCCAAACGCAATCCGAGCTGCTGGCAAGCATTGGACTTGACCACTCCACTATTTCAAAGACATTGCGGCGCATGCAAGAAGCGGGCCTGCTCGTGCGCAAACCGGCCGAGCACGACCGACGTGTCATGGTCATCCATCTGACCGAGCAGGGCCACGCGATGCGCGAACCCATCGCCGCCATGTGGCGCACCCTCGAAGAGACAACTACGCAGAACCTCTCCCCAGAGCAGGCGAAAGTACTGATAAGCGCCGCAGATTCAATCATCGACGCAATCAATAACCGGCCCGAAGGGCCCAAGGAAAGCGAGACCCCATGACTGTCAACCCATCTACCGGCCCGGTCCTGGTGATCGGTGCGACCGGCTTCCTCGGCGGCAAGGTCGTAGACGAGCTGATCAAACGCGGCAAACCCGTGCGTGCATTAGTTCGTGCCAGCACCGACGCGAGCCGTCTGGAGAAGCGAGGGGTCGAGATTGCCCGCGGTGACATGCTCGATCTGGATTCACTGGTCGGCGCGATGACCGGAGCGGCTGCCGTCATCACCACCGCCGCTGGCTACACCCGTGGGGGAAAGGAAGCGAACGACATCGACACTGTCGGTAATGCCAACCTTGCCCAGGCCGCACACCTGACCGGCATTCGGCGGTTCGTCCTCACGAGCATCTTGACAAGTGATCAGACCCCTGACGTTCCGCATTTCTGGCACAAGAAGGTCGCCGAGGACAAGCTCGAGCGGCTCGGTGTCCCGTTCGTAGCCCTTCGCCCCGGCGCGTTCGTCGACCAGGTTGCCGGCATGGCGGGCAACCCCATCGAAAAGGGCCGGATCGTGTGGCCCGGCAAGGCGAACGTCCCATTGACATTCGTTCACACCTCCGACCTTGCCGCCTATCTCGCAGCAGCGGTCGACGCCGACGTAAATGACGGAGAGCGCATCGACATTGGCTGGGACCGCCCGATCGACGTGCGTGGACTGGCACATCTCATGGGCGCCAGAGCCGGCAAGACAATCAAAGTGCGAGCGATTCCTTCAATCGTCGTGCGTAGCGCAGGCACCATCGCTGGAAGGTTCATGCCGATAGTCAAAGACATGTCCGCGATGTTCAGCTGGTTCGATACCGGCCGATACGTCGCCGATACCACCCGGCAAGAACAAGTATTCGGACCCGCACCCACTGCGGAGGCCGTCACCGCTCGTTTGACAGACGAGTTGAGCACGACCCCCTGATCGTGCCCCGGACACGTCCCGCGCTGAAGGCCCCGTGCAACGAGATGGTGCCGAAGGTGGGGCGGTCGGATGGGCCGGGCGGTAAGCGAGCCCGCGTACCTGCTGCGTCGTCACCCCGCAGTACGGTTCGCGTTGCCGGTCGGGCTACTGCTGTACGGTCGATCGAAGCGTGTTTTCTATGATTCGGGCAACGAGGGGGAAGAGATGCCCGATCCGTCCATAGGCGACGAGGATGCTGACCGGCGCGAGGCGCCGCAAGGCCGGGGTGCCGTGCGGTGGCAAGAGCCGGGTGTCACCACGCCACGGCCACCCACCGTGGCCGAGTCGCGGGCCCGCGACAAGGCACGGCGGACCCGTGAGGCCGAACGGAAGCTTGCTGAGGTCCAGGCACGGAAGGCTGAGGAACGGCGCCGGACCCGCAACAACGTCCTGATGGGTTCCATGGTTGTCGCGGGTATCGCGGCGGTGGTGGCCGTGGGGTACGCGGTGATCGACCGCGATGACGATGTTGAGGCGACCTGCGTTCAGGACGGCTCCAATGTCGTCGCGCCCGAGCAGTACTGCGAGCGCGGCGCGGCATCGTCCTCGGGCGGCGGCGTCTTTATCTACGCCGGATCGCCCTATCGGTACTACTACGGTGGACGGAATCAGGGCATTGGAACCATTGCATCCGGCGGCAGTCTTGAACTGCCCAGGGGCACGCGGGCCAAGACCAGCTCAGGTACCACTCTTACCAAATCCGATGGCTCGGGCAGTGTTTCACGGTCTCCGTCGGTATCGCGCGGCGGCTTCGGGTCCAGCAGCTCGGGAAGTTCGGGGAGCTGATGCGGCGTGAGCATGCGCGGCCCCGCCCCGGCTGGGAAGAAACCGTTGCCTCCCAGGGAATGTGTTACGGCACGCCCGCCCGGATGGCGGACGGTAGTGACCGCCCCTACTGGGACGAGTCGGTCCACTACGTCTTCGACATGGACGAGGTGCTGTCCCTAGAAGCCACCGTCGAAGTGCTGCACTCCATGTGCCTGGACGCAGTCGAGCAGGTGATCCTCACCGGGCGCTACCGAGATTTCGGGGTGCCGGAATGGTCCTGGGAGTACATCGAAAAGTCTTGGCGCCGAAGAGATCCCCACCTGTACGGGCGCTTCGATCTCCGATATGACGGACGGCGGCCACCGGTCCTGCTCGAGTACAACGCCGACACCCCTACCTCGCTGCTGGAGGCGTCAATCCTGCAGTGGCACTGGAAAACGGACGTGTTCCCCGAGGACGACCAGTGGAACTCCCTGCATGAACAGCTGGTCGCGCGCTGGACGCAGATCAGTAAGCAGCTTGCCGGTACGGAAACACATTTCACCTGGTCATCGGCCGATCAGACCGGTGAAGACAACGTGACCTTGGCCTATCTGCAGGAGTGCGCGGCCGAGGCCGGGATCAACACGGCGGGCCTGCCCATCGAGGATATCGGCTGGGATCACGACCTCAACCGGCTCGTGGACCTGGAAGAGGCGCCGATCGAATCGATCTTCAAGCTGTATCCGTGGGAGTGGATCCTCGACGACGACTTCGGCCGCCACGCCCTGGACCTGCTGCCCGAGACTCTGTGGATCGAGCCGTTGTGGAAAACGCTCCTGAGCAACAAGGCGATTCTTGCGATTCTGTGGGAGATGTACCCCGGCCATCCCAATCTGTTGCCGGCCTATCTCGACAACCCACACGAGCTGACCGAGTACGTCCGTAAGCCGAAACTTGGTCGAGAAGGCGCCAATATCACCGTGGTGGGAGCGGGCTACGAGACGGCCACCGGCGGTGTCTACGGTGAGGAAGGCTATGTCTACCAGCTGCTCGACCCACTGCCGGAGTTCGACGGCATGAGGCCCGTTCTTGGTGCGTGGATCGTCGGCGACGAATCAGCGGGGCTGGGTATACGGGAGACAGCCGGCCTGATCACCGACGATGGCGCCGCGTTCGTTCCGCACCGGATTCCACCTCAATAGGGAAACCGAAACACCAGGGAAATGGGAATCGCAACCATGAACGCAGCAGGGTATTGGTCGATCGTCGCTCACGGGGCGGCAGCAATCTGGCTTTATGCGGCAGTCGGTTTCGTGCTGATGGTCATCGGATTCTTTGTGCTGGATTGGACAACCCCCGGTCCGCTGCGGCAGATGGTCCGGGTGGGTCTGCCCAACGCCGCCGTGATCACCGCGGCGGGACTCCTCTCGCAGGCATTCGTGATTGTGCTTGCCATCTACACCGCGTCGGGGAACATCGCCGAAGGGCTGTTGCGCACCTTGGTGTTTGGCCTCATCGGTATTGCCGCCCAGACGATCTGTATCAGGCTGATCGAGTGGGTGATGGGCCTTGATGTTGGAGATCTGCTGGCGCACAAGAGGTTCACCCCAGCCACACTTGTTGTCGCCGCCGCCTATGTGGCTGTCGGCCTGGTTATCGCCGCTGCGATCCTGTAATCCCAATCGTAGGGGCAGTTGGCGGCGCGGCCATGAGCGAACGCTCCGCTACCGTCATATCCATGCAACCCCTCCGGACCGGCAGCAAGGGAATGCCTCGTCAGGAACGGGAGCAATGGATCTTGACCGCCGCCGCCGACGAGTTCGGGGAATCGACCTTTGCGGCATCAAGCATGAACGGGGTCGCCACACGGGCCGGGGTATCCAAGGCCCTCGTGCTGGCCTACTTCGGGTCCAAAGAGGATCTCTATATCGCGTGTGTCGAACGAGCTGGGGAGCGGATTGCCACCGCGATCGGCGACGCGTTGGCGGGATCGCCGGCGCGCGCCGAGGTCGCCGAGGCGGTGCTGACGGCAATCTTCACCACGCTCGAGAACCGGCGCAGCGACTGGCCGGTCCTCTACGACCGGACGGTGCCGAGCGGGCGGGCCCGGGATGCCGCGCGGCGGCAGCGGACCATTCTGCGCGAACAGGCCGCCGCCGCGGTGACCAGAACGCTTGGGGCCGTGGGGCTCAGCGATGACGACGACCTTTCGGCGGCGACGCTCGTCTGGGAAAACATGGTCTCGGCGTTGGTTCAATGGTGGCGGCACCACTCCGAGCGTTCCGCCGATGAGATGGCCGGACGCGCGCGGAGGGTTCTCATGGCGTTGTCCGACCGCGCCATCGACGAACTTTGAGCATGCGGACCCGGCCGATCAAATGTTGCTGGTGACCTGCGCCACAGTCACGTGGGGGTATCGGGGGCCTACGTCAGTGGCACACTGTTCAGACTTCTCTGACGAAGACCTCAATAAGCGCAGGTCACGCTCGGCTTTGCTTCTGGGCGGAGAGAAGAGCGTTAGAACTAGCAATCTAGAAATCTAGATTTAAAACAGTTCAAAGGCTGAGGGCTGATTTCAGGCGAACTATCGACAGCACTATTAGGTGATGCTAACTTCGCTTCATGCGGTCGCTGATTCGCGAGGCTAGATGATCACCAATGATCAACACAGCTACTTCACGCCATGCGCCCTACCCGGTGCTCATCGGCTGTGGTCTGTTCGAGCATGGCCCGACCGTGTATTCGCTCGTCACTAAGCGCACTGCTCAAGGAAGGGAATGCCCACGATGAATCTCAATGTCGTTCCGGAAGGTCTGCTCGCCACGAGTGCGGCCGTGGAGGCACTGACCGCACGGTTGGCGGCCGCTCATGCCGCGGCCGCTCCGGTGATCGGTGCCGTGGTTCCGCCCGCGGCCGACCCGGTGTCGTTGGAGACCGCGGCCGGCTTCAGTGCGCGCGGCGTGGAGCACTCTGGTGTGGCCCTGCAGGCGGTCGAGGAATTGGGGCGGGCCGGGTTGGGTGTCTCGGAGTCCGCGGCCAGTTACACCACCGGTGATATGCAGGCCGCCGTCACGTACATGATCGCGCGGGGTTAGCTTCGGTGACTGCTCCGATTTGGATGGCTTCGCCCCCCGAGGTGCATTCGGCGCTGTTGAGCGCCGGTCCCGGGCCGGGCGCACTGTTGGCGGCTGCCGCCCAGTGGCAGGCGCTCTCTGTGCAATACACCACTGCGGCAACGGAGTTGACGCAGCTACTCGCTGCTACCAGCGCCGGATCATGGCAGGGTCCCAGCGCCACCCAGTATGTCGTCAGCCACACCCCTTACCTGGCGTGGCTGACCCAGCAGAGCGCGATGAGCGCCACCAACGCGGTGTTGCAGGAGACCGCTGCGGCCGGCTACACCACCGCGCTGGCCGCCATGCCCACGCTGGCCGAGCTGGCCGCCAACCACATGATCCACGGTGTGCTGATGGCCACCAATTTCTTTGGTATCAACACGATTCCGATCGCGCTGAACGAGGCCGACTACATCCGGATGTGGGTCCAGGCCGCCACCGCGATGAGCGTGTACCAGGGTGTTTCGGGCACGGCCCTGGCCGCGACGGCGCCGACGCAGCCTTCGCCGATGATCATGGCGCCGGGCGGCGAGATGTCTCGCATGTCCGCGGACATGATGTCGATGTCCGCGCAGCCGCAAGCCCTCGAATCCGGCACCGCGCTGGATAACAGCAATAACATGATCGATCAGCTCATGCGGTTCTTGACCAATCCGCTGGGCACGCTCCAGGACATGATCGAAGACTTCATGAAGAACCCGATCGCCGCGCTTATCGCATGGTTCCCGTTGTTGTTCTTTATCGCCTACGAGGCGTTTTTCATCCCCTTCGGCTTCACCTTCTGGGGCGTCTTGTTGTCCGCGCCCGCCTGGCTACCGATTGTGCTGGGGCTCGCGCTGTCGGCGCTGGCGCCGCCCGCAGGGGCAGAAGAGCCCGGCGATCAGGATGAGCCTGGCCGCGAGCCCGCGCGGATCGAGCGGAGGAACCCGCATCAGGATCTGCAACTCGCGCAGGTTCCTTCGGGGCAGTCGATGTCCGGCGGTTCGTCCTCGGCTCCGACCACTCCGAGCAGTCCGGCGTCCTCACCTGCCCCGGCGGCGGCTGCGACTCCGGCGTACATGGTGTATGCGGTGCGTGAGGATCCGCCTCCGGTGCGGTTTGGGCCGACCTTGAATGAGGGTGCCGGCGCGAAGGCGCCGGCGGCGGGGATTTCGGCGGCGGCTGCGGCGGCGGCCTCGGCGCGTTCACGGGCCCGCCGCAAGCGGGGTGCCCGGATCAAGGATCCGGCCCCGCAGTTCATGGACATGAATTCGACGGTGGACCCGGACTTCTCGGAGCCGGCCGCACGCCAGCCGGTCGGGGTCGGGGCCTCGGGGCGCGGTACCGGTCAGCTCGGTTTTGCCGGGGCCGCCCCGGTCGGCACCACCACCGCTGCGGCCGGACTCATCGAACGCGAAAATGCCGCCGAGGCGATGGATAGTTCGCGCACGATGCCGATGCTGCCCACCACCTGGGGCACCGATCCCGAAACGCCCGCCGACGGGGGGTCCAGCAGCTGACCGGCAACCCCATCCCGCTGACCACCCGAATTACATGCAACACAACACGATTGAGGAGATGAATAATGAGTTTGCTTGATGCACATATTCCGGCTTTGGTGGCCGCTGAGGGCACGTTCGGTGCCAAGACCGCGTTGATGCGTTCGACGATTTCGCAGGCCGAGCAGGCCGCGATGTCGGCGCAGGCCTTCCATGTCGGGGAGTCCTCGGTGGCCTTCCAGGCCGCGCACGCCCGGTTCGTGGAAGTGGCCGCCAAGGTCAACGCGCTACTGGATATCGCCCAGATCAACCTCGGTGATGCCGCCGCCACCTACGTGGCCGAGGACGCCGCCGCCGCCAGCCGCTACATCGGCGTCTAACCCACCCCACTCGACGGAAAGGACAAAACCAAAGATGTCGCAGATCACGTTCAACTACCCCGCGATGCTCGCCCATGCCGGCGAGATGAACACCTACTCCGGCGTGCTGACCGCCCTGGGCGCCGACCTGGCCGCCCAACAAGCCTCCCTGCAGGCCGCCTGGCACGGCGATACCTCCATGAGCCAAGCCGCCTGGCAGGCCCAATGGAACACCGCCATGGAAGAACTCATCCGCGCCTACCGCGCCATGGGCACCACCCACGAAACCAACACCCTGTCCATGAACGCCCGCGACATGGCCGAAGGAGCCAAATGGGGCGCATAAACGCCGACTAGCAATACATAAGGGCCAGAGACTCCAAAGAGTCTCTGGCCCTTATGTATTGATTACCCCCCACGCGGTGAGTGCTCCGGCAACGCGGCGATTGCCGCCGTTGCGTTCCTGCCATCGGCGGTAGACGTCAACGGCGCCGTCACGAGAATCGTGGCGCATGGGCAGCCGACGCTGGTCCCAGGCTTTGGCGAACTCGCCGTAGAAAGTGTTGAACTCGAAGTACTTTCGGTCGTCTACATAGTGCGGTTCGTATGCTTCGCGGGTCGTCAGGAAGACGACCTCATCGGGCGAGCAGTAGTAGAGCGCACCGAGACACATGGGGCAGGGTAGGGCCAGTACGTAGACGGTTGCTCCGGCCAGGTGCTCGGTGCCCAGTATGGTGCACGCGTCCCGGATGGCCAGGATCTCCGCATGTGCGGTCGGGTCATTGGTCTGGGCGACCTTGTTCGGGCTCTCGGCGAGGATCGCGCCGTCCTTCACGATGACGGTGGCGAATGGTCGCCCACCCTCCTCGACATTGCGGCGTGCGAGATCTATGGTTCGTTGCGCGAAATCCATGGGGATCCTTAGAGGGTGTTTGAAGATTGGGAATTCGGTCAGAAAGGAACGGTGGGCAGGTACTTGCCGTCCAGGGTGATCACCGCGCGGTGTCCGCCCTCGGGGTCGGGAACTTTCTGCACGTTGAGCTTGAAATTGATGGCGCTGATGATGCCGTCACCGAACTGCTCGTGGACCAGCGCCTTCAGTGTGGTGCCGTACACCTGGAGCATCTCGTAGAAGCGATAGATCGTCGGATCGGTCGGGATTCCACCGGGGATGGATCCGCGGGTCGGGATGGTCTGTAGAAGCGATGCGGCACCTTCGTCGAGGCCGAGGAGATCGGCGACCGCGACGGCGGCCTGCTGCGGTAGCGGATGCTGACCCAGCACAGCGGCGGTGACGAAGGCCGGCGAGTATCCGGCGGCGTCGGCGATCTGCTGCCAGCTCAGGTTCTTGGCGATCTTGGCCTCGACTGCGGCGATGGCCAGTTCTTCGCGACTGGTGGCGTCGAATTGTGCGTGCACCATGTGCGTCATTCCTCTCGGGTACGGGATGTAGGCGGGTGCGGGGTCCGGTTGGATGCGGTAACCCGTCCGTGAACCCAGCCTGCGCCACCTGGCGCTATAGAGTCCAATACCTAAATTCGATTGCCACTATTAGCAAAAGTTATAGTTGTTGGCGGTCAGTACTGTTGGGCTGCCGCACGGACGCCCTCCGCGAACGCGCGTGCCGCCACGGAGTGATAGGCGGTGTTGCGCCGCAACAGCTCCACGGTCCGGGTGGGCAGCGGTGGGGTCAGCGACACCAGATGCAGGCCGGAATGCTCGCGTGCGATCGCGTCAGGAAGCACGGTGGCCAGCGAGCCACGTTTGACGAATTCCAATAGCGCGCTGATTGAATTGGCTTCGACCGCGATGTGCGGCGCGACCCCGAGGCCGGCGAAGTAGGTGTCGATGTCCTGCCGCGTCGCGAAGTCCGCGCTGAGCAGACCCAATGCCTCGTTGGCGAGCCGGTTCACCGCCAGCGATGCCCCTTTGGCCGCGAGCGGATGATCCGAGCCGACAACCAGCCGCAGCGTCTCGGTGAACAGAGGGACGTGGTCGATCCCCGCGGGATGTGGTCCCGCGAAAGCGATCCCTAGGTCGAGCCGGTCGGCCAGCAGGTCGGCCTCGATGCGTTCCTGGGTGCTCTCCCGCACCGTGAGTGCGATGCCGGGGTGGGCCGTGCGGAACCGGTGTACCAGCGGGCCGATGAAGTAGGCGGTGAAGGTCGGCGTCATCGCGACCCGCAGATGTCCGCGCGACAGGTCCTGTACGTCGTGGACCGCACGTTCGCCCGCGTCGAGATCTCGCAGCGCCAGCCGTGCGTGCTGCGTGTACGCCTCCCCTGCGTCGGTCAGCCGGACCGTGCGGCCCGACCGGTCGAGCAGCACCACTCCGAGTGTGCGCTCAAGCTGCTTGATCTGCTGCGAGAGCGTTGGCTGAGAGATGTGCAGCGCCTCCGCTGCGCGGGTGAAATTCGCGTGATCGGCAACCGCGAGCAGGTACCGGATATGACGCAGCTCCATCGGAGCCACTATAAGTCGCCATCCGCAGCATGCGGTCACTCAGCGAGCGGCGTTGATGGCCTTAAGGATCCGCTGCTCGCTGACCGCTCGCGCGGTACCGAGCTGCTGGGCCCACAGGCTCACCCGTAGCTCCTCGATGAACCATGCGATGTCCCTGATGTCGGCATCGTCGGCGCGCCCGGCAGGCAGGTCACGCAGGAGATCGTCGTAGGTGTCTTCGACGGCGTGTACGCGCTGCATCCGCTCGCGGTCCGCTTCCACGCCCTGCGGCAGGCGTTCCAGTCGAATCCCGATGGCGGTGACGTAGCGCGCCAGGTCTGCCAGCCGCGCCGCGCCGGTGGCCGCCACGAACCCGTCCTCGAGAAGCCTGGCAAGTTGGTCGCGCATGTCGGCGATCGCATCTGCCTGCACCGCAGGCGCTTTGGTGGGTAGTGCCACCTGCACTTCGCTCCAGGCCGATACCACTTTCTCGGCACGGCGCACGACGTCGAGTGTGGTTGCCGTGAGGTTCTGTGCGGCACCGTCCCGAAGGGCGGTGAACTCGGCCCGTGTCCAGACCGGCGCGGGCGCCAGCAGATCGACTGCTGCGTCGGCGCAGTCATCGAGCAGCGCCGCCAGCGAGCCATCCGGATTTGATGAGAGCAGCAGCTTGGATCGCGGGTCTAAGCCTCGGTCAACGATTTTCATGGGCGACGGAATCGACAACCGCAGCAGGCGCCGGGTGCCGGCCGCCATGGCTGTCCGCTGCTCGGAGGCGGTGGCGAACACGTGGATGTCCACGGAGGTGCCGGTGTCGACCAGGGCTGGGTATCCGCGCACGGTGTGTCCGCCGCTGACTTGTTCCACGGTGCGGGGCAATTCGGCCAAATCCTCGGGCCAGCCACGCAGACCGTGGCGTTCCCACTCCCCCGCCACCACCGCTGCCACGGCTTGACGGGTGGAACCCGCGAGCTGCTGTTGCAGTGCCTCAAGATTCTTGTCGCGCGCCACCTCGAAGCCGTCGGCGGACTCGACGATGAACGTAACCCGCAGGTGCGGAGGAACCTTGTCCAGGTCGAACGCATCGGTGGGCACGCGGATGCCGGTGAGCCGATGCAGCTCGCGCCCCAACGCGTATATCAGCGGTTCGGCGCCGGGCTTCAGGTTTTCGAGCACCGCGCGGGCGGTATCGGGTGCGGGAACGAAGTTGCGACGCAGATCCTTGGGCAGCGAGCGGATGAGTGCGGTGATCAGCTCTTCGCGTAAAGCCGGTACATGCCAGGCGAATTCATCACCACCCAGGCGGGCGAGAACTTCGACCGGGATATGCACGGACACGCCGTCGTCGGCCGCACCCGGTTCGAATCGATAGCTGACCGGCAGTGCCACATCGCCGGCCCTCCAGGTGTCGGGCATGTCGGCAGCCGAGTTCCCGGCGCGCAGCAGATCGTCACGGGAGAATGTCAGTAGATCCGGTGTCTTGTGCCGTTGCTTGCGCCACCAGGCATCAAAGTGCTTTGCGGACACCGCCTCCGCGGGAATACGCGCCGCGTAGAGTGCAAAGATCTCGTCATCGCCTACCAGCAGATCGCGCCGTCGCGCCTTGTCCTCGAGCTCGGACAGCTCCTCCAATAGCCGTGTGTTGTCTAGCAGGAAGTGATGCTTGCTCGGCCAGTCACCCTCCACGAGGGCGTGCCTGATGAACAATTCGCGGGCCAGCTCCGGATCGATCTGCGCATAACCCACGCGGCGCCGGGGCACCAAGGGCAGCCCGTACAGCGTCACCCGCTCGAAGGCCATCACGGCTCCGCGCTCGGCGTCCCAGTGCGGCTCGCTGTAGGTGCGCTGCACCAGATCCCCGGCGATTCGCTCGACCGATTGCGGCTCGATACGTGCCGCGATTCGGCCGAACAATCGGCTGGTCTCCACCAGGTCGGCGACCACCACCCACCGCGGGGGCTTCTTGGTCAGCACCGAGCCGGGAGCCAGCACGAACTTGGTATTGCGCGCGCCGGAGTAGTCGCGGGTGTCGCCCTCGCGTAACCCGATATGGGACAGCAGACCGGCCAGCAACGCGGCGTGGACCAGGCCGGGATCGGCTTGCTCCCCCGACTCCCGGATGCCGAGGTCGCGTGCGATGCTGCGCAGCTGACCCACCAGGTCCTGCCATTCCCGGATACGCAGGTAGTGCAGAAACTCGTCCCGGCACATGCGGCGAAATGCGCTGCCGGAGAGCTGGCTTCGTTGATCTTGAAGGTACCGCCAGAGATTGAGGTAGGCGTTGAAGTCGGAATGATCGTCGGCGAACCGGGCGTGCTTTTGCCGGGCGGCCTCCTCGCGGTCTGCCGGCCGCTCCCGCGGATCGGGAATCGACAGGGCTGCGGCGAGCACCAGGATCTCCTCGACGCAGCCTTCGGCATCGGCTTGCAGGATCATCCGCCCGATACGCGGGTCGAGGGGGAGGCGCGCGAGCCGGCGCCCCAGCTCGGTGATGGCGCCGCCGGTGTCGAAGGCGCCGAGTTCCTGCAGCAATTGCACACCGTCGCGGATGCTGCGCTTGTCGGGCGGATCCAGGAAGGGGAAATTCTCGATATCGCCGAGCTGCAGAGCCGCCATCTGCAGGATCACGGCGGCGAGGTTGGTCCGGAGTATCTCCGGATCGGTGTAGCGGGGCCGAGCCTCGAAGTCCTGCTCGGAGTACAGCCGGATGCATACACCGGGCGCGGTCCGTCCGGATCGGCCGGACCGCTGTGCGGCCGAGGCTTGCGAGATGGGTTCGATGGGTAGGCGCTGTACCTTGGTGCGCCGGCTGTAGCGGGAGATGCGTGCGGTGCCGGGGTCGATGACGTACCGGACGCCGGGAACCGTCAGCGAGGTTTCGGCGACGTTGGTGGCTAGTACCACGCGCCGACCGGTGTGAGGCTGAAATACCTTGTGCTGCTCTGCTGTTGGTAGTCGTGCGTACAGCGGAAGTATCTCGGTACCAGCGCGGACGACGTCCCTCAACGCTTCAGAGGTATCGCGGATCTCACGTTCGCCGGACAAGAACACCAGCACGTCCCCGGGCGGCTCGCTCTCCAGCTCGCGGACGGCGTCGGCGATGGCCTCGGTCTGGTCGCGTATTTCAGTACGGACGATCTCGTGATCGGGGTCATCGGGTTCGTCGTCAGCTTTCGCGCGGGAGTCGCTGGGTACGGGGACTTCCAGTGGCCGGTAACGAATCTCGACAGGGTACGTCCGGCCGGAGACTTCGACGATGGGTGCGTCTCCGAAGTGATCCGAAAATCGTTGTGGCTCAATGGTCGCTGACGTGACGATGACCTTGAGGTCGGGCCGGCGCGGCAGCAGTTCACGCAGATAGCCGAGCAGGAAGTCGATGTTGAGGCTGCGCTCGTGGGCCTCGTCGAGGATGAGCGTGTCGTATCGCAGCAGCCGCCGGTCGCGCTGGATCTCTGCGAGCAAGATCCCGTCGGTCATCAGCTTGACCAGGGTGCGATCACTGGCTTGGTCGGTGAATCTGACGGTGTAGCCCACAGTTTCACCGAGCGGGGTGTCCAGCTCTTCGGCGATGCGCTCGGCGACGGTGCGTGCTGCCAGTCGGCGCGGCTGAGTGTGCCCGATGGTGCCGCGAATTCCTCTCCCGAGCTCCAGGCAGATCTTGGGAAGTTGCGTGGTCTTTCCCGATCCGGTTGCGCCGGCGACGATGACAACCTGATGCGTGGAGATGGCCCGGGCGAGTTCTTCTCGATGTGCGCTGACGGGCAGATCCGGATACGTGATGGAGGGGATCGCAGCGGTCCGGGTGGCGACCAGGGCCTCGGCGGCGACGAACTGTTCGGCGAGTTTGGCTAGCGCGCCGGGGTCTGTGTCACGTTGATTCTTCAGACGTCGCCCGAGTCGAGATGCGTCGCGAATGGTCAGTCCGTCGAGGCGCGCGCGCAGCGCGGGACGGGACAATTCGGACACTCGGACAAGGATAGGCCGCGTTGCGAAGAGTCCTGCTGGTCGCCTCTAGATTCTGTTGATGAAGCTGCCGGGGAATCCGGGAAAGTGGTGACCCGGAAGGATCGCGATCACGAGGGCAGGGTCGTCGAGGACGCGAGCGTCGTTCGACTTCGGGCACCCGGGCGGTCGGAAGTCAATAGCGATTCAAATCCGGTGGCGCCGAACGCGGGACCCGACATATCTGGCCGGGTAACTTTGCACCGGTGACCGGGTTCTTGTCCCAGACGGCCTTCGCGGGACGCACCGTCGTCTTGATCGGCGGGGGAACCGGCATCGGGCGCAGTGTGGCCGGGTTGGTGACCGCGGCGGGCGGCGAGGTAGTGCTCGGTGGGCGCACCGCCGCCACCCTTGCCTCCGCCGCCCAGGAGCTCGGGCCGCGAGCGCGCTGGCATCTGGTCGATACCTCGGAGCAGGCGAGCATCGATGAGTTCTTCACGGACATCGACAGGGTGCACGGGCTGTTCACCACCGCCGCCACCTACATCACTGGATCGATCACCGAGCTGTCCGTCGAGGAGGCGGCGACACCGTTCGAGTCGAAGTTCTGGGGCCAGTACCGCGTGGTGAAGACGGCTGTGCCGAAGCTCGCCGATGATGCCTCGGTGGTGTTGATGTCGGGGGCGGCCAGTGTTCGCCCCGCAGGAAACGCGCCGGCGTATGTCGCGGTGAACGCGGCCATCGAGGGGCTGGCCCGTGGGTTGGCCCGCGAGCTGGCCCCGATCCGGGTCACTGCTCTGTCGCCGGGCACCGTGGACGGGCATCTATGGAACCAGCGTGCGCCCGAGCTGCGCCGCCAGGCGTTGGAACACATCGCGGCGGCGGCCGCCCTCGGCCGGGCCGTCACGGAGAACGAAGTGGCCCAGGCCGCCGTCTACCTTCTGCTGAACACCGGCACTACCGGCTCGACGCTGTACACCGACGGCGGGTACTCCTTGCGCTAGACGCTCCAGGCGCTTGCCAGGCCGGCAGAGACCGACGCCGCAGCCGTCAGCAGCCCATGCCAGGTCTCCGGCTGCAGCTGCTGGATGTCCAGCGGGCCCGCGGTCGCGATGTGCGGGTCATATGGCACGGCGACAATGTGGTTCGGCGAGATCCAGCGGTGGAACCGGGCGACCATGGCCGCCACCAGACGCTCGGAGTTCCTGCGATCTTCCCGACTGTCATAGCCACGGACATGGTTGATCACCACCACCATGCGGGGGATCAGGTACTCGTAGCCCTCGGAGATGAGCCACTCGATCGCCCGGACCGCACCCTCGGCGCCGACCGGCGTGGCCGCCGCCACGAGCACCACACCGTTGGCGCACCGCAGCACGCCCGGCATGACCGGATGCCAGAAGTCCACGCCGGTATCGGTGATGAGCAGGCTGTAGAGCCGCTGCAGCCGGTCGTGGACCTGGGTGTAGACCTCGGAGTTGAGTTCTCCCCGGGGACGCACCGAATGTCCGTTGGCGGCAAGCACATCCAGCCCGGTCTCGGAGTTCTGACCGACGAAGAAGCGCAGATCGAAGTTGCGCTCGGGCTCGTTTTGCGCCAGTACATCGGCGAAGGTGGACGAAGCGGACGGGTCGATCCACGACGCCAGGTTGGCCGACTGGCCCGGATCGGCATCGGTGGCCAGCACCATGTCCTTGCGGCGCAGCTCGGACAGCACAGAACCGAGGGCCGCGGTCATCATCGTCTTGCCGACGCCGCCGTTGCCGCCCAGAACCGCCAGGGAGTGGATGCCTCGCCACGGGGTGCGCACCACGGCGGTGAGCTCGCGAAGTTCGGCCTCCTCGCGGGACTCGCCGGGATTGATGACGCCAAAGCTTCCGCGGTACACCCACTTACGCCAACCCATTGATGCGGGCCGGCGCGGCGGGGGCAGCATTTCCGTGCGAAGCTGGGCGCCCAATGCGTCGCCGATCGCCGGAGGGAGATCGACGCGCGGATCGTGGGGCGGCACGGCGTCCACGATGGACAGCGGGCCGCGGGGTGGCAGTTGCACGGGCGGCGGCAGAGGCCGCAATTCGGGCTGCTGCTGTGCCGCAGCCTCCGCGCGCTGTCGTTTGGCGTGTGCACCGAGCTTGATGGGGATGATGGGTCCGGTCCGGTCGAGGATCTCCTCCTCGGAGCCGTCCGCCGGGGAATCGTTGGGCGCACTCACGGAATCTCCTCCTCCACCAGAAGCCGTTTGGCCCCAGCGCTCCGACAGTTTCGTTCTGCATCGCGGGCAGCATGAGACCCGTCGCATTCGCAGTCTCTTATGGCGGCTGTGTGGATGGCGAGGGCCGTTACCCACCCGTGTCTGAATCGGCATCAAATGGGACGAGGTTGGTATGTAGTCGGTACCGGCGCTAAATCAGCAGGTCACATCCACGTACATGGTCTTGGTGGTCGTGGTGGTGGTGAAGACGCCCGGACGCTTGTTGCTCGGCAGGCCGTAATCGGACCGAGTGGTGGTCTGTCCGGGGCGCACGCTGCTGGCGGTGCACTGAGTGAGGGCCTTGGAACCGGTCTTGCTGACGATCACGTTGTATCCCTGTGCCTGAAGCTCGCTGACGGTCTGCTGGGCGTTTGTGCTGTCGGTCTGGGCGGACGCGGTGCCCAGGGCGAAGCCGAGGGGCGCGAGCGCGAGAGCGGCGGCGGCGGTTCCGGTGATGATGTACTTCTTCATGATTTCTCCTGTGCCAGTTGGTCTTTGAGTTGGATCACCGGGTTGCTTGGTGATACTTCAACGATGCGGCGTGGCGGCCGGAATGTCTGTCGGGCGATCGCCTGATGCGGGGGAGGATCTTGATGTCCACCAATTGGGGGACACGCGTGGATTTGGCGTGCCAAGCTTGCGTTTGTGCAGGTGAGCGCCGAGCTCGTGCGGGTGGTGGTCGGCGATGACCACCCCCTCTTTCGTGAGGGTGTGGTGCGGGCGCTGACCGGCAGTGGCCAGATAGAGGTGGTGGCGGAGGCCGAGGACGGCGCCGGCGCGCTCGCGCTGATCAGGGAGCACCTGCCCGACGTCGCGCTGGTCGACTACCGCATGCCGGAGCTCGACGGAACACAGGTGGCGGCCGCTGTGCGCCGCGATGAGCTGCCCACCCGGGTGCTCTTGTTATCCGCGCATGACGATGCGGCGATCGTCTATCACGCGCTGGAGGAAGGCGCCGCGGGCTTTCTGTCGAAGGAGTCCACCCGCGCGGAACTGGTCAGTGCGGTACTCGACTGTGCGCGGGGCCGCGACGTGGTGACTGCGAGCCTGACGGCCGGCCTGGCCGGTGAGATCCGCAAACGCGCACAACCGGCGGGTCCGTCGCTGAGCGCCCGTGAACGTGAGGTGCTGCGGATGATCGCCGCCGGACTCACCGTGCCCACCATCGCCAAACAGTTGTTCTTGGCCCCGTCCACCGTGAAAACCCACGTGCAGCGGTTGTACGAAAAGTTGGGTGTCGGCGACCGTGCTGCCGCGGTGGCCGAGGCCATGCGGCGCGGATTGCTTGAGTAGCCGTGGCGATCGGACTGGACCGGATAGCCGATTACTTCACCGCCGAACCCATGCGGGTTTCGGCCTGGCTGCGGCTGCCGCTGATCGTGCTGATCGTGCTGCTGGGGTCGAACCCGAACATCGAGATGTGGCACGTCGGGGTGTATTACGCGGTGCTGGCGGTGTACACGGTGTCGGCGATCGCCTGGGTGGTGATCGCGGTTCGCGGACACGTCCCGCTGTGGGTGGCTCCGGCGGCCACGGCGATCGACATCGCCGCCGTGGTGGCGCTGTGCGTGGCCTCCGGCTACGGCACGTCGGAATTGCTTCCGGTGTTCTTTCTGCTACCCGTTTCGGTGGCCTTTCAAGAGCGCCCCGCCGTGACGGCTATCCTCGGAACCGTCACCGCTGCAGGATATTTAGGCGTTCTGGTGTTCTACACCAGGAGCGGAAACATCGACAGCATTCCCGGCGACGAGTACGTCACGGTGGCCACATTGCTGTGGTTGGCCGCTGCCACCGCGGGAATGTGCTTCGTCCTCAAACGGCGCTCCGAACACGTGGGGCAGCTGTTACACACCCGCGAGCAGCTGGTCCTGGAAGCGATGCGTGCCGATGAACGGCACAACCGTGAGGTCGCCGAACAACTGCACGACGGGCCATTGCAGAACCTGCTGGCGGCACGCCTGGAGATCGAAGAAGTGCTTGAACGCCAACCGGATCCGGTACTGCGTGCGGTCCACTCCTCCCTGCGGGAGACGGCGGCAGAGCTTCGCGGGGCGGTGTCCTCGCTGCATCCGCAGGTGCTCGCCGAGCTGGGACTGACGGCGGCGATCCACGAGCTCGGGCGGCAGTACGCGGCGCGGGGCACCGCCGAGGTCAGCACCGAACTGCAGGAAGTGGGCAGCCTCCCGGTGCAGCCGTTGGTGTACCGCGCGGCCAAGGAGCTGTTGACCAACGCCGTGAAACACGGCCGTGCCAAGAACATTCACGTCGAGCTGACTCGAGACGGGAATCTTCTGACGCTTGTGGTCGCGGACGACGGCAAGGGCTTCGATCCGCGCGGACTCGCCTCGTCGGTCGCCAACGGGCATATCGGGCTGGCTTCGCTGACGGTTCCGATCGCGGCTACCGGCGGCGACGTCGAGATCGTGTCGGCGCCGGGTGCGGGCACCCGGGTGCGTGTCAGGGTGCCCGCCGATATGGCAGCGTAAGGGGGCGCTCGGTACCGAGAGCGGGCCCTCAACAGATGGAGAACAGGTGTACGACCTCGTCATCATCGGTTCCGGCAGTGGAAATTCCTTGCCCGACGACCGTTTCGCGGATCAGAAGATCGCGATCGTCGATCGCGGTGTGTACGGGGGTGCCTACGGCGGCACCTGCCTGAATGTCGGATGCATACCCACCAAGATGTTCGTCTATCCCGCGGACTTGGCCGATGAGGCGCGCGACGGTGCCCGGTTCGGTGTGGACAGCTCGGTGAGCGGGACCCGCTGGGCCGATATCCGCGAGCGCGTCTTCGGCCGGATAGATCCGATCGCGGCGGGTGGGCTGCGCTACCGCGTCGAGGACTGCCCGAACATCACCGTCTTTCAGCAGGAGGCGCGATTCATCGCACCGCTGGCCGATGCCGAGGGCGATCTGGTTCACCGGCTCCAACTGGCCGATGGCACGGTCTTGGAGGCCCGGCAGGTGGTGATCGCCGCGGGATCCCGCCCGGTTATCCCGCCCGTGATCGCCGAGAGTGGCGTGGACTATCACACCAACGACGACATCATGCGTCTGCCCGAACTGCCCGATCGGGTGGTGATTGTCGGCAGCGGCTTCATCGCTGCGGAGTTCGCGCATGTATTTAGCGGCCTGGGGTCGGCGGTGACGGTGATCGCGCGCGGCCCGAGGCTGCTGCGCGCCCAGGATGAGACGATCTCGCAGCGTTTCACCGATGTGGTGTCGGGCCGGTGGGATGTGCGGCTGAACACAGAGGTGCTGGCCACCCGTGAAACCGGTGGTGGCGGCATCGAAGTGGACCTCACCGACGGATCGACGGTGGCGGGCGACGCGCTGCTGGTCGCGACCGGGCGTACCCCCAACGGTGACCAGTTGGACGTGGCGGCAGCGGGATTGGCGCTCGACGACAAGGGCCGCGTTCCGGTCGATCAGTACCAGCGCACGCCGGTGCGCGGCATCTACGCCTTGGGTGATGTGAGTTCGCACTATCTGCTCAAGCATGTGGCCAATCACGAAGCCCGGGTAGTGCAGGCGAATCTGCTGTCCGGGTGGGACTCGCCGACCACGGCCAGCGATCACCGGTTCGTGCCGGGTGCGGTGTTCAGCCGCCCCCAGGTGGCGTCGGTGGGGTTGTCGGAGGACGAGGCGCGGCAGCACGGGATCGATGTGGCGGTGAAGGTGCAGACGTACGGGGACATCGCGTACGGATGGGCGATGGAGGACACCGAAGGCCTGTGCAAGCTGGTCGCGGACCGCGCGACGGGCCTGCTGGTCGGCGCGCACATCGTCGGCTATCAAGCATCGGCGCTGATCCAGTCACTGATCACCGCGATGAGCTTCTCGATTCCGGTGCGCGAGATGGCTCGGGGGCAGTACTGGATACACCCGGCGCTACCCGAGCTGATCGAGAACGCGTTGCTTGGCCTGGAGCTGTAGCTCAGCCGGCCATGAACTCGTCGTAGGCGGAGGCCAGGCCCGCCGGTAGCACGGTGACGTTGCATTCGCGCTGGGCGATGCCGATCGGGGCGAGAATGCCGCGTAGCTCGTGGTACTCCGCGGGATGAGCGGTGAAGTACGTGCGGATGCTGGCGGCCGCCTCGGGCCGGGACTGGTTGGGAGCGGCATCGAACACCGCGCGTGCGCCCGGGTGGCTGTCGAGGTAGCTGCGAGTCGCCGACGTGGTGGTGCCGACGGTGTCGGACAGCCTCTCCTGGCTGCAGTCCGGGGCCGCGGATGCGGTGGGAACCGTTACGGCGGCAGCGAGTCCTGCGAAGACGCTGACCGCGCTGATGAGGGTTGTCTGGCGTAGACGTACGTGGGGGAGCTTCATGGCATCTCTCTTCGGGATAGTCGTTCAACGATCCCCGACCCTGTTCCCGGCCCTTGTTTACACAGTACGCTTAACCGCCAGAGGGTCAACCGACGAGCGGGATCTCCGCGGCGATGAGATCCAGCAGTGCGGGGTAGCGCTTGGCTTCCTTGTGGTTACCGGGCTTGCCGCTGCTGACCACACCGACGGACAGGGCGCGTGCGGGATCCGCCCACACGGCGATATCCACCAGCCCGGTATGCCCGAACGCGGCCGGAGAGTTACGCCCGAATGGGCCGAATCGTTTGGAGCCCAACATGTATCCCGTGCCCCAGCGCATTGGCATGCCACCGGTCGCCATGTCGGGGCGCAGGCGCCGGGCCGGTGCCGCCGCGGCCCGGATGGTCTCGGGGGACAGGATCCGCACTCCGTCGAGTTCCCCACCGCGACACAGTATCTCGGCGAAGCGGGACAGCTCGTTCGCGGTGGAGACGGTGTTGGACGACGGCACCACGCCGGTGAGGAAGAACGGCTGGTTCGACATCGGGATGATCTCGTGCATGGTGCCACCCACCACTGCCCGGAAGGCCGCGCGCATGGGCGCGGGCAGCGGCTTGCCGGTGGGATGGCTCGGTGCCACCAGCGGCACATCCTCCGGCGCGACACCATAGTTGGTCCACCGGAACCCAAGGGGGTCAAGGATTTCCGTGGCTAGTATGTCGCGGATGCTCTTGCCGGTGGCGCCCAGAACAATCTCGCGCACCAACGGTCCCCAGGTCAGCGCGTGGTACATGTGCACCAGGCCGGGACGGTAGAGCGGGCGCAGCTGCCCGAGCTGTTCGCGGGTGTACTCGCTGTCGTCCATCCGGGTGACGTCGGGCCGCGGTCCGGTGGGCACCGGAATGCCCGCGCTGTGCGTCATCACGTGACGGATGGTGATCCGATCCTTGCCGCGGCTGGTGAAGGTGGGCAAGTAGTCGCAGACACGGTCATCGAGGGATAGTGCGCCGCGCTCGACCAGCAGGTGGACCACCGTCGTCGAGATGGCCTTGGCGGCCGAGTACACGCAGAACGGTGTGTCGGTGGTGACGGGGATCTTCTCGGCGTCGGCCGGATCGGTGGGAGCGTTGCCCCAGCCGTGTCCGATGGCACGGTTGAGGATCACCTTTCCCTTGTGCCGCAGACATACCTGAATCGCCGGGTGCATACCGGCCTGGTACCAGTACCGGGCCGCCTGCCAGATCCGTTCGACGGCGGCAGGGTCGATCTCGGAGTGGTCCTCGGCCTGATCACCGCTGCCGGTGTTCGTCACCGAGTCCAGGTCTGCCGGAACTCGTATCCGTCCGTCGTCAGTCATGATGCCCTTTCGCCGAGTGGGAATCTCACGAGGAAATTCCGACCAAATGCCTCGCCAGATTCCCATTCGACGGTAGCGGCCCGGGCGGGGTCCGATCAGAAGCCCAGGTCGCGACCGATGAGCTCCTTCATGATCTCGTTGGAGCCCGCCCAGATCTTGGTGACGCGAGCGTCCATCCAGGCCCGCGCGACCCGGTACTCCTTCATGTAGCCGTAGCCGCCGTGCAGCTGCACGCAGGCGTCGATGACCTCGTTCTGCACCTGCGAGGACCACCACTTGGCCTTCGCCGCATCGATCGCCGAAAGCTCGCCCTTGCTGTGTGCGAGCACGCCTTGATCGACGTATACCTGTGCCGCTTCGAGTTTGGTGACGAGCTCGGCGATGAGGAACTTGTTGTACTGCAGGCTGCCGATCTGTTGACCGAACGCCTTGCGCTCCTTGGCGTATTCGATCGTCTCTTCCAGCACACCGGCCGCATGGGCGATGTTGGCGACCGCACAGCCCATTCGCTCCTGGGGAAGGCGCTGCATCATCGAGATGAATCCCTGGTTGACCTCGCCGATCACGTTCTCGGCGGGTACCCGCACATCGGTGAAGAACAGTTCGGCGGTATCGGCCTCGGGCTGGCCCACCTTGTCCAGCTTGCGTCCGCGCTCGAAGCCGGGCATGCCCTCTTCGACGGCGAACAGGGTGATGCCCTTGGCCTTCAACTCGGGTGCCGTGCGCGCGGCGACGACGACGAGATCGGCACGGGCGCCGTTGGTGATGAACGTCTTGGAGCCGTTGATGACCCAGTCGTCACCGTCCTTGACCGCACTTGTCTTGAGGGCAGCCAGATCGGAGCCACCGGAGGGTTCCGTCATGCCGATGGCGGTGATCATCTCGCCACTGCAGAATTTCGGCAGCCAGCGCTGTTTCTGCTCGTCGGTGGTCAGCTCGACGAGGTACGGCGCGACGATGTCGAAATGGATGGACATCGAAGAGGCCAGCGCGGCGCTGGAGCGGGACAGCTCCTCCTGCAGAACCGCGTTGTAGCGGTAGTCCCCCGCGCAGCTGCCCCCGAACTCCTCGGGGACGTCGAGCCCCAGATAGCCCTGCTTGCCGGCCTCTAACCACAGCTCGCGGTCGATGTAGCGCTGCTCGATGAAGTTCTCGGCGCGCGGCTCGACGTGGCGCTGCACGAAGGCCTTCACGGACTCCCGGAACGCGTTGTGGTCCTCGGTGTAGATAGTGCGTTGCATGGTGTTATCGAAGCATGCGTCTAAATCCACGTGCTGAGGTGTTCGGTGAGGTGGTAGGCATGGGGACCATGAAGCTGCCCGCCGTCGCCGCGCTCGCCGTCCTCGTCGCGGGATGTGCCGCCCCGCCGGAGCAGCCCGAACAGCTCACCGCGCCGGTGGCGGGAGATCCGGTATGGACGCAGCCGCGCGCACCCATCCGCGTGCATGGCGACACCTACTACGTCGGGACAGAGGGCATCAGTTCGGTGCTGATTCGTACCGACGATGGTCTGATCCTTCTGGATGTGGGCATGCCACAGTCGGCACCCCAGGTGGAGGACAACATCCGTACGCTGGGGTTCGCCGTGGAGGACGTGAAGTACGTGTTGTCCTCTCACACGCACGTCGATCATGCGGGCGGTATCGCAGCGGTGGTCCATGACAGCGGCGCCACGGCGGTGTCGAGCCCCGTCGGCGCCCAGTCGCTATGCGCCGGGCACGTGTCTGCCGATGATCCGCAGGCCTCCGACACCGTGAACGCCGTCTTCCCCGCCGTCGAACGAGTGCGGGAGATAGCCGATGGGGAGGGGCTAAAGCTCGGAAATATCTCGGTGACAGCCCATTTCACTCCGGGCCACACACCTGGCGGTGTCAGTTGGACCTGGAAATCGTGTGAGGGCGGCCGGTGCTTGGACATGGTCTACGCAGACAGCCTCAATGCCGTCGCCACCGGCAACTACCGCTTTGTTCCCGGTCACGTGTCAAGGTTCCGGCAGAGCATTCAGACGGTGCGCGCGCTGCCGTGCGACATCGTGTTCGCCGTGCATCCCGAACAAGCGGACGACATCACGAAGTTGAACAGGCTCGCGGTGCGGCGTGACCCGAACCCGATGATCGACCCCACGGCGTGCAGGACGCTTGCGGACAAGTTCGACGCGAAGCTGGACGAGCGGATCGCCGAGGAACAGGCGGGCCGCTAAGTCGGCTGAACATCAGGTAGCCCGCGACGGCCGACGCAGAGTCGTCGGGTTAGGTCGGCTCCTTCATCCGGTGACGGCGGCCGCGCACGAGCCCTCGGCGTGACGCTGAACACCCCGTGAAGTGCCCTTTTCTGCCGCGGTCATCTGCTGCAGAGGTCGACGAGCTGCCCGTGGCAGCTGCCGGGATCGCGGCGATTCTGGGCTGTCCAGGGCCTTGTCGCCAGATCGGCCCCCATCTGGACCACCAGGAACCGCCTTGCCGCCCGACGCACTTCAGTCCAGCTCGCGATCGTCTCCGGCTGGGCCGCCCATCGAGGCCGCCTTGGTGGTGGCTGCGGGTAAATCAACCCGCGAGGCCGCGGCGCGGCATTGGCTCGCATCGCAACGACACAGCGCTGTCTGCGGCCCTTGCCGCTAGGTCCGGCTTCCTGATCCGGCCAGGTCGGGGGACGCGAAAATATAGGTACTTAAGCCTGTCCTTGACGGCCCGCCCGCCATCGCTTACTCTGCCTACCATCTAGTAGGTAGGCGAATGTGAGGAGGCGTTAATGAACGCAGGGCAGTTTGTAGGTCGGAAGCTTTTGGTGATCGGCGGTACGAGCGGAATCGGCCTTGAGGTCGCCCGAATGGTGGCGAGGCTGGGCGGCTCAGTAGTTGTGGTGGGTAACCGGCCGGAAAAGGCGGAGGCTGCACGCCAAGAGCTGGCCGAAATCGTAGGTGAAAGGAAGGCCTTCGCGCTTACGGCGGACTTGTCGTCCTTCGACACTGTTCAACCTCTGATGGACAGGATCCAGAACGAACACGGCGATGTGGACATGCTCGTCAATTCGGCTGGTATCTACTACCCCGTCGCCTTTCTTGAGCATACAATGTCCGACTACGACGCGTTTCTCAGCATCAACCGCTCGGTCTTCTTCATCACCCGGCTGGTCGCCGATTCTCTGGTAAGTAAAAAGAAGCCGGGCTCAATCGTGAGCATCACGGCCACGGCCGCAAAACAGGCTATCGATACGGTGCCGGCGTCGGCCTACTCGATGGCCAAGGTTGGGTTGGAGGCCATGACGAAACATGTGGCGATGGAGCTTGCGGAATACGGTATCCGTGTAAACGCGGTGGCGCCCGCGATTGTCGAAACCAAGATCTTTGAAAGATTCATTCCGGGCGAGGAATTAAACAACGCACTGCAAGAATTCAACGGTATGCATCCGCTTGGCCGGAACGGAACTCCTCAGGACGTGGCGGAATCGATCGTATTCCTGTTGTCCGACAAGACATCTTGGGTAACGGGGGCTGTGTGGGACATCGATGGCGGAATGATGGCAGGCCGCAAGATCGCGAAATAGCGGGCATCGACAGGGGCAAGAAGGAGAAATCTGATGGTAGATGAGTGGCAGGATCGATTGAAGGCGCTGGTCAAGAGCACCGGTATCTTCAGGAGGGCGAACCCGTCCGTGGCAAAAGCTTTTCACGACTTAGAGCTCGCCACAAGAGACGGTGGCGTTCTCGATGCCAAGACGCACGAGCTGATCTCATTGGCGGTGGCTGTTACGACCCGATGCGATGGCTGTATAACCGCACATGCAGCTGCGGCGAAAAAGGCCGGGGCCAGCGAGGCTGAACTCGCTGCAGCACTAGGTACCGCAATCTCGCTTAACGCGGGCGCCGCGTATGTCTACTCTTCACGCGCACTTGAGGCATACCAGTCGTTGTGACATCACACGCTCAGCTGTAGTGACACCGAACAACTCGAAAAATAGCAGCACTCAACTTGAAGGAGAATCATGACCGACCCAATCAACGGCATTGACGTGGCAGCTTTCCAGCAATTCGCGGCGCAGGTGCAACAAGACCCCGAGAACACGCACGCAGCGTTTTCCGTGCATACCGAATGGAAAGGTCAGGCGCGCACCGTCGCGACGGTCAAATCGTTTGAGCTGCTGGGCGAAACATACGACAGGCACTTCACCATTGAAGCCGACGAGCCGCCGCAGCTACTAGGCGGCAACAGTGCGCCCAACCCGCAGGAACTGCTCATGGCAGCTCTGAATGCATGTATGTCGGTTGGGTATGCCGCCATCGCAGCCACGATGGGTGTTACCGTTCGTTCCCTGGAGATCGAGACGACCGGCGAGTTGGATCTTCGCGGGTTCCTGGGCCTGGATGCCAATGTCAACCCGGGCTACAACGAGATTCACTACAAAGTCAGCATCGACACCGACGGCACCGCTGAGCAGATCGAGGAGATCCATGAGGCCGTCATGCGCACATCGCCGAACTTCGCGAACTTCTCCAAAGCGATACACATGATTCCTGAACTCGTTGTCGTGAACGCAGACCCAGTCCGTTAGCATCTGCCGACCAGCAAAACCGAGAGCCCAAAGCGGAGTCTGCACCGCATCGGAAGGACACAGTGGGTATGCCTCTTGACACCCGGCGATCACTTATAGAGTCAGCGGAGCACCTCATACGCGCCAGAGGTTTCTCGGCATTCAGTTATGCCGATTTAGAGAAGCGTATCGGGATTCGGAAAGCGAGCATCCACTACCATTTTCCCACAAAAGAGGACCTCGGTGTCTCTGTTGTGGAGACGTATATAACGCAGCTGGAAGAACAACTGCAGACCATCGAAGCCAACAGGTCCACGGCCCGGGGCCGTCTCGATGCATTCGCGCAGATGTTCAAAGAGTCCAGATCGGCTGGATCGCTGCCGCTGTGCGGAGCACTCGCAGCGGAAATGACGACTTTGCCAGAAAAAATGCAGGCTCTGACAACGAAGTACTTCGAGACCCACCTGCAATGGATTGAGAAAACCATTGCAGGTGGAGTCGCGAACGGTGAAATGCCCGCGGCTGGAGACGCGCGCCAAAAAGCCTACGAGATCCTCAGCCTGCTGGAGGGCGCTAGTTTCGTTAGCTGGGGTTTAAGGACTCAAGGTGACATCGATCCCGATGTCATCGGCCGCATCCTCAGGAGAAACTAGAACGGGCGCCGCCAGTTCAGGCGCAGTACCTAAAAACACTGGTCACACAGACCTTGCGGCGGCCTTGATGTATCGCGGTTGCGCACGGCCTTGACGGCAGATAGCGCGAACGCGGTAGGCGGTAACCGGTTAACGACGGTACCTGCCGCCGATCACTGATTGAGATGTTCAGATCCCTTGGCCATGCCGAAATGGCCGCCGCAGAGGCGACTTGGCGCGAGACTTGTTTGGGTCTCGAGCCTGCACCGGAGCATGACCTGCCAGATGGACGTGAGGAAGCGGCGGTATCACTGAATCGCTGGCGAATGATGCGGGCGAATTCGGTCGGATTCTGTTCCCAAAGCCGGCGCGTCGCAGCTCAGCAAGCTGCATTCCTGATGCGGACAAGGCGGGTTCTGCTCCATCTCGGGCTTGTCACACAAGCGGCTGCAGTCGGGGTCTGTCGGTTTCCGAAGTCACCAGCACGAACCTCGCCTTCCTTTCCGGGCGCGAGGCGCCCTGAGCTTCGCAAAGCCGTTGAGGCTCTTACCGATTGCCGACCCTGCGGGCCTTCGCGAGGTCGGCAACCACGATGGCTCGGGCTGATGTGTTCGTGATGGACGTCAGTAGCCGGCAAGTCTCTTGATGAGCTGTCGCCGAATCGGCGCTGGACAGTGGTTGTTGATCGCCCGCAGAACGGTGCCCGTCAGGGTGTCTACGGTCCAGTGCACCCGGGAGCGGTTCCCGGCCGCACCCATAATGGTGTCGGCAACATCGTCGGCGGTGAGCTTGACACCGACGGACTTGACCAGCTTGGTGTGCGCGATATCCATCATCGGGGTCGCTACAAAATTGGGCATGATGTCGCAGACGTGGATCCCGTGGCGCTCCCACTCGATGTTCATCGCCTCGGTGAAACCGCGTACCCAGAACTTGCTGGCCGAGTAGGTGGCTTCGCTGGGAAGGCCGTACTCGGCAGATAGTGAACACATGTTGATGACGGTGGCCCTGGGCGCTTTCGACAGGTATGGAAACGATAGATATGTGCAGTTGAGCACGCCGGTGACATTTACTCCCGTCACCAGTTCGTGCTGCTCGAGGGGCAAGGTCTGAAAGTCGCCGAGGAAGGCGACACCGGCGTTGTTGAGCAGCACGTCGAAGGCGCCGCCTTGCTTTTCGGCGAAGGCAGCCAGGACTCGGGCGACGTCGGTTTTATCGGTGACGTCCATTGTGGCGTAGGTGTGCTCGTCACCGAGTTCCCCGCGCAGGGTTTGCAGTGCAGAGGCGTTCACGTCCGTGGCGCACACCGTGGCACCGAGCGCGGCGAACCGGCGCGCGGCGGCGCGCCCGATACCGGCGCCAGCGCCGGTGATGACGACGCTGCGGCCGGTCCGGTTAGTCGAGGACATCTTGGAGGAAATCGATCTGGTCGTTAACGACGGAATTAAAGGCGGGTTCGACATAGGGCTCGAAATGGCCTATGTCGTAGATCTTTACGACAGCCGAGGGGGCCCGGTTGGCGGCCTTGATCGCCGCCGCCGGCGGAGTGGTCTGGTCTTTTGCGGCGACCTGCACGAGGACAGGGACCGCTACATCGCGGAGTTTGCGGCCCGGCGAGTACAGACCGACTGTGAGTGCGACGCGGGCGGCAACTCGTTCATCGAATACTTGCCCTTCAGGGATGAGACGTCGATAGCCCTCATGCGCGTCAGGGGCAGTCATCATGGCCGAGGACCCAGGCGTGCCGGAGGACGTGACATAGTGCGGTGAGAGCCGTAGCACCGCGCGGGCCGCGTCGTACAGGCCGTGCCCGGTGAGTTTGAGTGCTTGCATCGGGCCCAATGCGAGCACCGATGTCGGACCGTCTGCATGCGGGACCTGGGCGATGACGGCAACGGCGGCCACGGATCTGGCCATGGCCATCACATGCCCTCCTGCCAGCGACGAGCCCCAGAGCACGATTTGTGCTGGGTCCACTTCTGGTCTGGAGCGGGCGTAGCTGACCGCCGCAGCCCAGTCGGTGTGCTGTTTTCCGATGTCAAGCACTTGGCGGGGTGTGCCGTCGCTGGCGCCGAAATGCCGGTAGTCGAACACCAATACGTGGTATCCGTTCGCAACGAATCGCTGCGCGTACGCATCGAGTCGCATCTCCTTCACACCCGCCAAGCCGTGAGCCATCACGATGCATGGCGCAGGACGTTCCACGTCAGCCAGATAAATCCAGCCCGCGCACTTAGTTGATTCCGCCATGAAGGTGATGTCGGATCTATCCATCTCGGGTCTCCGTAACGGGGGCATGGGTGGCGATTGGTGGCCACCGCCCGTCACTATATGGAATACATTCCATTAATGGAAGTGATTCCAATTATGGATGTGGCTACAGTCGGCGAGTAGCGTAGCCAGGATGACTGGGGACGGGATAACCCGGACGGCACGGCGAGCCGCCGCCACTTACTGCGCGGTCGTCGACGCGGCCGAACAGCTGGTGCTGGAAAGCGGCGCCGAGGCACTCACACTGGAAGCCGTCGCGGACCGCGCGGACGTTGCGGTGCAGACGATTTACAACCGAGTCGGTGGACGATCGGCTGTATTGCTGGCAGTCGCCGAGCGCGCGCTGCAAGAAAACCGCCAGTACATGGACGCCGCGTATGCCGCGGCGGGCACGCCGGTGGATCGGATCCGTCGCGCCGCCGAGGCCTACACCCGGTTCGCGCTCGAGCGACCAGATCAATTCCGACTGCTCGCCAACCCTCCCAGCCAACCTGATGCCTTCGCGCGGATAGCCAGCCTCGTAGGAGAACAGAACGCCAAACTCGCCGAAGCGGTGTCCGAGGGCATTGCTGAGGGCAGTATCAATCCGCGCCTCGATCCGGTGACCGCCGCCACCGCCCTGTGGGCTGCGATGAACGGTATCTTGGCTCTGAGCTGGCGGCCCGACCGGCAACCTCATGATGCCAGCGGGATAAGGGATCTCATCGCCACCTGGATCACCATCGTGACCAGAGGATTGTTCATCGACTCGCCGTGACTCTCTGGGGGCCGGGAGGTGTCACGCGTCAGCGAGAACGTCCTCACCGAGCACGTCAACCGCCATGAGCGCGACATGAATGTCGAGGTCCCTGGCCGCATGTCGCGCGGTCGATTCCTTTGCGCGCATGATGCGTTGGACGACGGTGTTCTTGTGCAGGTGGGAGGAGCGGGCGACCGCCGTATAGCTCTTGTTGGCGTCGAAAAACGCAAGCAGAGTCTCGCGAAGCTCGCGTGAACGCCCCAACGTTAGAGTGCAAATTCCGGCCGATCAAAAAGTAGTGGCTCCAGCTCAGGAGTTGCGGTCAGGCCCGGACGCGGCAAGTTGATCCGGGCCAGGTATAAGAGAGCTCTCACTAAGTGGTGATCGCACGCAGCTCGCGTCGAAGGATCTTCCCTGCGGGGGACTTTGGTATCTGCTCGATAAACTCTACTTTGCGAACCTTCTTGTGCGGTGAGACACGTTCGGCGACGAAGGCAAGAATGTCGGCCTTATCGAGGTCCGCTCCCGGCTGCTCGACGACGTATGCTTTCGGCACTTCCTCGCCGTTGTCATCGAATACACCGATGACCGCCGCATCGGCGATACCCGGATGCGTCATTAGAACTGCCTCTAACTCTGCTGGTGGCACTTGATAACCCTTGTATTTGATCAGTTCTTTTAGTCGATCGATCACCGTGACAATACCGTCGGAATCCACTGTGGCGATGTCACCGGTATGCAGGTAACCGTCTGAATCAATGACTTCCGCTGTTGCGCTCTCGTTGCCGAGATATCCCGCCATGATATTGGGTCCTGCACACCATAGTTCTCCTGGTGCACTCGTTCCGTTGATCGGTCTTGCGATTTCCACCGCCGTAGCGGTGTCCACGAGCTTGCATCTCATGTTCGCAACGGTCACACCTACGGTGTTCAGGGATATGTCGTCACGATCGATCGGTATGACGTGGCTCACCGGACTCATCTCCGACATGCCGAAACCCTGGCGGACGTTGCAGCCGAGTCGACGGGCGACAGCCTCGCCAAGCTCGCAGTCCAGCGGTGCCGCCCCCGAGAAAACCGAATGCAACGACGTGAGATCGAATTCATCGACCAGCGAGTGCTTTGCCAATGCTATGGCCACTGGTGGCGCGATGAACGCGTAAGTACATCGGAAGGAAGAGATTGTGTAAAGGAACTGTTCGAGATCGAACTTCTGCATCGTCACGAGCAAAGCCCTTTGATGGAGTGCCGAATTGAGCAAGACGGTCATCCCGTAGATGTGGAAAAAGGGGAGAACCGCAAGGATCCTGTCGTCGGATCGAATGCCCATCGGCGCGCTGATCTGGCACATGTTGGCAACGAGATTTCGATGGGTGAGCATCACACCTTTCGACCTTCCGGTAGTGCCGGAAGAGTACGGAAGTACAGCAAGTTGCTGACTCGGATCGAATTGGACTTCCGGCGCTGTTCTTTCTTCGTCGAGAAGGTCTTGAAAGGTCGAGAACCCTTCTGCGTCGTCGAGCACAAAGATTCGGTCTCGCGAAATAGTAGCCTGATCAGCTGCTGCTTCTGCTTGCGGCAACAGCGCTGCACACGTAAACAGAAATTTTGCAGCCGAATCTTGCAATTGTCGGGCTATGTCGGATGCGGTATACAACGCATTGATCGTGGTGGCTACTCCGCCCGTGCGCAGGATGCCATGAAATACGGTGGCAAAAGCAGGTACATTCGGTGAATGAAGTCCTACTACGTCGCCGATGACAAGCCCTCGGGCAACAAGTGCTCCGGCGATGCGTTCGATGCCAGACAACAATGCCCCGTAGGTAACCGTTTCCCCGGTGGCGCTATCGGTCAGCGCCGGCAAAGACTGCGCGTCGGCCTCGATGTCGCCGAACAGGAACTCGTAGACGCTGACATCCGGGATGTCGACATCAGGAAATGGGCTCGCGAAACTCACGACTCTCCTTGTTGATTCGATGCTCGGCGATCAATTGCTGGGTGACGGCACGAGGACCTGCCGCATGTCACCGATGCCCTCGATAGAGCTGACCAGCACTTCGCCGGGCCGGAGCCATCGCTGCGGGTTTTGTGCCATTCCCACTCCTTCGGGAGTGCCGGTGAACAAAATGTCGCCTGGATAAAGAGTGAGGACCTCGGAGATCGTCGACAGAAGGCGATCGACGGCAAAGATCATGCCTGTAGTGCGCGCATCTTGCACGGCCTCGCCGTCGATCGCGCACGTCAGTCGTAAGTCGTTGCGGTCCTGCAGTTCGTCTGCTGTCACGAGCCACGGGCCGACCGGCGAAAAATTGGGAAACGATTTCGGCAGGCTCCACTGCACGTGTGGGCCGTTGAACTGCATGCCTCGCTCAGTGATGTCCTGTCCTACCGTCACGCCCGCGATGTGTTGCCACGCGTCCGCGACCGCAACGTTATGTGCAGCCTTGCCGATGATCAGCACGAGTTCGACCTCCCAATCGACCTTCCCGCCAGGAGGAATCACGACCTCGACATCCGGTCCAGCAAGTGAGGACGGAAACTTGGTGAATGTCGGCGGGAGAATGTCGGTCCGTTCGAAGCCTGCCTCTGCGACGTGCGTGCTGTAGTTCAGGCCCGTTGCAACAATCTGCCTGGGTTGGGGAGAAGGGGGACCGAGCTGAGATCGGGTGAAATGGATTTCATCCTTGGTACCCAGCACCTGGGCCCAAGCGAGGAATTCATCCCAATTTTCGTAGAGGGCCTGCCAGGCTTGGCCGTATTTACCATTGGACGCAGATTCGACGTCGATACCACGATCGTCGGCCGTCAAGACTGTTGCCCGGCCATCGACATTCGCAATTCGCATGAGATATTCCTTCTCCTGGTGGCTGCTAGTATTAACGTTCTACGGTTGTATTTGTGGTGCAGAAATATTAGCGCGCTCCGGCAACGGACAATTCTGACTCGAGTGGAAGAAGAGGAGGGTGTCGGCAATTTCGACTAACGCATCGACCTATTAAGGCGACCAAAGAGTTGGGTGGTTGCATTGGTGTTCGGGAGGCTTCCCCGCAAGCACCCGCACGACTTCCTGTGCGGCGCTGTGCCGCAGCTCCGCTAGCGCAGCGTCGGAGCTGAAGGCTATGTGCGGAGTGACGATCACGGAGTCATGACCCAATAATGCCTCGGGTACCGTCGGTTCTCCTTCGATGACGTCAAGGCCTGCGCCGCCGAGGTGACCGGAATTGAGCGACTCAAGCAACGCTGCCGTATCGACCAGCCCTCCACGGCTCACATTGATCAGGACGGCGCCGGGACGCATGATTCGCAGTTCGTGCGTGCCGATGAGGTGGTGGGTTTCGTCCGTCAGCGGAACATGTAGGAAGACGACATCGCTGGAGGACAGCAATTCTGTTATGGGCACGTTTATTGCGGACGTGGCATGGTCAGGTGGAGTACGAGAAGAAACGAGAACCTTGGCGCCGAAAGCATGAAGTTTTGCCGCCGTTCGACGACCGATTTGCCCGAATCCTATGATGCCGCAGGTAAGCGTAGAGAGTCGACGGAGATGAAAACTTGAAGGATTCCACCGTCTGGCCCTGACTTCTCGATCGGCATGTGCGACTCCGCGAGTCCATGCGAGCGCCAGTGCGACCGCATGGTCGGAGACCTCTTCCGCGCAGTAGTTCGGAACATTGGTGACTACAACGCCGCGTGCGGTTGCTGTCGATACCGCGATGTTGTCGAGCCCGACGCCCATCCGCGTTATCACTCGAAGATCCTTCGCGCTGCTGATGGCTTCACTGGAGACCTTGTCCCAGCATGTAAGGATTGCGTGCGGCTGGATGTCGGAAACCAACCGATCGATGACCTCAACCGGGTTGGGCCCTGCTCCGGCTGCCACCAGAGCGATTCCTGCGTCCTCGAGAATCTGCCGCTCAATCGTATCGTCAGGCCATGCTCGGTCGGTCAGAATGGCTACTCGTCGACGGCAATTCGGCATGTGGTTGCTCCAATCGTTGGGGCGCGCCGTGTGAGCGGAGGAAACGCGACGGACGACTGCTAACGATAGCACGAACGGTCTCCAGTCGACTAGAAACTGAGGAACTCTGGCGATCAGTTGAGACGTGCTGTGCTGCCCCGGATCTGTAGGCTTCCGGATACCAATGACGTGTAGGCGCCTGGGCTGTCGGCAGGCGCACGCAGATGGTCTACGACCCACAATGCGCAGCTGGCGGCGGCCGCGGCAACTGGCAAAGTCATCGTTGTCAATCCGCTGCCCCACCATGAAAACCCGGGCTCGTCACCGAACCCGACGATCGAGAGTCGGTCCGGAACGGCCGTTCTGTCGGCTGTCAGAGCATCGAGAACTCCGGCAGTGAGCTGTACCGAGCCGAGTACGAGTCCGGTAGGCGGGCGCTTCGATGCGAGCAGCTCTCTCACGGCGTTCGATGCGCCGCCGACCGACGCCGGCGGAATGAAGTGTTGTAACTCGGGTTCGTCAGCCATCTGGTTGTCGCGAATGACGCTCCGGTAGCCCCGAAAGCGTTCGAACCCGGTTGAAAGCGACAGCGGGCCACCGATATAGGCGACGCGAGTATGTCCGAGCTGCGCCAAGTGGCCCGTCGCTTCTCTCAAGGCGTCGTAGTCACCTATCCCGAAGCACTGGTCACCCCAGCCTGGCTGTTTGCGCAACAGTTGCACATGTTGAATCGATTCGAGTAGCTTGACGACCTCTGGATGTGGTGAGCCGCTCGGCACCACTATCAGACCGGCAGCCTTGCCTGCGACGAGGTCGCGAACATGCCGCAATTCGGTACTGCGATCGTCCCCCGACTCCGCGAGCATCAGTTGGTACCCGTACTGGCTCAATGTTACTGAAAGCTGATGTGCGACACTGGCGTAGAAGCTGTTGCGAATATCCGGAACAATCAACCCGACCAAGTTACTGGGCTGGCCGCGTACAATTCGGGCAGCGCTGTTGCCTGCGTAGCCCATTTCTGTCGCGGTTTCTCGCACGCGCTGGCGGGTCGCGCCGCTGATCCGATTGTCGTCGGCCAGGGCACGCCCAACTGTAGATATCGAAACTTGCAACCGTTCCGCGACGTCCTTCGCAGTGACCATGGCACGCTCGACCTCCCGTGAGTAAGTATAACGTTAGCAAGCCCATCACTTGCCGCTGTGGCTATGCTCTTGATTCAACGGTGAACGATGATCGGGTCATTGCACGAATAGGTGACATCTTGACCCGCCCTGCCTGGGTTCCACTTGTCGTGACTAACTGCCGGCGGTGAGGGTGTCGTTGGTGAAGGATAGTTCGTATTCGACCGGGGTGCGGTAGTTCAGCTCCGAGTGGCGGCGTTGCCGGTTATGGGGGTTTCTATGTAGTCGAAGACCGCGTTGGCGAGCTCCAGCCGAGTCTTCCACTTCTGGCGGTCGAGAAGCTCGATTTGCGCGAAGGACCAAAAGCATTCCAGTACAGCGTTGTCCAGGCCGTCACCGATCGTTCCGAAGGACGGCAGCAGTCCGTTGGGACGGATCTTCTCTCCGAAAACTCATGAGGTGAACTGAGT